>JARFTX010000122.1 GCA_029289265.1 Gammaproteobacteria bacterium
ATCCGCCAGAACTCGGTGCGCTTTCGCCGCGACGACGACATTGCGGCCCGGCGCGAGCTCGAGGACATCCTCGATGCGCTGTCGCGCGACCAGACGATCCAGGTCGTGCGCGCCTTCAGCTACTTCTCGCACCTGGCCAACATCGCCGAGGACCAGCACCACATCCGGCGCTCGCGCGCGCACCTGGTGGCGGGCTCGGCCCCGCGCGAGGGCAGCCTGCCGCACGCGCTGCAGGCGGTGTTCGACAGCGGCGTGACCGATGCTGCAGGCCTGGTCGCGTTCTTCGACGGTGCGCTGGTGTCGCCGGTGCTCACCGCCCACCCCACCGAGGTGCAACGAAAGAGCATCCTCAACTGCGAGACCGTGATCGCGCGCCTGCTCGACGAGCGCGACCGCATGCAGCTCACCCCCGAGGAGGCCGCAGCCAGCGACGAGGCGCTGCGCCGCGCGGTGCTCACGCTGTGGCAGACGCGCATGCTGCGCACCGCCAAGCTGTCGGTGATCGACGAGGTCAATAACGGCCTGTCGTATTTCGACACCACCTTCCTGCGCGAGCTGCCGCGTCTGTACGCCAGCCTGGAAGACCGCCTGGCCGCGGCCGACCCGGCGCTGGGCGCGCCCGAGCTGGCCGCCTTCGTGCAGGTGGGCAGCTGGATCGGCGGTGATCGCGACGGCAACCCCTTCGTCACCGCCGAGGTGCTCGAGCGCGCGCTCGCCATGCAGGCGGCCGTCGCCCTGGGCTACTACCTCACCGAGCTGCACACCCTGGGCTCGCAGCTCTCGCTCGGGCTGGGCCTGGTCTCGGCCTCGGAGGCGCTGCTGGCGCTGGCCGAGCGCTCGCCCGACCACTCGCCGCACCGCAGCGACGAACCCTACCGGCGCGCCATCACCGGCATCTACGCCCGCCTGGCGGCCACCTACCAGGCGCTGCTCGGCCACGCCCCGGCCCGCCCCGCAGTGGCCGCGGCCGAGCCCTATGCCGGCGCCGACGCGCTCGCCGAGGACCTCGACACCCTGCACCACTCGCTGGTGGCCAACGGCTCGGCCGCGCTCGCGCGCGGGCGGCTGCGCCACCTGCGCCGCGCGGTGAAGGTGTTCGGCTTTCATCTCGCGCCGCTCGACCTGCGCCAGAACTCGGACGTGCACGAACGCGTGGTCGCCGAGCTGCTCGAAGTGGCCCGTCCCGGCACCGCCTATTCCAGCCTTGACGAGGCCGCGCGCTGCGCGCTGCTGCTCGAAGAGCTCGCCACCGCGCGCCCGCTCGCCTCGCCCCACGTCGCCTACTCCGAGGAGAGCGCGGGCGAGCTCGCCATCTTCCGCGCCGCGCGCGGCATCCACCAGCGCTACGGCAGCGCCGCCATCCGCAACTGCATCATCTCCAAGACCGACGACGTCTCCGACCTGCTCGAGCTGGCCGTGCTGCTGAAGGAGGCCGGGCTGCTGCGCCCGCTCGAGAACGCGCTCGACGTGAACATCGTGCCGCTGTTCGAGACCATCGGCGACCTGGAGAACGCCGCCGGCGTGATGGAACGCCTGTTCTCGATCCCGGCCTACCGCGGCCTGCTCGAGGCGCGCGCCCACACCCAGGAGGTCATGCTCGGCTACTCGGACAGCAACAAGGACGGCGGCTTCCTCACCTCGGGCTGGGCGCTGTACAAGGCCGAGGGCGAGCTGGTGGCCACCTTCGCCCGCCACGGCGTGCGCCTGCGCCTGTTCCACGGCCGCGGCGGTTCGGTGGGGCGCGGCGGCGGGCCGAGCTACCAGGCCATCCTCGCTCAGCCCGAGGGCGCGGTGCAGGGCCAGATCCGGCTCACCGAGCAGGGCGAGGTGATCGGCGCCAAGTACGGCAACCCGGAAGTGGGCCGGCGCAACCTCGAGGTGCTGGTGGCCGCCACGCTCGAGACCAGCCTGCGCCCGGCCAGCGCCGCGCCCACCCCGGCGGCCTTCCTCGAGGCCATGCAGGCCTTGTCGGACGCCGCCTTCGCCGCCTACCGCGGCCTGGTCTACGAGACCGAGGGCTTCGAGCGCTACTTCTGGGAATCGACCGTGATCAGCGAGATCGCCGCGCTCAACATCGGCAGCCGCCCGGCCTCGCGCAAGAAGAGCACCGCCATCGAGGATCTGCGCGCCATCCCCTGGGTCTTCAGCTGGTCGCAGTGCCGGGTGATGCTGCCGGGCTGGTACGGCTTTGGCAGCGCGGTGCAGGCCTTGCTCGCCCGCCAGCCCGCGGACGGCCTGGCGCTGCTGCAGCGCATGAACCGCGAGTGGCCCTTCTTCCAGACCCTGCTGTCGAACATGGACATGGTGCTGGCCAAGACCGACCTCGCGATCGCCAGCCGCTACGCCGAGCTGGTCAAGGACGCCGCGCTGCGCGAGGCGATCTTCGGGCGCATCCGCGCCGAGCACCAGGCCACCGTCGAGGCGGTGCTCAAGATCACCGGCCAGGCCGCGCTGCTCGACGGCAACCCACTGCTCAAGCGCTCGATCCGCAATCGCTTCCCCTACCTGGACCCGCTCAACCACGTCCAGGTCGAGCTGCTGCGCCGCCACCGCGAAGCCGCCGCCGCTGCCGGCAGCGACGAGCGCACCCGCAACGGCATCCATATCTCGATCAACGGCATCGCGGCGGGCTTGCGCAACAGCGGCT
>JARFTX010000123.1 GCA_029289265.1 Gammaproteobacteria bacterium
CCGCCTCGCCGTGCGCGCGCTCGACGGTGCGCGGCGGGCACCGGCCGCGCCCGGCGCGCGCGCCCAGCGCTTGACGATTCCGGCCGGCGCGCCCGGCCGCAGCGTGCGCGTCGAGTGGGGCGGCACGCTGCACCCGACCCCGGCCGACCTGCTGCACCGCGACACCCTGGGGGCACGCGCCTCGGGGCTGGACCCGCGCGGCAGTTTTCTGCCGGCGGCCAGCCTGTGGTATCCGCTGCTCGCGCGCGACGGCGCGCCGCTGCTGCATGCCTGGCGCCTGCGGCTCGCGCTGCCCGAGGGCCAGCGCGGGCTGGTCGCCGGCACGCTGGTCGGCGAACACAGCGAGGCCGGACGCGGCGTCGCCGAGTTCGACTTCCCCGCGCCGGGCGAGGGCATGGACCTCATGGCCGGGCCCTACCGCGTCGACGAGCGCACGATGCGCTCCGCCGACGGCCGCGCGCTCGCGCTGCGCACCTATTTCCACGCCGAGCTTGCGCCGCTCGCCGACGGCTATCTCGACTCGGTGCGCGAGTTCATCGAGCTCTACGAGGGCTGGATCGGCCCCTATCCGTTCGACGGTTTCTCGGTGGTGTCGAGCCCGACGCCGACCGGCTTCGGCATGCCCTCACTCACCTACCTCGGCATCGACGTGCTGCGCCTGCCCTTCATCCGCGCGACCTCGCTCGGCCATGAGGTGCTGCACAACTGGTGGGGCAACGGCGTCTATCCCGACTACGCGCGCGGCAACTGGAGCGAGGGGCTGACCACCTTCATGGCCGACTACGCCTACGCGTTGCGCGAGGGCGCCGACAAGGCGCACGAGATGCGGCTCGCCTGGCTGCGCGAGCTCTCCGCGATCGCGCCCGGCGACGACCGCCCGCTCGCCGAGTTCACCGCGCGTCATCACGGCATCGCCCGCGCGGTCGGCTACGGCAAGGCGGCGATGCTGTTCGTGATGCTGCACGATCGCATCGGCGCGGACGCCTTCGACCGCGCGGTGCGCCGCTTCTGGGCCGAGCACCGTTTTCGCGTCGCCGGCTGGGAGGCGCTGCGCGCCGCCTTCGAGGCCGAGGCGGGCGAGCCGCTCGGGCCCTTCTTCGAGCAATGGCTCGCGCGCACCGGCTTGCCCGAAGTCCGGCTCGAGGCGGCCATGCACGAGGACGACCGCGTCGTCGTCACCGTCGCGCAGTCGGCGCCCGCCTATGAGATCGACCTTCCGTTGCGCCTCGAGGGCACCGACGGCACCGTGACGCACAGGGTCAGGCTCGACGGAACCCATCGCGCGGTCGCGCTCGACGCGCCGGCCGGCGCGCACGCCGTCACGCTCGACCCCGAGCACCGGCTGCTGCGCCGGCTCGCGCCCGACGAAGCGCCGCCCATCCTGCGCGAGGTCCAGCTCGACCGCCGCGCGGCGCTGGTCGCGCTCGTCGAAGCCGCCCAGCGCACGGCAGCCCACGAACTCGCTGCCCGGCTCTTCGACCACCGCCCGCTGGCGCACGACGCGGCCCGCGCACCGGGGGCGGCGCCGCTCCTCGTCGTCGGCACCGACGAAGCGATCGCCGCCTGGCTCGCCCGCCACGACCTGCCGGCTGCGCCGCCCGAGGTCGCCGGCCGGGGCGACGTGCGCCTGTGGACGCTGCGCCTGCCTTCGGGTGCGCCCGCCGCGCTCGTCGCCGTCGGCGACGCCGAGGCGCTCCGGAGCGCGTTGCGGCCGCTGCCGCACTACGGCCGCCAGAGCTGGCTGGTGATCGAGGCTGGGCGCGCGCTCGAGCGCGGCATCTGGCCGACGCAGCCAGCCCAGCTGGATATCGCCGCGCCGCGCTGAGCACCCCCGGATGCGCCAGGGGCCGGCATTTCGTCGCGGTCCGGAGGCGACCAGCGCCGCTTGGCCGCCTGGCGGCTCGGCCCTCTGGGGCGGCTCCCGCCAGGGCACTACCCGGCCACGCGCTCAGCCCGATTGCCGCCCGCCGGCCCGACGACGGACCTGGACGCGTTATAATTCAACGCTTTGTTACACCCACTCCAGTCCAGGATTCCAAGTGCTCGTCGCCGCCAACATCACCATGCAGTTCGGGGCCAAGCCCCTGTTCGAGAACGTCTCCGTCAAGTTCGGCGAGGGCAACCGCTACGGCCTGATCGGCGCCAACGGCGCCGGCAAGTCGACCTTCATGAAGATCCTGTGCGGCGCCCTCGAATCGAGCGCCGGCAACGTCTCGAAGGACCCCAACGAGCGCATGGCCTACCTGCGCCAGGACCAGTTCGGCTACGAGGACATGCGCGTGCTCGACGTGGTGCTGATGGGCCACGAGGAGATGTGGGCCTGCCAGCGCGAGAAGGACGCGATCTACGCCAACCCCGAGGCGAGCGAGGACGACTACATGCACGCCGCCGAACTGGAGGCGCGCTTCGCCGAGTACGACGGCTACACCGCGGAGGCGCGCGCCGGCGAGCTGCTGCTCGGCGTCGGCATCGGCTCCGAACTGCACAACGGGCCGATGAAGAACGTCGCGCCGGGCTGGAAGCTGCGCGTGCTGCTGTGCCAGGCGCTCTTCGCCAACCCCGACATCCTGCTGCTCGACGAGCCGACCAACAACCTCGACATCAACACCATCC
>JARFTX010000124.1 GCA_029289265.1 Gammaproteobacteria bacterium
TGTCCTACAAGCCCCTCGACTTCGGCCTCGCCGACGAACTGAACATGCTGCGCGACCAGGTCAACGCCTTCGCCCGCGACGAGATCGCCCCGCGCGCCGCCGAGATCGACGAGAAGAACGAGTTCCCCAACGACCTGTGGCAGAAGTTCGGCGACATGGGCCTGCTCGGCATCACCGTGCCGGAAGAGGACGGCGGCAGCGGCATGGGCTACCTGGCCCACTGTATCGCCATGGAAGAGATCTCCCGCGCCAGCGCCTCGGTGGGTCTCTCCTATGGCGCGCACTCCAACCTGTGCGTCAACCAGCTCAAGATCAACGCCAATGCCGAGCAGAAGGCCAAGTACCTGCCCAAGCTGATCAGCGGCGAGCACATCGGCGCGCTGGCGATGTCCGAGCCGGGCGCCGGTTCCGACGTGGTCTCCATGAAGCTGCGTGCGCGCAAGGAGGGTGACAAGTACATCCTCAACGGCAACAAGATGTGGATCACCAACGGCCCCGACGCCGACGTGCTGGTGGTCTACGCCAAGACCGACCCGGACGCCGGTTCCAAGGGCATCACCGCCTTCATCATCGAGAAGGGCATGCCGGGCTTCTCCACCGCCCAGAAGCTCGACAAGCTGGGCATGCGCGGCTCCAACACCTGCGAACTGGTGTTCCAGGACTGCGAAGTGCCGGAAGAGAACATCCTCGGTGAGCTTGGCAAGGGCGTGCGGGTGCTGATGAGCGGCCTGGACTACGAGCGCACCGTGCTCGCCGCCGGCCCCATCGGCATCATGCAGGCCGCCATGGATGTCGTGGTGCCCTATATCCACGAGCGCAAGCAGTTCGACCAGTCGATCGGCGAGTTCCAGCTGGTACAGGGCAAGATCGCCGACATGTACACCACGCTGAACGCCTGCCGCGCCTATCTTTATGCCGTGGCGGCTGCCTGCGACCGCGGCCAGACCTCGCGCAAGGACGCCGCCGGCGTGATCCTCTACTGCGCGGAAAAGGCCACCCAGGTGGCGCTGGACGCCATCCAGCTGCTCGGCGGCAACGGCTACATCAACGAGTACCCCACCGGGCGCCTGCTGCGCGACGCCAAGCTCTACGAAATCGGCGCCGGCACCAGCGAGAGTCGCCGCATGCTGATCGGCCGCGAGCTGTTCGCGGAGACGATGTGAGGGGGCGTTTTCTCCCCCTTCAAGGGGGCGAAGCAGGGGTTTCGGCGAGCATCGCTCGCCGCCTGCGGAGCGGCGGAGCGAAGCGGAGACTCCCGGGTTGGGGTGGGGATGGGGGGACTGTGCGGGTGTCGATTGCGAAACCCATCCCCATCCTGTCCTTCCCCTTGAAGGGGAAGGGACCTGCTAACTGCGTCCTGTGTGGTATGACCGCCCTGCCATTACAAGAAGGGGACAAGAACACATGAGCACCATCAAGTCGGGCATCAACACGCGAAGCCCCGAGTTCCAGGCCAACGCCGCCTCGCTGCGGGCGCTCGTCGCCGACCTGCGCGACAAGGCCGCCGAGGTCTCGCTCGGCGGTGGCGAGGGCGCGCGCGCCAAGCACACCGCGCGCGGCAAGCTGCTGCCGCGCGACCGCGTCAATCACCTGCTCGACCCGGGCACGCCGTTCCTCGAGGTCGGCCAGCTCGCCGCCTTCGGCATGTACGACAACGACGCGCCGTCAGCCGGCGTGATCACCGGCATTGGGCGCGTCAAGGGCGTCGAGTGCATGATCGTCGCCAACGACGCGACCGTGAAGGGCGGCAGCTACTTCCCGATGACGGTGAAGAAGCACCTGCGCGCGCAGGAGATCGCGCAGATGAACAACCTGCCGTGCATCTACCTGGTCGACTCGGGCGGCGCCAACCTGCCGACCCAGGACGAGGTCTTCCCCGACCGCGACCACTTCGGCCGCATCTTCTTCAACCAGGCCAACATGAGCGCCCAGGGCATCCCGCAGATCGCGGTGGTGATGGGCTCGTGCACCGCGGGCGGCGCCTACGTGCCGGCGATGTCGGACGAGGCGGTCATCGTCAAGAACCAGGGCACGATCTTCCTCGGCGGCCCGCCGCTGGTGAAGGCGGCGACCGGCGAGGTGGTGAGCGCCGAGGATCTGGGCGGCGGCGACGTGCATACGCGCATCTCGGGGGTCGCCGACCATCTCGCCGAGAGCGACACCCATGCGCTCTACATCGCGCGGCGCATCGTCGCCAACCTCAACCGCGTCAAGCCCGTGTCGATGGCGCTGGGCGGCGGCGAGGAGCCGCTCTACGACCCGGAGGAGATCTACGGCGTGATCCCGGCCGACACGCGCAAGCCCTACGACGTGCGCGAGGTGATCGCGCGCATCGTCGACGGCTCGCGCTTCGACGAGTTCAAGGCGCGCTACGGCACGACGCTGGTGACCGGCTTCGCGCAGCTCTACGGCTATCCGGTCGGCATCGTCGCGAACAACGGCATCCTGTTCGGCGAGTCCGCCCAGAAGGGCGCGCACTTCGTCGAGCTGTGCGCCCAGCGCGGCATCCCGCTGCTGTTCCTGCAGAACATCACCGG
>JARFTX010000014.1 GCA_029289265.1 Gammaproteobacteria bacterium
AAGTCGTCGTAGCGCAGCTTGATGCCGACGTTGCGCCCGGCATAGCCCTTGCGCCGCAAGTCCTCGGCAACGCGCTGGCACAACCCGGTGAAGATCGCCGAGAGCGCCGCGCGGTCGTGGCGGACGTGCAGGTCGCGCTCGAAGGTGGTCTCGCGCGAGATCGACTTGGGCTCGGAGTGAGTGACGACCGGGCGCTCGTCGCGGCCGTGCGCGGCCGCAACCAGCCAGGCCGCGTAGCTGCGGCCGAAGTGCGCCTGGAGCAGCCCCGCGTCGGCGACGGCGAGCTCGCCCACCGTCGCGATGCCGAGCGCGGCGAGCTTCTCGGCGGCCTTCGGGCCGATGCCGTTCACCTTGCGCACCGGCAGCGGCCAGATGCGCGCCTCGAGCTCGCCCGGCCCGAGCACGGTGATCCCGTCGGGTTTGTCGAGCTCCGAGGCGAGCTTCGCCAGCAGCTTGTTGGGCGCCACGCCGATCGAGCAGGTCAGCCCCGTCGCCTCATGCACCGCCGCCTTGAGCGCCGTTGCGAGCGCGCGCGTCTCGCCCGCGACCTCGGTGAGATCGATGTAGATCTCGTCGATGCCGCGATCCTCGATGCACGGCGCGATCCGCGCCACCGCCGCCTTGAAGAGCCGCGAGTAGTGACGGTAGGCGTCGAAGTCGGCCGGCAGCAGCACCGCGTCGGGCGCGAGCTGGGCGGCCTTCATCACCCCCATCGCCGAAAAGACGCCGAGCGCGCGCGCCTCGTAGGTCGAGGTCGTCACCACGCCGCGGCCGGCGTAGTCGCGCAGCCGAGCGAAGCGGCGCACGCCGTCGCCACCGATGACCGGCTGGTCGGCCCGCCGCCCGCCGATCACCACCGCCCGGCCGCGCAGCTCCGGGTAGCGCAGGAGCTCGACGGAGGCGTAGAAGGCGTCCATGTCGAGGTGGGCGATGCGGCGGGGCGGGCTGCTCATGGCGGACGAGCATAGCCGATGGCACGAAACGCTGCGACGCGCGTCGCACACCGGCGCGGATGCAGTGACGATGTGCCGGGACGTGCAGGCCGTATGACCGGACGTAGGGGCGACCCGCCGGGTCGCCCCTACCGTCTCGCGACCGACGCGCGTTACTTCTGCGACAGCCGCCGCACCCCGGCGACGAAGCGTGCCAGCGTGTCGGACAGCACGCCGCGCGGGATCATCGCCTCGATCAGCTGGAAGCGTCCGCGGGTGCGCACCGCGCGCTCGAGCGCGGCCTTGAGTTCGGCCCGCGTCGCCACGCGCACACCCTCGCCGCCGAGGCCCGCCGCCATCCCGGCGAAGCCCCAGTCATCGAGGTTGTTGAAGCCGGACTCGGGCTGGAAGGTGCGCAGCATCTCCCACGAGGCATTGTTCAACACGATCACGATCGGGTCCCAGCCGTAGCGCCGGCAATTGCCGAGCTCCCAGCCGGTCATCTGGAAGGCACCGTCGCCGACCAGGATCAGCGGACGCTCGCCCGAGGCAGCCTGCAGCCCGAGACCGGCCGGCACGCCGAAGCCCATGGTCGCGTAGTAGCCGGGCGCGACCAGCGCGGTGTGCTCGATGTCCATCGCCGTGAACAGGCAATCGCCCATGTCGGCCGCGATCGGCATGCGGCCGTGAGCATCCATCAGGTCGTTCACCGCGAGTGCGATGTCGTTGGGCGTGATCGGCCCTGCGTCGGCCTGCAGCCCGCGCGGATAGCGCGGCCGCGCGAACGGCACCGGCAGCGGTGCCGCGGTCAGGCGGGCGAGCAGTTCCTCGACCAGCGCTGCAAGCGGGATGTCCGGATAGGTGTGGTAGCCCAGCGTGACGCGGTGGTCGAGCGCCTGGATGGTCCGGCGCAGGTCGATCTGGCGCGAAGACACGCCGAAGTTGGTGTCAGAGATGATCACGCCCAGGAGCAGCAGCGCATCCGAGCGCTCGACCAGATCGGTGACCTCGGGGCGGCCGGCGACGCCCAGGTAGGTGCCCACCAGCGGCGCGTCGGTGTCAGCGAGCAAGCCGCGCCCCATCAGGCTTGTGACCACCGGCACGCCGAGGCGGCGGGCGAGTTCGGCGACCTTATCCTCGAGCCCGAAGCGACGCACCTCGACCCCGGCCATCAGCACCGGCGCGTCGGCGCCGCGCACGCGCGCGAGGATCTCGCCGACGCAGGCATCGAGCGCGTCGGCATCGACCGCCAGGGGCGGACTCGGCACCACCGGCTCGCAGGCGACGCCCACCATATCTCGCGGCAGCTCGATATACACGGGGCGAGACTCGCGCAGGCAGCTCGCCAACACCCGCGCGATCTCGGCCGGGGCGCTGCGCGCGTCGGTGAGGCGCGCCTGGTCGCAAGTGATCTCGCGATAGACCGCGTATTGCGAGTCGAGCGTCTTTGCCTGGTGGTGCAGCAGCAGCCCCGAGCGTGACTCGCCAGCCCCGGGCGCACCCGAGATCACGACGACAGGGGACTTCTCGGCGTAGGCGCCGGCAATCGGATTCACCATGTTGAGCGCGCCCGCCCCGTAGGTCACGGCGGCCACCCCCAGCCCGCTATGGAAGCGCGCCGCTGCGTCGGCGGCGAAACCCACGCCGGGCTCGTGACTGAGGGTATGGAGCGGCAGGATGCCGGTCTCCTCGACGACCTTGAAGAAGGGCAGCGCGAAGTCGCCTGGGATGCCGAAGATCTCGTGTGCGCCGTGGTCGCGCAGCGCGTTGAGCAGGACCTGGGAGAGATTCATGGCAAGTCATCCAAGAGTCGGGCGGGAACGCCAGCATATCGCCGGCTCGCCGGAATGTTCCTTCTGATTTGGTCCGATTTTTACGACTCGATGCCAAATTGCCCCTTTCGGGCGAAAAATTTTTGCAGATTGGCCTCCTGCCCTCGCGCGCCCGGATTGGTGCAACAAATTGCATCGCACCACGGCGGGGCGCCTGCGCGGCGCCCACCGGTGCGCATTGAGGGCTTGTGCGTGGCGCCCCGCCTGCCGGCCGGCGCGCCTGTTTCATCGGCTTACGATCGCTTGCATGGCCTTACCGGCGAATCGGGGCGCCCCACCTACGATGGCGCCGCATCCCCTAGATTTGCCCTCAACCCCGCAGGAGATTCCAATGAAAACAACAGAACCGGAGTTCTTCAAACAATACGTCACCGTGGTCCTCGGCACCCTGCTGTCGGTCATGACCTTCGCCTTCATCGCGATCCCATTGACCGTGGACGTGCACGCCACGCGCTACGGCCCCGCCGGCGCGACCGCAGCGGTCGCGCAGACGCAGACGCCACTGCCCCCCACCAGAACGGCCGGACGGGCCACGCCTAGAGGTCCGAGAACCTGAGTTCGTAGCCCGCACGCCTGGCCGCTCACCTCGGCATCGACCGCATTCGGCAAGGGCGCAACAGCAGTCCCATCGCCTCCTCGCTCACTTCCTCGCCTCTTCCCCACGTCTCTCCCGCGCACGCCGCACCGCATCGTCGCCGCATCCACCGATGCGTTCGCGTTAGCATTACGTTTCAGTCCACTGGAATCGCGAGAGACACGATGAACTGGCTTGCCAAGCTCTTCGGCAGATCCGCCGATCGCAAGATCGCCGCCACACCGGCCCCGCCGTCGGCGCCCGCTTCGGCGCCGCGCGCCGCGGCCGACGTCGGCCGACTGCGCCGGACGCTCGCCGAGACCAGCGAGGCGCCCGTGCGCGAGCGCATCGAGCACGAGCTGGGCGCCGCACTGGCCGCGGCGGGCGTCGCGCCGCAGCCCGAGGATTCGCTGGCCGTCTGGCTCGAGGCGCTGTGCCAGGTCACTGACAAGCACCTCGCCGCCGACTGGGCACGCCGCATCGAGGCCGAGGCGACGCTTGCCGAGGTTGCCATGCGCAGCCGTTCGTCCGAAGTCCGGCTGATGGCCGCGCAACGCATCACCGACGGCGAATTGCTGCAGAGGGTCGCCGATGCGCTGCGCGACCGCGACAAACGGGTGTTCCGCCACTGCAACGACTTGCTGCGCACCCGCCGCAACGCGGCCGAACGCGCCGCCCGCATCGGGAATCTCGCCGCCGCGCTGCGGGCGCTGCCCGCGGAGGGGCCGATCCCGACCTCGCAGCTCACGGACTTCGACCGCAGGCTCGCCGAACTCGGCGCCGATGCCCCCGACACCACTGAATGCGCCGAGCTGGTCGAGCGACTGCGCAGCCGGATCCGCGACGAGGCCGAGGTGCTGCGCGCGCACTTGGCCGAGTGCGCCCGCGCCGAGGCGCTGGCGGCCGAGATCCGCGCTGCCGAAGCCCCCTCGACCGCCGAGCTCTCGGCATGGCGCCACCGGCTCGCCGAACACGATCGCGCCCTCTCAGCCCTGCCGTCCTGGCTCGCCGCGCTGCCCTCGCCACGCGGGCTGGCACAAGGCCTGGCCGCGATCCGCACAGAGCTGACTGCGCTCGAAGCGGACCTGGAACGAACGGCCGCTTGCGAGAGCCTGCTCGCCGGCTTGACCGCCGGCACGACCGCCGACGAGGCCACGACCGCGGCGTGGTCGAGCCTCGCCAAACCACTCCGGGCGGGACTGCGCGAGGCGCTCGAACGGCGTTGGCTCGCCTTCGCGCATCGGCCTGTGCCGCCCGGAGCCCAAGCCGCCCCCGCGCAGGCGCGCGACCGGGCCAAGCCACCCGCCCCGCGCCTCGACGAGGGCGCGCTCGCCGCACTCGTCGACGAGTTGGAACGCGCGCTCGACGAGGGCCACCTCGCCGAAGCCACCTCGATCATGCACCGCATCGACGTGGCGGTCGGCTCGGGCCGGCTGCCGGGAGCGCTGCAGGGTCGAGTGAGCCGTGCCGGTGCCCAGCTCGCACGGCTGCGCGGCTGGGCGCGCTGGAGCGGCGAGCAGGCGCGCGAGCAGCTCATCGCCGCCGCCGAGGCCTTGCTGCACGACGAGGTCGGGGTCGACGAGCGCGCACAGGCGGTGCCGCGCCTGGGCGCCGAGTGGAAACGGCTCGACGCCCACGGCCCCGCCTCCAAGAGTCAGTGGGAACGATTCCATGCGGCGCAGGACAAGGCCTGGGAGCCGGTGCTCGCACAACGCGCCGAGCGGGCCGCACACGAGGACGAGGCCCGCGCGGCCAAGGAGGCCTTGTGCGCCGAGTGGGAGGCGTGGTTCGCAGGAATCGCCTGGGAGCATGCCGACTTCAAGGTCGTCGAGGCGACCCGCCACGACTTCCTCGCGCGCTGGCGAACACTGGGCCACGCCGGCCATCGCGCCGAGCGGGCGCTGCGCAAGCGCCTCGATGCACTAGCGACGGCCGCGGCCGAACAAATCACTGCGGCGCGAGCGGCGGAGGTCGCGCGACGCGAAGCCCTGATCGCCGCGGCGCTCGAGGCGGCCGAGGACGCCGAGATCGGGCGTGCTGTCGCGCGGGCGAAAAAGCTGCAGCAGCGCTGGCGCGACGAGGCAGGCAGCGTGCGCCTGCCGCGCGCCGAGGAACAGGCGCTGTGGCAGCGCTTCCGCGCCGGCTGCGATGCGATCTTCGCGCGGCGCGAAGCGCAGCGTGCCGACACCCGGCACGCTGCGGCCGAGGCAGATCAGGCGCCGAGCGAGGCGGGCTAGGTCGCCACCGGTTCGATCAGGCCCGGATCGTCGTTGCGCACATTGCCGACGCGTCGGGCGACCGGATGCATCGCCAAGGCGGGCGCCGGATAAGGCAGCGCGAGTGGCAGCACCTGCTGCGGCGTGCGCGCCGGATTGAGCCACAGCGCCCAGCTTTCGGGCGGCAGGATGACCGGCATGCGCTCGTGCAGCGGCGCGATCAACGCGTTCGCGTCGGTCGTGAGAATCGTGTAGGTGTCGAGCACCTCGCCGTCGGGCCCGCGCCAGCGCTCCCACAGGCCGGCGAGCGCGAGCGGCTCGCCCGAGCGCAGCCGCACGAGATAGGGTTGCTTGCCCGCGGGCGTCTGCGCCCACTCGTAGAAGGCGTCGGCCGGCACCAGGCAGCGCCGCGCCTTGAAGGCGGAGCGGAACGCGGGCTTCTCCGCGGCGGTCTCGACGCGCGCCTGGATGAGCCGCGTCGCGATCGCCGGATCCTTCGCCCACGACGGCAGCAGCCCCCAGCGCAGCATCGCGACCTCGCGTGCGCCATCGCGCTCGCGGACGATCGGCGCAAACTGCTGCGGCGCGACGTTGTAGCGCGGCACGAAGCCGATCGCGTCGAAATCGACGTCGAAATGCCCGCGCAGCCGCGAGACCGGGCCATAGAGCGCATAGCGTCCGCACATGGTCCAAGTGTAGCCCGGCCCGAGTCACGACGGCGGCAGATCCCGCGAAACCGATCGCAGCCAGGGCTTTACGTTCGGTCGCGCATGCGCTCGAATGCAATGATCGATTCCCGTCGAAAGAGGGTCCGCATCATGACGATCGAACGCAAGCCGATACGCCGCGGCGGTATCCGCGCTGCGGGCTATGACCGTGCCAGCCGTATCCTCGAGATCGAGTTCGACAACGGTTCGGTAGTCCAGCACAGCGGCGTGGGCGAGGAGATTGCCCGCCGCTTCCTCGCCAGCGCCTCGCCGGCGAGCTATTACCGCGACAACATCGAGGAGGAGTTCGGGCGCCGGCGGGTCAGGTAGGCGGCGGCGCTAGAAGGGGAAGCCGAGGAAGTGGTAGTCGCCGCCCAGCCGACGGTTGTCGATGCGCTGGGCGACCTCGGCCGGCAGGCTCTCGCTGTCCGGCCGCAGCAGCCCGCACAGGCGCAGCGCGCTGCGCACGTCGATCGCGTGGCCCAGCGACTCGAGCACCACCCGCGCGCAGGCCGGCTCGCGGCGGTCGGCGGCGGACACCCCGATCTTGATCCCGGTGAGGTAGCTCACGCGACTCTTGTAGGTCGGAAAGAGGATCGTCTCGGTGAGCTCGTTGCCGGTGAGCGCCTCGTAGTCGAGCAGAAAGATGCGCTCGTTGAGGTGCAGGCCGATGCCCAGGTAGCGGCAGCGGTAGCCGCTCGCCCGGCGTCCCAGGAAGGTCAGCCGCTCGATGCGGCGGTAATAGACACCATCCTCGTACGGATAGAGATAGAAAAGGCTGCGGAGGACGTTTCCGGGGAAAGCCATCGAGTAGTAGTACTCGAAGTAGAAGCCCAGGTACTTGTCCAGGGCGCCGCGTGACTGGCGCTGCAGTCGATCGAGGTGTGCAATGTACTCGCGCCCCGGCGGGGCTGCGGACGCGCGCACGGGGCGCACGCTCAGCAGCTGCGCGAAGCGCGCATGCGGCAGCACCATCTCGTGGGGTTCGACACCGAAGAAGTCGCAGATCCGCTGCAGCGTATGCGCCGAAGGATGGCTTGCGCCGCTCAGGTACTTGTTGAACTGTGGGCGATTTACGCCGAGCTTGCGGCAAACCAGCGCGATCGACGGAAAGTAGCTGCAGGCGTGGCGCAGATTGCGGGAGAAATCGTCGTCCTCGCCGGTGCCGCCCGATTTCGTTGCCATCCCCATCGCTCGCTCTCCAGTGCCGCGCCTGCAACCCCGCTCGAAGCGGGCCTGTGGCGGGGGGGGGGGGGGGGGGGGGGGGCCCCGCCCCCCCCGCCCCCCCCGCCACGAAACACCAGACAGAGAAATTGTCGCCGGGCCTGTCCCGGCCTTTAATGCAAACAAGCCCGCAGTGCCAGGCGGCGCCGACAAGCTGGCGGCCCGGCAGCGTCGCGCTTCGCGCGAATGCAATGCCCCCGCCGTCCCGGCGCCTCCCGGTACCGGCCCTGCGCCCGTCGCGCAGCGGCCGGAGACGGGCAGCGCGGGCTCGGGCTCAACGCCCGGACCCTCCGCGGATTCGCGCGCGAGGCCATGCCTGCGCCGGATACGACAACATATCTGAGGAGACGTCATGCTGGAGTTTCTCAACGACCTGCTGTGGAGCAAGGTCCTGATCTTCGTGCTCGTGGTGCTCGGCGTGCTGTTCACGGTGCGCTCGCGCTTCGTGCAGTTTCGCTATTTCGGCAGCATGTTCGGCGTGCTCGCCTCGGCGTTCCGGCACCAGCCCGGACATCTGAGCTCGTTCCAGGCCCTGGCGCTCAGCGTCGCGGGCCGGGTCGGCGCCGGCAACATCGCCGGGGTGGCGGTCGCCGTGACGCTGGGCGGGCCGGGCGCCGTGTTCTGGATGTGGATGATCGGCCTGATCGGCATGGCGACGAGCTTCTTCGAGTGCTCGCTCGCGCAGGCCTACAAGATCGCCGAGCCCGACGGGACCTATCGCGGCGGCCCGGCCTATTACATCCAGCGCGGACTTCGCCAGAAATGGCTGGCGGTGCTGTTCTCGGTGCTGCTGCTGGTGACCTTCGGATTCAGCTTCAACGCCCTGCAGTCGTACACGATCGCAACCTCGTTCTACGACACCTTCGGCGTACCGACCTACGTGACCGGCATCATCACCGTGGGCGTGCTCGGATTGATCATCTTCGGCGGCATCAAGCGCATCGCCGAGGTCGCCGAGGTCGTCGTGCCGATCATGGCGATCGGCTACCTCGTGGTCGCGCTGGTCGTGATCGGCACCAACCTCGGCGAGGTGCCGGCGGTGCTCGCCTATATCGTCAAGAGCGCCTTCGGCCTGGAGCCCGCCATCGGCGGCGGTATCGGCGCGGCCATCCTCTACGGCGTGCGCCGGGGCCTGTTCTCGAACGAGGCGGGCCTGGGCAGCGCGCCCAACGTCGCCGCCGTGGCCTACGTGCCGCACCCGGTCAATCAGGGCATCGTCCAGGCACTGAGCGTCTTCATCGACACGCTGATCCTGTGCACCTGCACGGCGATGATCATCCTGCTGTCGGGTGCCTATGAGCCGGGCATGACGGTGGGCGGCGTCTCGCTCACCCAGACGGCGCTCGCGGAGCACGTCGGCGAGTGGGGCCGGGTGTTCGTGACGATCGCGCTGCTGTTCTTCGCCTTCACGTCGATCATGTACAACTACTACCTCGGCGAGAACAGCCTCGGCTTCATGATCGGCGAGAGCAGGCTGCTGTTCAACGGCTTCCGCACGCTCACGCTGGTCCTCGTGCTGTGGGGCTCGGTGCAGGACCTCGGCACGGTGTTCGCCTTCGCCGACGTCACGATGGGGCTGCTCGCGCTCGTGAACCTGATCGCGCTCGCGCTGCTCTTCAAGGTCGGACTGCGTCTGATGGACGACTACGACGCCCAGCGTGCCGCCGGCAACCCGCAGCCGGTGTTCGACGCCGCGAAGTTCGCCGACCTGGACCTCGACCACGCGGCGTGGGCCGACGTCGGCGACCGTGAGGCCAATCGCAGCGCGCGGCCCGGCGACACCGGCCAGATTCGCGGCGCCTCCTGAGGCCGAGCCGCCATGGACCGTGTGCGCGGCGGCAGCCGCATCGGCATCATCGCCGGCTCGGGCCCGGAGGCCGGGGTGGACCTGTGGGCCAAGGTACTGCGCGCCAACCGCGCACTGCTCGGCGAGCGCTTTCGCGGCGATCTCGACGCCCCCGAGGTGGTGGTCTTCTCGGTGCCCGAGCTTGGCCTGTCGATGGAGCTCGAGCCGAACGACGCGCAGGTGTGGCGCTGCCTCGCCGACACCGCGACGCGCCTGGCGGCCCACGTCGACTACTACGGCATCGCCTGCAACACGCTCAACGTCTATGCCGAGCGGCTCGCCGCGCTGGGACTTCCGGCGCGGCTGGTGTCGGTCGCCGATGTCGTGCGCGAGCACCTCGCCGCGACGGGGGTGACACACGTCGCGCTGCTCGGGGCACGGCCGGTGACGGAGTTGGGGCCGTGGTCGGCCTACCAGGCGCTGACCCGGCACGTCGCGGTCGAGGTCCCTGGAGATTGCAACGAGCTCCACCGCATCATCTACGACGTCAAGAGCCGCGGCGGCGAGGCGCCGGACATCGTCGCGCGCTTCGATCGCGTGCTCGCGGGGCTGGAGGCGCCAGTCGTGCTGCTGGCCTGCACCGAGCTGCCGTTGATCCCGATCGCCCGCGCCGTGCCGCGCACGGTAGACGTTACTGACCTGCTCGCGCTCGCCCTGGCCCGCCGCGCACTGGAGCCGCGACCGGGCCGACCCGCCGCGGCGGACGGGTCTACGCCGTGAAGCGCCGCGTCTATATCGCCTATGCCGGTGGCACCTTCGGCATGCGGCGCACGCCGGAGGGCTACGTACCGGAGGCGGGACTGGCGCGGCGCCTCGCGGGAGTGCTGCCGGCGTCAGGGGCCGACGGCATGCCGGAGTGGGTGCTGCGCGAGTACGAGAGGCCCATCGACAGCGCCGAGGCCCGCCCTCAGGACTGGTACGCCATCGCCGCGGACATCGCCGCGCACTACGACGCCTTCGACGGGTTCGTCGTGATCCATGGCACCGACACCATGGCCTATGCAGCCTCCGCCCTGTCGTTCGCCCTGGCCGGCCTTCGCAAGCCGGTGGTCGTGACCGGCGCGCAGATTCCGCTGGGCGAGCCGCGCAGCGATGCCGGCGGCAATCTGCTCGGCGCGCTGCTGATCGCGGCGCGCCAACCGCTGCCGGAGGTGTGTCTGTACTTCGACGGCAGGCTACTGCGCGGCAATCGTGCGACCAAGGTCTCGAGCACGGACTTCGATGCCTTCGATTCGCCGAACTACCCACCGCTGGGCCGCGCCGGCATCACGATCGGGATCGATCGGTGCGCGGTGCGTCCGATGCCCGCGCGCGAGGCGTTCGAGATCGTCGCCCCAAGTGCGCACGAGATTGGCGTGCTGCCCCTCCATCCGGCCCTGTCGGTGGCACGGCTCGAACGGATGCTTGCCCCACCGCTGGCGGCGCTGGTGCTGCAGACCTACGGCGCGGGTAACGGCCCGGTGCGCCTGCCGGGCTTCGCCGCGACGATCGCCGAGGCCTGCGGACGCGGGGTCGTCGTGGTCGGCATTTCGCAGTGCGCGCGCGGCGGCGTAAGCCCGGCGACCTACGCGACCGGCTCCGCGCTCGCCCGCGCCGGCGTCGTGGCGGGGGCCGACCTGACGCTCGAGGCGGCGCTGACCAAGCTTGTCCACCTCTTTGCGCTGGGCCTCGCCCCCCAGCAGATCCGCGCCCGCATGGCGCAGCCCCTGTGCGGCGAATGCAGGCCGCCGGCCGACGCCGGTACGGACGCCTGATCCGTCGCGCCGCCCTTCGACTTCTTCGACCGAGGACCTTTGCATCATGTCATCCGCGCCCCCTTCCGACACGCCGATCACGCAACCGACACGCGTCGAACACGACCTGCTCGGCGACCTCGAAGTCTCCGCAGCCGCGTACTACGGCGTGCAGACCGCCCGTGCACTCGACAACTTCCGCATCACCGACATTCCGCTGTCGCACTTCCCGAACTTCATCCGCGCCCTGGCGATGGTGAAGAAGGCTGCCGCCCGGGCCAATCGCAAGCTCGGCTACCTGCCCGAGCCGCTCGAGCAGGCGATCGCTGCCGCCTGCGACGAGATTATCGCCGGGCGCTGGCACGAGTGGTTCGTCGTCGACATGATCCAGGGCGGCGCCGGCACCTCGACCAACATGAACGCCAACGAGGTCATCGCCAACCGCGCCCTGGAGCTCCTCGGCCACACCAAGGGCGACTACGAGCGGCTGCATCCGAACAACCACGTGAACCTCTCGCAGTCGACCAACGACGTGTACCCGACCGCCGTGCGCCTCGGCATCCTGCTGAGCTACGGCGAGCTCACCGGCGCGATGGACACGCTGTGCGCGGCGCTGCGCGACAAGGGCGCGGAGTTCGCGCACGTGATCAAGATGGGGCGCACCCAGCTGCAGGACGCCGTGCCGATGACGCTCGGCCAGGAGTTCCTCGGCTTCGCCACCACCGTGGGCGAGGACGTCGAGCGCCTGCACGAGCTGGTGCGCCTCTTCCGCGAGGTGAATATGGGCGCGACCGCCATCGGCACCGGCATCAACACCGACCCGGACTACGCGCCGCTGGTGGTGGCCGAGCTCGCCGAGATCAGCGGCGAGACGATGATGCTCGCCGCCGATCTGGTCGAGGCGACCTCGGATACCGGCGCCTTCGTGACCTTCTCGAGCGTGCTGAAGCGCGTCGCGGTGAAGATCTCGAAGATCTGCAACGACCTGCGCCTGCTCTCGAGCGGCCCGCGCACGGGCCTGGGCGAGATCAATCTGCCGCCGATGCAGCCGGGCTCGTCCATCATGCCCGGCAAGGTCAATCCGGTGATCCCCGAGGTGGTGAATCAGGTCGCCTACCAGGTGATCGGCAACGACCTCACCGTGACCTTCGCCGCCGAGGCCGGGCAGCTGCAGCTCAACGCCTTCGAGCCGGTCATCACCTTCAACATCCTCCAGTCGATGCGCATCATGACGCGCGCCATGGAAGTGCTCACCGAGCGCTGCATCCGCGGCATTACCGCCAACGAGGCGCACTGCCGGGCGCAGGTGACGAACAGCATCGGCATCGTCACCGCGCTCAACCCCTACATCGGCTACCACAACGCCACCCGCATCGCCCGCACGGCGCTGGAGACCGGCCGCGGGGTGACCGAGCTGGTGCTCGAGGAAGGCCTGCTCACGGGCGCCGAGCTCGACGAGATCCTCGCCCCGGAAAACATGACTCGGCCGCGCCGCATCGAGCGCAAGCCCTGACAGGCCGCCCGTGGCCGGCGCGGCGCGCCACCTCGGGCGGCAGGTTGTAGAGGTTCTAGTCGATCGGGTCGCCCGGGTCGGCCCGGTTCATGACCCCGTCGAGCCCCCCATCAGGCAGGCGGCAAAGGCGAGATAAGGGTTGCACGAGCCGTCCGGGGTGCGGTGTTCTTCGCGCACGCCCGCCGCCGGGGCGGCGGCGCTGTCAGTTGGCGACGAAGCAATAGAACAGCCCCGCCCCGCCGGTAGCGCGCAGGTTCTCCTGGCCGCAGCCGCGCGAGCCGTGCGAGGAGTTCCACGACTGCATGTGGCGCGTCTCCTTGAGCCCGATCCGGTCGTGGTGACCGACGATCGCCGAGCCTTCGCCGCTGCTGGTCCAGTTCGCACAAGTGGTATCGCCGCCGGCGGTCGAGTACATGCCCATGGGGTCGGAACCGGTGAGGATGTCGTGCATGTTCACGGGGTCGCCGCGGCCGCTGACGACTTCGCCCTTTTCGGTGAGCGCGGTCTGCTTGGTGAGATTGAGGGCGTGCGGATGCAGGTCGTCGACATCGTTGGCGATCAGTTCGCCCTTGGCGTTATGCCACGGCCCCTTGCCGATGCGGTCACGCGCATTCTCGCCGGCCTCGCCGCCGGGCAAGGTCGTGCTCAGATACGCGCGCCAGTTCTCGTGCGGCGAGCCCGCCGCCCTGGCGAGCGCCAGACAATGGGCGTCGGCCCCGTCGAGGCCGCCCAGATCTGCGCCGTTGCCCTTGCCGACGCTGGTGATGAAAAAGGTCATGTCCGCCTGCTGCGCGTGGGCCATCGTCACCGGTCCGCCGGCCACCAGGGCGAGTGCGACGGCGATCCCCGCCGTCGTTGCGCCATTCTGTCTCATCGCATCCACCTCCATGTCTCTCTTCGTTGTTGTGGGCGGGATCGCGCCGGCCATCCCGTCATGACGGCGTGCGTGCGTCATTTCACAACTATAGGACACGAAATGCATGGGCGCGGACCGCTCCCGCATCCACAGGGCGGTGCAGGCCCCGTCCCGCCCCGCCGCGGCCGCGCGCCCGACACGAACCGCGACACGGAGCCCGAGCCCCCGCCACGGGTACGCCGGGGCAATGGGATCACGAATAGACCCGCCGTGCTGCGCGCACCCGACAGTCTCCGAAAGGCGCCCGAGGGCAGCGCAGCGTCGGTCGGCGCTCCAAAACGGTGCAATTGCGCGCGCAACGACCAATTCCGAGCACTCCCGCCCCCATTTTGTGCGCCGATGTGCACGAAAACGGTGCACAAGCACCAAAAATCCTGGAAAATCCCCCGGCTTTCGTATCAAGACCGTCCGCTCGTCCCATTCACAGGAGCACCACCCATCATGCGCTATCAGTCCCTCGAAGAGTTCATCACCGATGTCGAGCGCCGCAATCCCGGCCAGCCCGAGTTCATCCAGGCCGTGGTCGAGGTCATGGAAAGCCTCTGGCCGTACATCTCCGAGCATCCGCGCTATGCCGAGCACGGCCTGCTCGACCGCCTCGTCGAACCCGAGCGCATCATCCAGTTCCGCGTGTCGTGGATCGACGACGCCGGCGAAGTCCAGGTGAACCGGGGCTACCGCATCCAGCACAGCTCGGCGATCGGCCCGTACAAGGGCGGCCTGCGCTTCCACCCGTCCGTGAACCAGTCGGTGCTGAAGTTCCTCGCCTTCGAGCAGACCTTCAAGAACGCGCTGACCACCCTGCCGATGGGCGGCGGCAAGGGCGGCTCGGACTTCGACCCGAAGGGCCGCAGTCCGCGCGAGGTGATGCGCTTCTGCCAGGCCTTCATCACCGAGCTCTATCGCCACATCGGCTCGGACACCGACGTTCCGGCGGGCGACATCGGCGTCGGCGGCCGCGAGGTGGGCTTCATGGCCGGCATGATGAAGAAGCTCTCGAACAAGGCCGACTGCGTGTTCACCGGCAAGGGCCTCGCCTTCGGCGGCTCGCTGATCCGCCCCGAGGCGACCGGCTACGGCACGGTGTACTTCGCCGAGGAGATGCTGCGCCACGCCGGCCGCTCGATGGCCGGCATGCGCGTCGCCGTGTCGGGCTCGGGGAACGTCGCCCAGTACGCGATCGAGAAGGCGATGGCGCTGGGCGCGAAGATCGTCACCTGCTCCGATTCGAGCGGCACCGTGGTCGATGAGGAAGGCTTCACGGAAGAAAAGCTCGCCGTGCTGATGGACGTCAAGAACGTGCACTACGGCCGCGTCGCCGAGTACGCCGAGCGCCTCGGACTGCGCTTCGAGCCCGGCAAGCGCCCGTGGCACGTGCCGGTCGACATCGCGCTGCCGTGCGCGACGCAGAACGAGCTCGACGGCGAGGATGCGCGCGTGCTGATCAAGAACGGCGTCGCCTGCGTCGCCGAAGGCGCCAACATGCCCTGCACCGCCGAGGCGGTGAAGGCGTTCGAGCACCATGGCGTGCTCTACGCGCCGGGCAAGGCGAGCAACGCCGGCGGCGTGGCGACCTCGGGCCTCGAGATGAGCCAGAACGCGATGCGCCTGTCGTGGACCCGCGACGAGGTCGACGGCCGCCTGCTCGAGATCATGCAGGGCATCCACCGCATGTGCCTCGCCTACGGCACGCGCCCCGACGGCACGGTCAGCTACTCCGACGGCGCCAACGTCGCCGGCTTCGTCAAGGTCGCCGAGGCGATGCTGGCGCAGGGCGTGGTCTGACGACTTCGTCAGCTGCAGAATGGACAAAGGGGGCTTGCGCCCCCTTTGTCGTTGACCGCCTGTCGCTACTCGTCAGCGCACGTTGGTCGTCGCGGTGGCGACGTCGATGTCGGGATCGTCGTCATCGATGGTCGCCGTCCAGTTCACCGGCACCGCTAGGCGCGGCACGAAGTTCTGGAAGTTGAAGGTCGTCGCACCGCCGCCCACCGGGTCGTTGACCATCATCGTCTCCCTGTAGACCTCGACGCCGCCCTGCTGGCCGACGATGGTCGCGAGGCGCGGCGCATTGACCGTGCCGTTGTTGCGCACCGCGAGGCTCACCGCGATCGGCTGGTTGACCCGGACGTTGGCCGTGACACGGAACTGCTGGATGTCGAGATCGACGATCTGCGCCGGCGCCGTGACCGTGACCGTGACGGTGGCAACGTTGGAGAGCGCGCCGAAGGGGTCGCGGGCCTGGTAGGTGAAGGTCGCGGTACCGCTGAAGCCGGCGGGAGCCGTATAGACCACTGCGGTCCCGTTCCCGTTCGATACGACCGATCCCGTCCCGGCCGCCGGCTGGGTCAGGTTTGCGACCGTCAGCGTGTCGCCCTCGGGATCGCTATCGTTGGCGAGCACGTTGATCGTCACCGTCGTCCCAGCCCCTGCACTGCCGGTGTCGTCGGCCGCAGTCGGCGCGGCGTTGGTCGTGGTGACCGTCACCGTCGCGGCATTGGAGACGGCACCCAGACTGTCGCGAGCCGTGTAGGTGAAGCTCGTGATGCCGAGGAATCCAACGTCCGGCGTGAACACGACTTGGTTGCCGACAATCGCCACCGAGCCGTTGGCCGGCTGCGTGACACCGTTGATCACCAGCGCATCACCGTTTGCGTCAGTGTCGTTGCCCAGCACGTCGATCGTCACCTGACTATTCACCGCCGCCGAGCGGTAGGGCAGCGTCGCGCTGTCGTTCGCCGCGACCGGCGCCGCGTTTCCGACCGTGATCGTCACGGTGGCGACGTTCGAGATCGCGCCGCGGCTGTCGACGGCGACGTAGGTGAAGGTGTCGGTGCCGCGGAAGCCCGCCTCGGGGGTGTAGGTAAACGAGCCGTCGCCCGGCCCGCCGTCGGGGCCGAACACCAGCTCGCCGTTGGCGGCATCGGCCACTAGCGCAGCGGTGAGTGGGTCGCCGTCGGCATCGCTGTCGTTCGCCAGTACGCCGGGCGCGGCGACCACCAGCAGCCCGTCGGCTGGCGTGGCATAGCCGTCGTCAGCCGCCACCGGCGGGGTGTTGGGCGCCGCAGGCTCGGGCGCCGTTGTGGCGGTGGCGATGACCACGCCGTTTCTCAGCATGTCGATGCGGACGTTGGCCGGGCACACCGGCGGCTCGGTCCGCAGCGCGTAAGTGCAGAACTGCTGATCCGGTGCCGCCGCCTGAAGCACGTCGAGCTCGTCCGCGGCGAAGTTGATCTCCTGGCCCGCCTCGACGTTGTAGAGGCGCATCGAGTACTCCGGCCGGGTGAAGTTGCAGCTCGCGCCGCCGGCTTCGCCCAGGTAGAGACCGCCCTGCAGGCGCAGATCACCGGCGCAGCGGTAGCGTTGGATGCTGATCTGCGGATTCACGGGGTCCGCAAGGTCGCCGGCACCCACCTCCGCGGTCCACACGTGCAGGACGCCGTCCTCACCGTAGTAGCCCTCGACCGCGGCGGTGGCCCCCACCGGGACAGTCTGCGGCACCACCTCGAGACCGAACGCGTTCGCCAGCGGGTCGGCCGGCATGCGCGGATCCTGCAACATCGAGATCGGGGTACCAAGAACGCCGAAGGTGACCGCACCGGTCTGCGCATCGACCGTGGGAACCTCCGTGACCACGCCGAGCAGGACGTTCTCATTGACGTCCGAACTCACGTCGTCGGCGAGGTAGACATGATTGGTGCCGCCTTGGGGATCGCGCTTGACGCAGCCGGTCGCGGTGACCGTCGCGCCGACGAAGCCGGGCGTGGGTTGGGTATTCGCCGGTGGATCGTCGAAGCGGCCGGGGAACGGCGTCGGATCGGCAAAGCGCGGCATGTCGAGGTCGGCCGTCGGCGTATGTACGGGTGCCGAAGGCGGGACCGTGATGAGGATTCCCATCGACGTCACGGTGCCGGCAAAGCCATCCGCGGTCACGGCGCTGATCGGACCTTCGGCGAGTAAGGGCGGGTCGGTGGGATCGCAGGTGGCGAACTGCGCCAGCGCAGGTGCCGCGGCCGAGGCCAGCAACGCCGCCGTGGCGATCTGTTTGATGGTGTTCATCGTGCACTCTCCAGAAGATTGGGCGATTCGAAATCCGGGGCCGGGCAAGCCGGGACCAGCGCGCGCGGCATTACGGCGCGGTGGCCTCGGCCACGGACGTACCGTTCGAGCGCAGCTCGACCTTGATCGACGCAGGGCACTGGCCTCCAGGGGGGAGATCGGGCCGCAACCGGTAAGTGCAGAAGGCGGAATTGGGAGCGACGCCGTTGGTGACCGATACGTCCCGATTCGTGTTCAGCGGGATCTGCTGGCCATCCCCGAACAGGGCGAGCGAGTAGGGAGCGCCGAAGCTGCAGGAGGGCGTCGTCAGGTAGATCGCGCCGCGGATCTCCAGATCGCTGCCGCAGTCGAAGCGCTGGATGCTGATCTGGTGGGTGCCCGGGTCGGCCAGCGTGCCGCCGTCGACCTCGACAGCCCAGACATGAAGTTCGCCACTGCCGTCGTTCGCGTAGTAGCCCTCGACAGAGGCATTCACCCCCACCGCAAGCGATTCGGGGGCAAGCTCGAAACCAAAGGCGTTCATGATCGGGTCGGCCGGCATGCGCGGGTCGGTCAGCAGCTTGGTAGTCGTCCCATTGACGCCGAATGTGCCGCCGGAAAATGCCGTCGTGACCACGCCGAGCACCACATGCTCGGACACGTCCGAGAACACATCGTCGGCGTACGCGATCGGGCCGTTGGGACCAGTCTTCACACAACCGGTAGCCTGCACGGTCGCGCCGAGAAAGCCGGCCTGGGTTCGACCAGGGAACGGCTGAGTGCTGGCAAAGGCGTTCATATCGAGCGTCGCCGTCGGCGTATGCACGTTGGCGTTCGGCAGCACCTCGAAAGTCACGCCCATAGAGGTCATTGAGCCGCCAACGGTGCCGTCACCACCATTCGAACTGACGGCTGCGATCGGCCCTTCGGCGAGGAAGGGCGGATCGGCAGGATCGCAGACCTGTGCGAGCGCGGGCAGGCCGGCGGCGGCGAGCAGCACGGCCGCGACGGACCGCAAGGCGGTGACCACGGGCTGCCGGGTCGTCGTGGCCGCGGACGCGGCCGGTTTCAGTTTGGGCGTCATTGTGGTGCTTCTCCCTGCAGATTGATCGGGAATTCAGCCGCCGGCGTCACCCCCATCGGGTAGAACGGCGGAACGTACGCAAGGCGCAAAGCAATCTCGATGCCAGAATTCTTTTGTCATTGCACATGGGCACCGAGGCCTATCGCAGCGCATCCCCACGTCTTGAGCTCTTGTGGATGGAATGTACCGATCGGCATGGCTTTTCCCCCAATTGGGGGAAAATCGGGGCCCCAACATTGGGGAAAAGCGGGGGATACCCCCGACTTTCGGGGCAAATGCCGCGCGCTCGGCGCCGACTTCACCCATATAACCGGCGCCGTGACCGCGCGAACTCCTTCGCGCTCGGCCACCGAGCAAGTCATGCATCCATTGGAAGGACCGACTAGCGCAACAGATCGAGGCTGAAATGATGCCGCACGAACTGCTGGAAGCGCGCGACGCCTTCGAGCGCGCTGTGCAGGCGAGCACGCTCCATGCGATTGAGGGCGTCGAGGGCGATGTAGTTGTTCGGCTCGCGGCCGGCGCGCACCGCCTCGACGTGGCCGCGCAGGCGCATGTGCACCAGCCACTCGAAGCTCTCGGCGACATCCTCCGCAGCGGCGGGCTGGAGCACGCCGGCGGCGGCGAGTGCAGCGAGCCGCTCGTGCGTGCCGCCGTCGAGGCGCTCGGCCTCGAGCGCGAGCGCCTTGACCCCGTCGGTGATCGCGAAGATCCCGGCCTTCTTGATGTCGAGCATGCCGCGGTGCTCGCCCGAGCGCTCGGCCTTGATCCGGCCGAACCAGCCGAGCGGCGGCTTGAAGCCCATCATGTTCTGCGCCATGCGCATCAGAAAGCCGCGATCCTTGCGCAGGTGGGCGAAGACGTGATCCTTGAGCGCGCGCTCGAGCCCGACATCACCATGCACGGTGCGCAGATCGACGAACATGCTGCCGCGCATGATGTGATCGGGCGTGGGCGTCTCGAACCAGCGTGCGATCTCTTTCCGCCACTCGCTCAGGCTGCGTCGCCACGGCGGGTTCTTCGCCATGATGCCGCCCGGACACGGCGGCACGCCGATCGCAATCAGGGTGTCGATCAGCTCCTGAGCAAAGACCTCGAGCCGCGCCACCTCGGCTGGGCCGAGGTCGTCTGAATAGACCAGTGCGTTGTCCTGATCGGTCGACAACGTCTGCTCGCTGCGCCCCTCGCTGCCCATCACGACGAAGGCGAAACCGTCGGGAAGATCGGCGTAGCGCTCGGCTCGCAACAGCGCGATCAGGCGCACCAGGATCTGGTCGTTCAGGTGGGCGATGAGTCTCACCATGTCGCGGGTGCGCAGACCCGTACCCGCGAGATGCAGCACCAGTGCCTGGATGCGACCGTGCAGGGCGCGCAGCGCCTCGACATCGGCAGCGCGCTCGATGTCGAGCACCAGCTGGTGGGGCGAGTGCGCCTGCAGGCGCAGGATGTCGGTGTCGGTGATAATCCCAGCGAGCCGCCCGGTGCCGTCCACGACGGCGAGCCGGTGGATGCTGCGGCGAGACATTCGATAAAGCGCCTGATAAAGAAACTCGTGTTCGCCGATGGTCTCCAGCGGCGCGTTCATGACGTCGCGCACCTTGAGTCCCGCGGGATCGGCGCCCACCGCGACGACCTTGTTGCGCAGATCACGGTCGGTAAAGATTCCGATCGGAGCCTCGCCTTCGGCGACCACGAGGCTCGAGACGTTGCGCGCGCGCATGACGCCCACCGCATCGACCAAGGCATCGTCGGGTCCGCAGGTGAGCACGCTGCGCTGACAGAAGTCCCTAACCGGGCGAAAAAACTGATTCTCATCGGCCATGTATTTGCCTCGTCATCCGCTGCCGGGGCCCCCGGTCGTCGATCGACCCCGCCAAGCGGAGCCCGCTGATCCCGACACGGCCTGCACGGCAGCTCGGAGGCGCCCATGATATACCGTGTCCATACACGCATTCGCGCACGGCGCAAGCGCCCTTACTCGATCCGATCGGCCCCGGATCCGGCCCTTGCCCTTCAACGCAACGGCCTAATTTGATATGGTGCAATGCACCATCCACCAATTCCGGGAGCAGGCATGGCGAATCGGATCAAGACGATCGAACTCGCGCTGCAGGGCGGTGGTGCCCACGGCGCGCTGACCTGGGGCGTGCTGGAGCGCCTGCTCGAGGAGCCGCGGCTGCGCATCGAGGGGGTGAGCGGCACCAGCGCCGGGGCGATGAACGCCGCGGTGCTGGCCGACGGGCTCGAAGCGGGCGGGCGCGACGGCGCGCGCGCGGCGCTCGAGAAGTTCTGGCGCGCGGTCAGCAATGCGGCGCTGGCGAGTCCGATCCAGCGCGACCTGTGGGCGCGCATCAGCGGCAACTGGAGCCTCGAGAGCTCGCCGAGCTATCTGTTCTTCGATCACCTCTCGCGGGTGCTCTCGCCCTACGAGCTCAATCCCCTCAACCTCAACCCGCTGCGCGACCTGGTCGCCGGCCTCGTCGACTTCGATCGCGTCAATCGCTGCACCGCGATCAAGGTGTTCGTCACCGCGACCAACGTGCGCAGCGGCCGGCCGCGCGTGTTCCGTCAGCCCGAGCTCTCGGTCGATGCGCTGATGGCCTCCGCCGCCCTGCCGTTCATGTTCCAGGCCGTCGAGATCGACGGCGAAGCCTACTGGGACGGCGGCTACATGGGTAATCCGGCGCTCTTTCCGCTGGTCGACGAATGCGACGCGCGCGATCTGGTGCTGGTGCAGATCAACCCCTTTCAGCGCCCCGACGTGCCGCGCAGCGCGCGCGACATCATCAACCGCGTGAACGAGATCACCTTCAATTCGAGCCTCCTCAAAGAGCTGCGCGCGGTCATGCTGCTGCGCGATCTGATCGAAGCCGAGGGCCTCGAGCACGAGCGCTACCGCGACATGCGCCTGCACCGCATCCACGGCGACGACGACCTGGTCGAGCTGCAGGCCTCGAGCAAGCTCAACGCCGAGTGGGCCTACCTGTGCCACCTGCGCGAACTCGGCCGCGGGCGCGCCGAGCGCTGGCTGGCGGCGCACTGGAACGATCTCGGCAGCCGCTCGAGCTTCGAGCTCGACTGGCTGCTCGAGGACAGCGTCCGGCCGGCGCGGGCGAAGGCGGGTGCGAAGCCGGATGCGGCGGCACGAGGCAAGGCCGGAAAGACCGGAGGTGCGCGATGATCGGCCTGCTCGGTGTACTGGCCGCCCTCGGCCTGCTGATCTGGCTCGCCTACCGCGGGGTGAGCGTGCTGCTGCTCGGCCCGGCGATGGCGCTGCTGGCGGCGCTGTTCGCCGTCGGCACGCCGCTGATGGCGAGCTACACGCAGCTCTTCATGGGTGCGGCCGGCAACTTCATCGTCCAGTACTTCCCGCTGTTCCTGCTCGGCGCGATCTTCGGCAAGCTGATGGACGACAGCGGCGCCGCCGACGCGATCGCCCGCGGCATCGTCGGCCGGCTCGGCGCCGAGCGCGCGATCCTCGCGGTCGTGCTCGCGTGCGCGCTGCTCACCTACGGCGGGGTGTCGCTCTTCGTGGTCGCCTTCGCGGTGTACCCGATCGCCGCCTCGCTCTTCCGCCAGGCCGACATCCCGAAGCGGCTGGTGCCGGCGACGATCGCGCTGGGCGCCTTCACCTTCACGATGACGGCGCTCCCCGGCACCCCGGCGATCCAGAACGCGATCCCGATGCCCTACTTCGGCACCACGCCGTTCGCCGCGCCGGGGCTGGGCATCCTCGCCGCGCTGGTGATGTTCGGGCTGGGCCAGTGGTGGCTCGCGCGCCAGGCCGCCCGCGCCCGCGCCGCCGGCGAGGGCTACGGCGAGCACGACGACAAGCCGGTCGCCTTCGACAAGGACCAGCGCGAGCGCAGCGCCGGCGAGGGCTTCGACGTGGCGCTGGTCGAACCCGACGCGCCCCCACGCGGGCTGCCGCCGTTCGGGCTGGCGGTCGTGCCGGTGGTGGTCGTGATCACGCTCAACTACGTGTTCAGCACCCACCTGATCCCGGCGCTCGACACGAGCTATCTCGCCGAATCGCGCTACGGCGCGACCACGATCGACGCGGTGCGCGGCGTGTGGGCGATCATCGGCTCGCTCACCGTGTCCTGCCTGCTGCTCGTCGCCATGTGCTGGCAGCGCCTCGCCAACCTGCGGCGCACGCTCGACGACGGCGCCAACGCCTCGGTGATGCCGATCTTCAACACCGCGAGCCTGGTCGGCTTCGGCGCGGTGATTGCCGCGCTGCCGGCCTTCGAGCTGATCCGCGGCGCGGTCGACCAGCTGGGCGCGGGCAATCCGCTGGTGTCGCTCGCCCTGTCGGTCAATGTGCTCGCCGGGGTCACCGGCTCGGCCTCGGGCGGGATGAGCATCGCGCTGCAGACGCTCGGCGCCGACTATCTCGAGCTCGCCGCGACCGTCGGCATCGCGCCGGAGCTGCTCCACCGCGTCACGACGGTCGCCACCGGCGGCCTCGACAGCCTGCCCCACAACGGCGCGGTGGTGACGCTGCTGTCGATCTGCGGCCTCACGCACCGCGAGGCCTACAAGGACATCTTCATGGTCGCGGTGGTGTTCCCGATCCTCGCGCTGGTGTTGCTGGTGGTGCTGGGTACGCTGTTCGGGGCGTTCTGACGTCGGTCGCGTCGTCGCTCAGCGCAAGCCGTCGAAAAACAGATCCAGCATCGCCTCGCCGTCGGCGACGACGTCGAAGCGCGTGGGCGCGCGCAGCCAGGTGAGGTAGATGCCGTGCATCAGGGTGTAGAGCGTGAGCGCCGCGGTGCGCGGGGCGAGCGAGGGCTTGAGCAGGCCCAGCTCGGCCGCGCGCTCGAAGTCGCGCACGACCTCGGCGAATCGGTCGTCGTCGAACTGCAGCGAGCGGCCGAAGGCGGGGTTGTGGTCGCCGACGAGCTCGCAGCGGGTGAGAAAGACCGCGTGCACATTGCGGTAGGTCGCATCGTCGCGCAGCCGCCGCACGCAGCGCCGGCAGGCCTCGCGGACCAGCGTGAGCGGATCGTCGGCGAGTTCCTCGCGGCGGTGGCCGAGCCACTCCCACATCGGCGCGTCGACGCGCTCGCGCATCGCGACGAGCAGCTCCTCCTTGTCGCGAAAGTGCCAGTAGACGGCGCCGCGCGTCACGCCGGCGCGGCGCGCGATCTGCTCGAGCGTGGCGCGCGCGACGCCGCGCTCGAGGAAGACCTGCTCGGCCGCATCGAGGATCGCCGCGCGGGTGGCGCCCGCCTCTTCCTTGGTCTTTCGCACCATCGGCGTCACTCCCCTCCGGCCGCGGAAGGCTGCGGATTGGCTGCCGGGCGCGAGCGCGAAGACCACTCCTCGAGCAGCCGGTAAGCGAGCGGCACGAACAGCAGCGCCAGCGTGCTCGCCGCGAGCATCCCGCCGACGACGACGACGCCGATCTCGCGGCGGCTGGCCGCGCCGGCGCCGGTCGCGAACACCAGCGGCAACGTGCCGATGATGAAGGTCGAGGCGGTCATGATGATCGCGCGGAAGCGCTGGCGCGCCGCCGCCGCCGCGGCCTCCAGCGCCGTCATGCCGGCGGCGCGGTTCTGCGCGGCGAACTCGACGATGAGGATCGCGTTCTTCGCCGCCAGTCCGATCAGCACCAGCAGGCCAACCTGAAAGTAGATGTCGTTGGGGTAGCCGGCGAGCCACACCGCGAGCCCCGCGCCGAGCACCCCGAAGGGCACCGCCGAGGCCACCGCGAGCGGCAGCGTCCAGCGCTCGTACTGGGCGGCGAGAATCAGGAACACCATCAGCAGGCCCATGCCGAAGGCGGCCGCGCCGGCGCCGGCGGCGGCGTCGAGCTGGTAAGCCTCGCCGATCCAGCCGATCTGCACCTGGGGCCCCAGCACCTCGGCGGCGACCGCCTCCATCGCCTGCTTGGCCTGGCCGCTGGTGAAGCCGGGAGCCGGCTCGCCGAGCACCTTGGCGGCGGCGAACAGGTTGTAGCGGTTGAGGATGTCGGCGTCGGCCGTGCGCTCGAGCCGCACCACCGACGAGAGCGGCACCATCTCGCCCGCCTGGGAGCGCACGAACACCCGCCGCAGGTCTTCGGGCTGGCTGCGGAACTCGCCCTCGGACTGGAGATTCACCTGCCAATTGCGCCCGGCGAGGGTGAAGTCGTTCACATAGAGCGACCCGAAGGTGCTCTGCATCGCCTCGAAGATCTGGTTGATCGGCACGCCGAGCGCGCGCGCATGCTCGCGGTCGACGTCGGCGCGATAGCGCGGGATGCCCGCGTCGAGCGTCGCGCGCACGCTGGCGAGCTCGGGGCGGGCGTTGGCCGCTGCGACGAAGCGCGCCGAGAGCGCGGCCAGCCCGGCGGCGTCGATGTCGCCGCGGTACTGCAGGTAGCCCTCGACGCCGCCGGTGAGCGACAGCCCCTGGATCGGCGGCAGCGTGAAGGCGAACACCATCGCCTCCTCGATGCCCATGCCGAGCCCCATCACGCGGCCAGCGATCGCGGCCGCGTCCTGGCCGGGGCCGCCCCGCTCGCTCCAGTCGGCGAGGTTGAGAAAGCCCACCCCGGCATTGGTGCGCAAGGCCCCGGCGACGATGTCGAAGCCGGCGAAGGCGGTGAAGTCCTGCACCTCGTCCATCGCCACCAGCGCCTCCGAGAGGTGGTCGCGCACGGCTTCGCTCCGCGGCAACGCGGCGCTCGCCGGCAGCTGGAACACGGCGAGCGCGACCCCCTGGTCCTCGGGCGGCACCAGCCCCGAAGGCAGGCGGTCGAGCACCGCGAGCGCGCCGGCAATGACCGCGACGAAGAGCGCGCTGCCGAGGACCGCGCGACGCAGCAGAAAGCGCACGCCGGCGACGAAGCCGTCGGTCACCGCGTCGAAGACGCGGTTGAAGAGGCGAAACGGCGCCGCCAGCGCCTTCGGCTCCTTGTCGAGCAGCAGCGCGCACATCGCCGGCGTGAGCGTGAGCGCGACCACCCCCGAGACCACCACCGAGACCGCGATCGTCACCGCGAACTGGCGGTAGAGCTCGCCCGAGAGCCCTTCGAGGAACACCACCGGCGCGAACACCGCGACCAGCACCAGGGTCGAGGACACCACGGCGCCGGCGACCTGCTGCATGGTCTCGATCGCCGCCTCGCGCGCCTTGAGGCCCTGCTCGTGCATCAGCCGCTCGACGTTCTCCATGACGATGATGGCGTTGTCGACGACGATGCCGATCGACAGCACCAGGCCGAACAGCGTCAGCAGGTTTACCGAGAAGCCCAGCGCCTGCATGCCGGCGAAGGTGCCGATCAGCGAGATCGGGATCGCCGCGACCGGAATCAGCGTCGCACGCAGGTGCTGCAGGAACAGGAAGGTGACGATCACCACCAGCGCCAGCGCGATCAGCAGCGTGATGACCACCTCGCGGATCGAGATGTCGACGAACTCGGTGGTGTCGTAGGGCAGCGCGTACTGAAGCCCGGCCGGGAAGCGCGCCGACATCGCATCGAGCGCATCGCGCACCGCCTGGGCGGTCGCCAGCGCGTTCGCCCCGGGCTGCAGGTAGACACCCAGCGGCACCGCCGGGCGGCCGTTGTAGGTCGCCGAGAAAGCGTAATTCACCGAGCCCAGCTCGGCGCGGGCGACGTCGCCCAGGCGCAGCGCGCCGCCGTCGGCGTCGGCGCGCAGGATGATGCGCTCGAACTCCTCGGCGGTGCGCAGCTGGCCGCGCGTGCCGACCGCAAAGGTGAAGGCCTGGCCCGGCGGCGCCGGCTCGGCGCCGATGCTGCCGGCGGCGAACTGGGCGTTCTGCTCGCGCAGCGCCGCGGCGACATCCGAGGGCGTGAGCCCGTACTCGGCGAGCGCGTCGGGCCGCAGCCAGATGCGCATCGAGTAGTCCTGGGCGCCGAACAGCGACGCGTTGCCCACCCCCGGCAGGCGCACCAGCTCGTCGAGCACGTTGAGCAGCGCGTAATTGCTGATCGCGAGCGTGTCGAGGCTGCCGTCGGGCGACTGCAGCACCGGCACCATCAAGAGGTTGGTCGAGCGCGCTTCGACCCGCACCCCCTGGTCGCGCACCCGCTGCGGCAGGCGCGGCAGCGCCCGCTGGACGCGGTTATTGACGTCGATCGCGGCCTGGTTGGGATCGGTGCCGATTTCGAAGGTGACGGTGATCTGCACGGTACCCGAGTCGGTACTGCTCGACTCGAGGTAGATCATGTTGTCGACGCCGTTGATTTCCTGCTCGAGCGGCGCCGCCACCGACTCGGACAGCACCTGGGCGCTGGCGCCGGGATAGGTCGCATTGACGACGATCTGCGGTGGCACGACGTTGGGATACTGCTCGACCGGCAGCGCGCGCAGCGCCACCAGCCCGGCGATGACGATGAGGATGGAGATGACCGACGAGAAGATCGGCCGGTCGATGAAGAAGCGCAGCATCAGCCCCCCTCCCCTTCGGCCCCGTGCGGCGCGACCCGCATGCCGTCGCGCACCATGACGTGGCCATTGACGATGATGCGCTCGCCGTGGCCGAGCCCGGCGGCGACGACCTGAGCGCCGTCCGCGACCGGCCCCAGCGCAACGCTGCGCAGCTGCGCGACGTCGCCCTCGCCAAGCACGAACAGCGCCGGCCCGGCCGGCCCCTGCACCACCGCCTCGGGGGGCACGCGCGCCGCCTGCTCGAGGCTTTGCACCGGCACGCGCACACGCACGAACTGCCCCGGCGCAAGCGCCGCGTCGGGGTTGGCGAATACCGCGCGGGCGGTCACCGTGCCGGTGCGCGCGTCGATCGTCGCATCGGCGAAGTCGACCCGCCCGGTCTGCTGGAGGCGGCGGCCATCGGCGAGCACCACCGTCGCCTCGAGGCCGCCGGCGCCGTGGGTGGCCTCGCGCATCACCTGTTGCGCCGTCGCGTCGTTATGCGGCAGCGCGAAGAGCACGTGCACCGGGTCGACTTGGGTGACGACGGCGAGCAGCGCGCCGCGCTCGACCAGGCTGCCCTCGGGCACGCTCTCGAGACTGGTCGAGCCCGCCACAGGGGCGCGCACCGCGGTGTAGTCGAGGTTGAGCCGCGCCTGCGCGACGCCCGCTTCCCGGATCGCGAGCTGCGCCTGGGCGAGTTCGAGGGCCGATTGGGCACGATCGCGGTCGCGCTCGCTTGCCGCCTTCTGCTTGAAGAGATCGGTCACGCGGCGCAGCTCGCGCTCGGCCTGGTTGAGATTGGCGCGGGCGTCGGCTCGCTCGGCCTCGGCCCGACGCAGCGCGATCTCGTAGGGCGCACGCTCGATGCGGAAGAGCGGCTCGCCCGCCGCAACGCGCCGGCCCTCGACGTAGAGGCGCTCCTCGAGGATGCCGCCGACCTGGGCGCGCACCTCGACCTCGCGCGCGCCGCGCACCCGGCCGGCGAACTCGCCGAAGACCTGAACGAGGCCGAGCTCGACCGCCGCGACCGTGACCGGTGGAGGCGGCGGCGCCCCGCCGCCGGCCGGATTGGCGGCAGCAGGCTGGTCGCTGCAGCCTGAAAGCAGCAGCGCGGCCGCAACGCAGCCCGCCGCGAGGACTCTGGGGATTGGGGATGGAATCGTTGTCATTGTGGGCGCCACCTTGCAAGAGATCGGCGCCCGCGACGGATCGGAGCGGGCGCGAGCCGGAAATTATACATACATGGATGTATGTTTGCGGCGGCGAGGTTGCTACCGTGTGTGTCGGGGCGCGTGTGTCGGGCGAAATGGGTCGCGGAGAGTCGCGTCAGCGGACCCTGTCACACGATCCTGTCAAGCCGGGGGCGGGCGCGCGCGGGCAGCCCCCTTACATGACGCCGACCCCGATCAGCCGGGGGTGCAGCCAGAAGGCAAAGGCGAAGTAGAGCGCGAGGCCGCCGACCACGGCGATCGCGTCGTTGACGGCCGAGGCCGGTGCGTGCGGCACCGGGCGCGGCGTGCGGCGCTTGAGCGAGATGCGGTCGGCGACCGCCCAGGCGAGGAAGGCGCCGAACAGCAGCACGTCGGCCGCCATGCCGTTGGCGAACAGGTGGGCGAGCGCCCACAGCTTGACCGCGACCAGCATCGGGTGGCGCGCCGCGCGCTGGATGCGCCCGGGCAGATAGGCCGCAAGCAGCAGCGGAAACACCGGCACCATCAGCACCGCCGCGAGATGGCGCAGCCACGTCGGCGGCCAGTACAGCAGCACCGGATCGAGCCGCGCCGCCGCATAGCCCCGAACGATCAGCACCAGCCCGATGAGCGAGACCAGCGCGTACAGCCCCTTCCACGGCCACTCGCCGATTCTTGCGGCGATGCGGTTGCGCCACGGCTCATTGACGATCGAGACCGAATGCGCGGCAAAGAAGATCACCAGCCCGAGTACCAGCACGCCCATCTGCCCACCCTCCGAGGAAATTCCGCAACACGGTAGCACACCGGACCGCGCCGCCGTGCTCAGCGCATGAAGTCGAGCAGGTGCGCGAGCAACGCCTCCGGCGCCTCCTCGGGGATGTAGTGCCCGCAGTCGAGCGCCTCGCCGCTCACGCGGGCGGCGACCGCGCGCCACTCGGCGAGCGGGTCGAAACAGCGCTCGATGATGCCGTGGCGGCCCCACAGCACCCGCAGCGGACATTCGATGCGGCGTCCCGCCGCGCGGTCGGCGCGGTCGTGCTCCAGGTCGATGGTGTTCGCCGCGCGGTAGTCCTCGCACAGCGCGTGCGCCGCGCCCGGCTGCGACAGCGCGCGCCGGTACTCGGCGAGCGCGGCCGGATCGAAGGCGGACAGATCGGCGTGGCGCCCGCCCAGGGTGCGCTCGATGTAGCCGCCGGGCGAGGCCTCGATCAGCGTCTCCGGCAACGGCGGCGGCTGGATCAGGAAGAACCAGTGGAAATAGGCGGTGGCGAAGCGCCGGTCGGTCTTCTCGTACATCGCCAGCGTCGGCGCGATGTCGAGCACCATCACCTTCTCGACCGCTGCCGGGTGATCCATGACGAGCCGATGCGCGACGCGCCCGCCGCGGTCGTGCCCGCACAAAAAGAAACGCTCGAAGCCGAGCGCCGCCATCACCGCCACCTGGTCGGCGGCCATCGCGCGCTTGCTGTAGTTGGCGTGGTCGGGCAGGCCGGGCGGCTTCGACGCATCGCCGTAGCCGCGCAGGTCGGTGGCGACGACCGTGAACCGCTGCGCCAGCGGCTCGGCGACCCGGTGCCAGATCACGTGCGTCTGCGGGTGACCGTGCAAGAGCAGCAGCGGCGGACCCTCGCCCCCCTTGCGGCCGTGGATGTGGATATCGCCGACCACGACGTCGAACTCGGTAAAGCCTGGAAACATGATCGTCACCTCGCGCCGGCTGGGCCGAACCGGTCCCAGTCTAACGCGCTGCGCCGCCGCGCGCGGGGGTCCGTGAATGCAAGACGGAAGCGAACGCGAGTCGAAGCGACCGCCCCGGCCGATCCGCCCGGAGTAGACTGAGGCCTTCGGCGGACAGGGTCCGCCATACGGGTATCACCATGGCGATCCACGACGAGCCGGCCGACGGCGAAACTCCTGCCTCCGTCCTCGCCTTCTGGTTCGGCGCCGAGCGCGACGACGCGGCCACTGCCGCCGCGCAGGCGAAACTGTGGTGGCACAAGCACCCCGCCACCGACCGCGCGATCGCCGGGCGCTTCGCGTCGTGGCTCGAACGCGCCGCCGCCGGCGAACTCGACGCCTGGGCCGCGAGCCCACGCGGCCGGCTCGCCCTGATCCTGCTCACCGACCAGTTCCCGCGCAACATCCACCGCGACACGCCGCAGGCCTTCGCCTTCGACCCGCTCGCGCGCGCCTGGTGCATCGACGGCCTCGCGCTCGGCATGGACGCCGCGCTGCGCCCGATCGAGCGCGTGTTCTTCTATCTGCCGCTCGAGCATTCCGAATCGCTGCCCGACCAGGACCGCGCCGTCGCGTTGTTCGAGACCCTGGCGGCCGAGGCGGCCCGCCTCGCCCCGGACGGTCGCGCCGCCTTCGAGGGCTTCGCCGACTACGCCCGCCGCCACCGCGACGTCATCGCCCGCTTCGGCCGCTTCCCGCACCGCAACCGCATCCTGGGCCGGGCCTCGACCGAGTCCGAGCGAGCCTTCCTGCGCGAACCAGGGTCGTCGTTCTGAGGGCCCGCCCGATACTCGCGCATGCGCCGCACGCGCCTCAGCGACCGGGCACGATCGCCCGGCCGATCGTGTGGGTATCGGTGCCGAACCAGATCGCGTTGGTGTCGGGATCGAAGACCATGTGTCGCACCGCCCCGCCGCCCGAGGGCACCTCGTCGAGCGAGATGAAGCGCTCGGTGGCCGCGTCGAAGCCGACGAAGCGGTTCGGCCGCGGGCCGGTCTCGACGTACCAGACGCGATCCTCGCCGTCGACCGCCAGCGCATAGAGCGAGGCCCATTCGCCGCCCGGACTCTGCCACTGCTTCATCGAGCCGTCCCGGGGATCGTGCACGCCGAGATAGCCGCGCGCCGCATCCACCCACCAGACGCGCCCGTCGGAGGTCAGCCCGATGCGGCGGATGCGGCTGCGCTCGTCCGGCGTCCGGACGATGTCCAGCCGCAGCGTGACGGGATCGACCGTACCGATCGCATTGGACCCCATGAAGGCGATCCACGGCCGGTCCTGCCGATCGACGACGAGTCCGTAGGGACGCATGCCCCGTCCGGGCACCGCGATGATGTCGACCTGGCCGGTGCGCGTCGCGAGCTTCCCGATGTAGCCGGCGCTGCCGGAGCGCTGCACGGTAAACCAGAGGTCGCCGTCCGAGGTCCAGTCCATGGTGTGGGGATCATTGACCCCGGCCGGCATCGCGTAGCGGGTGACGGCGCCGCTTCGCGGGTCGAGCTTGCCGATGTGGCGGTCGCGATTGCCGGCGTACCAGGGGTAGCCTTGCGCATCGACGACGACGGTATGCGGGCCGGCGCCCGGAATCTCGTAGCGGACCATCTCGCCCGAATCCGGATCGAGCCGCGCGACGTAGTCGCCGACCTGGCCGACGAACCAGACCGATCCGTCGGGCGCCTTGGCGGGGTCGCGCGGACGGGTGTTGGGCCAGGGGACCGGCCACTCGTGGAACTCGAGCAGCGAGGGCAGCGCCTCGCCCGTCGGCATGCCACCGGCAGGCTCCGCGCCGGCGGACGGCGACGCACCGAACACCCAGGCGCCGAGCACGATGCCGAGCAACGCCAGGCGGCCGTGCGAACAATGGGGGGCACGAGCAGGCATGGCCAATCCTCCAGGTAGGTCGCGCAGAGCGAACAGGGCCTGCGGCGCCGCGCCGGCCGGGCACGCGGCGGGCGACGAGCAGCGGGCAGCGGGCCAATGAGACCGCAATGGCTGAGCGACCCGCCCGCGATGGTTCGAGTTCCCCGGAGGACATCACGGCCGGCCGCGATCCTCCCGAGGGGCTTTGGCGATCGCCCCGCAGCTGGGGTAACCTCGATCGCTTGCGCGCCCGCACGGCGCCAAGGGGTCGACGCCGGGGCGTCGATCGATTCCCGGTGAGCGCAGCGGCGGCGGCCCGCCCCGGCGCCCCTTGCCCTCATGACCTTCGAGGCCCATTGCACCACCCGACCATGAACTATCCGAATCTCCTCGCGCCGATCCGCATCGGCGCCGTCACCCTGCCCAACCGCGTCCTCATGGGCTCGATGCACACCAACCTCGAGGAACTGGGCGAGGCCGGCGCGCCGGCGCTGGCGGCCTTCTACGCCGAGCGGGCGCGACACGGCGCGGCACTGCTCGTCACCGGCGGCTATGCGCCCAACGTCGAGGGCCGCATGAAGGCCGGGCCGGGCTATCTCGTCGACGCGCGCCAGCTCGCCGAGCACCGCCCGGTGACTGCAGCCGTACACGAGGCCGGCGGGCGGATCCTGCTGCAGATCCTGCACAGCGGCCGCTACGGCATGCACGAGGACATCGTCGCGCCGTCGGCGATCCGCGCCCCGATCTCGCGCACCACGCCGCGCGAGCTGAGCGCGGCCGAGATCCGCCGCACCATCGCCGACTACGCGCGCTGCGCCGAGCTCGCGGTCGCGGCCGGCTACGACGGCTGCGAGATCATGGCCTCCGAGGGCTACTTGCTCGCCCAGTTCGCGGCGCCGCGCACCAACCGGCGCGACGACGAGTGGGGCGGGACGCTCGCGAACCGCATCCGGCTCGCGGTCGAGGTCGTCCGGGCAGTGCGGGCCGCGCTCGGCCCCGAACGCCTGCTGGTGTTCCGCCAGTCGGTGCTGGATCTGGTCGACGGCGGGCTCGAATGGGACGAGACGGTCGCGATGGCGCAGGCGGTCGCCGCGGCCGGCGCCGACCTGATCAGCACGGGCGTCGGCTGGCACGAATCGTCGGTGCCGACGGTGCAGCAGAGCGTGCCGGCGGCGCTCTTCAGCGAGGCGGTGGGCCGCCTGCGGCGCGCGCTCGACGTGCCGGTCGCCGCGTCGAACCGCATCAACACGCCGGAGATCGCCGAGGCGGTGCTCGCCCGCGGCGACGCCGACCTGGTCGCGCTCGCCCGCCCCTTCCTCGCCGACGCGGCCTTCGTCGCCAAGGCGGCGGCGGGACGCGCCGACACCCTCATCCCCTGCATCGCCTGCAATCAGGCCTGCCTCGACCACTATTTCACCGGCGCGCCGATGAGCTGCATGGTGAACCCCGCGGCCGGGCGCGAGACCGAGTTCCGGCTGACGCCGGCCGCCCGCCGCAAGCGCGTCGCCGTGGTCGGCGCCGGACCGGCGGGGCTCGCGGCCGCGACGACGGCGGCCCGGCGCGGCCACGCGGTCGCGCTGTTCGAGGCCGACGCGCTGCCGGGCGGGCAGTTCCGCCTCGCCGCCAGGGTGCCCGGCAAGGAGGACTATGCGAAGGTGATCGACGCCTACGTCGCGCTCCTCGCCGAGGAGGGCGGCACCCTGCATCTGGGCCGCCCCGCCGACGCCGCCGCGCTGCGCGCCGGCGGCTACGACGAGATCGTCGTCGCGAGCGGCGTGCGCGCCCGCCGCCCGGACATCCCCGGCATCGAACGGCCCATCGTCGTCGGCTACGCCGACCTGCTCTCCGGCCGGGTCGAGGCCGGCCGGCGGGTTGCCATCATCGGCGCCGGCGGGATCGGCTTCGATGTCGCCGCCTATCTGGTCGCCTCCGGCGAGACGCCCTCGCTCGCAGGCTACGTAGAGCGCTGGAGCGGCACCGAGCCGGCACCGGCGACCGGCACCCGGGCGCGCCAGGTGTGGATGTTCAAGCGCTCGGCCGGCCCCTTCGGCAAGACGTTGGGCAAGACCACCGGCTGGGTGCTGCGGCGCGAACTCGCCGATCACGGCGTCACGCAGCTCGATGCCGTCGAGTACCTGCGCATCACCGACGACGGCCTGCATTATCGCCGCGACGGCACGGACGCCTTCCTCGCCGTCGACACCATCGTCTGCTGTGCCGGACAGGATTCCGAGGCCGCGCTCGCCGAGGTGCTCGCCGGGCACGGCGCGAACGTCCATCTGATCGGCGGCGCGGCCCGCGCCGGCGAGCTGGACGCGAAGCGGGCCTTCGAGGAAGGGATGCGGGTCGGGCTGGCGCTGTAGGCGGCCTACGGCTCGAGTTCCAGCATCTTGTTGGTTTCCATGTCGAACGGCGCCGAGAAGTGCTCGTGCACGACCAGCCAGCGGCCGTCGCGCTTGCGATAGCAGGCGGTCATGCGCATCCAGCCCGAGCACTCCTTGCCGTCCGGACCGGTGCCGCCGCAGCGGGTGAGCGCGTGGCAGAAGGCGACATCGCCGGCGGCGGCGACTTGTGGATCACGCAGCTCGAAGATCATCGGGCCCGTGCACATCTTCAGGCAGGTCGCCCAGTGCTCGCGATAGGCGTCGCGCCCGACGAACTGCAGCGCGACGATGGCGTCGTAGGCGACGATGTCGGGTGCGTAGTGCGCGACGATTCCCTCCAGGTCCTTGGCACGCACGGCCTCCTGCCACTGGTCGAGCACGGCACGGACTTCAGCCTTGGCGATTGCGGTCAGGTCGTTTGCATTCATTGCGTTTCTCCTCGGTGGGGTCAGGCGGCGGTCCGGCCGGGCAGCGCCCTGACGGGGCGGACCTCGATGCGGCCGAGACGGGCGGGATACGCTCAACCGGTCGTCAGCCGATCCTCACTGCTTCTTCTCGCAGTTGATCATCCACGGCACGCCGAAGCGGTCGATGAACATCGCGAAGCGCTCCGCCCAGAAGGTCTCGGCGAGCGGCATCTGCACCGTGCCGTCCTTGGCGAGCGCGGCGTAGAGGCGCTCGGCCTCGGCGACCGAATCCACGTTGAGCGACACCGACACGCCGCGGATCGGCTCGTACGGGCAGGCGGGCGTGCAGTCCGAGCCCATCAGCACCTGGTCGCCGACGGCGAGCCGGGCATGGATGATCTTGCCGCGATAGGCCGGCGGGATCTCTTCGGCACCGGGCGCCTCGCCATAGGAAAGCATCATCTCGATGGTGCCGCGAAGGCTCTCGGCGTAATGACGGAAGGCGGCCTCGCAGCAGCCGTCGAAACTCAGGTAGGGATTGATTCGCATCTCGTGTACCTCGTGCGTCTCGAGTGGTGGGGTGGGGGCGCCGCCCGCAACCGCGCCGGGATGTCCGGTCTGAACTTCGTAATAGCCGAGTGGCAGCGCCGAGTCCATGGCCGCTCCGCGGCGGACAGCCGTCCGAGGAAGGAAACGGTCGTGGCTTACCCTGTAGTCGATCCGAGGTGAGCGAAATCGACAACGGGCCGCGCCCACGTGCTCACACTGACACACGCGGCCGCGGCTCGACCTGCGCGGTCGTATCCGCGCCGCCCGACCTTCGCCGCACGGGCACCCGCCCGCCGGCGGCTCAGGCGCTTACTTCGCCGGGTCCATCTCCGAAATCATCAGCCGCGCGGGAGTCGCGTCGTGGGCGATCGTCCCGACCCAGATCCGGTAGGTCCCGGAGCTCGGCCGCGCAAAGGCGACGGTCGGATTGAGCCCGCGCGCGGGACCGTCGTCGTTGCAGTACCAGTTGCCGTCGGGTGCATGGATCGCCAGCGAGATGTCGTCGTCGGCCTCGCCGTAGATGAAGAGCTTGTACTCGCCGGCCTGGTAGTCGAGCGCGAGATCGGGCTGGTCGGCGTCGATCCGGCCGACGCAGTCTTCGCCCAGCGTCGCATCGAGGGCTGCGGAGCCGCCGGCCATCAGGTCGACGCGATAGGGGTCGGGCGCGAAATCGGCCGTCAGCTTCACCGCCCCGAACATCGGCGCGGCCTCGAGGTTAGGCTTGGCGGCGATCGCGCCGTCACCGTCGCTGAACAGTGCGGCGAGCGCACCCAGTGCCAGCAGGCCGGCATCTGCATCGCTCTCTACCCCATTGACCGAGAGCTTCCCGGCAGCCCAGCTCGCCTCGGCGCGCACCGCATCGGCCGAGACGACGAGGAACGGAATCTCGCGTGCGGCCGCGATCAGCTGCTCGTAGCGCGCTTCGGCCTCGGCTGCCCGTGAAGCCGCATCGGGCACGGGTTGGCCGGAGCGGACCTCGCCCCGCCACTCCGCCTCGACCAGCGCCGCAGCCAGCGAGCGCAGCGCGGCCGTGCGCACCGCGATGCCCGCCTGGGCTTCGAGGCGACCGAGAAGCTGAACCGGATCGTCGAGGTCGACACCCGGCTCGCCCGCGAAGGACACGACCAGGCGCGCGGTGGCGTCATCCGGGCCGTCGACGCCCAGCGCGATCCGGTCGAAGCCGGCCGACACCTTGCCCGCCAGAAGACGAGCGCCGACCGAGCGCAGGGTCTGCTCGAACTCCGCGTCGGGCACGAACACGCCGGCCTGCGTCTGGCGTTCGATGGCGGCAAGGAGCTCGTCGAGCGGCGCGGCGGCGAGCCCCTTGATCGAGAAGTCCAGCTGGCCACCGGCGATGCCGACGCCGTCGATCGACACCGGACCGATGCCGAGCGCAAGCGTCTGATCGATGGCCTCGCCGGCGAGGCGGGTACGGGAGCTCAGCGCGAGCGCCGCCGCCTCGAGGCGCGAACCCTGCGCGCTCGCGGCGAGACGGTCGAGCCGAGCACCGGCATCGCCAACCCAGATCGTCGGCCATTCGCTCACGGCATCCATGTCGAAGGCGAGCTTGCCGGCCTCGACCGACGCGGCCTGCGTGCCGGAGGTTTCGAACCGCAGCGAGCCGATGGCCCCATCCGCCTTGAGCGCCTGGCGCGGCGCACCGTCGCGACCCGCCGCCGTGCGGGCCGCAGTGCGCAGCTCGATTCCGGCGAGCGTGAAACCGTCCTTCTCGGCGGAAAGCGCAAGCTCACGGACGGCCAGCGAAGCGGGGCCGGTCCACAGCCCTTCGCCTATGCGCTTCAGGTCCCCCGCCACCGCGATGCCGCGCACCGCCGCCCGAGCGGCGTCCGACCCCGAAGACGCGACCGAGAGTTCGTCGAGGCGAAACTCGGCATCGATCGCCCGCGCTCCAGCGCCGACAGCCATGCGTCCCGCGAGTCCGGCAAGCACCAGATCGGCAACGGGCTCGTCCGGGGCCGGCGCGAGCTTGCCGCGGTAGTCGATGCCACGCAGCCGCAGCGCGAGCGTGCGGTCCAGGCCGAGCACCGCGACGCCCTCCAGCAGCGGCCGCTGGCCGGGGTACTGCGGCAGCATGTCGCGCAAGCCCTCAGGCAGCGGCACCGCGTGCTCGCTGCGGGCGAGCGCCACCCCGTCGCCGCCGCCCACCCACGGCCCGTGCCGCACCGCGCTGCTGCCCTGGATGCGCACGCCGGGCGGGGCCTCGTCGGAGAATTCCGCGACCAGCTCGTGCAGCACGCTGCCCGGCAGCGGGCGCAGTTCGACGTCGTAATGCAGCACGCCGTCGAACAGGCGCCGCTCGTAACTCATGCGATGGACGCGTACGTCGTCGAGGGCGGCGAGGGCCGTCTCGTAGCCGGCCACCTCCTGTGCAATGACGGTGCCGACGTGGTGCGCCGTGCCGACGTAGGCGGCGGCGAGCGCGGCGAGGACGGAGGCGGCGACGAGAGTTTTCTTCATGGTGGTCATTCGTTCGCGATGGACAGAGAGCGGCAGTCTATCCGGGTATTCGCGGAACATGCTGGAACTATTGCACGCAGGCCTCAACGTCCGGACAGGCCGATCTTTCGCGCTCGACATCGAGCGGGGAGCTTGACCTCAGGACCGGACGATTCCAACCTGTCAGGGCAGACCGTCAAGCGTCCGCGATCGATAACGACAACGAGGAGACCCCCATGCAGAGCCCGACCGCCCCTTCGCCCACGCGCGGCACCTTCATGAGCGGTGCCGACTACCGCGAGTCGCTGCGCCGCTATCAACCCACCGTCTATGTCGATGGCCGGCGCGTCGAGTCGGTCGCCGACGAGCCGGCGCTGCAGCCCGGCATCCGCGCGCTCGCCGTCAGCTACGATTTCGCGCTCGACCCCGACAAGGCGCCGCTGATGACCGCAGTGCAGTCCTCGCGCGGCAAGACCGTCAATCGCATGCTGCATCTCAACGAGTCCGCCGGCGATCTGCTGAACAAGCTCGAGGCGGTGCGGGTGCTGTGCCAGGAGACGGGCTGCGCGCAGCGCTATCTCGCGCACGACGCGCTCAACGCGCTCGGCCAGGTCACGGCGCGCATCGACGACGCGCGCGGCGGCCGCGAGCACCGCGACCGCTTCGCGGCCTATCTCGAGCACGTCCAGGACGGCGACCTCGCCCTCGGCATCGCGATGACCGACGCCAAGGGCGATCGCACGCGGCGCCCGCACGAGCAGGCGAACGCCGACAGCTACGTGCATGTGGTCGAGCGCGACGGCCGCGGCATCGTGATCTCCGGCGCCAAGGCGATCGTCACCGGCGCGCCCTACATGCACGAGCTGCTGGTGATGCCGTGCCGCAACATGGGCGCCGAGGACGCCGACTTCGCGGTGTGCTGCGCGGTGCCGGTCGATGCGCCGGGGCTCACCATGGTGGCGCGCCCGGCCGGGCGCCCGGGCGAGAAGCCCGAGCACGGCGAGCCGCTCTTCTCGCGCCGCTACGGCCAGTCGACCGCGGTGGTGATGTTCGACCGCGTGTTCGTGCCGTGGGAGCGCGTCTTCTACGCCGGCGAGTGGGAGCACTCGGGCGTGCTCACCTACAGCTACGCCACCCACCACCGCCACAGCTGCATCGGCGCGCGCGCCGGCTTCGGCGACCTGCTGATCGGCGCCGGCGCGCTGATGTGCGAGGCGAACGGCTTCGATCCCGGACGCACGGCGTCGCTGCGCGAGCCGATGGTGGAGCTCATCAAGATCGTCGAGGGCTTCTTCGCCTGCGGCGTCGCCGCGAGCGTCTACGGCGTCGCCGACGAGCACAGCGGCACCTTCATGCCCGAGCCGGTGTTCGCCAACATCGGCAAGCTCCTGCTCGCCACACAGATCTACGACATGCACCGCCTCGCCCACGAGGTCTCCGGCGGGCTGGTGGTCGCCCTGCCCGGCCCCGACGAGGACCACAACCCGGCCACCGCCGCGACGCTCGCCGAGGTGTTGCGCGCGAACCCCGCCGTGCCCTACGACAAGCGCATCGAGGTGGCGCGTTTCGTCGAGGACCTCACCGCCTCCTACCAGGGCGGCTGGTACTCGCTGATCAGCCTGCACGGCGGCGGCTCGCCGGCGGCGATGAAGCAGGAGATTTGGCGCCACTACCCGGTCGGCAGCAAGGTGGAGCTGGTCGAGCGGCTGCTCGAGCGCGGCGTGCTGCACGATGCGTCGCGCCCGATCACCCGCAACCGCCAGCCCGGACGCTGCTGCGCGGCCGGCTGCGCCGCGCCGGGTGAGCCGATCATGGTCCGGCTGCCCGCGGCGCCACCGCTCAGGGACTAGGCTCTTCGCCCGGCAGACCGTCCTCGCCGTCGCGCCGCGCCGCTTGGCGGGCGCGGTGCGCGCTGCGATGCTGGTGCAGGTCGATGGCAATCTTGAGCGCGACCAGGATCGCCAGCGCCGGCGCGAGCGAGCCGCCGCCGCTGCCGATGACGAGGAAGGCGCCGAACAGGATCGCCAGGTGCAGTGCGACGATGCGCTTGTAGGGATCGAACATGATGTCGTCGGCATCGCGCCCGGCATCCTCGCCACCGGTGAAGTGATGCACCACGGTCGAGATGCCGTGGCTCACGACGAAGGCGAGAAGCGGCAGCGTCAGCAGACCCGGCGCGTCGCGCGTGATCTCGGCGATCAGTCCGGCCAGCATGTGGAAAGGGAGGAGCGGCCCCCACGCGTCGTCGTCGAATCCGGCCGGAGCGTCGGCCGCGTCGGCGCCCTGGGTCGCCAGCGCGAGGATGAACATGCCGTGCCCGGCGCAGAAGAAGGAGTAATGGAAGCTGAAGAAGGCGGCCGGGAACAGCGCTTTCAGGCCCCCGGCGTGCAGCATCCGCAGCAAGGTGTAGCCGCCGACCACCAGATTTTCGAGCCAGTAGAGCAGCAACAGGTTGCGCGCGCTCCAGTCGAAGAACAGCACGCCGGCGAGTGGAATCAGGTTGGCGATGACGAGCGCCCGCAGCGGCAGGCGGTCGCGCTCGGCCCAGTCGCGGGGGGGCTGCGCTGGCGGCGGCGGGCGCCGGCCCGGTGGCGGGGCCGACGCTCGCAGCATCGACGGCATGGTGTCCGCGTCGCCGCGCGCGGCATCGAGCGGGGAATCGCGCTCGGCATGCGCCGTCGTGATGCAGACGGGGCCGCCGCCGAGGCTGCCCGAGGCGCCGCTCGGCACAGTCTCCAGAAATCGCGTCATGGTCGGAATGCTCACGGGGCAGGAAGTCCGCGCCATGTTACCGCTGCCCCGCTCACGCAGACGGATTTGTCCGGCCCGAACTGAAGTTTCCGCCGCGGCGGCCGTTAATACCTCGAACGCACGGGATTGCGCCCGCACCGTCGGCAGGGCTGGAGGTGTCGCGGTGCCGCGCGTCCAAGTCATCCGGGGAACGCGGCCATGATCATCGCCTCATCCGAAATCAGCATGCAGTCCTCGCACCTCGCGTTCAGCCGCACCGAGGTGTCGGAACGGCTTGAGATGTGGGTCGGCCCAAGGCCCGCCCGTGCGGCCAACCCTGCGCTCCCGCCGCAAGCCGCGCCGCGCGCGCACGCTCAGGCGGCGCTGGGCGCGCCTTCGGCGCGGGTGTCGCTCTCGGCAGAGGGCCTCGCCGCCCAATCCGCCGACGAGGTGCAGGACGAGATGGATCCGCTCGACGCCGACCCGCGGCTCAAGCTGCTGGCGACCATGATCGAGATGCTGACCGGCCGTGCGCTGCGCACGCTTCGGCTCGGTGACTTCACGCCGGCATCCAAGCCCGGCTTCGAGCCACCGGCTGGCCCGCGCGGCGAGACGCGCGGCGGAGCCGGGGCCGGTTTCGGCATCGAGTACGAGTTCAACTCCACGCGCATCGAGTACGAGCACACGCGCTTTCAGGCGAGCGGGACGATCCGCACGGCCGACGGGCAGGAGATCCGCTTCGAGGTCGCCTTCGCGATGGAGCGCAGCTTCATGGAGTCGACGCAATTCAGCTTCCGCGCCGGCGACGCGCGCCTCAAGGATCCGCTGGTGCTCGACTTCGGCGGACCGGCCGCGGCGCTGCAGAACACCCGCTTCGCCTTCGATCTCGACGGCGACGGCGAACTCGACCAGGTGCCGCTGCTCGGCGGCGGCCGGGGCTTTCTCGCCATCGACCGCAACGGCAACGGGCAGATCGACAGCGGCAAGGAGTTGTTCGGCCCGACGAGTGGCGACGGCTTCGCCGAGCTTGCCGCGCTGGACGCCGACGGCAACGGCTGGATCGACGCGGCCGACCCGGCCTGGGCGCAGCTGCGCCTGTGGCAGCCCTCGGCCGACGGCCTGGGCAGCCTGCAGACCCTCGACGAGGCCGGGGTCGGCGCGCTCTACCTGAGCCGTGTCGCAACGCCCTTCGATCTGCGCAACGGCGCCAACGAGACGCTGGGTGTGATGCGCTCGAGCGGCGTCTACGTCGGCGCCGACGGGCGCGTCGGCACGGTCAGCCAGATCGACCTGAGCGTCTGACCATGCTCGTCCTCGCGTGCGAGCGCCAACGCGGCGCCATCACACGATGGACATTGCTTTGCCCCTGAGCGCTTCATAGACTTCAAGCGGGCCGGTGAGCGCGACAGCCATCCGGGGGTGCCCGCGTGTCGATCTTCATATCCTACTCGCGCCGGGACGCCGACTTCGTGCGTCGCCTGCATCTCGCGCTCGAGGCGCGTCAGCGCGACACGTGGGTCGACTGGGAAGGGATTCCGCCCAGCGCCGAGTGGATGCGAGAGATCGAAGCCGCCATCGACGCCGCCGAGGCGGTCGTCTTCGTGATCAGTCCGGATGCTGTCGCGTCTGCCGTTTGCCTGCGCGAACTGGCTCATGCCGAAGCGCAAAACAAGCGCCTGCTTCCGGTCGTCTGCCGCGACACCGATGCAGCAGCCGTGCCGCTGGCATTGGCGCGCCTGAACTGGGTGCGGTTCGATGATCGTGACGGCTTCGACGACGCAGTCTGCACCCTTCTTCAGGCCGTCGACACCGATCTGGATTGGGTGCGAGCCCACACCCGGCTCCTGCTGAGAGCCACCGAATGGGCGTCGAAGGCGCGCAACCCTGGCCTCGCCCTGCACGGTTCCGAGTTGGAAGCGGCCGAGCAATGGCTCGTCGCGGGTCCGACCAAGGAGCCGCGCCCGACTGCGCTGCAGACGACTTACGTCATCGAGAGCCGCCGACGGGCGACCCGGCGCCGCATGCAGTTTCTTGGCGCGACGACGGCAGCAGCCATCGTGATTGCCGTGCTCGGCACGCTATTCATCCATCAGCGCCAGGAAACCGCACGACAGGAGGCCTTGGCCACCGCGCGCCGGCTCGCCGCAGTCGCCGAGCGCGTGCGCGAACAGCCCTCGTTCGCCAGCCCCACCGACAACCCGCTGGAGACCAGCCTGCAGCTCGCGGCCGAGGCACTGCGCCGACTCATCGACCTGGACGAGCGCTCACTCGAGGTCGAACTCGCACTCCGCCGTGCGCTGGGTCCGATGCCGTTTGCTGTACCCACCCCTGCCCCGGATCCGAATCCCCGATACGACTTCGAGCAGGTCGTTTTCACCTCCGACCGGCTTGCCGCCGTCAGCGGCGAGCCCTTCTCGACGCACCGCTGGGATGCCCAGACTCTGCAGCCGCTGCCCGGCCGCCTGCACGGCTTCGAGCACAAGCCGAAGGCGCTGTCTCCCGACGGCCAATTCGTCGCCACGACGCCGCGCGACGACCGCGAAAGCGCCGTCGACATCTGGGCGATCGACGGCCCCGCGCCACTGAGCCGCATTCCCGCCGGCCCCGGCACCGTAGGGGCGGTGGCGCTCCTTCCCGGCGGCGCCCATGCCGTGGTAAGCACTCGGCGCTACCATCGCGGCGAGGACTGGACGGACTACGCCACGGCACTGTGGCGCACGCGGGATCCGGAAATCGTGGCGAGACTGCCGGGTGTCGAGATCGCGCACCCGAGCGCCGACGGGCGTCACCTCGCCGGCCACCTGGGCGAGCGCCTTCTGGTGTGGGAGACGCAGCGCCTGCTGGCCGGCGACCTCGCGCCACGCATCGATCTCGGCCCGGCCAGCTGGTCGGAGTTCAGCGCCGACGGGCGCCACCTGATCGTGTTTCGCGACGACCCGTCTGCGGACGTGGAGGTATGGAGCGTCGCCTCGTGGCAGCCGACGGCGCGCCTGCCCGAGGCGCTAACCGGGCGACTCGGGCCCGACAGCCGTCTTGTCGCGGTACTCGACGCGAGCGACCGTAAGTTGCTGCGCATCGTCGAGGTAGCGACCCGCCGCGAGCAGGCGCGGATCTTCGCCGGAATACCCGGACCGCAAGTCGCCTTCAGCTCCGATGGCAAGCGCGTCGCGGTAGGGGGCCTCAGGCGTATCGATGTGTGGCTCATGCCGGAGCCAGGCGGTGCCGCCGCAACCTTGGCCGCCGGCCCGATCACCCAGATCGCCTTCGATGCCGGCTCACGTCGGCTGTTGCTGTTGGATCCGGCAGGAATCCGCAGCTGGGAGGTGGGCGAAACGCAGGCGTCGGCACGGCGCGACTGGCCGATGGGCGGAGAAGTCCGGGCCGTATCGGCCGACGGCCGGCGCGTCGCTGTCGCCAGCGGTGATGGCCGGGTGATCGTGGCCGGAGCAGGCGACGGCGACGAACAGATCGGCATACCCCTTACCGGGCCCGTACACGCGCTGGCCTTGAGTCCGGGCGCACGCTTCCTGGCCGTCGCCACTGCCGAGCGTCGGCTCCTCCTGGCACAGACCGCACCAGCCCAGGTCCTGGCATCGATCGCGCTGCCCGGCGAGGCTACGCCGATCGAGCTCGCCGTCTCGGACGAGGGTGATCAGGTAGTGGCACTGATGCGATACGCTCCGTCGAGGATCGGCGAGAGAATGGAATTGCTGGTTTGGCAACGCGGCGCCGCGTCGGAACTGTCGAGTATGGGGGTCGGTCGGCAGGACAGCGGGCTGGCGGCCAACGTATGCGCCCTGGGGCCGCAAGGCCGTCGCATTGCCGTCAGCAACTCCCGCACCTCTGTCCAGGTGCGGGACGCTCGCAGTGGAAGCGAACTCCTGACAGCCGACGAGGCGGGCGGGCGCGAGCGCTGCACCTTCAGTCCGGACGAACGCTACCTGGCGATCACCGGCGCCGATGACAGCGTGCGGGTGTGGGATGTCGAGCAGCGCAGGGAAATCGCTCGCCTCGAAAGCCTGCCCAACGTCGCCGGCCTCGCCTTCAGCCCCGACATGCGGACCCTGGCCACGCTTTCCAGCGACGGGACGGTCCAGACCTGGGCGCTCGGCTACCGCGAACTCCTGGAGAGCGCCTGCCTGCGGCTGCGCAGCAATCTCTCTGACCACGACTGGGCGCGCTACATCGGGGGAACGCGTAACCCCACCGTCGCATGTCCCGGGCTGGCTACACCCTGAGCGCCGAAGGGCGGCGCGTGCCGGCCCCTGCGCACCGACCGGCCGACGGCCAACGCCCGCGCGGGGCGCCGTCGGCGGTCAATCCGACTTCGAGGCCGACTGCAACGGCCCTTCCCGCAGGGCGGGCGAGTCTTCCTGGACCTGGCGCGTGAACTTCCAGCCGATCGGAGTGTGGACGAAGGCGAAGCGGGTCGGCTCGTCGATGTAGACGTCGAACGAACCCCGGGCCGACTGGGCGATCTCTTCGATCGAAAACAGGCGCTTGCCCTGGCTGGCGGCGTCGTCCGCCGAGGCGGCCTGGGCGCCGATGAGCGCGATCGCGCCGAGGACGATGAGGCGAGGCAGTTTCATGGTGGATCCTTTCCCGTAACGAAGGTTTGCCGGTGAACGCGGTGGGCCCTCGTGCGGCACACCTCGCTGACCGGCGTCAGTGCTGAATGGGTGCATTAGAGGCCATTTGCCGCAATGCAGCAAATCGTATGTGCTGATGCGGCGATAAATCCCGCTTTGCCGTGCAACCCATGAGACATGAGCTATCGGGCCCTTGCCGGCGGCACCGTGGACGCGCACCGGGCGCGATCGTACGGATTTGTGATGTGCGCATGCACAAGTACCGCCGAGGATTCTCTGATCCGGATCAGGCGGGATCCTGAACAGTTCGAAGGGAACCGATCGGGTAGCCGCGCATTCTGTTTCCTTGTCGGGTGGGTTCTGCGGTGGCTCCTCTGCCCCTGGCCGGTGACGCCCCGAGGCAGAAAGTCCGGCGTGGCGCCCCTCGGCATCGAAGCCGATAGAAGAACGGAGGAGACCATGTCAATGTTGAAGAATCGGGTGTTCGGCACCCTGATGACGTTCGGCTGCGCCGTCGCGCTGGCCCTGGCGTCGATCCAGCCCGCCGAGGCGCAACGCACGACGATCCGCTTCGCCACGTCCAACGTCGGCTCGTACGGCTACGCGGTGGGCAGCGTCATGTCCGAAGTGCTGCAGCAGAATCTCGGCCGCGACTTCGCGGTGGTCGTGCAGCCCTATCCGTCGACCTCGGGCGCGATGCGCTCGGTCATGAATGGCGACGGCGAGTTCGGCTACACCGCCGACGTCGGGATGCGCGGCCTGTACGACGGGGAGCGTCCCTACGACAACTTCAAGCCCTCGCACGGAATGCTGGTGCACAGCCTCTACGTCTATCCGATGGAGACCTTCATGCTGGTCCCCGACCGGCGCAAGGGCGAGTTCGGCTCCTACAAGGACTTCGACGGCAAGCCGATCTTCTTCACACCGGCCGGCTTCATGAACTGGCTCAACATGCGGCGCATCTTCTCCACGCTCGGCTACGAGTTCAATCACGTCGAGATCGACAGCGCGACCGTGGCCGATGCCTTCGAGGCCGGCAGCATCGTCGGCTCCGCGGGCTACACGACCGCGGGCGCATCGCTGCCCACGTACTGGCGCGAGGCCGAGCTGCGCACCAATCTCGCCGCGATCAACCTGTCGGACGAAGAGATGATGAAGCTGCGCGAGGGCGGCCTCGCGCCGGTGGCGGTGGATCCCACCAAGGCGTTCAGCCAGGAACTGGGCGTCGACAAGGTCTGGGGGGTTCCGATCTACTTCGCCTACAACGTGCGCGCCGATTTCGATGCCGATCTGCTGAAGCGGATCCTCGACATCCTCCACGAGAACGTCGGCAAGCTGGTCGAAGGCGACGCCGGTTTCGGCCCGCTGGCTGCGGACTTCGTCGGCACCCAGGCGGCCGGCGTTGCGGCCAATCCGGACATCCCGGTGCATGCCGGGCTGGCCGCGTTCCTCAAGGAGCACGGCCGCTGGGATGACCGCTGGACGATCGCCGGACAGTAACGGACTCGACCTCCGACGCCACCGGGCGGGCAGCGCGTCGCGACGCGTGCGCCCGGCCCCATGGCGTCACGACCCGATCCGGCAAGGCCGCCCGTGGAAGTCCTCAAGCGTCTGCTGACCCTCAGGAATCTCGCCTTCGTGGCGGGCCTCGTGCTGTTCGTCGCCCTCATGCGCTACTTCTTCACGGGGGCCGGCGGGCCGCGCTTCCTGGCAGTGAATCTGGTGCCGCTGGCGCTGATCATCCAGATGCTGTTCCTCTATCAGGAGCGCTACTTCTATCCGCGGCTTCCCGCCGCGGCGAACCACGTGCTCGTCCTGGCCTACGTCGGCATCTGCCTGTACGCCATGTATTACCTCACCGTGAATTACGAGGACGTCGCGATCTGGCGGCAGGCCGCCTACACGCGCCACGACTTGATCGTCGGCGCGCTGATGTTCCTGCTGGTGATGGAGCTGTCGCGCCTGGTGCACCCGATCCTGTTCTGGGTGAACGTGGTCCTGGTGGGCTATACGCTCTGGGGCTATCTGAGCCCGATCGACTTCTTCTGGCATCCCAGCGTGAGTCTGGAGCGCATCGTCACCTCGAGCACCGTGGAGTTCTCGACCGGCGTGTATGGACGCTACTCGCAGCTCGCGCTGACGCTGATCGCGGCCTTTCTGCTGCTTGCCGCGGCCGCGAGCGGATTCGGCGCCCAGGGCGCGCTGGTGGATGTCATGCGGCGGCTGGCGGGACGCTCGCGGCATACCGTGCCGCAGACCGCGGTGCTGGCGTCGGTGTCGGTGGGCATGGTCAGCGGCTCGGGCTCGGCCAATACAGCCGTGACCGGCAGTTTCACGATCCCGCTGATGAAGCGCTACGGCGTCCCGCCGACCTTCGCCGGGGCGGTCGAGACCGCCGCGTCGATGGGCGGGCTCATCATGCCGCCGCTGATGGCGGTGGCGGGCTTCCTGATGGCGGAATTCCTCAGCGTACCGTACTGGGAGGTGGTGATCCGCGGTTTTGCCGTGGCCTTCGTGTACTTCACTTCGCTGGTTCTCGCCGTCCATCTGCTCAGCGTGCGCCTGCTCCCCAACACGCCCATACAGATTCCCGAAGTCCCGCTCTACGACTGGGTGAGAACCGCCATCTTCTTCACCGGCATCGTGGTGTTGATCGTGCTGATGAGCGCCTTCGGCTACGGCGCGATGCGGGCTGCGCTGTTCACCGCGGCCTCGGTGCTGGCGATGCTGCTGCTCGCCTGGCTGTTCTTCCGGTACGTGCTCCGGGACCCGCTGGTGACCGACGAATCGCTGCTGCGCAACCTGCGCACGATGATCGAGACCCATGCCGAGATGACCTCGTACCTGACGCTCCTGATGGCCACCCTCGGCATCATGATCGGCCTGTTCACGGTGACCGGCTTCATCACCCGCATGGGCTCGCTGCTGCTGCATCTGGGCGAGTTCCACATCATCGCGACGATCATCATGGCGTGGATCTTCGGCTGGCTGGTCGGCACGGGGCTGCCGCCCACGGCCACCTACATCATCGTCGCCGTCATCATCGTGCCGCCACTGCGCGCCCTGGGGGTCGATCCCTGGGTCGCCCATTTCTTCGCCTTCCTGCTGGCGATCTGGGGCGAGCTGTCGCCGCCGACCTCGCTCACGGCGGCGGTGGCGGCGAAGATCGCCGAGGCTTCGTTCATGCGCACGATGTGGGAGGCGCTCAAGATCTGCCTGCCGATCACGATCATGTCGTTCGCGATCTTCGTGCGCAGCGACATGGTGGTGAATCCCGGCTGGGATCAGATCACCGACACCCTGCTGGTGGCGGTGGGGACATGCGGCGTCACCTACGCGGTGTTCGGCCGCTTCTTCGTCGCACGAGCGGCGCGGTGGTCGATGCGACTGCTGATGCTCGCCCTGTCCATGGTGGTCGTCTTCCATCCGGAGGACCCGATTGCCTTCGTGGCCGCCGCGATCCTGCTGCCCTTGCTGGTCGCAGGCGTCCTGCGGCATCACCGCCTCGCCCCGCCCAAGATGGTCGAGGCGACGGCCCCGTCGGGCGGATAGCCCGCGGCATCGCGCACGGCGACTCCTGCCGCACGCGCACCGGCGCGCGACACCCTTTTTTCATCGCATGAGCCCAGCCGGGTTCCCGGGCGCTCAGCGCTTGGGCGGCAGCGGCGAGAAGTACCCGACCACCAGCAGCACCAGCCCCGCGCCGATGAAGGAGACGATGCGCGCAAGCGCCCCGCTGGCCGCCATGTCGACGACAAACAGCTTCACCACGACGACGCCCATCAGCGCCGCCCCGACGAGCCACGGCGTGCGCTGCGCTCGGCGGCCGGCGAACAGCATCAGCCCGAGTCCGAGCACCGCCCAGCATAGCGACAACGTCGCCTGGGTGGTCGCCGAGGCGAGCAGCGCATCGAGCCGCCAGGGGATGCCGGTGAGGTGGTGAACGGCCCGCAACAAGGCGCCATTGAAGGCGACAAAGGCGATGCCTCCGAGCGCCAGGGTCAGGCCGAGCAACGCCGCCCCGGCCGCCGCGAGCAGGCCGGCTGCGCGGTGCAGCCACCAGGCGATGGTCGCGAGCGCAGCGAAGACTGCGAGATCGAGCGGGTTGAACAGCGGCAGGAAGGGCCAGGGACTCATGTCGCCGTCGCTCCCCGGCTGGACGGCCAGCGACCACAGGGCGAGTGCGACGGCGACCGGCGCGGCGCCCCATGTGAGGTAGGCATCGCGCCACGCCGACAGCGGCCAGACAGTGCCGGCCCTGGGCACGAGCAGCAGCGCAAGCAGCGCCGTCGGCGGCAGCGCGTAGGCCGCCGCCTGCCAGCCCGACCCGATCGCCAGGCTCGCCGCGCGCAACCCGAGTTCCTGCGAGAGCACGAACGCCACGACCCACAGCCCGCCCGCATGGACCAGCGCGAGGGCCCGCCGCTCCAGCACTTCGGCCGGAGAGGCACGCAGGCAGGCGAGATGCAGCGCCAGCGCGATCGGCCAGGCGAACCATCCTCCGTGTGCGCCGGGCGGCACGCCGTAGGCGAAGGCCAGCGCCGCCGCGAGCGCCATCCCGGCAAGCGGCAGCGGCGCCGCGGTCGCGAGATCCGGCCAGCGCAGCCGCGGCGCGAGCCGGATCGCGATCCACGCGCTCGGCGCGAACAGCCACAATGCAGCGGCGGCCCGCTGGCCGATGTGGAGATGCGCGTCGATCTCAGCCCAGGCGCCGCCCAGCCACCACAGCCAGGCCCAGCCGAGCAGGCCCAGCCCCACCGGGCGCAGGCTGACTCCCGGCAACGCCCGCGTCGCCGCGCACCACGCGCTGAAGAACGCGGCCGCCGAGATCATGACCGTACCCAGCAGCGCGCTGTTCGCCACCGGCGGGCTGCGCAGGGCCGGGTGCTGGGCGAGATCGGCGGCGAACAGGACGGCGGCGCCGGCCTGGAGCAGCAGGCCCGCACCCATGACGAGATGGCGCTGCTGGCGCAATCCGACCCACCACAGCGCCGCCCCTTCGAGCGCCCAGGCCGCGGCGCTCCAGCGGCCGTCGAAAGCGAGCGGCAGCGCGAGGGTGAGGAAGGTCACGCCGAGCGCGGCAAAACAGGTCACCAGCAGCGCGAATGCCGGACGCCGAAGCCGGTGCAGCAGCACGGCAAGCGCCACGTAGAAGGTGCCGACCGCGGCCGCGCTCCAGGCAAGTGCATAAGGCATGTCGGCGACCAGCGCGGCCTGCAGCCCGAAGCCCACCACCGGCACGCCGAACACCAGCGTGCCGTCGACCGGATCGCGCAGCACCGGCGCCTGGTGGCGCGCGTAGGCGACCGCCGCAGCGACGTACATCAGGAAGAACAGAATCAGGAAGGGCTCGACGGTGGCGAAATGCGCGGGGTGGTAGTAGCGCGCGCCCCAAAGCAGGCCGATCGCGAAGGTGAACAGGAAGCCGACCAGGTTGAGCCCGCGCCATGCCTTGCTCCAGGCGAGCACCAGCACGCCCGCGTTGAGCAGGGCGTAGTAGCCGAACAACTGGACGTGACTGCCTGCTCCGGTCGAGGCGAGGATGGGCGCGGCGAAACCGCCGGCGGCGCCGATCACCGCGAGCGCCGGGGCGTCCTGGCGCGTCGCGAGCCATGCCGCGACCCCGACCAGCGCGAGCATCAGGCCGAAGGCCGTCGCCGCCGGATAGAGGTCGTAGAGCCGCAGCGCGGCAAAGGCGCTCAGATACAGCACAGCCACGCCGCCGCCCTGCAGGCTCAGCGCATAGCCGGGCCGGCGCTCGCGCAGGCGCCAGCCGAGACCGAGCAGGACCAGACCGAACGCGGCGATCCCGCCCATGCGCATGGCCGGCGGCAGAAGCTCGTGCTCGATCGCGTGGCGGGCAAGAAACGCCAGCCCGAAGAAGAGCACCAGGAGCCCCACCCGCACCAGGGTGTTGCCCCCCAGCAACCAGGACTGGGCGCGCGCGTAGATGGCATCGAGATCGATCGGACTGGAGGCCGAAGCCTCGACGCTCGCGCCCGCGAGCGGAGCCGTCGACGCGGCGGGCGGTTGGGTGGACGGTGCCGGTGAGGCCGCATCGGGCAAATCGAAGATCAGTGCTTCTCGCCCGGCCGGCCCGGAGGGGATCGGTCCCGCAGCATCCGGCCCGGAAGTGGCCACATCGAGTGCCACGGGCGCCGCAACGTCGGCCTCGGGAGAAGCCGACTCGGGAGCGGCGGTTCCGAGCCCCGCGATGGCTCCGGCCGCAACCGGCGCCTCCGCGACCGGCGCCTCCGCGACCGGCGCCTCCCCCGCGCCGCGCCTCGCGCCGGCACTCTGCTCGAGCCGCCGCCGAAGGCCCCTCATCTCCTCCTCGAGATGCGCGAGCCGGTCGGCTTGGCCGGCGAGCGCCTGTCCGCTGCGGGCGAGCACGCTGCCGATCGCCCCGCCCAGCAGCGCCCCGACGACCCCCGCGCCCAACCCGTCGAACAGACCCAGCAGCGCACCCGCGACCACCCACAATGCAAGCCTCACAGCCGCCCCCAAACGATATCCAGATCATGCGAGCGTACTGCAGGCGATGGCGGCCGGCCAGTGCAGGATGCACACCGGGCCGATGTCAGAAGTGAGCGCTCAGCTGCGCAGCCGCGCGAGAAAGGCGCGAATCCGCCTGGCATTGGCGCCGACGTCGCTCACGCCGACGCGCGACAGCGAACGCACGTCGATGCGGCTGCCACCCTCGGCCGGCGTCACGCGCACGACGACATCGTCCTTGAAGCCGAACCAGAAGGTCGTGTCGGTCGCCTCGAGCGTGCCGCGCTCGGCATCCTGGGCGACGATGTCCCAGCCCATCGCCTGCGCGGCCTGCAAGGCTCGGGCGAGCGCCTGCGACGGCGCAAGATCGAGCACCACGGGCCCGATGTCGGGATACGCGCCGCGCTGCGCATTGGCGACGGCGGCACCGCCGTGCTCGACCGGATTCGTGTCGCGTCCGCGCAGCGGCACGACGGCGAAAAAGGCAGGCGGGTTGTCCAGATCGGTGCTGATGTCGTGGATCCGCGGCAGCGAGCGCGCCACCTGGACCCAGTAGGCCGGTACCGCCGCGACGGCGACCCCGACAGCCAATGCAAGCCCGGACAACGCGATCCCGCCCGCCCGCAGCTGCGGCACGACAAGGCCGGCGAGGCCGATCACGGCCGCGCCCCCGCCCAGCACCGCGGCACCGATCAGCAGCTGCAGCCCGAGCTGGTAAGACCACAGCCCAAGGCGCGTGCCCGGCCCCGACCCGACCAGCAACAACGCGGCCAGCACGGCCAGACCGAGCGCAACGCGGGGCAGCATCATGAGGACAGTCTCCGGACACAAAGGCCGCCGCAACGTGCAGCGGCAACCACGTTCGTTCGATCCGCACCCGCCACGGTCGTTCGCATGGCTACGCACTCACCGGCGAAGCGCCTCGGCCCCGACTCCGGCAGGCCTCCCGGGTTCAGGCGCGCTTCAACCAGGCCAGCCGCTGCTCGATCTTGCCGCGCCACGCCGCCGCGATGCCCGGCGTCTGCGCCAGGCGTTCGAGCGCATCGAGCGCGGGCCGGTGTTCCTGCCACAGCAACATGGCCGCATGGAGCGTCGGTGCGTCCGGAGCCGGCCGCAGCAGTTCGAGCGGGTCGCCCGGCGCGACGGCGCCCGGCTCGAGCACCCGCCAGTACCAGCCCGTCAGCCGCTGCTCGGCGATGTACGCCGCCATGCCTTCGCACGCGAAGCGCTCGTCGATCTTCCAGCACGGATTGCGCGGCTGGCAGACCTGCAGCTCGACCGCCCCCAGGCGCCAGACGTCTCCGATGCGCACGTCGCGCTCGTCGAGATCCGGAGAAGACAGGTTCTCGCCCAGCGAGCCTGGCTGCAACTCCGCCGCAGCGTCGGGAAACCGCGCCGCAAGCGGCCGGTAGTGGCGCGCCGGATAGAGATGGACGGCCTTTTCGGGACCGCCATGCACCCGGCGGTCCGCCTGCTGGTCGCCGACGAAGCCGTCGAAACCCACCTCGACCCGCCCAGTCACCGGCGCCTTGTACATGCCGGTGGGCCGGCCGGACGCGGGCAGCGGACGGATGCCGCCGATGAAGAGGGATACCTGGGCCATGCACGCTCCCGACGCGCCGCGGGTGGAATCCGGCCAAGCGGGAAATGCCGCTCGGGGAAAGAGAACACGATGGTGCCACAAGTCCTGTGCGCCGAGTTGGGCCGTCCTCCCATGGATGAACGCAGGGTGAACGCGCCCTTCAGGGGTCGTTCAGAGCCGGGTGCGCACAATGGGCTCACGCTCGGGCGAGGGTACGTGCCCCCCGTGCCGTCCACCGGGAGACCCGATATGCATCCGCTCCTCACTGGCTTCATCACGGTCGTCGTGCTGGCCTGGTTCGCGGGCCTTCCCGCAGCCGCTTCGTCGCTGCCGTGGTTCGCCTACGAACAGGCAATGTATTTGAGCGGCCTGCTTGCGATTGCGCTGATGTCGCTCACGACGATGCTGGCGACGCGTCCAGCCTGGCTCGAGCGACCGCTGGGCGGAATGGACCGCATCTACCGCCTGCACAAGCACGCAGGCATTCTCGCGGCCGGCTTCGCCGCAACCCATTGGCTCATCGAGATGTCCGACGATGTCCTCGAATCGTTCCTCGGCGGTGAGGCGTGGGAGTTCGCCGAAGGCTCCGGGCTTGTGCACGCCATGCGCGAGGCGGCCGAGGAGATCGGCGAATGGGCGATCTACGTCGTGCTCGCGATGCTCGCAATCACCTTGTGGAAGCGCTTTCCGTACTCGGTATGGCGTTATCTGCACCGGGCGATGCCTGCGCTGTATCTGCTTCTCGCGTTTCACGCCGCATGGCTCGCGCCGACCGAGTGGTGGCACCTGCCGACCGGCTGGCTGCTCGCGGCCTTGCTCGCGGGCGGCAGTTTCGCCAGCGCGTTGTCGCTGGGCGGTCTGATCGGTCGCAGCCGCCGCTCGTTCGGTCGCATCGTCGCAGTGACGAGCCCCAGCCCCGAGATCACCGAGGTCGTCTGCCGCACCGGCGAGGGCTGGCGCGGGCATCGTCCGGGGCAGTTCGCCTTCGTGACCTTCGATCGTCTGGAAGGCGCCCATCCGTTCACGATCGCGGGAGCCGACCCCGCCTCGGGCACCGTGACCTTCCAGATCAAGGCGCTCGGTGACTACACACGCGGACTGGCCCGACGTCTCAGCGTCGGCCAGCCCGTGACCCTCGAAGGCCCCTATGGGCGCTTCGACTTCGCCCGCCACGACCGCGCCGCGCGCCAGGTCTGGATTGCCGGCGGCATCGGTGTCACGCCCTTCCTGGCGTGGCTCGAGGCGCTGGGTGACGCGCCGGAGAGCGCGCCAGACGTCGAGCTGCATTACTGCACCCGCGACCGCGAGCGCGACCCCTTGGTCGCACGACTCGAGGCATTGTGCGCACAAGTGCCGTCGGTGCGCCTGCAGGTGCACGGAGCACGCCAGGATGAGCGGATCACCGCGCAGGCCGTGGCCGGAAGCGGTCACACGAAGACCGAGGTATGGTTCTGCGGCCCGCAAGGGCTTGGCCGCGTGCTGCGGGACGGCCTGCAAGGCCTGCGCAATGCGGGACGGATCCGTTTCCATCAGGAAGCTTTCGAGATGCGATGAATCCGCCCACGCCGACGGACAGCCGAGGCCAGATGCCACGACACGGGTGCGCCCTCCAGCACGGCCCGATTCACCCCTTCACACACACCACCTGCTTGAGCGTGTGCAGCACCTCGGTGAGATCGCGCTGGTTGGCCATCACGGCATCGATGTCCTTGTAGGCACCGGGAATCTCGTCGACCACGCCCTTGTCCTTGCGGCAGATCACCCCTTCGGTCTGGCGGGCGAGATCCTGTTCGTTGAACCGTTTTGCGGCGGCGGTGCGGCTCATGCGTCGGCCTGCCCCATGAGCGCTGGAACAGAAGCTCTCTGGATTGCCCCGACCCCGCACGATGTAGCTTCGCGCCCCCATGCTGCCCGGCACGATCCCGAGCTCGCCCGCACCCGCGCGGATCGCGCCCTTGCGGGTGACCCACACATCGGCGCCGAAGTGGCGTTCCCGCGCGACATAGTTGTGATGGCAGTTCACCGCCTCGGTGGTGACCGAGAACGGCGGAAGATGGCGTGCCAGCGCCGTGAGCACCAGATCGAGCATGGTCCGGCGATTGGCCATCGCGTACTCCTGCGCCCAATGCACCGCCTCGACGTAATCCGCGAAGTGCGCGCTGCCTTCCTCGAAATAGGCGAGATCCCGGTCGGGAAGATGGACCGTGTGCCGCTCCATGTCCTTGCGGGCGAGTTCGATGAAGTAGGTCGCGATCGCGTTGCCAACGCCACGACTGCCGGAGTGCAGCATCACCCAGAGCCGATCGTGCTCGTCCAGGCACACCTCGATGAAGTGGTTGCCCCCGCCGAGCGTGCCCATCTGATTGGCCCATTTCGAGAACGTGCCGAACGCCTTGAGCAACCGCGGATGGCGCTTCACCAATGCGGCGAGCCCGGGCTCGAAGGGTCGGACCGCCTGGATCTGCACCCGCGCGTCCTTGTGCTGGGCCCGGCCGACCGGCACGTCCCGGCTGATCTGATCGAACACCTTTCTGAGGCGCTTCTCGTCGATGTCGTTCCCGGTGAGCGACAGGCGCGCCGCGACCATGCCGCAGCCGATATCGACACCGACCGCCGCCGGAATGATCGCGCGATGGGTCGCGATGACCGACCCGATGGTGGCGCCGATCCCGAGATGCACATCGGGCATCGCCGCCACATGGTGATGGACGAAGGGCAGGGTCGCGATGTTGGAAAGCTGCTCGATCGAGCGCTCATCGACATCGTCGGTCCAGATCTTGACGGGCACCCCGGCACCGGCGAGCTCACGTTGAATGGGCATGCTCATTCACCTCAAGTCGATGCGTACTGCCGCCTGAGCAGGTCTTCACGGGCGCATGCGACGGGCGTCCAGATAGTCACCGCCGTGAATGAGCCAGTGGACGCGCTTGATCTGGCCGAGCGGGCATGCGCCGGCGCCCTCACTCACCCCGGGTAGCGCTTCCCGCAGTACACAAGGTCCTCGCCCTTCTCGCAATCCCCCACCCTCCACTGCGCCACGGTCGCGTCCTCAAGCGGGCCGCCGAGGAGGATTGGTTTAAAAGCCCTGAAACAAGAGATCCAAAGCCGCAACGATTTCTGACCGCTTGGATTCAAGTGACACCAGCGGCTGCTTGAGCAACGGGTTCGGAACGGCCGCCAAGCCTTGGGTCATCATTACAACGCGATGCCCCTCGACTTCAAAAACCGGGTTGAGCGTTTTGGCGAACTGAGGAATTTCACCTTCAGGGAACAGTGGAACCACCACCCGTGTTGCGAAATGGTCATTCACGTCCGCCTGCACATTGAGCAGATACCCGGCGTGATCAGGGTTTCGATAGACCGTGAATTGCGCCATCAGAAGGTCCTGTACTTAGCCAGGGGCAAGCCGTTCTTCTCGACGTAGGCATTCCAACACTCGAACGCTTCGGCGTTTTCAGCAACCCAAAGCTCTGCGCGCTTTTCAGCCACGGCTCTGGCCACACCGGCCTCTGCGGCTTGCGAAACATTGATCCGCAATGCCTTCGCTTCTGCAAGGAGCGGTTCAGCCAATGAGACGTTGGTGGCCTTTTTGGGAGCGGTTGCGTATTGATAATTGGACATGGCTCGGCCTTCTGATGAGGTATGAGCAAGAGCGTACTACGCATGCGCCCGAAAGAAAACATCCTGAATGCGCATCGATGGACACATCGGAGCCTCGGTATCTCTGCAGGATCGAGCAGTTGCTCGAGCACATCCCAGACACCAAGGTCACGGAGTGCAAAGGCCCCATGAGCCCATCAGCGAAATGAGGCCCATGCTCTTTCGACTGGCGTGAACTAATCCAATGGATTAGATTCGAACCCATGCAAACGCTTGCCGAGACGCCCGAGTACATCCGCCGTGCCGAGAGGTTGCTGGCCGACGATGAGCGTCGCGACATCCTCAATTATCTGGCGTCGCATCCCAAGGCTGGCGATCTGGTGGAGCACCGGAGGCATTCGGAAGCTGCGCTGGTCGCGGGGCGGCAGGGGAAAGAGCGGTGGCGTGCGGATCATCTGCTACTTTCACAACGAAACGATGCCGCTCTACCTGCTGACCGTTTTCGCCAAGAACGAGCGAGCGCGCGAATCTCAGCAAGGCCGAGAGAAACATGCTGGCTGATCTGGTCGAGCTGCTGGTGTCGGCCTGGCAACAGGAGTGAAACCATGAGCAAGGCTTTCGACAGCATCAAGCAGGGACTTTCTGAAGCCATCGCTCACGCGAAAGGCGAGAACCAGGGCGTGAAGGTCTATCGTCCCCATGCGGTCGACGTGAAAGCGCTGCGCCAACGCGTTCATATGACGCAAGAGCAGTTCGCCGCCCGCTTCGGTTTTTCTGTCGCAACGGTGAGACATTGGGAGCGGGGAGACCGACGTCCGCAAGGACCGGCCCTGGTGCTTCTCAACCTGATCGAGAAGAACCACACCGCTGTGCTGAGCGCGCTTGAGGCGTAACATCCGGAAAGACACTGGGCGTAGGTGCCCAGCTTTATCCTCACCGGAGAAATGAAAAAGACGCTGACTTCTACATGAAATCAGCGCCTTTTGATGTTTGGCGCGCCCGAGACGATTCGAACGTCCGACCCCTGCCTTCGGAGGGCAGTACTCTATCCAGCTGAGCTACGGGCGCTTGGGGAACGAGCAACGGGCGACCCGTTTTCTCGAAGCGGGCAAGCTTACCGCTGTTCGGCGCCAAAGTCCATGGCGGCGCTGGTCGGCACGATCGCATGTACCACCGGTGCCAAGGGGAACCCAATTTTCCGCACCTCCCCTGCGGGACTTGAATCTTCCCCACCCGGCTCATGCTTCGGCCTCTTCCGGGCGGACGAGACCGGCCTTCAACTTCTCTTTCAGTCGGTGCGAGTTGCCGCGAATGTTCAGCGTCACGGCGTGATGCGGTAGCCGATCGAGGATCGCGGTGGAGCCGCTCGATCTCCGCAGCAATGCGCTGCCGCCGCTACGCGGCGGGCAGCGCCTCCACGCTTGCGGCGCCGCGCTCGCGCAGCGCCTCGACCAGCGCGGCGAGACGCGCATCGATCAGCGGATCGTAGAGACCATCTGGCAGCGCGATCATGCGGGTCTGCCCCAGCTCAGACCTCCAAACTTCGACCATTCGGAGCCGAGACACTCCCCAATGTCATTGCTTAAGGCCGTGAGGAAATTCTCGATGGATTGCAGCTTCATGCCGTAGTATGCCTTCGCGCACCTCCGGTCCGAGGACTCGGACACGTTTACGCCATATCCGGCGTACATGCACGGGCATAGCACACAGATGGCACGACGTCGCTACCGAAGGAACGAAGGTCTGTTCGAAATCGCTGCACGGTCGGACTGGCGTGTCGCGGCTGGACTCGCTGCCACCTGTGCGCTTGGCGCGGGCGCACTCATTCCCGGCCTCGCCGCGCAAAACCCGCTCCTTGGCCCGGTTGCCGCGGTCTTCGCGCCCCTCGGATGGCTGTTCGCATTCGCCTTCGCCTGCATTGCCGCGGTGCGCTTTGCGAAGCAGCGCACCGCGGCACCAGCCCTCGCCCCGGATTCACGCGTCGCCACCCGGCCGCGCCGAAGCAGCCCCGGGCGTCCCACCGCCCGAGGCCATGACGTCGACACCTCCCCGTCTGACAGCGGACCCGCGCAGTCGCCCGCAGCCGGCCCTGCTGGACCGGAGCGTCCGGACCACTGGTCGCTCGACGTGCTCGAGCAGATCGACTGGAAGCGCTTTGAGGACTTGTGCTGCGAGTTCTATCGCGTCAAGGGAATTCGCGCCGAGACCACACCCCTTGGCGCCGACGGTGGCATCGACGTCCGCCTCTTCCAGGATTCCACCGAGCCCGACCAGGTCACCGCCATCGTCCAGTGCAAGGCCTTGAGCAAGCAAGTCGGCGTCAAGCTGGTGCGCGAGTTGCGCGGCGTGATGGCCCACGAAAAGGTGCAAAAGGCCTTCTTCATGGCCCCCAGCGGCTTCACCGAAGATGCCCGCGCCTTCGCCACCGAAAACCGCATCACCTTGCTCGACGGCAAGCTCTTCCTGGCGATGCTGCAGCGTCTGCCGGAGGAAGCCGGCCGGCGCTTACTCGAGTTCGCGACTGAAGGCGATTGGACGACGCCGAGTTGCCCGAGCTGCGGGACCAAGATGGCCGCCAGAGAGGGCCAGCGGGGTCCGTTCTGGGGCTGCTCAACATTTCCAAGGTGCCGCGGAAAACTCCAGATGCGCACGTCGACCTAGCCACACATGAGCATGACTGCACGCATTCGCCATCTGAACCCCCTGTACCTTGTGCTGCTGCTCGGCGCGACGCCCCTCGCAACGCCCGTCGACGTGGCCGCTCAGGCAATCTATCGTTGCGAACGCGACGGGCGCGTCACCTACACGGACGCGCCCTGCGACCAGCCCGTCATCCGACATGGCACCGCAGCCGGCGGCAATGCGCCGCCCAACAATACGCAAACAGTCATAGGCGGCGGGTATCAGAACCCATACGGCCCTTGGCGCGGGCAGGCGCAATTTCAGCTCACACACATCGGCGCGCGCTCCGACACGATCCACCAAGTGGTCCACCTCGTTCTCGAAATTGCCGAGGACGGCAAGGTCGCGGGTACCAGCCGGGAAAATGGTTGCGACATGCTTGGCATCGCCACGCCTGGCGCAACGCCGAGAATCCTCAATCTCGACGTCACCCTCTCACGCTGCAGCGCGAAGGACCTCAACCGTCGATACCGTGGCACGATCCTGCTGAATCCCGCAGACCGATCCGCGCACCTCAGCCTGAATGCGCAGCGCGTGATTCCTGGGATGAGTCTGGTCGCTGACATCAAGGCTGCGCTGCGGAGATGATGGGTGCGTTGGCAGTCGTTAAGGGAAAAGGCTGGGTAGCAGTCTTGGATAGGTTCTGTTCGGCAGGCCTCGGCGCAGGGGCAGATTGGAGATGACATCTCATCGGCCAGAGGTGCCGCTCAATGCTCGGCGGCTGGACTACCGCTATCGACCCAATGCGGCCGCTGAGCTTTTGGGAAAGCTGTCGTTCAACGTGCGAATTCACAGGCGCTGCGCGGCTTCATCGCGCAGCGTCCTTGTGGAATGACCAGTTAAACATCGGTAGGCGATAGATCATCGAACTGCTTTGCTTCCATGTTTCGACGGCGCTCATCAAGGAGTTCTCCGTCAAACATCCAATAGCCAGGCCCACTCGCCGCAGGTGTGCTGTAACCAAGACTGTGCAATGCCTTCAGTGCTGCGGCAGAAAGGCTCAGCACTTCGCCTTGGAAGTCAACCTTGCCGTCATCCACAACGGTGGCAGTTATGTTCTCATCGCGGGAAAGCGTGAGAACGTCTCCTGCCTTTATTCCGAGGGCGTCAAGCTTGAGCCGCGGCCTACGCGATTTGGCCTTTTCGAGAGCCGCTTGTTCTTCCACATCAATCTGTGCGGCTCCCGGAGTGATTTCCTTGAACTCACCAATGCTGATTGCAAGGACAACCTTTTCTGGGTCGATTCTGAAGAACTCCCGTTTCGGATTTACTCGACCTTCCGAAAATAGTTGGTGGAGTGTTTTCTCGAGCTTCGCGCAATCCTTCACCTCGGCGGCGAAATAGCATTCAAATGGCAGCGGCACTCCAGAATGTGCACTGAGTTGGCCAATTCGTGCCTCAACGCTATCGGTTGTCAGACCAACTTTCACGAGGCCCGGCATGGCCTCATTGGTAAGAACGTAAATAATGTTCGGCATTCCGCGCAACCTTTGTTGAGATGTTTAACGTCAGCGATGAGCCGCGAGCAAAAGCTCGTCGCTTTTGCGAGTCGGGCGACCAACGGGAGCGGACTCGATCGCTTTGTTAGGCACTGAGCCGCCCTTCCGGCAGTGACTACTCAGAACCCCGCGGTGCGGTGTTCTTAGTAAGCAACTCTAAGACCGACTTTGAGGTTGCCAGCGATTCACCCCGCTGCTGCGAAAATCCTGTGTCTTGGGGCGAGAAGATGCATGACGCCGCGTGGGCCAGGACGATATCCTGCGTGCCGCCCTCACCTGCTGCCTCGACAAGAGCGCGGTATGTAAGCAATGCGTTCTGACGATGCCGATTCACAACGGCATTGTGCTTGTGCGTCGTGTAATTGCGCGCAGACATGATGAGCATATATGCAAGTACCGCAAAGACCAGAACCTTGCTCGTTGCAAGCTGAATAGCTTCGAATGTGTTGGCAGGCGAGAGCCATTCCCACTTGTGTAGAGACAAGCTGGCAACAGCGAAGAACGCAACAGCGCCAGCAAACTTGTACGTGTAATCTAGCCATGTAGCGGCTAGCGTTTCCTGCGACTCTGCCTCCCCCTTGAAGTAACTGGCTTGCTGAGAAACGCCTTGCTCAGACGCAACCGCCCTAATCGCTGCCAAGGCAGCATCGGCATCAACCTTGGCATTGCCAAGCTCCTTCGTCAGCTTTTCCGACTGATCCTTGATCGATTGAATTGTTGCACGCGCCTGACTCTCAAGAAGGCTCGTGTCGGTTATTCTCGCTACACCGTAAGCAATGAACTGCCATAGCTGATCGAATACTTGATCTCGACGGGACTGAAGACCGCTGATTAGCTGCTTCCTCGTATTGCTTGCATTGTTCGCAGTCGCATCAAAGTCGAGGATCTGCTTGAAGACGTTGAAGTCCGCATCCGCCTGACCTTGAATTGCGTTAAGCTGACCGTCGGTGAAATCATCCAGAGCTGTGATCGGAATTCGCTTGTAGACGTCGATGACGGCCTCCGCGAATGGCACGGCTTCCACAAAGCTCATCTGCCTACCGAGATCATCCTCGCGACCAAGTGTCGCAGGATCAAACTGCTGAACGCGACTTAGAGACTCTGTGCAGGTTTCAAGTATTGATTTCGTTGCCATGCGCCCCCCTGTTTTTGTTGGCAGTTGCAGTCTAAACGCGCATCACCTGTGCGGCCTAACGACAAGCATCAGATGCGTGGTGAAGTGGCATGCCCCTTGCGCAAGTAAGGGGCAGCACTCTTTGCCACGTCAGCTGCATGCACTTGCTGGGCGCGCGCATGAAGTCAGCTCGATTCCTGGCCATTTTGTGCTGTACCAGCTAAGCTGGACTCAATCGCTGTCTGTGCTGACTGAGCAATCCTTGCGAAGCGCTCCTGCAGTGGATAGAGACCATCCACGAAACCGTTTCTGATTGCATCGAGATAGCCATTCCGCACCTCAGACAACTCGAGGACTGTGCTATCCGTGCATGCCGCCTCGTAGAGTTCAGAGACTCTTCGCAAGTCAGGTCGGCCATGCTCACTCATTACGTGACTAAAAAGCTTCGTGCATAAGTGGCGCATATAGAGCTCCGTCATCGCGCGATACGGCTTCAAGAAGGCATTCAAAGACATATAGGTGTTGAATTGCTCTTCGTAGAGACATGCAATTGAGCTCTCTATCCAAATCGCACGGCAGTAGTTCCGAAGTAGTTCGGCTTCCTTTCTTTGAATGTCTTCGTCCGTCTCAGAGCCATAAATCGCCGCGAGACATACGTGGCGGAGCGCCTCATCACCGCCGAGGGTTAGATAGTGATCAGAGACAGCGTTATCAGCCTGCTCGAGCAATAAGATACGGCATAGTCGCGCTTGATCGGATTTAGTCTTTTCGTCCGAGATAGCGCGAAGTCGTACGGATATAGACTCAACAAGATCAGCTATTGCATGGGAGGACGCATCAGATCGCTGGAGACGCTTCACATATGTCGTAACGGGCTCGTTGCGTGCCACGGCTTCTGCATAGAACCGAAATATCGCTTGCAAATCGTGATAGCTGAGCCGGGGCTTGAAGCGTGCCCATAGGTGCCTCCACAAAATCGCCACCGTGACTCCTCCTATACCTCGACGTGAAGCATTTGATTGAACGCCCAACTTTGTTTTCTGGCGACAGCTATGCCGCGTAACATCGGAATGCCTGATAACGTGTTCTGCAAGTTACTGTTTAGAAGCAGATATTACGCGAACCACAGAATAACAAGGCAGGAAAAGCAGCAGCCGACTGATTTCCGGGTCGAGGCGACCGATCTTGCATACAGGCCAGTAGCATACCGCCTCGCCCCGATGACCGCTATCCGGGTCGGGTGACCAGTGACGGCTTCTGGCCGATCTGAGTCGGTCACGACTCGTCGCCTGACCGGCAGCACCGGCCGACGAGAAGTCTGTCTGCGCGCCGTACCCCGCATACCCGCTCCACGGCCGGAGCGGACGGTGAGCTGACAAGCATTGAATGACCGCGTCCGGGCAAACTGCGGCCTGTCGCCCTTCGGGCAGTATCGCCCACTGGGCCTGTCTTTGTGCCGCAAACGACCGGTGCAGCTAGCCGCCAATCAGATGCGAGTGGCGCCCAGCCGACCGTAGCGGTGGCGGCGTCTGGTTGCCATCTAGCACTCCTGCATCGTCATTAGCACAGCCTACGCTAAGGGATCGGCTAGTCGCTCCTCAATGCCCAGATCAGCTACGACTGCTTCCATGTCGCTGCCGAACTGCCTGCGACGGGCGGTTACTACGCCCCAGGCTTCAGTCTTGGTGGCGGATAGGGTTGAAACCTCACACGCATGATCTTGGCGACCATACCCGCATAAAGCATCCACATTAAAGCATGTGGAGCCCAGTGCATATCCCAGCGCTCGAAGCTCATCCAAGCCAGCATTAGCAGCATCACGGTAAGAAGGACCCACACATCCCACCCCGGGCGCGGCAGGATTGTTCTGTCGTCCTCCCCAGACGCTAGGACCGGAAATCGAGCCCCGACGGGTTCGGTAGTGCCAATCACCTTCCCGCACGGTTCTGGGTTGAGGCAAACGCCGCCGTCGTGAACCACTTGCACGGCCGCACCATCCGATGCGTTAAGGTGATCGAAGTCAAACAGCACCTTGCTGCCCGCCTCTGTCATGACGATTCGGGGTTCCGCAAATCCACATGCCGAGTCCGTGACCGCAATGGTTTGAGCAGTCAGGATTCGGCAGCCCTGAGGAAATACGGCACCGACGGGCGCAGCCTCTATCAAATCGCTTCTGCGAATGCTCTCGCGCCCGTGATTCCAAAAGTACAGCCGAGTAACCGTAACCCGATTGACACGAACTCCGTCGTAGGTCAGTTCAAGGGGAAACTTGTCCGACACACCGTCGACCAGCCCGACAGATTCCGAAGCCAGAAAAGGGCGCCTCTCTTTCTTGCCGCGAAAGTAAAAGTAGAATGCGCACGGCAGACCAGCCACTCCAGTGACAAACCCGATGAACGGAACGAACGGGTGAGCAACGAAGGTGGAAAGTAGATCAAGCACAGGGGTACAAAGCCTGAATCCAATTGAGGGATGCGCGAGTGTAGCGCGTTGCGATCAACAGGTATGCCTGTACCACCGTCGGCCGGCTCAAGAAAGTGCTCGGCTTCGCTGCTCAGAAGCCGCTTTACCAAACATGGCAGGAAGATGCCGCGCTGGTGCGGCAATGAAAGGCGACAGCGCATCTGGCAATCCGATCGGCCGCTCCGGGTCGGCATTTTTCGTTGGGCCCGGGCGGAGGTTGCCGCTCAGGCCGGAAGCTAAACGAACGGCAGCAATAGGACGATCGGCTGCCGTTCCCTCCGTGGAGCTGACTGTCCGTTGAGGCCGAGAAGCGGCACTCGGTGAACCGCCACGTCTCGCCGCTGTCGTTGAACGGGCAAATCGCTCGACGCGGGATACGCAGAACAAGCAATACCCCAAAAAAATGCCCGGCCCGCGAGCTCTACACCTCCCCCGCCGACGATTCAGCGCGGCTCACGCGCCCACATCGAGAACGACACTCATCGGCGCACTTCCTGAGTGACTCCGGTACCGCACCCCCGAGTTCGACACTTCCGGCCGAGTTTTTCCTCCTCTCGGCGATAAACCCCCGT
>JARFTX010000077.1 GCA_029289265.1 Gammaproteobacteria bacterium
TCCATCAGCAGGTTGAGCGCGAAGTTCTGCTCGCGGTTGCGCGCGGTGATGCCCCAGACGCTGTTGCGCACGTGCGTGTAGTCGGTGAGCGTCTCGAGTGTCACCGTCTTGCCGGCTTTCTCCCTGACACGCGCATGCAGCGGCGTGTCGCCTTCCTGAAACAGGTATTCGTTGACCAGCAACTCGGCCGCGAAGGCACTCTTCAATCGGTAATAGGTGTGGCTCTTCTCCTTCCAGGACTCGATGCCCTTGCCGTGGGTCTCCCAGAAATCCGGCGCAAGCTCACGCGAACCGCTGTAGAGCAGGTCGGTGTCCTCGAGCACCTTGTCGTTGAAGTAGTCCTGCGCGTCGACGCCCAGCGCGCGGGCCTTGATGCGCATGTTGATGTCCTTGGACACCAGGATCACCGGCCGCCCGGGGTGGCGTTCGGCGAGGTGCATCACCACGGCGAGGATCTGGTTGTCGCCCTTGGCGGTCGGCAGGACTTCGGGCAGTTCGAAGTTGATCGCCTCGGCCTGCAGGAAGAGCTTGCCGCTCGCGAGCCCGTGCGAGGGCTCGAGCAGCGGAATGCCCTCGCGGATGCCGTCCTGACTCGCCGTCACGATCTCGTCCATGGTCCGGCTCGCCTGGCGGGCGTTGCGGGCGACTTCGGACATGCCGCGCTTGTTCGCGTCGAGCTCCTCGAGCGTCATGATGGGCACGAAGATGTCGTGCTCCTCGAAGCGGAACAGGCTCGTCGGATCGTGCATCAGCACGTTGGTATCGAGGACGAACAGCTTGGTCGATTCCTGCTTGCGCGAGCTGCGTCGGGCCATTGTGCGAGGGCTCCTGTCGGGGCGGGGGTGGGAGGGGGTCAAAGGCTCTGGACGACGGAGAGCACATCCTGGGCGTGACCGGGCACCTTGACCCCGCGCCATTCGCGTGCGATCTGTCCGTCGGCGTCGATCACGAAGGTGCTGCGTTCGATGCCGCGCACCTGTTTCCCATACATGTTCTTCATCTTGATGACACCGAAGGCCTGGCAGGCGGCCTCGTCGGCATCGGAGAGCAACTCGAACGGGACGCCCAGCTTGGCCTTGAAGCCTTCATGGGACTTGAGGCTGTCGCGCGAAATGCCGAAGATCTCGCAGCCGGCCGCCTGGAAGGCCGCGTGATGGTCGCGGAAGTCGGCCGTCTCGTTGGTGCAGCCCGGCGTGTTGTCCTTGGGGTAGAAGTACAGCACGACCTTCTTGCCGCGCAGCGCGGAAAGGGTGACGGTCGTGCCGCCGGTGGCGGGAAGGCTGAAGTCGGGGGCCTGGTTTCTGCTGGAGGCATTCATGAGGAATTTTCTCCTTCGAGGTTGTTTTTCGTGCCCAGCGTAGCGGACATCCGCCTGTTTTGACAATCGCATCGCGGCGGCAGGCGTCCCGCTCCGGCGAACCCCGAGGGCGCGGCAAACCCCCTCCGATCCTGCCCGCGATCGCGGGCGCAGCGCGATCGCCGTGCCGTCGCTCTGGCGATACTGCATTGCACAAACCGATGGGCTATGATCTGCCCTCGATTCCGTATCGCTAGGCTTAGTCGTGGATATCGTTCAGGTCGTCGTACTCGCGCTGGTGCAAGGCATCACCGAGTTTCTGCCCATCTCGAGCTCGGCCCACCTGATTCTGGTGCCGGTGCTGACGGGCTGGCCCGATCAGGGGCTGGCCTTCGATGTGGCCGTGCATGCCGGTTCGCTCATCGCGGTCGTGGTGTATTTTCGCCATGAGCTTGCACGCATGACCCTGGCGGGGCTGGGATCATTCGCCGGACGCTGGAGCCCGGACGCGCGGCTCGCCTGGGCGGTCGTGATCGGCACGGTGCCCGTAGTGATCGCAGGATTGCTCGGCAAATCCTTCATCGAGGAGGCGCTGCGCAGCCCGCTGGTGATCGCGACGACCGCCATCGTCTTCGGTCTCGCCCTGTGGTGGGCGGACGCCTGCGGTCGGCGCCAGCGCGACGAGTACACGCTGGGGTGGCGCGACGCGGTGCTGGTGGGGCTCGCGCAGGCGGTGGCGCTGATTCCCGGCACGTCGCGCGCCGGCATCACGATGACCGCGGGGCTGGCGCTCGGGCTCACGCGCGAGGCGGCTGCGCGCTTCTCGTTCCTGCTTTCGATCCCGACGCTGTTCGCCTCGGGCGTGCTGGTCACCCGCGATCTGGTGCGCGACGCCGAACCGGTGGCGTGGGGCACGCTCGCCTTCGGAGCGGCCGTGGCCGGGGTCAGCGCTTACCTGTGCATCCACTACTTCATCCGCCTGCTGTCGCGCACCGGCATGCTGCCCTACGTGATCTACCGCGTCGCGCTCGGGCTGGTGCTGTTCTGGATCTTCTGGTAGCTGTCTTATTGCGGATCGAACAGCAGGGCGGCCGCGACGGCCCGTCCTTCGGTGGCGAGGACGTTGTACGTGCGGCAAGCGGCGGCGAGATCCATGACCTCGAAGCCGATGCGCGCGTCGATCAGCGGGCGCAAGGTGGCCGGCGCAGGAAAGCGCAGCCGCGCGCCGGTGCCGATCAGCACGACTTCGGGCTCGAGCGCCAGCACGGCGTCGAAATCGGTCGCGGCGAGACGCTCGAAACCGCCGGGGGCCCAGTCGCGGATGATGCGGGTCGTCGTCAGCACGACGTTGCCGTCGTGGCGGACCTTGTTGATCAAGAGGTGGTCGGCGCCGTAGCCTGTGACCAGGTTGAGCGAGGAATTCTGCTCGAGCTGCAGTTTCATGAACGCGGTGGCTGAATTGCCGGGCTGTCTGCGGTTGGATAAGATTACATCCTTATCGGGCGACTGCCCACCAGCGGTTCGCCGTCCTGGCGACGGGGCCGTCGCAGTCGCGCGGTGGCGAGCCCGGGGCGCGCAAACATGACCAGGAAGGGTGAAAGGCGATGACTGTGCCGAGCAAACTGCAATTGGCGTCAAGCGGCGAACCGGTGCCCGAGCAGGCCGCGGTCCCGCTCGCGCCGCAGCCCCGGCCGGTCACCAAGTCGGTGAAGCTCCTCGACGTCTGCTACGACATCCGCGGGCCGGTGCTGCAGCGGGCCAAACAGCTCGAGGACGAAGGCCACAAGATCATCAAGCTCAACATCGGCAATCTGGCCGCCTTCGGGTTCGACGCGCCCGAAGAGATCCAGATGGACATGATCCGCAACCTGCCGAACGCTTCGGGCTACTCCGACTCGAAGGGCATCTTCGCCGCGCGCAAGGCGGTGATGCACTACACCCAGCAGAAGCAGATCAAGGGTGTGGACATCGAGGACATCTACGTCGGCAACGGCGTGTCCGAACTCATCGTGATGGCGATGAATGCGCTGCTCAATGCCGGCGACGAAGTACTGGTGCCGGCGCCCGACTATCCGTTATGGACGGCGGCGGTGAGCCTCTCCGGCGGCACGCCGGTGCATTACGTCTGCGATGAGGCCAATGGCTGGCTGCCCGACCTCGAAGACATGCGCCGAAAGATCACGCCGCGCACCCGCGCCATCGTCGTGATCAACCCGAACAATCCGACCGGCGCGCTCTACCCCGACGACGTGTTGAAGCGCATCGTCGCGCTCGCGCGCGAGCACGACCTGATCCTTTACTCCGACGAGGTCTACGACAAGGTGCTCTACGACGGTGCGACCCACACGTCGCTCGCCGCGCTGTCGGAGGACGTGCTGACCATCGTCTTCAACGGCCTGTCGAAGAACTACCGCTCCTGTGGCTATCGCGCGGGCTGGATGGTCGTGTGCGGCGACAAGCGCCATGCCCAGGACTACATCGAGGGGCTGAACATGCTCGCTTCGATGCGCCTGTGCGCAAACGTGCCCGGCCAGTACGCGATCCAGACCGCGCTCGGCGGCTATCAGAGCATCGAGGATCTCGTCGCCGAGGGGGGGCGCATGCGCCGCCAGCGCGACATCGCCTATGACCTGATCACGGCGATTCCGGGCGTGAGTTGCGTCAAGCCGAAGGCGACGCTCTACATGTTCCCCAAGCTCGATCCCGCGGTCTATCCGATCGAGGACGACCAGGCTTTCGTCTCAGAGTTGCTCGAGGAGGAGCGCGTCCTGCTCGTCCAGGGCAGTGGCTTCAACTGGCTGCATCCCGACCATTTCCGTCTGGTGTTCCTGCCGCACGAGGACGACTTGCGCGATGCGATTGGCCGCATCGCGCGGTTTCTCGAGCACTACCGGAAGCGGGCGGGCACCGCATGATCGATGTCCGCGAGGTCACCAACGAAGCCGGCGAGCTGCTCTGTGGCGAGTTGCTCGGCCGCGCGGAAGTGGTCCATCGCGAACTTCGGCCGGCGCTCTCCGCCGACTATCGGGGGCAGATGAGACGGGTGTTCGATGGCGGCGGCCGCATGGTCGTCGCGACCTCGGGAGACGAGGTCGCCGGCGTCGCCGTCTATCGGATCTTCGAGGACACTCACAGCGGGCTCAAGCTGCACGTCGACGACCTCGTCGTCTCCGAGCCGCTGCGCGGTCACGGCGTCGGGCGCGCGCTGCTCGATGCCTTGGCGGAGCGGGCGCGCGAGGCCGGCGCGGCCACCATCACGCTCGACTCCGGGACGCAGCGCCATCGCGCACACGCCTTCTACTTCCGTGAGGGCTTCTTCATCACTTCCTTCAACTTCAAGAAATCGATCACATGAAACCCATCAACGTCGGCCTTCTGGGCATCGGTACCGTCGGCGGCGGCACCTTCACCGTACTCAAGCGCAACGAGGAAGAGATCACCCGCCGGGCCGGCCGGCCGATCCGCATCACGCGCGTCGCCGACAAGAACCTGGAACTCGCCCGCCGCGTCGCCGGCGAGGGCGTGAACATCACCGATGACGCATTCGCGGTGGTCTCCGACCCCGAGATCGACATCGTCGTCGAGTTGATCGGCGGCTACGGGGTCGCCCGCGAACTGGTGCTCAAGGCGATCGAGAACGGCAAGCACGTGGTGACCGCCAACAAGGCCCTGCTCGCCGTGCACGGCAACGAGATCTTCGAGGCGGCGCAGAAGAAGGGCGTCATGGTCGCCTTCGAGGCGGCGGTCGCAGGCGGCATCCCCATCATCAAGGCGCTGCGCGAGGGGCTCACCGCCAACCGCATCCAGTGGCTCGCCGGCATCATCAACGGCACCACCAACTTCATCCTCTCCGAGATGCGCGACAAGAGCCTGCCCTTCGCCGAGGTGCTCAGGGAGGCGCAGGCGCTGGGCTACGCCGAGGCGGATCCGACCTTCGACATCGAGGGCATCGACGCCGCCCACAAGGCGACCATCATGAGCGCGATCGCCTTTGGCGTGCCGATGCAGTTCGAGGCCGCTTACGTCGAGGGGATCACGCGGCTCGACAGCGTCGACATCCGTGCCGCCGAGGAATTGGGCTATCGCATCAAGCTGCTCGGTATCGCCCGCATGCGCGATGCGGGCGTCGAACTGCGCGTGCACCCGACCCTGGTCCCGGCACGCCGCCTGATCGCCAACGTCGAGGGCGCGATGAACGCGGTGCTGGTGCAGGGCGACGCCGTCGGTGCGACGCTCTACTACGGCAAGGGTGCCGGTGCCGAGCCGACGGCAAGCGCGGTGATCGCCGATCTCGTCGACGTGACCCGCCTGCACACGGCCGACCCCGAGCATCGGGTGCCGCACCTCGCCTTCCAGCCCGATCACGTCCGCGACCTGAAGGTGCTGCCGATCGAGGATGTCGTCACGTCCTACTACCTGCGCATGCGCGTCGACGACAAGCCCGGCGTGCTCGCCGACATCACCCGCATCCTGGCCGACTGCGGCATCTCGATCGAGGCCCTGATCCAGCGCGAAGCCGCGCAGGGCGAAGCCCAGACTGACATCATCATGCTCACCCACGAGACGGTCGAGCGCAACGCCAACGCCGCGATCGCCAAAATCGAGGCGCTGGCGGTGGTGAGCGGCCAGGTCACGCGCATCCGCATGGAAAGCCTACAGTAGCAAACCTTTGCGATCGGGCCGGGTCGACCCGTGACAGGGTTTGCCCGGGCCGCGCGCGGACGGGTCGGCGCCAGCCGCACCGCGCTGTCCGGGCCGCCCGGAGCGCACGCCATGGCTTTGTTCGCACCACTCTCTGTCCGGATTGCCGGGTTGCTCGTCGCGCTATCGGCGGGTTTTGTGGCGGCCTGCAATCCGTTTTCCACCCCGGAAGGCATGCTCGACGAGTATGTGAAGCGCCTCGCGCGGGTGCTCGACGTCGAGGCGGTGCGCAGCCCGGTGCCTGCAGCGCCGGAGTTGCCGCGGCTGCGCGAGCGCGTGCGGCCCGTTCCTGAACTCACGGTCGGGGTGGTCGATTTTCTAGGACTGTACGGCTGCGGGCTGCAGCACGTGGTCGGTGAGCGCAACTCCAGTCTGGGGCGCGTCATGCACCCTTCGAGCCGGCTTGCCTATGAGCTGCGCTTTTTGCAGGCCGCCGAAGCGTGCGTGCCCCTGGTCACGCGCGCGGGTCTCGCCGAACGCCTCGAAGGCATGATCGAGGTGAAGCGCGCGAGCCTGCCCGATGTCGCTTGGAACGCGGTCTGGGGTAGCCGCGAAATCGAGGACTTGCTGACGCGCTCCAAGGGGCCGCTCCGCGTGGCGCCCGATCGCGTGGCCATTGCCGCGGCGGCCGAGGACTTGCAGACCTTGCGGGCGATCGTGTCGCGTGCGGCCGAGGGCGACCTGGGGGTCGATGTCGAAGCGCTGGACGTCGTCTATCAACGCTGGCTTCGCCAACCGCTCCCCGGGCAATTGCTGCGCAGCGCGGTGCTGCTGACCGTGCGGCTCAACGATGCGGCCGAACTGGTCGAAGGCCGGCTCGGCGATCGCCCGCTGTGCTATCGGAGCCAGCGCAATCGTCGCGCCGACACCCTTCAGAGCATGTTCATGGCCGTGTTCATCGGCGAGGTTCAGCCCTACCTCGCCGACGTGCACCGCGCGCGCCGCGAGGTGTTGCCGCCGCTGCAGGAGCTCGCTGCGCTCGGCGGCCCACACGGCGGAGCGCTCTTCGCCGCGTACGCCGAAGAGGCGCTCGACGAAAGCGGGGCGAGCAGCCGCTGGTCCGCGCTCGACGCCGCGACGAAGCGGCACACGCTGGCCTGGCAGCGCCTGCTCGAACAATGCGGAATGCGACCGGGGCAGCCGCACTGAACCCGGATGTGTCGGCTGCGGGTGTCGCGCATGGACAGATCCGGGCGAGCGGCCGATAATCCGGGGCCTACCGATCTCGACCGTTCCGCCACGAGGATTTTTCGTGAAGTATCTGTCCACGCGCGGCCTGCCGCCCCAACCCGAATTCTGCGACATCCTGCTGGGCGGGCTTGCCCCCGATGGCGGACTCTATCTGCCGGAGCGCTACCCGCAGGTGACCCGCGCCGAGCTCGACGCCTGGCGCTCGCTGTCCTATGCCGATCTCGCCTTCGCGATCCTGTCGAAGTTCATCACCGACATCCCGCCGGGCGACCTGAAAACGATCTGCGACAAGACCTATACCGCCGAGGTGTACCGCTTCGCGAGGTCCGGCGATGCCGCGGCCGACATCACTCCGGTGCACTGGCTCGAACCGGGTCGGCTGGCGCTGCTCGAGCTCTCCAACGGTCCGACGCTCGCCTTCAAGGACATGGCGATGCAGTTGCTCGGCAACCTCTTCGAGTACGTGCTCGAGCGGCGCGGGCAGCACCTCAACATCCTCGGCGCGACCTCGGGCGACACCGGTTCGGCCGCCGAATACGCCATGCGCGGCAAGCATGGCGTGCGGGTCTTCATGCTCTCGCCGCACGGGCGCATGAGCGCCTTCCAGCGTGCGCAGATGTATTCGCTCCAGGACAACAACATCTTCAACATCGCGGTCACGGGCATGTTCGACGACGCCCAGGACATCGTCAAGGCGGTGTCGAACGATGCGGCGTTCAAGGCGAAATACGCGATCGGGGCCGTCAACTCGATCAACTGGGCACGCGTCGCCGCCCAGATCGTCTATTACTTCAAGGGCTACTTCGGCGCGACGCGCTCGAACGACGAGCAGGTCGCCTTCTGCGTGCCGTCGGGCAATTTCGGCAACATCTGCGCTGGCCACATCGCACGGCAGATGGGATTGCCGATCGGGCGCCTGATCCTCGCGACCAACGAGAACGACGTGCTCGACGAGTTCTTCCGAAGTGGCGTCTATCGTCCGCGCCGGGCCGCCGAGACCCACGTCACTTCGAGTCCGTCGATGGACATCTCGAAGGCGTCGAACTTCGAGCGCTTCGTCTTCGACCTGGTCGGACGCGATCCGGCGGTGGTCGCCGAACTGTGGAAGCAGGTCGAGGCCGGAGGCGCCTTCGACCTGCGCGGCACGCCGCACTTCGCCCGCTTGCCCGAATTCGGCTTCGCCTCCGGGCGCAGCACCCATGCCGACCGCCTCGCGACGATCCGCGACGCTTGGGCACGCTGGGGCGTGATGATCGACACGCACACGGCCGACGGCGTCAAGGTGGCGCTGGAGCATGGGGGAGGGGATATGCCCGTCGTCGTGCTGGAGACGGCTCAGCCGGCGAAGTTCGCCGAGACGATCCGCGAGGCGCTCGGACGCGAGCCGGAACGGCCTGCCGAACTGGACGGGCTCGAGACGTTGCCGCAGCGCGTCGAGGTGATGGCGCCCGAGGCCGAGGCGATCAAGGGCTTCATCGCCCGGCACGTCGACGCGTAGTCGCGGCCCGCGGCGGGGAGCGCCGCGGCCTCGGTTACTCTTCGATGTGCCGCAGCGACAGGTCGATGGCGCGCACGTCCTTGGTCAGGCTGCCGATCGAGATGCGGTCGACGCCGGTTTCGGCGATCGATCGCACGCGTTCCAGATTGACGCCCCCCGATGCTTCCAGTTCGGCTCGGCCGGCGTTGATGCGCACCGCTTCGCGCATCGTGTCCAGATCCATGTTGTCGAGCAGCACCATCTTCGCGCCGGCATCGAGCGCTTCGCGCAACTGGTCGAGCGTCTCCACCTCGATCTCGATGAATACGTTGGACGGCGCGATCTCGCGCGCCCGGGTGAAGACCTGGGCGATGCCGCCGGCTGCGATGATGTGGTTCTCCTTGATCAGAATGCCGTCGTAGAGGCCGACCCGGTGATTGGTGCCACCGCCGGTAGCGACCGCGTACTTTTGGGCGAGACGCAGGCCCGGCAGCGTCTTGCGCGTGTCGACGATGCGGGCTGACGTGCCGGCCACCGCGTCCACGAAGCAGCGCGTGAGGGTGGCCGTCGCCGACAGCAATTGCAGGAAGTTCAGCGCGACGCGCTCGGCAGTCAGCAGCACTCGCGCGTTGGCGACCACGTCGCACAGCGCCTGGCCGGCCTCGACGTACTCGCCGTCGCGCACGTGCCACAGCACCGTGGCGGTGGGGTCGAGCGCGGCAAAGGTCGCTTCGAACCATGCGGCTCCGCAGACGATCGCCGGCTCGCGGGTGACGACACGCCCCCGTGCGTCGGTGTCCAGTGCGATCAGCATCGCCGTCAGGTCGCCGGTGCCGACGTCTTCGGCGAGCGATGCGGCGACGTTGCGCTGGATCTCGATGCGGAGCTGGTCGGACATGGCCATGGGCGCAGCCTTCGGAATCGTGGAGAGGGGCTGAATCTTAACATCCGGGCGGCCGCCCGGTCGTGCGTCCGGCGCGTTCGGGGGGCGTTCCCGGCGCTCGCCCCGATGGGTGCCGCATCGGCCCGTCAGCTTGTCCGCTCGGCCTGGACGATCCAGCCGTTGAAGATGCCGCGCGAGGCTTCGATGACTTCGCTCGCCGTCAGCCCGACCGGGCCGATTCCTTCGCGCGCCAGGCGGTCGCCCGCGGCGCCGTGCAGATGAACGGCCGCAAGCAAAGCCCGCTCGGCCGGCCAGCCCTGGGCCAGAAGGCTGGCGATGAGGCCCGTGAGGACGTCGCCCGTGCCCGCCGTCGCCAGCCCGGGATGTCCGGTGCTGTTGATGAACCAGCGCCCGTCGGGCGTCGCCAGCACGCTGCCGCAGCCCTTGATGACGACGAAGGCCTTGTGTCGGCGGGCGAGTTCAAGTGCCGCGGCGACGCGGTCCTTTTGCACATGGGCCGCGTCCGCGCCGAGCAGGCGGCCGGCCTCGGCCGGATGGGGGGTGAGTACCGTCGGCGCCTTGCGTCGCGTCGAGGCGGTCTGAAGCGTCACCTCGCGGGCCATCAGATTGAGTGCATCGGCGTCGAGCACGACCGGTTTGTCGCTTTGCATCGCGCGCGCCAGCAGCTTGGTTGCGGTCTCGCTGCAGCCGAGTCCCGGCCCCACCGCCAGCACCTTGACATGCTCGAAGAACTGTTCGGCTCGGCGCAGCATGAGTTCCGGTTGCACTGGATCGACCGGCGGTGCGCGCTCGTCGAGCAGTCCCACGAATACCCGCCCCGCGCCGAGCTTGAGCGCCGCCCGCCCGGCCAGCAGCGCCGCACCGGTCATGCCTGCCGCGCCGCCGACGATGCCGACCTCGCCGTAGGTGCCCTTGTGGGTATTGAAGAGGCGCGAGCGCAGATGATCGCGAAACTGCGCTGGGCCGACCTGCAGCCCCTTGGCCGCGAGAATCGAGGTCGGGTCGATGTCGAGGGTGCGAACGATGATGTTGCCGGCGTGATCGACGCCATCCAGCGTCAGCAAGCCGGGCTTGAGCGCAATGTAGGTGAGCGTATGGCTGGCATTGAAGGCGGTGCCGAGCACGCGCCCGGTGTCGGCATCGAGGCCGCTGGGGATGTCGATGGCGAGGCGGGGCGCCGCTTGGGCATTGAGCGTATCGATCCACTGGGCGAAGCGCCCGCCGAGCGGCCGCTGCAGGCCGATGCCGAACAGGGCGTCCACGACCAGCGCCCAGCCTTCGGCGGGCGGTTCGGGCAACTCGAGCGCAACCTCGCCCCCCAGCGCTCGCCAACTGTCGTAGGCGCTGCGGGCATCGGCGGAGAGCCTGTCGGCATCGCCGGCGAACGCGACCTGGACCGAGCGCCGCGCTTGCAGCAGCCGCCGCGCCATGGCGAAGCCGTCGCCGCCGTTGTTGCCCGGGCCGCAGGCGATCAGGACGGGACCATTGCGATCCACGGTCAGGCTGAAGGCCTCCTCGGCGGCCGCGCGGCCGGCGCGCTCCATCAGGGTCGGCTCGGCGGTCGGCATGACCTGCTGCTCGATGGCACGGATGCCTGCAACGGGGTAGATGGGCTGGCTGGGCTGGAACATGGGCTTGGGAGATCAGGGCTGGAGCCGGAATTGTGCCTGCGCTGGCCGCGTGTGGGGCGCCGGCTGTCCGGAGTTGGAGAAGCGGCTGACCGGGTCGCAGGCAGGGCTCAGGGGTCGGATCGCCCGTGCCGCCGGTCGACGCGGGCTTCCTGCAGCAGGCGGGTGCTGCCGTCCTCGTCCACGGTCTCCAGCTTCACGGTGAAGCCCCACAGCCGCGCAAAGTGCTTCATGACCTGCTCGACCGAGTCGCCCAGAGGCCGGCGGAGGTAGGGTTGGTGCCGCAGGGTGAGCGAGCGGTCGCCGCGCAGGTCGACGTTCCAGACCTGGATGTTGGGTTCGCGGCTGCCCAGGTTGTAATGCTCGGACAGCACCCGCCGCAGGTGCCGGTAGCCTTCGTCGTCGTGGATGGCCGAGATCTGCAGCCGGGTGTCCTCCTCGTCGTCGAGCACGGCGAACATGCGGAACTCGCGCATCAGGCGTGGCGAGAGGTACTGCGCGACGAAGCTCTCGTCCTTGAAATTGCGCATTGCGAAATCGAAGGTTTCGCGCCAGTCGCTGCCTGCCATGTCGGGGAACCAGCGGCGGTCCTCTTCGGTGGGATCCTCGCAGATACGCTTGATGTCCTGCCACATCGCGAAGCCGAGGGCATAGGGGTTGATGCCGCTGTACCACGGATCGTTGTAGTTGGGCTGCAGCACGACGTTGGTGTGGGACTGCAGGAACTCCAGCATGAAGCTGTCGCCGAGCAGGCCCTTGTCGTAGAGCCGATTGATGATCGTGTAGTGCCAGAAGGTCGCCCAGCCTTCGTTCATGACCTGGGTCTGGCGCTGGGGGAAGAAGTACTGGGCGATCTTGCGCACGATGCGCACCACTTCCCGCTGCCATGGTTCCAGCAGCGGGGCGTGCTTCTCGATGAAATACAGCAGGTTTTCCTCGGGCTCGCGCGGAAAGCGCTCCAGCGCCAGCTGGTCGGGGCGCGCCTCGGCCGCGGGCAGGGTGCGCCACAATTCGTTGACCTGACCCTGCAGGTATTCCTCGCGCTCGCGCTGGCGCATCTGCTCCTTGGCGAGCGAGAGCTTCTGCGGGCGCCGATAACGGTCGACGCCCAGGTTCATCAGCGCATGGCAGGAGTCGAGGAAGAGCTCCACCTCTTCCTCGCCGTGGCGCTGTTCGCACTGGGCGATGTAATTGCGGGCAAACAGCAGGTAATCGATGATCGCGTCCGCATTGGTCCAGGTGCGGAACATGTAGTTGCCCTTGAAGAAGCTGTTGTGGCCGTAGGCCGCGTGCGCGATCACCAGCGCCTGCATCGTCAGCGTGTTCTCCTCCATCAGGTAGGCGATGCAGGGGTTGGAGTT
>JARFTX010000125.1 GCA_029289265.1 Gammaproteobacteria bacterium
ACCACCCGCATCTCGCCCGAAGCGCCGGTACCGGTGGTGCTGGTCGAGGACGACGAACACCGCCCGGGGGGCGCGGCCAACGTCGCGGTCAATGTCGCGGCGCTGGGCGCGGGCGCGACCCTGGTCGCGCTGATCGGCCGGGACGAGGCCGGGGCGCTGCTGCGCGGCCGGCTCGAGGCGGCCGGCGTGGCCTGCCGGCTCGCCGAATCCGCCACTCATCCGACCATCACCAAGCTGCGCATCGTGAGCCGCCATCAGCAGTTGCTGCGGCTGGATTTCGAGACGCCCTTCGCCGGACCGGACGCGACCGGCATCGCCCGCGCCTTCGCCGCCGCGCTCGCCGGCCATCGGGCGGTCGTGCTGTCCGATTACGCCAAGGGCACCCTCGCGGATGTGGCGCAGCTCATCGCCGGCGCGCGCGAGCACGACATCCCGGTGGTGGTCGACCCCAAGGGGCGCGACTTCGACCGCTACCGTGGCGCGACGGTGCTGACGCCCAATCTGGCGGAGTTCGAGGCGGTCGCCGGCGCCTGCGGCGACGACGCCGAGCTTGCCGCACGCGCAACGGCGCTGCGCGAACGCCTCGGTCTCGACGCGCTGGTCGTCACGCGCAGCGAGCGCGGCATGACGGTGGTCGAGCGCGATCGCGCGCCGCTGCACCTGCCGGCGCTCGCGCGCGACGTGTTCGACCGGACCGGCGCCGGCGACACGGTGGTCGCCGTGCTCGGCACGGGGCTCGCCGCCGGCCTTTCGATCGAGCACGCGACCCGGCTCGCCAACGTCGCAGCGGGCTCCGTGGTCGGCAAGCTCGGCACCGCCACCGTGTCGCCGGCGGAACTCGCTGCCGCACTGGGCGCCGCCGCATCCGGCGAGGGCGCGCGGTGATCGTCGTCACCGGCGGAGCCGGCTTCATCGGCAGCAACCTCGTCGCCGGGCTCAACGCCCGCGGCATCGACGATATCCTGGTCGTGGACGACCTCGCCGACGGGCGCAAGTGCCTGAACCTCGCCGACCTCGACGTCCGCGACTACCTCGACCGCGACGACTTCCTGGCGCGTGTGCGTGCCGGAGAGTCGTTCGGCCGCGTCGACGCGGTCCTGCACCAGGGCGCACTGACCGATACGACCGAGACCGACGGCCGGCGCATGATGGCCTTCAATTACGCGTACTCGCGCGCCCTGCTCGACTGGTGCGCGCGCGTCCGCGTGCGCTTGATCTACGCCTCCTCGGCCGCCGTCTACGGCACCGTCCCCGATTTTCGCGAGGCGCGCGAGTGCGAGCGCCCGCTCAACCCTTACGCCTACTCGAAGTTCCTGTTCGACTGCCATGTCCGGGCCCGTCTCGGGCAGGCGGCGAGCCAGGTCGCGGGGCTGCGCTACTTCAACGTCTATGGGCCGCGCGAGGCCCACAAGGGGGCGATGGCGAGCATGGTGCTGCAGTGCGACGCGCAGTTGCGCGAACACGGCCGCATCCGCCTCTTCGAGGCCTCGCACGGCTGCGACGCGGGCGAGCAGCGGCGCGACTTCGTGCACGTGGACGACGTCGTCGCGGTCAATCTGTGGCTGCTCGACCACCCCGAGGTGTCGGGGCTCTTCAACGTCGGCACCGGGCACGCGCGCAGCTTCAACGCGCTCGCCCGCGCGGTCATCGCCTGGCACGGCCGCGGCGAGATCGACTACGTGCCGTTTCCGCCGCGGCTCGCGTCGCAATACCAGAGCTTCACCGAGGCCGACCTGGGGGCGCTGCGCGCGGCCGGGTGCACGCTGCCGTTCATGGCGCTGGAAGCCGGAGTGCCGCGCTACCTCGACTGGCTCGCCGCGCGGCGTTGAGCCGGGCGCGGCGCCGCGGCCGCCGTCGTTACTCGAGCGCCGCGCACAGGGCGTGGCAGGTGATCAGGTGCGCCTCCTGGATGCGCGGCGTGTCGGCGAGCGGCACCACGATGGCGCAGTCGGCGAGCGGCGCCAGCGCCCCGCCGTCGCGCCCGGTCAGCGCCACCACCTTCAGCCCCAGCTGCCGCGCCCGCTCGGCGGCGGCGACGACGTTGGGCGAGCGCCCCGAGGTCGAGATCGCCCAGGCGACGTCGCCGGCGCGCCCCAGCGCCTCGATCTGGCGGGCGAACACCTGTTCGAAGCCCGAGTCGTTGGCGAGCGCGGTGAGCACCGCCGTATCGGCGCTGAGCGCGACCGCCGCGAGCGCGGGGCGCGCCTGCCGCAGGCGTCCGACCAGCTCGGCCGCGACGTGCTGCGCCGCGGCCGCCGAGCCGCCGTTGCCGAACACCAGGATCTTGCCGCCGGCGCGCAGGCGCTCGGCGAGCAGCGCGGCCGCCGCGCCGAGCGCCTGCCGGTAGTCGTCGCGCGCGAGACAGGCGAGTGCGTCGCGCGCGGCGCGGAGCTCGGTGCCGATCGGGTCGGGCGGGTTCGGGCTGGACGGGCTCTTGCGGGAGCGCGCGGACACCGTCTT
>JARFTX010000078.1 GCA_029289265.1 Gammaproteobacteria bacterium
GGCACGTCGGCCATACCGTGTCGAGTGCGGCGCGCGCGGCGCTGATGGGGCTGACGGGCTCGCACTTCGTCCCCGTCCCGGCCGACGTCGCGCCCGAGACGCGCCGCTACTATCAGCAGCTCACCCGCTTCTCGACCGCCTTCGCCTTCCTCGCCGACATCTCGATGGGGACCATGGGCGGGGCGCTCAAGCGCAAGGAAAAACTCTCGGCGCGCCTCGGCGACATCCTGTCGCTGATGTATCTGGCCAGCGCGACGCTGCGCCGCTATGAAGCCGAGGGGCGGCAGGCGGCGGATGCGCCGCTCATGCACTGGGCGATCTGGGACTGCATGTTCAAGGCGCAGAACGCCTTCGAGGGCGTGATCGCGAACTTCCCCAACCGTCTCGCCGCGACCTTGCTGCGCCGCCTCGTGGTCTTCCCGCTGGGGCGGCCCTACGTCGTGCCCTCGGACCGGCTCGGCCACGAGGCCGCGCGGCTGCTGATCGAGCCCTCGGCGACCCGCGATCGGCTCACCGCCGGGGCCTACGTGCCCGAGGACGTCGAGGACCCGATCGGCGCGCTCGAGGCCGCGCTCGCCGCCACCATCGCCGCCGAGCCGGTCGAGGCCAAGCTGCGCACGGCGCAGAAGACCGGCCGCTTCGACCCGGGCCTGCTCACCGGCGGCGACGTCGACGAGATCTGGCGGCGCGCCCGCGACGCTGGCGTGATCGACGCCGACGACTACGCCCTCGTCGAACGGCGCAACCGCCTGCGCGACAAGGTGATCCGCGTCGACGACTTCCCCTACGACTTCGGCCTGCGCGCGGCACTCGCGCAGATCGACCGCGACGATCCGCGCCCGCTGCGCGCGGTCGCCTGACCACGAGGACCCGCATGACCGGCCACGTCTACATCGTCGACGGCGCCCGCACGCCGTTCCTGAAGTCGCGCAACACGCCGGGGCCGTTCTCGGCCTCGGATCTGGCCACCGCCGCCGCTGCGAGCCTGCTCGCCCGCCAGCCCTTCGCGCCGGAGGCGCTCGACGAGGTGATCCTCGGCTGCGCCAGCCCGTCGCCCGACGAGGTGAATATCGGCCGCGTGGTCGCGCTGCGCGCCGGCTGCGGCGAGCGCGTGCCGGGCTGGACGGTGATGCGCAACTGCGCCTCGGGCATGCAGGCGCTCGACTCGGCGATCGCCAACATCCGCACCGGGCGCTCCGGGCTGGTGCTCGCCGGCGGCGTCGATGCGCTGTCGCGCGCGCCGCTGCTGTTTTCCGACGCGATGGTGCGCTGGCTCGCCGGCTGGTACGCGGCGAAGACGACCGGCGAGCGGCTCGCCGCGCTGCGCCGCTTTCGTCCGGCCCATCTCGCGCCGGTCATCGGCATCATGAAGGGCCTCACCGACCCGGTGGTCGGCCAGTTGATGGGTCAGACCGCCGAGAACCTCGCCCACATCTTCGACGTCTCGCGCGCCGACATGGACGCCTTCGCCGCACGCAGCCACCAGCGTGCGCTGGCCGCAGGGGCAGCCGGCCACTTCGACGAGATCGTGCCGCTGATCGACCGCGACGGCACCCTCTACCGCGACGACGACGGCGTGCGCGAGGACTCGACGCCGGAGAACCTGGCCCGTCTCAGACCCTTCTTCGACCGCAAGTACGGCCGCGTGACCGCCGGCAACAGCTCGCAGATCACCGACGGCGCGGCCTGGCTCGTGCTCGCCTCCGAGGCCGCGGTCGAACGCCACGGCCTCACCCCGCTCGGCATGATCGTCGATAGCGAGTGGGCTGCGCTCGACCCGGCCCAGATGGGGCTCGGCCCGGTCCATGCGGCGACGCCGCTGCTTGCGCGCCACGGGCTGGGGCTTGCCGACGTGGACCGCTGGGAGATCAACGAGGCCTTCGCCGCCCAGGTGATCGCCTGCCTGCGCGCCTGGGAGGACGAGGAGTACTGCCGCACGCAGCTCGGCCTCGACGGCGCCTTCGGTGCGGTGGACGAGGCGCGGCTCAACGTCGACGGCGGTGCGATCGCGTTGGGCCACCCGGTCGGCGCGAGCGGCGCGCGCATCGTGCTGCACCTGCTCGCCGTGCTGCGCCGCGAGCACCAGCGGCGCGGGGTCGCGGCGATCTGCATCGGCGGTGGCCAGGGCGGCGCGATGCTGGTGGAGGCGATGCGATGAACTTCCGGCACCTCGTCCTCGTGCGCCGGCCCGACGGCATCGCCTGGCTCTACCTCGACAAGGCCGAGTCCTCGACCAATACGCTGTCGAGCGAGGTGCTCGACGAGCTCGCCGCCGCCTTCGCCGCGCTCGAGGAGAAGCCGCCGCGCGCGCTGGTGATCGCCTCGGCCAAGCCGGCCGGCTTCATCGCCGGTGCCGACATCGAGGAATTTACCCGGGTGGCGACCCCGCAGGCCGCGCGCACCCTGGTCGAGCGCGGCTGGTCGCTGTTCGGCTGGCTCGCGCGGCTGCCGTTTCCGACGCTGGCGCTCGTTCGCGGCCACTGCATGGGCGGCGGCCTCGAGCTCGCACTCGCCTGCCGCTACCGCATCGCCGTCGACGAGCCCGGCACGCGGCTCGCGCTGCCCGAGGTGATGCTCGGCATCGTGCCGGCCTGGGGCGGCATGCTGCGCCTGCCGCAGGTGATCGGCCCGGCGGCGGCGCTCGACCTGATGCTCACCGGCAAGAGCGTCGATGCGCGCCGCGCGAAGAAGCTCGGCCTGGTCGACGCGTGCGTGCCGGTGCGCGTGATGGAGAACGCAGCGACGATGCTCGCGACCTCGGACGCGCCGCCGCGGCGCCTGCCGTTCGTGCAGCGGCTGATGAACGGTCCGCTCAAGGCGGTGGTCGCGCGCAAGGCGCGCGCGCAGCTCGCCGCCAAGGCACGCCGCGAGCACTATCCGGCTCCCTACGCGATCGTCGACATCTGGGCGCGCCATGGCGGCAACGCGCTCGCGGTGCCGGCCGGCTCGCCCGCCTCGCTGGAGACCATCCTCGCCTCGCCGACGGCGAAGAACCTGATCCGCGTCTTCTTCCTGCAGGAGCGCCTCAAGGGCTTCGGCAAGGCCGAAGGTGCCGCGGCCGGCTTCGCGCCGCGGCGCGTGCATGTGGTCGGCGCCGGCGTGATGGGCGGCGACATCGCCGCGGTGTGCGCGGCGGCCGGCCTGACGGTGACGCTGCAGGACCAGTCGCTCGAGCGCGTCGCCGCTGCCTTCGCGCGCGCGGCCAAGCACTTCGAGCGCCGCTTCCGCGGCGACGCCCGCGCCGCGCGCTTCGCCCTCGACCGGCTCGTCCCCGATCCCCAGGGCGAACGTGTCGCCCACGCCGACGTGGTGATCGAGGCGATCTTCGAGGACCTCGACGCCAAGCGCGCGCTCTTTGCCGAGCTCGAACGCCGCGCGAAGCCCGACGCGGTGCTCGCGACCAACACCTCGAGCCTGCGCATCGAGGACATCGCGGCCGCGCTGGCCCACCCGCAGCGCCTGGTCGGCATCCACTTCTTCAATCCGGTCGCGCGCATGCCGCTGGTCGAGGTCGTCGCCGGCGAGGGCTCCGACGCCGTGGCGGCTGCCCGCGCGGCCGTCTTCGTGCGCCGCCTCGACAAGCTGCCGCTGCCGGTGAGGAGCGCGCCGGGCTTCCTCGTCAATGCCGTGCTCGGGCCCTACATGCTGGAGGCTCTGCGCTGCGTCGAGGAGGGGCTCGCGCCCGAGACGGTCGATGCCGCACTGGTTGCCTTCGGCATGCCGATGGGGCCGGTCGAGCTGGTCGACACGGTCGGCCTCGACATCGCGCTCGCCGCCGGTCGGGCGCTCGCCGGCGCGGCCGCGGCCCCGCCGCCGGCGCGCCTGCGCGATCTGGTCGCCGCCGGCCACCTCGGCCGCAAGAGTGGTCGCGGCTACTACCGCTGGGAAGGCGGCAAGGCGCAGAAGGGTGCCGCGGGGCGCGTCCCCGACGGGCTCGCCGAACGCGTGCTCGCGCCGCTCTACGCGGCGGCGCGACGCTGCGTCGATGAGGGCGTGGTGGCGGACGCCGACCTCGCCGACGCCGGGGTGATCTTCGGCACCGGCTTCGCCCCCTGGACCGGCGGGCCGCTGCACCACCTCGCGACCCGCGGGGAGGGCGCACCCGGCGACGCGCCGCAGCCGTCCGGCGGTGCTATCTTGGCGTCTCGCTGATTCCGAACGGATGAACACCATGACCGACCACCCCGCAGACGCCCCTCTTTGCCTGCCCGAACACAAGCAGCCCGCGCTGCGCGTGATGCCGATGCCCGCCGACCTCAACCCGCAGGGCCAGGTCTTCGGCGGCTGGATCATGGCGATGGTCGACATCGCCGGCGCGATCCCCGCCCACCGCCGCGCCAAGTCGCGGGTGGCGACCGTCGCGGTCAATTCCTTCATGTTCAAGCAGCCGGTTTCGGTCGGCGACCTGGTGAGCTTCTATGCCAAGGTCGTCTCGGTCGGGCGCACCTCGGTCACCGTCGACGTCGAGGTCTTCGCCGAGCGCGGCCACGAGGACCCGGTGGTGGTGAAAGTCACCGAGGCGGTGCTGACCTACGTCGCCGTGGACGCCCAGGGCAACAAGCGGGCGATTCCGGCCGAGTAGCCGCAGGCGCCATCGCGCAGCGCCCCGAAACAAATTTGATCGACTGGAGGAGACCGGTGTGAGTCATTTCATCGTCCGCAAGGTTGCGGTGCTGGGCGCCGGCGTGATGGGGGCGCAGATCGCCGCCCATTGCGCCAACGCCGACCTGCCCGTGGTGCTGTTCGACCTGCCCGCCAAGGAGGGCAAGCCCAACGCGATCGTCGAGCGCGCGCTCGCCGGCCTCGCCAAGCTCGATCCGGCGCCGCTCGCGACCAGGGACAGGCGCGGCGCGATCGAGGCCGCCAACTACGCGACCGACCTGCGGCTGCTCGCCGACTGCGACCTGGTGATCGAGGCGATCGCCGAGAAGATCGAGTGGAAGCGCGAGCTCTACGCCCAGGTTGCGCCGCATCTGCGCGACGACGCGGTGTTTGCGACCAACACCTCGGGCCTGTCGATCGCTGCGCTCGCCGAGGCCTTGCCCGAGCGGCTGCGCGCGCGCTTCTGCGGCGTGCACTTCTTCAACCCGCCGCGCTACATGCCGCTGGTCGAGCTGATCGCCGCGCCGGCGACCGACGCGGCGCTGCTCGACGCCCTCGAGGCGTGGCTCACGACCCGGCTCGGCAAGCACATCGTGCGCGCCAGGGACACGCCCAACTTCGTCGCGAACCGCGTCGGCGTGTTCTCCATCCTTGCCGTGATGCACCACACCGCGCGCCTCGGGCTGGGCCTCGACGAGGTCGATGCGCTCACCGGAGCGCGCATCGGCCGGCCCAAGAGCGCGACCTACCGCACCGCCGACGTGGTCGGGCTGGATACGCTCGCGCATGTGGTCGGCACCATGCGCTCGACGCTCGGCGACGACCCGTGGCACCGCCACTTCCGCCTCCCCGACTGGCTCGAGGCGCTGATCGCGAAGGGCTCGCTCGGCCAGAAGACGCGCGCCGGCATCTACCGCAAGGACGGCAAGCAGATTCGGGTGCTGGACCCGAAGACGGGCGACTACCGCCCGGCCGCGGGCGAGGTGGTCTACGACGTCGACGCCATCCTCAAGAACCCCGATCCGGTCGAGCGTTTCGCACTGCTCGCGGCGAGCGAGCTCGTCGAGGCGCAGTTCCTGTGGTCGGTGTTCCGCGACGTCTTCCATTACTGCGCCGTGCATCTCGCCGCGATCGCGGACAACGCCCGCGATGTGGACCTCGCGATGCGCTGGGGCTTCGGCTGGGCGATGGGTCCGTTCGAGACCTGGCAGGCGGCGGGCTGGGCCGAGATCGCGAAGATGGTGCAGCAGGACATCGACGCCGGCCGCGCGATGGCGGCGGTGCCGCTGCCGGCCTGGGTGTTCGCCCGCGACGGCGTGCACGCGGCGGCGGGTTCTTACTCGGCCGCCGCCGACGCGCTCAAGCCGCGCCCGGCGCTCGCCGTCTATCGCCGCCAGCTCTATCCCGATCGCGTGCTCGGCGAGGCACCGGCCGAGCGCGGCGAGACGCTGTGGGAGAACGCCGGCGTGCGCCTGTGGCGGCGCCTCGACCAGGACGCGCGGATCGGCATCCTGTCCTTCGTCTCCAAGGGTCACACCATCGGCGACGAGGTCATGGACGGCGTGCTCGAGGCCCTCGCCCGCGCCGAGCGCGAGCTCGACGCGCTGGTGATCTGGCACGCGGCGCCGTTCGCGCTCGGCGCCAACCTGCAGCAGGTCGCCGAGGCCTGCCGCGCCGGCGAGTACGCGCGGCTCGAGCGCTCGGTCGCCAAGTTCCAGCATGCCTCGATGCGCCTGCGCCACGCCCAGGTGCCGGTGGTCGCGGCGGTGCAGGGCATGGCGCTCGGCGGCGGCTGCGAGTTCGCGATGCACGCCGCCCACCGCGTGCTGGCGCTCGAGAGCTACGTCGGCCTGGTCGAGGCCGGTGTCGGCCTGATCCCGGCCGGCGGCGGCTGCAAGGCCTTCGCGCTGCAAGCCGATGCGGCGGCGCGCCGGGCGGCCGGCGGCGATGTCTTCCCGTTCATCCAGACCGCGTTCCAGACCATCGCGATGGCGACCGTCGCGAAGAGCGCCCACGAGGCGGTCGCGCTCGGCTTCGGCCAGCCCGCGGACGACGTGCTGCCGAACGCACACGAGCTTCTCCACGTCGCGCTGCACCGCGCCCGTGCGCTCGCCGAGACGGGCTGGCGACCGCCGCTCGCGCGCCGCGACGTGACGGTCGCCGGCCGCAACGGCATCGCAACGCTGGAAATGATGCTGGTGAACATGGCTGAAGGCGGCTTCGTCTCCGAGCACGATTACCGCGTCGCCAAGGCGGCGGCCACGGCGCTGTGCGGCGGCGAGGTGGATACCAACGCACGCGTGCCCGAGCAGTGGATCCTCGACGTCGAGCGCGCCCAGTTCGTCGCGCTGCTCAAGACGGAAAAGACACAGCAGCGCATCGCCCACATGCTCGAGACCGGCAAGCCGCTGCGCAATTGAGGGGACGGAGACACCGGCGGACCGCCGGCGCGGTGCCCCGGACAGCTCCCCCGGCGCGTGCGCGGGTCGCGCCCGCACCGCGCCGGACCGCAGAGCGGGCCGGCGGACGACACATCGACTGAGGAATCGACCATGAGCAGACAGATCCAGGATGCCTACATCGTCGCCGCGGCGCGCACGCCGGTCGGCAAGAAGGGCGGCATGTTCCGCAGCACCCGGCCCGACGACCTGCTCGCGCACGCGCTCGGCGCGGTGCTGGCGCAGGTGCCGGGGCTGGACCGCGGCGCCATCGCCGACGTGATCGTCGGCTGTGCGATGCCCGAGGCCGAGCAGGGCATGAACGTCGCGCGCATCGGCCTGCTGCTCGCGGGCCTGCCGGCGAGCGTGCCGGGCATCACGATCAACCGCTTCTGCGCCTCGGGCCTGCAGGCGGTCGCCGACGCGGCGGCGCGCATCCGCCTGGGCGAGGCCGAGGTCGTGATCGCCGCCGGCACCGAGTCGATGAGCGCGATGCCGCAGATCATGGGCAACAAGGTGAGCCTCAACCCGGCGATCTTCGCCCACGACGAGCACCGCGCCATCGCCTACGGCATGGGCCTCACCGCCGAACGCGTCGCCACGCGCTGGAACGTGAGCCGCGAGGACCAGGACGCGTTCGCGGTGGAATCGCACCGGCGCGCCTGCGCCGCGATCGCCGCCGGCCACTTCCGCGACGAGGTCGCGCCGCTCACCGTGCGCAGCCACACGCCGGGCGAGTCCGGTACGGTGCGCGTCGCCGAGCGGCTGTGCGACACCGACGAGGGGCCGCGCGCCGATTCCACGCCCGAGGGGCTGGCGAAGCTGCGCCCGGTGTTCGCCGCGCGCGGCACGGTCACCGCCGGCAACAGCTCGCAGATGTCCGACGGCGCGGGCGCCGTGCTGGTGATGAGCGAGGCGGCGATGAAGCGCTACGGCGCGACGCCGATTGCGCGCTTCGCCGGCTACGCGGTGGCCGGCGTGCCGCCCGAGGTGATGGGCATCGGCCCGGTCGAGGCGATCCCCAAGGCACTCGCCGCGGCCGGCATCGGCCTCGCCGACGTCGGCTGGATCGAGCTCAACGAGGCCTTCGCCGCGCAGGCGCTGGCGGTGGTGCGCACGCTCGAGCTCGACCCGGCCCGGGTCAATCCGCTCGGCGGCGCGATCGCGCTCGGCCACCCGCTCGGCGCGACCGGGGCGATCCGCACCGCGACGCTGATGAGCGCGATGCGTCGCGACCCGGGCCTGCGCCATGGCATGATCACGATGTGCATCGGCACCGGCATGGGCGCGGCGGGCGTGTTCGAGCGCGTCTGACGCGCGCCCTCGGGCGAATCGGCATGTCCCGGCGTCCCCGTCGGGGCGGCCGGGACGCCTCGGCCCGCCGGACCGGCAAGAAATCAAACCATCAGGAGTCCCCGGCCATGGCCAACACCGTATTGCTCGACGTCGCCGACGGCGTCGCGACCATCACGCTCAATCGCCCTGCGCAGTTGAACGCGCTCTCCGTCGAGATGATGGAGGACCTGTACGCGGTCGCCCGCAGCCTGCGCGAACACAAGGGCGTGGAGGTCGTCGTGCTCACCGGCGCCGGCGAGCACTTCATGGCCGGCGGCGATCTCAACGACTTCGCGCGCCACTTCGACCTCAAGCGCCAGGCCCGGCTGGTCGCCTTCCGGGCGATCATCGAGAAGCACGTCAATCCCAGCGTCGAGATCTTCCAGTCGCTCGCCCAGCCGGTCGTCGCCAAGGTGCGGGGCGCCTGCGCGGGCTTCGGCCTGTCGCTGATGCTGGGGGCCGATCTGGCGATCTGCGCCGACACCGCGAAGTTCACGACCGCCTATTCGGCGATCGGCCTGCCGGCCGACGGCGGCATGTCGTACTTCCTGCCGCGCGTGGTCGGCACCCGCAAGGCGATGGAACTCCTCATGCTCGCCGACCGCTTCGATGCGGCCGAGGCGCTGCGACTCGGCCTGGTGAACCGCGTGGTGACGGCCGATGAACTCGACACCGCGACCGATGCGCTGGTCGCCAGGTTGCGCCACGGTCCGCGCCACGCCTATGGCGAGATCAAGCGGCTGCTTGGCGCCTCGCTCGACGAGCGGTTGGAGACGCAACTGCAGAGCGAAGCCGAGGCCTTCGCCCGCTGCGCCGCGACTGCGGACTTCGAGGAAGGCGTAACGGCCTTCCTCGGCAAGCGCAAGCCGCAGTTCCGCGGCGAGTGAGCCCGCGCGGCGGCTCAGCGCGTGAGCCTATAGGCGAGCCGCCCCAGCCACTCGTGGGCGGCGAACCAGCCGGCGTAGGCCGAGCTTGCGCCGGGCAGCATCCCGAGGCCGGGCGCGTGATCGTCCGAGTCCGGGCCGCTCAGCCAGGCGGTCGGGGCGGGCACGACCTCCAGCCCGGCAGCCTCGAACTCCGCCTGCGCGCGCCCCATGTGGGCGGCGTGCGTGACCAGCACGATCCGGTGCACGCCGGCCGCGCGCAGATGCACGGCCGAGAACAGCGCATTCTCGCGCGTGTCGCGCGAGGCCGATTCCACCCAGCGCACCGGCACGTTGAAGTCGATCTCCAGGGTCGCCTGCATCAGGCCGGCCTCGGGCTGCTCGCTGCCGGTCGGCGCGCCGCCCGTGACCAGGATGGGCAGTCCGGTCTCCCGCGCGAGCCGCGCGCCGTAGCGCAGCCGCTCGAGCGAGAGCCGGTTGACCGACTCGCCGCCATATTCCGGCGCGTAACGCCGCTTGCCCCCGCCCAGGATGACGATCGCGCCGGCCTCGCGGGCCGCGTTCAGCGAGACCGGCGGCGCGGTTTCCAGCCCCCGCAGCATCCAGGCGACGCTCGTCGGCAGCATCAGCACGAGTGCGAGGGCCACGCCGCCCCAGGCGAGCGCGAGGCCGCCGCGGCGGTGCCGGCGCCCGATCAGCAGACCCACCATGATCACCACGAGCGGCCCGAGTGGCGGCAGCGCAAAAACCGAGACGAGCTTTTTCGCGAGAAAGGCGAGCTCCGCGGGATCGAAGGGCATCGGCGTCGTTGTCCTGAAGGATGGGCGCCGCTATTATCCCGCACATGCCCACAGCCGCGGCCCAGCGCTGCCGCCTCCGCGACCGCCATGCCTGATCGCCGCTTCGGAATCGAGTCCCTGTGCCTTCACGCCGGCCAGCAGCCGGATCCCGTAACCGGGGCGCGCGCGGTGCCGATCTTCCAGACCACCTCGTTCGTCTTCGACTCCCCCGAACATGCGGCGGCGCTGTTCAACCTGCAGACCTTCGGCAACGTCTACTCGCGCATCTCCAACCCGACCGTGGCCGTGCTCGAGGAGCGAGTCGCCGCGCTCGAGGGTGGGCGGGCGGCGCTCGCGACGGCCTCCGGGCTTGCCGCCCAGATGACGGCGCTGCTCACGCTCGCCGAGGCGGGCGACGAGATCGTCGCGGCACGCACGCTCTACGGCGGCACCTACTCGCAGCTCGACGTGAGCCTGCGGCGCCTGGGCATCCGCACCGTATTCGTCGATCCAGCCGATCCCGAGAACTTCCGCGCCGCGATCACGGACCGGACCAAGGCAGTGTTCGGCGAGATCATCGGCAATCCCAGCCTCAACGTCTTCGACGTCGCCGCGGTGGCGGCGATCACCCGCGCCGCCGGCGTGCCGCTCGTCATCGACAACACGCTCGCTTCGCCCTACCTGTGCCGGCCGATCGAGCACGGCGCCGACATCGTCGTCCACTCCGCGACCAAGTACATCGGCGGCCACGGCACGACGATGGGCGGCGTCCTCGTCGAGTCCGGCAAGTTTCCGTGGGACAACGGGCGCTTTCCGCAGATGGTCGAGCCCTCGCCGGGCTACCACGGCGTGCGTTTCTACGAGACCTTCGGCAACTTCGGTTTCACGATGAAGGCGCGCATGGAGACGCTGCGCACCTTCGGTCCGGCGCTCTCGCCGTTCAACGCCTTCCTGCTGCTGCAGGGACTGGAGACGCTGCACGTGCGCATGGACCGCCACGTCGCCAACGCGGCGGCGGTCGCGCGCTTCCTCGCGGAGCACCCGATGGTCGAATGGGTGAACTACCCGGGCCTGGGCGACGGACCCAACCGTGCGCTCGCCGAAAAGTACCTGCCGCGCGGCGCCGGCGCGATTCTCTCCTTTGGCATCCGCGGCGGGCAGCCCGCCGGCGAGCGCTTCATCGACGCGCTGCAGATGATCAGCCACCTCGCCAACGTCGGCGATGCCAAGACACTGGTGATCCACCCGGCCTCGACGACCCACCGTCAACTCTCCGAAGCGGAGCAGCGCGCGGCCGGGGTGCCGCCCGACATGGTGCGCCTGTCGATCGGCATCGAGACGCTAGACGACATCGTCTGGGATCTCGACCAGGCGCTGGCGCGCCTCGCCGGATAGGGGCGGCCGACCGTGCGCGAGCTGATCCTCGTCGTCATCGCGGCCCTGGTCGCCTACGTCGCCTACGAGCTCTACCGCGCCTGGCGGGCGGGCCCGCCGCGTTCCATCGCATCGACCGACAAGGCCGCTCAGCGCGGCGCGGCGACCGCCCCCGGCGGTACATCGCCGGACGCGGCGCTTGCGGCGGGGCGCGGCGAGGAGCCGCGTGCTGCGGCCGAAATGCCGGCCACGGCCAGCGCCGCGACGCGGCCGGAAGCCCCGGCCAAGGCCGGCCCCGCGGCGCAGCCGGAAGCCGCCCCGCCGGCGCGCGACGACGGCCCGCTGTTCGTGCTCCAGGCCTCGGCTGCGGAGACGCCCGCGCCGGCACCGGCCACCGCGGGCGCCGAAGGCGCCTTTCGCAGCACCCTCGAGTTGCAGCAGCTGCGTCGCGAGGTCGAGCAACTGCGGGCGGAACTGGAGGCGCAGCGCGAGACCGTCCGGGCACTCGAAACCGGCATGGCTGCGCTCAAGGAGCAGGTCGACGCCAACACCGCGACGCAAAGCATCTCGCCCGAGTACAACGAAGCACTGGTGTTCGCGCGCCGCGGCCTGGGCGTCGAGGCGATCGCCGAGCGCTGCGGGATTTCGGTCGCCGAGGCCGACCTGGTGCGCACGCTAGCCCAGGGTGGGCACCAAGAAGGGGAGGGGAAGTCATCATGATGGGCCTGGGGGGGCGGCATTCGGATTACAAAGTGGTGCTCGACGCCCAGCGTTCGCGCCGGGATCTGCTGTATCGCGCGGGGTTGGGGGTGGCGCTGATCATCCTGCTCGTGATCGGGCTCACCGTCTATGACAGCGGAGATGCGCCGGAGCCGGCTGCGCCGCCGCCGGCCGCCGCCGAATCCGAGCCGCCGTTGCAGGTGCCGTCGGAG
>JARFTX010000079.1:0-8367 GCA_029289265.1 Gammaproteobacteria bacterium
GACCGGGCCGAGCTCCCGGCCCGCTGCCGTGGACGAGGCGGGTGACGCCGCGGCGTCGGCGTTGCAGTCGGGCGAGACGCCGACGCGGCACGACGACACCATCACCAGCTACGTGCTCGGTTTCGATCAACCGCTCGACTGGCTCGGCTTCTCCGACGGCCTGGGGCTGCTGCTGCAGGTCTACGGCGCGCGCATCCTGCGCGTCAAGGGCCTGCTGAACGTCGCCGGCGATACGCTGCCACGCGTCGTGCAGTGCGTTCAGCACGTCGCCTATCCACCGACGAGCCTTCCGGCCTGGCCGGACACTTCGCCTTACGACGATCGACGCAGCCGCCTGGTGTTCATCGTGCGCGCGCTGCCGCGCGAGGAGGTCGCCGAAATCCTCGGCAGCTTCACCGGACAGACGCCCACCTGAGCGTCCGGTCCGCGGATGCCCATCGGCCCTGGCGGCGCAGCCGCCCAAGCGGGGCGCCGGCGGCTCCGCCTCAAGGGTTCTCGCGCAGCGTCCTGACCAGGCTCCCCAGCGCGTCGTAGAGCCGGTCGAGTTCGCGCACATTCACGTCGAAGCGGTGGCGGATCACGAACAGGCGGCCGTCGTACATATGCAGGCCGCCGTGCTCGGCCTCGAAGTCCTCGAGGATGCGCCGACGCGCGTCGGAGAGGAACATCCTTTCCTTGGAACGATCGAGCGGGCGGCGCGAGAAGCGCGCGACCAGTCGGCCTCGGTCGCCGTCGCGGCCGGGACGGCGCAGCAGCCCGGCCCGGCCCCGCAGCACGTCGGCGAGGCCGGCCGGGCGCAGTTCGAGCGAGCGCGGCGCATCGGGCAGCGCGACCGACAGGCGAAGATAGGGTTGCCCCTGCCAGGCATTGGCCGCGCTGCGCCCGCCCCAGGCCTCGTCGAGGGTGATCGGCAGGCCTTCGAGCTGGCCGCGGAACACCGCGCCGCCGCGCGCCGGGCGAGCCGCCGCCGGGTTGCTCGAGTGACGGCGGTGCGCCGACGCACCGCCGTCTCGCGCAGGCTTGTCCGAGGCCGGCGGCACTGCGGCCAGTGCCTTGCTGCGCGCGAAGGTGCGCAGCAGCTCCGGCGGGATGAAGTCGGCGCGGCCGCGCCGCGGCAGCGACGACCACAGCATGATCGCGGTGAAGCCGGCGAGGAAGAGCAGGAACAGCAGCCGGAACTCCGCGCTCTCGGGCTCGGCCGCGACCGCAGGCGCGGACCCCGCCGCCGTCGCGACGGCGGCCGCCAGCCGCTGCCACGGCGGCCGCCTCGAAGTGGCCGGCCGGCACGTGGACCATGCCTTCCCTGCGCCGGCCCGGCCGCCTGGATCCGGTCTCCACACCATGCCGAACGCTCCTCGATCGCTCTTATTCATCCTAGCCCGCATTCTTCCCGGCGTCGTGTCCACAACGCCCGGCAAGACCATGTGCATGGCCGTGTCACCGTGACGCAGCGTCGCCCGTCGGCGCTTCCGCCGGCGGGGCGGCCATCCGGACCGACTGCACGCGCCTTGAAGCCGCGCCGGGCGGCCTCTATGCTGGGCATCAGGGGGGCGTCGTGCCGTGCGGCGCAGGCGCACTTCGTCCGTTCTCTCGCACGTCATCCGGGCCCGGCCGGGGCCGCATGTTGCCGCCGCGGCCCGGGTGGCGCGTTTCGCGGGGAGACCATCATGCAAGAGTGGCTCGATTCGGTTTCCGGTTTCATCTGGGGCCCGGCGCTGCTGATTCCGCTGTTGCTGCTCACCGGGCTGTACCTGACGATGGTGTTGCGGGCGCTGCAGTTCCACAAGCTCGGATATGCGCTGTGGCTCGCGCTCGTGAAGCGTCGCGAGGGTGGTGCGGTCGGCGACATCTCGCATTATCAGGCGCTTTCCGTGGCGCTTTCGGCGACGGTCGGCGTCGGCAACATCGCCGGCGTCGCAACGGCGATCTTTCTCGGCGGCCCCGGGGCGCTGCTGTGGATGTGGGTGACCGGCCTGGTCGGCATGGCGACCAAGTACTCCGAGGCCTTCCTCGGCGTACGCTTTCGCCGGGTTGACGCTGCCGGCGAGCAGTCCGGCGGGCCCCAGTTCTACCTCTCGGAGGGCATTCCGAACCGCTTCGGCAGCTTTCTCGCGATCTTTTTCGCGATCGCCGCGGCGATCGCCGCCTTCGGCATCGGCAACATGGTGCAGTCGAACAGCGTGGCCGCGGCCGTGCACGCCGAGTTCGGCGTCTCGACCTGGATCACCGGGCTGGTGCTCACCGTCGGCGCCGGCATCGTCATTCTCGGCGGCATCACCTGGATCGGCCGCTTCACCGCGCTGTTCGTCCCGTTCATGATCATTGCCTACATCCTGGGCGCGACCTGGGTGATCGCGGCGAACATCGGCGCGCTGCCCGGCGCGATCGCGATGATCTTCACCGACGCCTTCACCGGCACCGCCGCGACCGGCGGCTTTGCCGGCGCCGGCGTCGCGGCGGCGATCCGCTTCGGTGTGGCGCGCGGCATCTTCTCGAACGAGTCCGGCCTCGGCACCGGCGGCATCGCCGCCGCGGCGGCGCAAACCTCGAGCCCGGTGCGCCAGGCGCTGGTGTCGATGACCCAGACCTTCATCGACACGCTCGTGGTGGTGTCCTTCACCGGGCTCGCGATCATCGTCACCGGCGCGTGGACCTCGGGCGAGACCGGCGCCGTGCTGACGCGGCTCGCCTTCACGCGCGGCCTGCCCGGCGACTGGGGCGGCATCATCGTGACCCTGGGCGTGGCCTGCTTCGCCTTTTCGACCCTGCTCGGCTGGGCCTATTACGGCGAGCGCAACATGGATCGGCTGTTCGGCCGCGCCGCGGTCGTGCCCTATCGGGTCGCATTCGTGATCGCCATCTTCATCGGCGCGGTGCAGGAACTGGAGCTGGTATGGACCTTCGCCGACATCATGAATGGGCTGATGGCGCTGCCCAACCTCGTCGGGCTGCTGATGCTTTCCGGGCTGATCGTGCGCGAGACACGTGAGTTCTTTGCCCAACCGGACTGGCGCGAAGTCGTCGACCGCGACCGGGCACCGGCCGCCTAGGCTTCGTCGCTTGGCGGCGGCCGGGCAGAGCGGGGCGCGTGCCGGGCTAAAGAAACCGGGCCGGCGGCCGATAAATCGGCAGCCACCCCTGCCCCGCGGCAGGAGCTGCCGCTTCGTCCGTACCCTCGGATGAACACGGTCGGCCTCCGGAGATTGCCCGATGTACTTGTTCTTCACGCCCGCCATTGCCCTCCTGAACCGCCTGCGGTTCCGGTGGAAGTTCCTGCTGCTCGGCATCATTTCCGCGCTCACGATCGGCTACCTGCTGGCGGCCCTGATCGCTTCCCTGCGTGCGGATGTTGCCTTCGTCGAGCGCGAGCGCGAGGTGCTGCCGGCCATCGTGCCCCTGCTCAGGGTGGTCGAGGCCGCCCAGTTGCGTCGCGGAGTGGCCACGGGCGCGCTCAACAATGCCGGCTCGGAGATGGAACGACGGCTGCCGGCGGCGACGCAGTCGCTCGCGGCGGCGATGGACGAGGCGCGGCGCGCGCTCGCGGCGTTGGACGGGCGCGGCGGCCGCAACGCCGAGCGGCGGACGGCGCTGTGGGAGGAGGCCGCCCAGATGTGGGGCCGGCTGCGCGAGCCCGCCGGCACCGCCAGTGCGCAGTGGCTGTTCGACGGCCATACGCTCATCGTCAATAACGCCACCCAAGTGCTGCATGCCCTGGCCCAGGACTTCGGTCTTGCCCGGGACCCCGACCCCGCCAGCGCCTCGCTGCTCGCGGTGCTCACCGAGACCGTCCCGGACGCGACCGAGCGCCTCGGACGTCTTCGCGACCAGGGCGCCGCGATCCTCGAGGAACGCTATCTCAGCCAGGGCCGGCAGCTGCGGATCTCGCTGCTGATCGGCGAGCTCGATCATGCCATGCTGGCGGCCGACAGCCTGCTGGAGCAGGCGATCCACGCCAATCCGGCGCAGCAGGCGGTGCTCGACGACCTCCGCGTCGAGTTCTCGCTCGCGGTCGAGGCGATGCGCGGGCGCGTCATCGACGACATCATCGACCGCCGCTTCGAGCAGAATGCCGTCGAGTTCTTCGACTCGGGCACCCGGGCGCTCGAGTTGGCCTTCAACCAGGCGGCGACGACGCTGGTGCCGACCGTCGAGGCCCTGTTCGCCGAGCGCCGCGAGGCGCTCGAGGCGAGCTTCATGAGCGCCGTTGCGGTGACCGTGCTCTCGATCGCGCTGCTCGCCTATGTGCTGATCGCGCTGTTCCTCGCGATCGGGCGCAGCATTCGCGAGCTCGGCGAGGGTGCCGAGCGGCTCGGGCGCGGCGAGCTGGGCGCCCGCATCGAGCTGACCGCGCGCGACGAGCTGCGCACGGCGGCCGAGCGCTTCAACGCGATGGCGCAGGCGACGGCCGACGTGATGCGCCGGATCCAGGCGAGCGCCGACGAGGTCGGCGAGGCCGCCGCCGCGCTCGCGGCCTCGGCCACCCAGCTCAACCAGAGCTCGGCCTATCAGAGCGAGGCGGCATCGAGCATGGCCGCGGGCGTCGAGCAGATGACCGTCAGCATTGCCGAGATCGGCCGTCACGCCGGCGAAGCGGAGGCGATCTCCGGCCAATCGGGCGAGATCTCGGACAGCGGCGCGCAGGTGGTCGGGCAGACCGGGCAGGAGATGGAGGTCATTGCCCAGGAGGTCGACGCCACGGCCTCGGCGATCGAGGCGCTGGGGCGCAAGTCCGGCGAGATCAGCGCCATCGTCAAGGTCATCCGCGAGATCGCGGACCAGACCAACCTGCTCGCGCTCAACGCAGCGATCGAGGCCGCGCGCGCCGGCGAGGCCGGGCGCGGCTTCGCCGTGGTCGCCGACGAAGTGCGCAAGCTCGCCGAACGCACCAGCGGCGCGACCCAGCAGATCGCCGGCATGGTGCAGGCGATCCAGAGCGGGACCGACGAGGCGGTGAAGTCGATGAATCGCGGCGTCGAGCGTGTGCGCGAAGGCGTCGTGCTGACGCGCCGCGCCGGCGCGGCCATGGACGAGATCCGCCGCGGGGCGCGCTCGGTGGTGCAGCAGGTGACCGACATCTCCGCCGCGCTCAAGGAGCAGAGCGCGGCAAGCCACGAGCTCGCCCGCAACGTCGAGCGGATCGCGCAGATGGCCGAGCAGAACAATGCCGCGGTCGGCGAGACCGCCAGCACCGCCGGGCGGCTCGAGGCGCTGGCGCAGGACGTGCGACTCGAGGTCGCCCATTTCAGACTCTAGCCCGCATTTCTCCCGCTATCGCCACTGCGGCGACGGTGCTACCACCAGCCGCGCCGCTTGAAGTACGCCAGCATGCCGCCGGCGACGGCGACGATCAGGACCCAGACGAAGAGGTAGCCGTAGCGCCAGCCCAGCTCGGGCATGTTCCACGGACTGGAAGTGTCGAAGTTCATCCCGTACAGGCCCACGAGGAAGGACAGCGGGATGAAGATCGTCGCGATCACGGTGAGCACGCGCATCGACTCGTTGGTGCGCTGGTTGATGTTGGCGAGCTGCATCTCGAGCAGCGCCGCGGCCATGTCGAGGTAGTTCTCGACCAGCTCGAGCACGTGACTGGCGTGATCGTGGCAGTCGCGCAGGTAGAGGCGCGTCTCCGCGGCGATCTGCTCGATGTCCTTGTGCAGCAGGCTGTGCGTGGCGTCGCGCTGCGACCACAGGGCGCGCTTGAGGAACACCAGCTCGCGGCGCGTCTCGTGGATGCGTTCCTGCAGGTTCGCGGTGAGCTTGCCGACGAGGATGCTCTCGATCTCCTGGAGTTCTTCGCCGTAGCCTTCGAGGATCGGAAAGTTCTGGTCGACGACCAGATCGGTGAGGGCGTAGAGCAGGTAGTCGGCGCGGTTGCCGCGCAGCCGTCCGCCCGGGCTCGATTCCATGCGCCGGCGCACCGGCTCGAAGATGTCGGCGCTGCCGCTGTGAAAACTGATCACGAAGTCCGCGCCGAGAAACAGGCTGACCTGCTGGATCGCCAGCCAGCGCTCGCGCCACAGCGGCATGTTGAGCACGACGAAGACCTGGTCGCCGAAGGCCTCCACCTTGGGCCGCTGGCCGGCGTGCATCACGTCCTCGAGGGCGAGCGTATGCAGCCCGAAGCGCTCGCCCAGGCGCCGCAGCAGCGCCGGGTCGGGCTTGCCGGCGACGTCCAGCCACAGCTTCAGCCCCGGCGCCGGGGCCAGGGCCGCGTCGAGGTCGATCCCGTCGCGGTCCTCGAAGCGGGCGGCGTCGTAGCGGACCAGCCGGATGCGCCAGCCTTCCGTGGGCGGCGCCTCGTCGCCGGCCTCCACCATGCCGGGCGCGCTGCCCGGACGGTTGTACTGTCTGTGGAAGTACTCCATCTGCCGTCTCCAGCTGCCGTTCGCTTGCCCCGCCCGCCTTGCCGCGACCGGGCACCGAGACCCCGCGGCGTTCGTGCGCGCATCGCTGCCTCGCGGTGCATGCCGGTCCTCGCGGGACGCGCCCGCGCCGGCGTCGACCCGCCGGTCGTCCGCGCGCGCCGCGCGTTACGCCGAATGCGTAGCGATGATGCCCCGATTTCGGGCGCATTGCACGCCGCCGGTCGGGCTCCGGCCGCAGCGCCGAATCGGGGCGGGCGGCGGCTCATGCTAGACTTGCAGACCCTGTCCGGTCCCGTCGGCGGGCGTCGCGGCGCGGCTCGCGACGTGTCCGCCGACTGCGGCGCGGCGTCGATCGCGCGTGACCGCTGCCCCGGCCGGTCTCCCATTGCACGACACGAAGGAGCCGAGGTGTGACGCACAGAATAACCGCCCTCCTGAGATTCGTCCTGGTCCTGACCCTGTCCTTGCTGCTGCCCGTCGGCGGTGCGGCGGCGCAGCCGGCCGGCGAGCCGCCGTCGACCCAGGGCGGCTACGACCGCCTCGCCGATCTGCTCGAGGACGAAGCCACCCGCAAGGCGCTGATCGAGAGCTTGCGCCGACTCGGCGAAGACGAGGCCGCCGGTGCGCTCGCCGCGGCCCCCGAGGCTGCGCCGATCGCGAGTCGCATCGCCGACTTCACCCAACGGGTCGCCGAGGGCGTGGTACGCGAGGCAAGCGACGCGTTCCAGGCCGTCGGCCAGGCCTGGGGGCGACTCGCCCAGGCCGACCCGGTCGATGTCGCCTGGGACGCCGGCGAGTTCGTCGTGCTGATCGTCGCGACGCTGCTGATCTTCAAGGCGCTGAGCGCGGCCGCCGGTGCGGCCTTTCGTGCCCTCGACCGCTATGCGACGCCGGTCGACGGCGCGGCCCTCGCGCTGATGCGCCGCGCCATGGCGGTCGTCGGGGCTGCCGCGGTCGACGCCGCCACGATCGCCCTGGCATGGCTCGCCGGCTACGGCATCGCGCTGTTCGTGCTCGGCGGCGTGGGCGAGATGAGCGTCCAGGAGTCACTCTTTCTGAACGCCTTCCTGCTGGTCGAGCTGATCCGTGTGCTGCTGCGCGTCGTGTTCTCGCGGCGCGGCGAGCATCTACGCCTGCTGCCGCTGGCGGCCGAGGAGTCGGCGTACTGGTACACCTGGGTCTCGCGCCTGGTGTTCTTCCTCGGCTACGGCCTGATGCTGGTCGTGCCCTCGATCAATCACTACCTCTCGCCGGAGCTCGGGCGCGCGATCGCCATTCTGATCATGCTCACGGCACTGCTCAAGGCCGCCGTGATCGTGATGCAGAACCGCGCCCGCGTGCGCGGCGCCTTCGAGACGCTGGCGCAGCGCATGCAGTCGCCGTTCGGCCGCATCAGCCTGAACATGGCCGCGCGCGTCTGGCACCTCGTCGCGACCGCCTACCTCGCCGCGATCCTGGTGACCTCGATCCTCTTTCCCGAGCAGGCGCTGCCTTTCATGATCGCCGCGACGGTGCAGACGCTGGTCGCGGTCGCGGTCGGCATCGCGCTCGCCGCCCTGCTGACCCAGGTGATCCTGCGCCGCATCCGCCTCGGCGACGAGATGCGCGTCAAGTTTCCGCTGCTCGAGGCGCGGCTCAACGCCTACGTGCCGACCGCCCTCAAGATCGCACGCTTCACCATCCTCGCCGTCGTCATCGCGGTCGTCGTCGATGCCTGGTCCCCGTTCGATCTCGGCGCATGGGTCGCGTCCGACGCGGGCGCGCAGGTGTTGGGCCGGGCGGTATCGGTCGCGCTGATCATCGCGCTCGCGTTGCTGGTGTGGCTGCTGGTGGCGAGCTGGATCGAGTTCCGGCTCAACCCCGAGGCCGGCGAGGAACCCAATCCGCGAGCCCGCACCCTGCTGACCATCTTCAGGAACGCGATCGCGATCGCGCTGGTGGTGCTCACGGTGATGGTCGTGCTCGCCGAGATCGGCATCAACATTGCGCCGCTGCTCGCCGG
>JARFTX010000079.1:8467-11761 GCA_029289265.1 Gammaproteobacteria bacterium
CTACCACGTCGGCGAGTACGGCGTGGCCTACCGCGAGGACACCGACGAGGTGATCGTGCATCTGCGCGCCGCCTTCGCCGAGCTGATCGACAACCCCGAGCATCGCGACAAGATCCTCGATCACGAGCTCGAGGTGCATGGCGTCACCGCGCTCGCCGACAGCTCGGTGAACATCCGTGTCCGGATCAAGACCGTGCCCGGCTCGCAGTTCGCGATCGGGCGCGAGTACAACCGCCTGGTCAAGCGTCACTTCGACGCCGCCGGCATCGAGATCCCGTTCCCGCACATGACCCTCTACTTCGGCGAGGACAAGCGCGGGGAGGCGCCGCCGGCGCGCGTGAGCCTGGTGCAGCGGTCGTCGGCGCAGGCGAGTGACGATCGCAACGGTCGGGGCCCGCAGACGAACTCCCCGCCCCAGGGCGACTTCGACGAGGTCGAACGTTGAGGTCGTTCGGGCCGCTGCGTCGGGCTGGCGGTTGCCGGGGCGACGCGACGCGCTTGCGCGCCGGACGGCCACCCGCGCCCGGCCCACACAAGGCGTCTCAGCTACGCGGCGCGCCGACGAGCCGTCCTGGGGTCCCGTCGAGGCGGAGCGCGCGCGCGGTCAGTAGCCACATCGCCGCGAACGTTGCGACGATCAGCACAGGATAGGGCTGCAGCAACTCGGCGAGTGGGTATTTCCACGCGAGTGGGCGGGCGATCCCCATGAACGCGGCGTACATCCAGGAGACACCTGACAACACGCCGGCTGCCAGCGCGAGGTTGCGCTGCCAGCTGCCGAGCTGCAACAGCGAGCCAGCGCGCGACAGCATCGGCAGGATGCGGAAATGCAGAAGCAGCCCGTTGATGGTGAGGATCGTCACGAGAATGATCTTGGCCTGGAGCTTGGGGTTGGCAAGTGTCTCGGCAAGACCGGCGGCGGACGCATCGGCCCAGATGAGGTAGGCGCCCGTCGCCCATAGAATGGCCAGCGCGATCGACACCAGGCGCGCGAGCTGCGTCAGGTGTTCGTCGGGTTCGTCGCCGCGGCCCTGCACCAGACGCGACAGCATGGTTGCGTCGCTCTTCAGGATCGCGCCGAGCGCGACACAGCACGCGATGAGGTGGACGTACACGAAGGCGAGTCTGATCATTTCCATCTCTGGTCTTCCTTTCTTGCGGGGTTGGGGGCGCCGGTACCAGTGCGCATCGCGGTCGTCGTCGACAACGGGGCACGCCTGGTTGTCATTCGAGGACGATAAGTCGTCCCTTCTAACGGATTTGCGCCGGGACGCATTCGGTGGGTCCTGCGCTTCTTCGGTGGCGCATCGCGGCCGTGCCGGCAAACTGCCTTGCCGGGTCCCACCTTCTCGTGGTGCGGCATCCTCCAGCATGGTCCGTACCACCTGGGAATACTCTTCCGGATCAGAGCGTTGCTCCGGAAGGCGGATTCGACGCCGGACGAAGATGTCGCCGCTTCCCGACAGTAGGGTCGGAGCGATTCGCCAAGTCGCTGAATGAATGCCTGTTCCGGGTGTCGCCATGACACGACCGACGACGACTCACCGAACAATCCGCGAGGAGCACTGGCGGCGCTGCTCGGCCTCATGGCAGCGAGCCGACGCGGCCCGGAGCGAGGTCGGTTGCCGGCGACAGGCGGCCAAGCGCGGGAAGCGCGAGGGTGCTCGTCCCACGTTCAGGATTTGTTCAGCGATGCAGGCCTAAGCTTCTCCCCAACGCAGCGCAGACCGCGATGCGAACTGGCAAGAAAGGAGAAGCACCATGAAAAAGCTCGACATCGTTCTCGCAGTGTCCCTGATCGGCATCGCCGCCACCGTCCAGGCCGGCGGCCCGGGTCGGGGCCATCCCCATCACAACGCGAGCTACCAGGACTGGGCGCGCGTCACGCACGTCCAGCCGCAATACCAGCGCGTAAACGTGCCGGTGCAGCAATGCACCACCGAGACGGTCTATGACGATCGTGGCTATCGCGGCGGCGACCGTTCGCTGGGCGGCGCAGTGATCGGCGGCGTGGCCGGCGGCGTGATCGGCAACCAGGTCGGCAAAGGCAACGGGCGTGCCGCAGCGACCGCAGTCGGCGCGGTGGTCGGCGCGATCGTCGGCGACCGCATCGACAACGACGGCTACCGCAGCGCGCAGCATGCGCCCTACGGGCGCGAGGTGCAGCGCTGCTACAGCGTCGATCAGTGGGAGAACCGTCTGACCGGCTACAACGTCACCTACGAGTACAATGGCCGCCAATACACCCGCTTCATGACCGAGCACCCGGGGCGCCGGATGCGGGTCAACGTTTCGGTCACGCCGGCGTGAGCACGATCCTGAACCCGAGGGCGGCGCGCAGCGGCGCCGCCCAACCGAATCCGAGGAGCGCATTGCGATGAAACTCTTGCTGTCGCGCCTGCTGCTGATCGGGATGATCGCGTTGGCTGCACCGCTCGCCTTCGCCATCGACCGCGACGAGGCCGCGGCGGCGGCCGCGCAGGCGACCGGGGGCCGCGTGCTGGCGGTCGAGGCGTCCAGCCGCAACGGCGATCCGGTGTTTCTGGTACGGGTGCTGACGCCCTCGGGCGAGGTGCGCATCGTCGTCGTCGATGCCCGCACAGGGGCGCTGCGCTGATGCGCGTGCTGGTGATCGAGGACGATGCGCCGCTGCGCCGGGCGGTCGCCGCGGCGCTCGCGCAGGCCGGCGCGAGCGTCGAGGAGGCGGGCGACGGCGAGGAAGGCCACTACCTCGCGAGCGAGTACCCGTTCGACGTCGCGGTGGTCGACCTGGGGCTGCCCAAGCTCTCCGGCCTCGACCTGATCCGGCGCCTGCGCGCGAACGGCTCGCGCCTGCCGATCCTGATTCTGACCGCACGCGGGCGCTGGCAGGAGAAGGTCGAGGGGCTGGAGAGCGGCGCCGACGACTACCTCACCAAGCCCTTCGAGCCGCCCGAGCTGATCGCCCGCGTGCGCGCCTTGTGGCGGCGCGCGTCGGGTTCGGCCGGCGCGGTGCTGTCCGCCGGCCCCTATCGCATCGACCTCGACGCCCAGCAGGCGAGCTGCGAAGGGCGCCCCGTCGAGCTCACCGCATTCGAGTTCAAGCTGCTCGAGTACCTCGCGCGCCACCGCGAGCGGGTCGTGTCGCGCCAGGAGCTCACCGACTACCTCTATCCGCATGACGAGGACCGCGACAGCAACGTGCTCGAGGTGCTGATCGGTCGGCTGCGCCGCAAAATCGACCCGGACGGGCGCTGGCAGCCGATCGAGACGGTGCGCGGGCGGGGCTACCGCTTCGTGCTCGCCGATGGGTGA
>JARFTX010000126.1 GCA_029289265.1 Gammaproteobacteria bacterium
GCGGCGCCGAAGGCGGTCGAGGCGCCGGAGAAGATCTTGGAGGCGGTGTTGAGCTGGGCATGGACCTCGAGTCCGATCACCACTTCCCAATCGCGTGTGCTCATGATGCGGGGCTCTCCGGTTCAGGCGCCGTCGGCCGGGCGCTGCAGGTGCCAGTCGGTCGCCTGCTGGTAGCGGTGGGCGGCGCCGAGCAGGCGTGCCTCGGCGAAGTAGCCGCCGATCAGCTGCAGGCCGACCGGCAGGCGTCCTGCGCCGAAGCCGCAGGGGTGCGACAGCGCCGGCAGCCCGGCGAGGTTCACGGCGATGGTGTAGATGTCCGACAGGTACATCTGCACCGGGTCGTCGGCCTTCTCGCCGATCGCCCAGGCCGTGGTCGGGCTGGTCGGCCCGGCGATCACGTCGCAGCGCGCGAAGGCGGCGCGGAAGTCCTCGGCGATCAGGCGCCGCAGCTTCTGCGCCTGCAGGTAGTAGGCGTCGTAGTAGCCGTGCGAGAGCACGTAGGTGCCGATCAGGATGCGGCGCTTGACCTCGGCGCCGAAGCCCTCGGCGCGGCTCTTCGCATACATGTCGGCGAGGTCCGTGTACTCGGCGACGCGGTGGCCGTAGCGCACGCCGTCGAAGCGCGACAGGTTGCTCGAGGCCTCGGCCGGCGCGATCACGTAATAGGCCGGAATGGCCAGCCGCGCGTTGGGCAGGCTCACCTCGACGGTGCGCGCGCCGAGTGCGCGATAGGTGTCGAGCGCCGCCTCGACCGCGGCGCGCACGTCGTCGGCCATGCCGGGGCCGAAGAACTCGACCGGCAGGCCGATGGTGAGGCCGGCGAGCGGCTGCCCGCCGGCGCCGTCGCCGAGCGCGCGCGTGTAGTCCTCGGGCGTGCGCTCGAGGCTGGTCGAGTCGCGCGGGTCGAAGCCGGCCATCGCGCCGAGCATGAGCGCGCAGTCCGCCGACGAGGCGCCGAAGGCGCCGCCCTGGTCGAGCGAGGAGGCGTAGGCGATCATGCCGTAGCGGCTCACCACGCCGTAGGTCGGCTTGATGCCGGTCACGCCGGTGAGCGCGGCCGGCTGGCGCACCGAGCCGCCGGTGTCGGTGCCGGTCGCGGCCGGCGCGAGGCGCGCAGCGACTGCCGCCGCCGAGCCGCCCGAGGAGCCGCCGGGCACCCGCGCGGTGTCCCAGGGATTGCGCGTCGGGCCGAAGTGCGAGTTCTCGTTCGACGAGCCCATCGCGAACTCGTCCATATTGGTCTTGCCGAGCATCACCGCCCCTTCGGCCTTGAGTCGGGCGACGACATGGGCGTCGTAGGGGCTGACGAAGTTCGCGAGCATCTTCGATCCGCAGCTCGTCGCGAGCCCCTCGGTGCAGAACACGTCCTTGTGGGCGATCGGGATACCGGTGAGCGGTCCGGCGCGGCCTTCGGCGATGCGTGTGTCGGCCGCGCGCGCGGCGGCGAGCGCGCCGTCGCGGTCGACGGTGATGAAGGCGTTGAGCTTGGGGTCGAGCCGTTCGATGCGCTCTAGAAAGAGGCCGGCGAGCTCGACGCTGGAGATGCGCCGCGCATCGAGCGCAGCCCGCAGTTCGGTCAGACTGGCGTGGATCATGGGGTCTCGCTGGGGTGGCGGATCGGTCGTGCCGGGCGCGACGGTGACTGCGGCCGGGGTCGGACGGTTATTCGATGACCTTGGGCACCAGGTACAGGCCGGCCTCGGTCGCCGGGGCGATCTTCTGGAACGCGTCGCGGCGGTCGGCTTCGGTCACGGCGTCCTCGCGCAGGCGCTGCGCGAGCTCCTGCGGGTGGCTCATCGGTTCGACGGCGCGGGTATCCACGGCCTGCATCTGCTCGATCAGGCCGAGAATGCTGTTGAGCTTGGCCTGCGTGGCCGTGATTTCGGCCTCGCCGAGGTCGATGCGGGCGAGCCGCGCGATGCGCCGCACCTGGTCAGTGGAGAGCGACATGCGGTAACAAAACCTGCTGAATACGTAAAGGTTTGTAGGTTATCATAATCGCCTTTCGCCCGTTCGGGCGGAACGCGTCCGCCGGCCCGGACGCCCTCTCCTCACCCGGTTTCGGAATTCATTCATGTTCGGTTTCCTGCGTTCCTATTTTTCCAGCGATCTCGCCATCGATCTCGGCACGGCCAACACCCTGATTTATGTGCGCGGCAAAGGCATCGTCCTCGACGAACCTTCGGTCGTGGCGATCCGTACCGAGGGCGGCCCGAACGCCAAGCGCACCATCCAGGCGGTCGGCTCGGCGGCGAAACAGATGCTCGGCAAGACGCCCGGCAACATCACCGCGATCCGCCCGATGAAGGACGGCGTGATCGCCGATTTCGTCG
>JARFTX010000127.1 GCA_029289265.1 Gammaproteobacteria bacterium
CCAACGAGGAGATCTGGCTGTCGAAGGACGGCCGGCAGCTCGTGCGCCGACGCCCGGGCGACGACGACGTGGTGCTGCACAGCGCCGAGACGCCCTTCCAGTGGTACCAGGCGCCGCAGTTCGCCGGCCCGCCCAGCACCGAGCACTTCAGCTTCGGCGCGATCTCCCCCGGCTTCCTCGAGGACTGGGCCTTCGTCACGGCGGTGCTGGCGAAGGGCGCGGCCGGCATGTGGCACGCCGTCGCGATGGGCATGAGCCCCCAGGAGTACGCCTGCAACATCCCGTTGTGGCTGTGGAACTGGGCCGACATGACCGGACGGGCCGCAGCCGGCGCGCCGCTGCCGTCGGAGATCTCGCGCTCGCTCGGCTGGGGCGTCGGCTCGACCTGGCTGTTCTCGGCGCTCGCGCCCATGCTGATGGTGTTCGGCGGCTCGTTCGAGGGCGTGCACACCCGCACCACCGCCGGGCTCGGCTTTCTGCAGTGGCTCACCCTGATCGGCGGCGATGCGCTGTCGGCCTACAAGATCGCGGCGATCACCCACGGCGTGCGCGACATCTCGCTTTCGCTCTTCACCTTGATCAACCAGACCGGCGCCGGCACGCCGCCTGCGCTCGGCGACGACCTGCGGCCGAAGAACTGGGACATGGGCGGCCCCATCATCGGCCTGGTCAATCTGCTGATCGGCCTCGCCTTCCAGGCGATGATTCCGCGCGACGACTACGGCCTACCCTTCGACAACAACGGCGCGCTGAGCGCGAGCCCGCTGTTCTTTCCGTGGCTGTTCCCGGCCGCGCCGCTCGCCAACGCCTTCGGCAACATGCTGGGCACTTTCGTCGCGTGGTCGATCGCCCGCACCGCGACCCCGGCGCAACTGGGCGAGAAGGTCGGCATCGGCGCGCTGGTCGGACTGCTCACCTTCATCCTGGAGTTCTACACCACCAAGGAAGGCGGCACCGACGGCGGCCGCTACAACCCGCGCATCGACCCGAACGGCAATCCCTACACGGTGCCGCCGCGCGTCGACTTTCCCGGCTATCCGGACAAGGCGGACTCTCCCTATCGCCTGCCCTACGCGGCGGACACGGCGATGTACGTCGGGCAGGCGAACCTCGGCTTCTTCAGCCACATGCGCTTCAACGGCTTCCCGCAGATCTACGCCTACGACTTCGCCCACGACTTCGGCGACGAAATCCTGGCAGTGCGCGACGGCACGGTCGTCGATTTCTTCGACTGGATCCCCGACAACATCGACCCGACCAACGCCCAGGCCGCGGCCGCGCGCACCGCCTCGAACGGCGTGATGGGCGGGGCCGGCTGGCGCGGCGACACGCCGACCTGGAACTTCATCACGATCCGCCACGACACTGCCGTTGGCGGCCACGACCGCGACCAGGGCGGCGCCGCGGTGACGACCTACGCCACCTACGGCCACGGCGCGACCGGCGGGGTGCGCACGCTGTGGCAGAACGTTTACGGCCGCGCGCCGAACCAGATCATCGGCGCGCGCGTGGTCGCCGGCAATCCCATCATGCAGGCCGGCAGCACCGGCGTGAGCTTCCACAACCACCTGCACCTGCACGTCCAGGGCGGACCGGCGGCACCTGCGCCGGTGCCGGGCCCGGCCGTGACCGGACCGAACCAGCTCGTCGGACCCGGGGCGCTCACGCCCTACACGCTGCCGTTCGTGTTCAGCGACGCGCCGGGCGACGGCGTGCTGAAGTACCTCACCTGGTATCGCTCCGCCAACGCGCGGACGACGACGCTGCCGCCATGATCGCCGACCATCTCGATCTCGTTGCCCCCTCGACCGCCCCGGCCGGACCGCCGGCGGTCAAGATCGTGCGCGGCAGCGGCGGCGCGGCCGGCGCGGGCGGCTTCGGCGCCGACCTGCTCGCTGCGCTGGGCGGCCCGGCCCTGCCCGATCCGCTGAGCCGCTCGGTTGCGACGGTGGACGCGCGGCTCGCGGCAGCGCCGATCCTCGCCACCTGCCGGCTCACCTTTCTGCCGCAAGCCGACTTTCCGGAGCTTGCGCCGGGCGATCCGCTCACCGTCGAGCTCGGGTTCGGCACCAGCACCCAGGCGGTGTACGCCGGACCGATCGCGGCGATCGGCGCGCGCGGCGGCGCGCTCGAAGTCCTGCTCGGCGCCCCGGCAACGCCTCTCGCGCACATCCGGCGCAACAGCGGCTACGAGAACCAGTCGTTCGCCGCGCTGCTGCGCACCTGGGCGGGCGAGGCCGAACTTCAGGCAGGCGACATCGACGCCGGCCCGGATTACGCCTTCCTCGCGATCGACGACCGCCACTCGCTGTGGG
>JARFTX010000015.1 GCA_029289265.1 Gammaproteobacteria bacterium
ATCGCCTTCATCGCCTGCATCGGCCGGGAGGTGCCGATCATCGCATCGAGGCTCGAATCGCGTGCCTCGCGGCTCTGATAGAAGGAGACCTGCTGCTCGAGGCGGCGGTTGTCGATCGCGCGATCGACGACGAGCTTGAGTTCGGCAAGCACCAGCGGCTTGGTCAGGTAGTCGAATGCGCCCGATTTCATCGCATCGACCGCGTGATGAACGTTGCTGTCGCCCGTCATCACGATCATCTTGGCATCGGGATCGGTCTTCTGCATGCGTCGGACAAGCTCGACCCCGTTCATGCCGGGCAGCCTGAGGTCGGTCAGGACCACCTCGGGATGCAGGGTCTCGGCCTCGGCAATCGCCTGCTCGGCCGACTCGCAGAGCGTCGCCGACCAGCCGGAGCGCTCGAGATAGGCCCGGATGTTGTCCCCGAGGATTTCGTCGTCTTCGACGATGAGTATCGTGTTCGCCATGTCAGCCACTCCCCCCGGGGCTATCCCGGACGCCGCGGCGCTCGAAAAGGCGCCGCTGATTTGCGATTTGTCCAACCATGTGCCTGGGGGTGCGGACCGGCATGGCTTGCCCGACCCCAATCAGACCTGGGGAATTTTCCCCAGTTATGGGGAGTGTCCTCCTATGCCCCGCACAGTTCCGTGATGGAAATCACACTCGAAATAAGTTTTCAGTGCCCAGACGGCTTGAATTTCAGCTTTCAATCGATTGCTAATTGACGCGGAACAATTACAGGCCCCGGCTCGCCTTCTAGACTTGGCTTGGATTCCATTCACATCGGGCACGCAATATGAAGACCCTGCTCGCTTTCCTGCGACAGACGATGCTCGCGACATGTGCCGCGCTCGTGCCGGCGCTCGCCGGGGCCACGGCCTACGATGCCCGGCTGCCGGCCGAGATTCACACGGCGCCGCGGCTGTGCGACTACGCCCCCTGCGCCGAGGTGTTTCCCGGCGCAAACGACTTCTCGGAGCGCAAGGGCCGCCCCTGGTACGTCGAGGCCTACGGCGAGCGCGACGGTCGCCGCGAGCTGCTCGGCTACGTGATGCTCTCCACCGACATCACCGACATCCCGGCCTACTCCGGCAAGCCCATCGTCACCTTGATCGGCATGGACAAGGACGGCCGCTTCGTCGGCGTGAAGATCCTGCAGCACTCCGAACCGATCCTCCTGCTGGGCATCCCCGAGTCGGCGATGGTGCGCTTCAACGAGCAATACCTCGGCAAATTCATCGGCGACAACATCGAGATCGGCCGCTCCCGGCGCGACGAGAACGTGATCGGTCTGGATGCCGTCTCCGGCGCGACCGTCACGGTGGTCGCGCAGAACCAGGTGATGATGCGATCGGGTGGCGCGGTCGCCCGCCAGGTCGGCATCCTCGACCCAACCGTTCGAGAGCAGGCGCGCTTCGTCGAGCGCGGCCACGCTCCCGACTGGGCAACGCTGGTGCGCGAAGGCAGCGTCCGGCGGCTCACCGTGCGCCCCGATCAGGTCGGACTGCCGCGCGGCCCCGAACCCTTCATCGACCTGTGGTTCGGCTATCTCAACCAGCCCGACGTCGGTCGCGCCGTGCTCGGCGATCTCAGCTACCGCAACCTGATGAACCAGCTCGGCGCGGGCGAACACGCACTCTTCATCATCCGTAGCGGCGGTGAGGAATCCTTCAAGGGCTCGGGCTTCGTACGCGGCGGGCTCTACGACCGCGTACAGGTGCGCCAGGGCATGGACGTCTTCACCTTCCGCGACCTCGACTACCGCAACCTGTGGGGCGTGCACGCCGCCGGTGCGCCGGCCTTCGACGAATCGGCGATCTTCATCGTCCGCTCGGAGTCGTTCTCGGCCGCCTACCCGTGGAAGCTCGTGTTCCTCGGCAACCGCGTGGACCGCGCCACCGGCCATCGCAGCTTCGCCAACTTCGACACCGAGTACTGGATGCCAGCCGAGTACCTGGACGGCGGCCGGCCGAAGATCGTCAAGCCCGACGCGCCCTGGGTGCGCATCTGGAAGATGCGGGCGGTCGAGATTGCGCTCTTTGCCGGACTGCTCGTCGGCGTGGCCACGGTCTATGCCCACCGCGACCGGCTCACCCGCGCCTCGACCCAGAAGAACAAGTGGCCGGTCAATGCCTTCAAGTACGCGGCCTGGACGATCAGCATCGGCTTCGTCGGCTTTTACCTGCTGGCACAGCCGTCGATCACCCAGGTACTCACCTGGTTCCACGCGCTGCTGTTCCAGTGGCAGTGGGAGCTGTTCCTCACCGACCCGTTCATCTTCCTGTTCTGGATCTTCATCATCGTCACGGTCTTCCTGTGGGGCCGGGGCCTGTTCTGCGGCTGGCTGTGCCCGTTCGGCTCGCTCTCCGAGATGCTCTACAAGATCGGTGGTGCGATCGGGCTGAAACGCTTCCAGTTCAAGCTCTCCAAGCCCATGCACGACCGCGTGAAGTGGGTAAAGTACTGGGTGTTCGGCATCCTGCTCGGCACCTCGATGTTCTCGATGGGCTACGCCGAGGTGCTGGCCGAGGTGGAACCCTTCAAGACCACCTTCCTGGTCGGGCTGCTCAACCGCGCCTGGCCCTACACGCTGTTCGCCGCCGGCCTGCTGGGGCTCTCCATCTTCATCGAGCGCCCGTTCTGCAAGTACCTGTGCCCGCTCGGCGCGGCGCTGGCGATGCCCTCGACCTTCCGCTGGTTCGGCCTGAAGCGCAAGCAGGAATGCGACACCTGCAAGGCCTGCGCGGTCGGCTGCGGCTCGCTCGCCATCGACCGTGATGGCCGCATCGACCAGCGCGAGTGCCTGCTGTGCCTCGACTGCATGGTGCTCTATACCGACGCCCACGCCTGCCCGCCGCTCGCGCAGGAGCGCAAGCGGCGCGTGAAGGCAGGGCTGGAGCTCACGCCGATCGGCGCGGACGGGTATTTCATTCCGATCAAGCCGGTGGCGGCAGCGAGCGGCGCCAAGGCGCACTGAGTGCGGGAGAACACGATCATGGTCGATCCGAGAATGCCCACCGATCCCGTCGCCCCGCCCTTCGCCGGGCGTGGCACCTTCGCCTGGCTCGCAGCCGAGGCGTGGCATCACCTTTGGCCGTTCAGCCGCGAGGGCTTCGCCCGCCACCGCATCGTCCAGGCCGCGGGCATCGCGCTCGCGGCGTCGACGATGGTCGCCTGGTTTCTCGCCGGCACCGGGCGGCTCGAAGCGGTGGCGATCATCGCCTGGTGGTTCGGCTGGAGCGTGTTCGAGGTGATCGTGCGCCTCGGCGCCAAGCCCTGGGTCAAGGAAGGCCCGTGGTGGGGGCGGCGCTACCGCCGGGCCCACCTCATGGACATGCTGTGCTATGTCGGCTTCAAGAACCTGCTGATCGGTGCAACCCTCTTTCTCGCCTTGAAATCGGCCGGACTGCTGGTACCGTAACGCCTTGCCGATGCCCACCGCCCACACCCTGCTCCGCCTGCTGCTCTGCCTCGCCCTGCTCGCCGCGCTCCCCGCCGTCGCCGATGCGGCGACGTGGCGCGTCGCGCCCGGCGAGTCGATCCAGGCCGCGATCGAGCATGCCGCGGCGGGCGACGTCGTCGAGGTCGAGCGCGGCCGCTACACCGAGAACCTGCTGATCGAGAAACCGCTCACCCTGCGCGGCATCGACCGCCCGACCCTGAGCGGCGGCCTCTCCGGCGACACCATCCGCGTCACCTCGCCCGACGTCACCATCGAGGGACTGATTGTCACCGACTCCGGCGACAGCCTGCGCGACCAGAACGCCGGCATCTACATCTGGCCGGGCGCGCACCGCGCGGTCATCCGCAACAATGACCTCGCCTACAACCTGTTCGGACTGTGGATCGAGAAGGCCAATGACGTCACGGTCGAGAACAATCTCATCGTCGGCAAGCGCGAATACCGCTCGTCGATGCGTGGCAACGGCATCCAGCTCTACAACACCACCGGCGCGCGCATCCTCGGCAACAACATCAGCTTCGTCCGCGACGCGATCTACGTCGACGTCTCGCACGACGCGATCTTCCGCGGCAACCGGCTGCACCGCAGCCGCTACGGCACGCACTACATGAACTCCTACCGCAACCTGTGGGAGGATAACGACGTGTTCCTGAATCGGGGCGGCCTGGCGCTGATGGAGGTGCGCGACCAGGTGGTGCGCAACAACCGCGCCTGGGGCAACTCCGACCACGGCATCATGCTGCGCACCATCCAGGACACCGTGGTCGAGAACAACGTCGTCGCCGGCAACCAGCGCGGCTTCTTCATCTACGACGCCGAGTACAACACCCTGCGAGGCAACCTGATCGTCGACAACGTCGTCGGCATCCACCTGTGGGCCGGCTCGAAGAACAACGAGATCGAGCTGAACGATTTCATCGGCAATCGCGAACAGGTCCGCTTCGTCGCCGCCCGCGACGACTTGTGGGGCGTCAAGGAAGGCAACCACTGGAGCAACTATATTGGCTGGGACCGCGATGGCGACGGCATCGGCGACGTGCCCTACGAGGCCAACGACTTCGTCGACCGCCTGAGCTGGCGCCACCCGATGGTCAAGCTGCTGCTGGCGAGCCCGGCGGTGCAGACGCTGCGCATGGTGTCCCGGCAGTTTCCGCTGCTGCGCGCCCCGAGCGTGGTGGACCCCAACCCGCGCATGCAACCGAAACATGACGACTGGAGCGACTGGCTTGGCAGATATTTCCCCGGCACGCGCTGATTCCGCCCCCGCGATGGCCGCCGCGAGCGTCGTCACGGTGCGTGGCGCGACGCGGCGCTACGGCGCGATCAAGGCCGTAGACGGCGTCGATCTCGACATCGGCCGCGGCGAACTCTTCGGTCTCATCGGACACAACGGCGCGGGCAAGAGCACGCTGTTCAAGATGATGCTGGGCCTGGTGCCGCCCACCTCGGGCGAGATCCGCATCGACGGCGAGAACGTCCGTGGCTCCGGGTTTCGCGCCGTGCGCCGGCGCATCGGCTACCTGCCCGAGAACGTCGTGCTCTACGACAACCTGACCGGGCTCGAGACCCTGCACTTCTTCGCCTCGCTCAAGCGTGTGTCGGCCGCCGAGTGCCGTGCCGTGCTCGAGCGCGTCGGACTGGCCGGTGCCGCGCAGCGGCGCATCCGCGAATACTCCAAGGGCATGCGCCAGCGGCTCGGCTTTGCCCAGGCGCTGCTCGGCCGGCCACAGATCCTGTTCCTCGACGAGCCGACCAACGGGCTGGACCCGGAGGCGATCCGCGACTTCTACGCGATCCTGCGCGGCCTGCGCGCCGAGGGCGTGACCATGGTGCTCACCTCGCACATCCTGGCCGAGATCCAGGAGCGCGTGGACCGCCTCGCCATCATGGCCTCGGGCCGCATCCAGGCGCTCGGCACCGTGCAGTCGCTGCGCGAAGGCATGGACCTGCCGCTGTGGTTCGACGTGCGGGTCGCGCCCGAGGATTTCGAGGCCGTGCGCGCGGCGCTGGGCCACCTGCCGATCAGCGCAATCGAGGCGCGCGAGGACCACGTCGCCGTGCAGTGCCGGCGCGAGTCGAAGATGGCCGTGCTCCAGGCGCTCGCCTCGCTCGACGACCGCGTGCTCGACCTGCACGTCCGCGAGCCCTCGCTCGAGGATGTGTTCTTCGGATTCTCGGACTAGCGGGAGAGCGTTGCCAATGGAAATCGCACAGGTCGGCACCATCGCCGGCAAGGAATTCTGGGACCGGATCCGCAACCGCTGGGTGCTGGCGGTGGCGCTGGTGTTCACCGTGTTCGCGCTGGTGATCGCCTACTTCGGCGGCGCCCAGCAGGGCACGGTGGGCTTCCGCTCGATCGAGTTCACGATCGCGAGCCTGGTGAGCCTGGTGATCTACCTGATCCCGCTGATCGCGCTGCTGCTCGGCTTCGACGCCATTGTCGGCGAGCGCGAGCGCGGCTCGCTCGACCTGCTGCTGTCGATGCCGATCACGCGCTTCGAGCTGCTGCTGGGCAAGTACCTGGGGCTCGCCGCGGCGCTCACCTTCTCGACCGTGGCGGGCTTCGGCCTGGTCGCGCTGGTGCTCGCGCCGCAGCTTGATCCGGTCGCGCTCTTCCACTACGCCGGCTTCGTGCTGAGTTCGGTGCTGCTCGGGCTCGCCTTCCTCAGCCTCGCGGTGATGCTGTCGGTGTTCGCCGCCGACCGCACCCGCGCCTCGGGGCTTGCGATCGCGCTGTGGTTCTTCTTCGTGCTGGTGTTCGACCTGCTGCTGCTCGGCGCGCTGGTGTTCACCGGCGGAACCTACGGCGGCGAGATCTTTCCCTACCTGCTGATGCTCAACCCGGCGGACGTGTTCCGCATCCTCAACATCTTCAGCCTCGAAGACGTGCGCAGCCTCTATGGGCTCGCCACCGTCTTCCCGGCGGCGCTCGCCAACCCCTGGCTGCTCGGCGCCGTCATGCTCGGCTGGATCGCGGGGCCGCTTGCCATCGCCACCTGGAGATTCCGCACATGAATCCGCTTCGCCGCACCCTGATCGCCTCCGCCCTCGCCGCCGCGCTGCTCGCCGCCTGCGGACAGCAGAGCGCCCCGGCGCCGCTCACGGCCATCGAGATCGACCACGACACCGCCTGCGTGCTCGATGGCATGCTGCTCGCCGACTACCCCGGCCCCAAGGGCCAGATCCACTATGCCGGCCAGGCCGAGCCGGATTTCTTCTGCGACACGGTCGAGCTCTTCCACATCTATCTCAACCCCGAGCAAGTCCGAGTGGTGCGCGGCATCTTCGTCCAGGACATGGGGCGCGCCGACTGGGACGCTCCGCGCGGCCACTGGATCGACGCCCAGGGCGCGTGGTATGTGTACGGCTCGTCGCGCCGCGGCTCGATGGGGCCGACCATCGCGAGCTTCGCCGACAAGGACGCGGCCGGGCGCTTCGCCGGCGAGCACGGCGGCGAGGTCCTCGCCTTCGACCAGATCAAGGCCGACATGGTGGTGCTCGACGGCGGCGCGCTGCACGATCAGAGGATGTGAGCATGGCCGGAACCGACATCTTCAAGGGGCTGCCGATCGAGGTGGCCATGGAAGGCGAGCGCCTGTCACGACTCGTCTACGAGTTGCGCGAGAACCGCCGGAAGCTGCTGGGCGAACTCGACTGCACCGACGAGGCCGAACTGCTCGACCGCATCGGACGCGGCCGCATCGCCGAGCATCCGGGCTACGAAGCCTATCTCGCCGCGCGCATCCTCGCCGACACGCGCGAGGCGGCCCGCGACGCACTTGCGCAGATCCTCGAGGAGGCGCGACGCCGATGAGCCTGAACCTGCAACTCGCGACCCTGCTCGAGCACGAGTTCGGCGAGCACCTCGCCGGCCCCATCAAGCGCCGTCAGGACGCCGTCGTCGCGACACTCGTTTGCGGCGTCGAGCTGACCGTGCGCTATGCCGCCGCCGATGCGTACTCGCTGCGCTGGCGCCGCGGGGAAGTCGAAGCCGGCATCGATACCGCGCCATTTCACCGGGATCTGGCGACTTTCCCCAATCATTTCCACGACGTCGCGGGCGGCGTGCACGCCGACCCGCTCACCGACCCGGAAGCCACGCCCGAGGACAACCTTCGCGACCTGGTCCGGGCCCTGCTGGCCGATCCGGCGCTGGGCAGCGGCGCCTGACGGCTCGGCGCGGCGCCCATCGGCTCCGCCCACGCGGCCCGCCGCCGACATGCAGTGCCCGCCGCCCGTCCTGCCTCGATCAGCGCCCCTCGGCGATCATGTAATCCACGGCGGCGATGACCTGATCGTCGCTGAGACCGCCCGCGCCGCCCCGCGGCGGCATTACGCCCTTGGCACCGGTAAAGCCGTCGATGGCGTGGCGGTACACCACCTCGATGCCTTGCGCGAGCCGCTCATCCCAATCCGCGGCGTCGCCCGGCTTGGGTGCGCCGCCGACGCCGGCCGCGTGGCACAGCGCGCAACTGCGGTTGTAGACGCTGCGACCCTCATCGCTCGCGGGCGCCGCGGCGGCCGGGGCCTGCACCATGGCCGGGGGAGGCTCGACTGCAGGGGCCGCGGCGGGGGTCGCCGGCGGCGGGCTTTCCTGCCGGCCGCAAGCGGCCACGATGACGCTCAAGGATGCCAACAGCACGAGGGGTGTCTTGTTCATGGGGAATCTCCTATCGTTATAGTTGCGACACAGGCGCCGTGTACCGCAGGTCGGGGAGCCGATGCGCGGGCCGGGCCCGCGGCGCCGCATCGACCTCCGGTCGATTTGACCACGGCAGGACGCCCTGTCGAAACCTCGTCGTGTTAGCGAGTGTTACATGGACTTGACTTTGGCACTCACCGGCGCCCTGCCCTTCGTCGTCGTCGCCAGTGCCGCGCTGACGCTGCCGATCTCGCTATGTCTGCTGTGGCTCTATCGCCGCGCCGTACTGCGCAACATGAATCGCGCGAGCGGCGACGCATCCGGCGGGCGGGACGACGCGCTCGCCGGGACTGCGCCTCAAGCGGCCCTGCGCATCATCGACAGCGGAACCCGCTCGGAAATTCCGGCCCGAAGCGAAGCTCCGCAACTGCGCGCAGCGCTCGTCAGCCCTTGGGAGGCGGCGCTTGTCTATCTGCTCGGCGGTGCCGCCCATGCCGCCGTGATGGCCTTCGCCTGGCTCGGCATGATCGGCGAGGGATTCTCGGCGATGCGCTTTGCCTGGATCTTCGCCACCTATCTGTGGGTCGGCGTGCTCGCCGTGCGCACCGTACTGCCAAACGGCCCGGCACGCAGCCTGGCGGCCCCGGCCTACACGGCGCTGCTCGCCGTCGTCGGCGCAATCGGGATCGGCCGCTCGCCCGACCTCGACATCGCCCAGCTCATGGCCTATTGGCTCATCGTCAATGGACCGGCGACGGTCCTGCATCTGGCGATCCAGAACCGCCGCATCCGCGCCGTCGGACCGTTGGTGCTCGCTCTCACGCTGGCGGGCGTGGCCGGCGCCGTAGTCCTGACCGGCGCGGTTGGGGGCAGCGACGCCGCGCTGAGGGCAATCGTCGGAGCGGGGACGCTGGCCGGATTGGGCGCGACCGAGTTGCTCGTACTCTTGGTCGCGCTCGGCTTTGCGGCCTTTGCGGCGGTCGGCTGGCCGGCGCTGCGGGCACTTGGACGGGCCTATGCGCGCAAGCGCTTCAGTGACCGCAGCCTGCGCCTGGAGGCGATGTTCCTGATGTTCGCCGTTGTCCAGGCGGTCGGCTTCGTCTTCTCGGGGCTCGCCTGGGTGCTCGCCGCGCCGGTGGCCTTCGTCGCCAGCGTCACGACCATCCGAGGGGCCTTCGCTCGCCTGCGGCGACGCGCCGGGCCCGCCTCGCCGGGCCCGATCCTGCTTCTGCTGCGCGTCTTCGCACTGGGCCGGCGCAGCGAGCGGCTGTTCGAGGAATTGGGCCGGCGCTGGCTTCCGACCGGCAGCATCGCGCTCATCGCCGGCCCCGACCTGGTCACCGCCACCATCGAGCCGGACGAGTTTCTCGCCTTCGCGGGCGGCCACCTGTCGCGCGCCTTCGTCAGCGGCGAGGACGATCTGGAGCGTCGCCTGGCGGCGCTCGACACCCTGCCCGACCCCGACGGCCGGCACCGGGTCAATGAATTCTTCTGCCACGCCGACACCTGGCAGCCGACCATGCGGCGGCTGGCCGCGCGCAGCGACGCGGTGGTGATGGACCTGCGCAGCTTCTCGCCCGAGAACCGCGGCTGCACCTACGAGCTCGGCGCCCTGCTCGACGCCGTCCCGCTCGCGCGCGTCGTGCTGGTCACCGACGCCGGCACCGACCGGGCCTTCCTCGAGACGACGCTGCGCGATCTGTGGTCCCGGCTCGCACCCGACTCCCCCAATCGCACCCTCCCCGACCCGATCCTGCGCATCGCCCGCGCCGGCAAACGCGCCGAGGCGATCGTCCCGCAACTGCTCCGGCCGGCGGCGCGAAGCACGACTGTCTGACCGCCCCTCCGAGCCTGCACTGCGCACACCGCCGCCCTTGCGGCGGCGGCCGGCTACCGCTCGGCGCGGCGCGCGACGAACTCGACCGGCGCGTAGTCGCTGAAACCACCCTCGCTCTGGAGCGTGAAGCGAATGGCGTCGGCCTCGACGATGCCGTCGTAGTGGTGGCGCAGCTCGCGCAGCTCGCGCCCGGCCTGGGCGCGGGTGCGGGTGCGGAAGGTCAGCCGCGTGCCGTCGAAGGCAACCTCCTCGAGCGTGCGGCGCTGGCCTAGGAAGCTCGCCGTGCCAGTGATCTCCCGCCCCGCCAGGCGAAACTCGAAGCGCTCCTCGTGGGTGACCCCCCAGTCGTAGGCGACCTGGGCCGTCCACGCTCCGATCACGCCCGGCTCCCGCGCCCCCCACCAGCGCGTATCGGCGAGGAACACCCCCACCAGCACCAGCGCCAGCAGCGCCGCTCCGGCAGCAAGCAGCGGCCGCGACGGTCCCCGTGGCGGCGGAGCTTCCGGCGGGGAGGCCGGCAGCCTTGGCCGCAACGCGTCCTTGAGGCGCCCGACCCCGCTCGCCCAGGCGTTGTCGTCGAGCACCAGCGCGTGACGCCGCGCGAGCGCTGCAATCGACGCCGGCAGATCCGACTCGGCCGGCATTGCGGCGCCACCGACGAGGATCGGAATCACCGTCTTGCCTTCTTCGAGCGCTGCCTCGATCTCGAGCCGCACGAAATCCTCCTCATGCTCGAGACGCCGCCGCCCGTCGCGCGCCGCGTCGAGCCAGTGCGGCCCGATCACGACCAGCAGCGCATCGACCTTGCGCAGGTAGTCGTGGATCGCCTCGATGAAATCGGCGCCGGGCTCCATGTCGTCGACATCACGGAACACTGTGCCGCGCCCGAACTCGGACTCGAGCGAGTCGGCCAGCCGCCCCGCGAATCCGCTGCTGTCCTCGCGGCGATAGCTCAGGAAGATACTGGGCATGCGGGTCCTCGGTCGGGATGTATCTGGGGTACCGAACATGAATGCGATCAGCTCGCATCATACGACGTACCAACGATCAAGACAGCGGAGCCGGTGAGCGGTTTCCGCGGCTGCCGCGATCGCTGCCGTCACGGTCCTTCAGTCCACTCCGAGCGCCGGCTCGCCGCAACGCTCGAGAATGGCCTGCCGCGCCGCGTCGCGCAGCGCCAGCACGTCGCGCCAGTCCTGGCCCTCGGGGCGGATCGAGGGGCACACGGTCACCGCGAGCGCGCCGCGGCACGGTATCCAGGAGCCGTCGCGCAAGACCTGGCGCGTGCCCTTGAGCGCGACCGGGACCACCGGCAGCCCCTGCTCGGCCGCGACCTGGAAGGCGCCGAGCCGGAACGGCCGCAGGCCGGGCTGTGCCGTGAAGGTGCCCTCGGCGAAGAAGGCGAGCGGCGCGCCCTGCCCCGCGACCGCCGCCAGGGCGCGCGTATCCTCGACGCTGCGGCGCGAATCGAAGCGCTCGACGAAGCGCGCACCCATGCGCAGGAACAGGCGCCTGAGCAGTCGATTGCCGGCCAGCTCGACCTTGGCAACGAAGGCGACCGGTTTCGGCAACGCCGCCACCAGCACGAAGCCGTCGAGGTAGCTCGCGTGATTGGCAACGATCACGTGTGGTCCCGAAGGCAGGCGCTCCAGCCCGTCCACCTCCAGCCGGCAGCCCGCCATGCGCGCCAGCAGCCGCGCCAGCCCGCGCGAAAGCGCCCAGCGCTGCTCGAGCCGCGGCAGCGCCAGCATGCCCAGCACCGCGAGCGGCGCCAGCACGGCGAACCACCCCCACGCCCAGGCGCCGTAGGCCACGGCTCGCGTCCGGTCCAGCGCATTGCGCAGCCGCCCGCCCGCGCTCGCCAGCGCGAGACGGGCCACCTGCAGCCACGGCGCGCGGCTCGACGCACCGAGGGTGCCGCCGAGATAGGCTTCACGGACGGCCGCCCGGCGGATCTTGCCGCTCGAGGTCTTCAGCACCGCATGGGGCGGCGCGAGCACCACCTCGTCCGGCGGCAGCCCGATCTCGTCGGTCGCGAGCGCGACGATGCGGCGCTCGAGCTCGGCGCGCCGGGCCGCGTCGCGCTCGCGGGTTTCGGCGACCGCCACCACGCGCTCGACCGCCCGCTCGGCGTCGTTCACCCCGAACACCGCGACGCAGCCCTTGCGCACCCCCGGCAGCTCGCCGATCGCCCGCTCCAGCTCGTAGGGATAGAAGTTGCGGCCGCCGCGGATGATCATGTCCTTGGAGCGGCCGGTGATGTGGATCTCTCCGCCGGCCAGGTAGGCGTAGTCGCCGGAGGCGAGCCAGCCGTCTTGGATCAACCGGCGCGTCGCCGCCGGATTGCGGTAGTAGCCGGCCGTGGCGGACGGACCGCGAAACTGCAGATGGCCCACACGCCGCTCGCCCAGCACGCTGCCGTCCTCGCCGACGATGCGCACCTCGTGCTGCGGCAGCGGCGGCCCGCAGGACGGGAAGCGCAACGCCCGCGCGTCGTCCTCGTCAGCCGGAACCGCTTCGCCGCGCTCCACGAAGGGCTCCCGCGCGACCCGGTCGACCCGCATCCCACGCCCCAGAGGCGGCACCGACAGCCCGACCGTGCACTCCGCCAGCCCATATACCGGGGCGAGGATCTCGCGGCGCAGCCCGTAGCGCGCGAATGTCGTCGCGAAGCGCTCCATCGTGTCGGGACTCACCGGCTCGGCGCCATTGGCCGCTAGCCGCCAGGACGACAGGTCCAGCTCGCCCAGATCCTGATCTCCCAGTCGCCGCACGCACAGATCGAACGCGAAATTGGGCGCCGCCGTGACGGTGCCGCGATAGCGATGAATGGCCTGCAGCCAGCGCTCCGGCCGCGCGAGGAAATCGAGCGGCGACATCAGCACCAGCGGGCAGGCATGGTAGAGGCTGCCCATCCAGGTGCCGATCAACCCCATGTCGTGATAGAGCGGCAGCCAGCTCACGCACACGTCGGTCGACGTCACCTCGGCCGCGCGTCCCCACGCGCGGATGTTGGCGAGCAGATTGGCATGGGTAAGCGCGACGCCCTTGGGCTCGCCGGTCGAACCCGACGTGTATTGGATCAGCGCCAGCCCGTCGGCCGCGACCGGGACGGGCGGAACCGCGTCGGCCGCAAGGAGCTGCTCCGGTGTCGCCAGCTCACGCAGATCGGGGACCAGCCCGCGCAACATGCTCGCGAGCGGCCTCACCCGCTCGAAGGTGATCATGACCGGCGCCTCGCAATTCTTCAGGATGCCGACCTGACGGCGCAGATGGTCCTCGACCTGCGCCGGCCGCGCCGGGGGATACATCGGCACCGGGACCGCGCCGGCGAGCAGGATGCCGAAAAAGCAGCGGAAGAAGTCCAGCCCCGAGGGCAGCATCATCGCCACGCACTGGCCGTGAGCCACCCCCAGGCGCGCCAGTCCGCCGGCTACTCGGCCGGCCGCCTCCGCCAGCGTGGCGTAGGACAGCGTCTCGGTTTCCCCGTCGTCCCGGCAAAACGTCACATGAGCGCGATCGGGATGGCGGTCGAGGTGCCAGTCCAGCACGTCGGTGAGCGTACCGGCCGAATCCGGAAGGCCTTCGGCCAGCTCGGGCGCCGCGAACGGCCCGCCCTCCGATGCATCGTGTCCCCCGTGTCCGGCCGTCGCCAACGCCTCCAGGATGTGGCGCGGCGTCTCGACCTCTCCCAGCGTCGCCTCGGAGAAGCGGACATCGAACATGCGCTCGACGCGCGCCAGCAGCTCCACCCGCGCCAGGCTGTCCAACCCCAACTCGCGATCGAGCGCGCTGTCGAGCCGGGCGCGCTCACGGCAACCCGGACGCAGCTCCTGCACCAGTGCATCCACGAGCTTGAGCACGCGTTGCGCATCGCCCTGCCCGTCGACCTTTATCGCGGAGTTCATGCACGAAGTTTGAAGATCGGCGCAACTTCCCGCAAGTCGGCGCAAAATCGATCGACCATGATGGCCGCTGCCGCATGGGTATTACTTATCTCATCGCACGACTCGATGCATTCCCCCAATAGGTGGGGAGAATTCCCCCCGCAATTGGGGAAAGCCGGCTGACTTTCGTGACGTAATTCACAGAAAGCAAGCCCCAAACCTCCCGATATGGGCAAAAACGAGCCTGGCATACCCCTTGCAGTGTGCTCGTCGGACGCGTCGCAATCGACGGGTTCAAACAGCAGGATCGGCGCGGCGGACACCAGGGCGCGCCACCGTTAAATCGATAAGCATACGGATCGGGTATAGGCCGCTCGCAGCGAGTCGGACCTTCCGAAATCCAACCGAGACAGGGGAATCGCCATGCACTGCACAGAAAATACCTCCCGCCCGCTCGCCGCGTCGCTCAAGCCCGCCGCGCGCGCACTCGCCCTCGCCGGCGCCCTCAGCCTGCCGATGTTCGCCTGGGCCCAGGCCGCGCCGGTGTTCTTCGAGGTCGAGGGCGGGGTATCCGCGATCGAGCCGGTAATGAACGCCGCAAATGAGTTGATCGGTGCAAATGTCACCATGTTCGGACGGCCCTTCTTCGTCCCGGCCACGGCGAACATCCACACGCCCAGCGCGACTTTGACCATCGAGCAGCTCGTCAATACCGATCCGCTTCCGGGTCGCGAAGAATCCGGCTTCGTCGGCGGCACCGGGATTCTGATCGGCGAGGTCGGCATGGCTGCGGACGGCTCCGCCGAACCGGTGATCCACGACGTGGCGATCGAGCCCGCCGAAACTGTGCTGATCGGACTGGTCACCGCAAACGGCCCCACCGGCATACGGTTGCTCGATATAACCCTGAGGGAGATCGGCGACCCCCGCATGCCCTCGGAAGGATACATGAACGACTTCGGCTTCCAGATCCTGCCCGAGTCGCTCACGCCCGGGACCTTTGCCGCGGCCGAGGGGTACTACGCAGCGGACGGGAATTTCTGGCACTACATCGTCTCGGCATCCGGCGGTGCCCTGGCCGAGCCGAACACGCCGCAGTCGAGCATCCTGCGTGCCCGTTGCGATCAGGGAGGACGCCTGGAGGTGCAAGGCGCCTCCTACCTGCCCGCGAACGCGCTCGTCGAGTTCTACAACGCCAACACGGGCTTTCGCTTTGGCTCCATCGCAACCTCGGTGGACCTCGAATTCCCGGATTTCGGCTCGTACCGTTTCCGCGCCGATGTCAATGACGGCCCCGTCGATTCGGATGGCGGCTGCCCTTCCGAGGTGCTCGCGAAGAACGTGTCGAACAACACGGAGGTCGTCGCCGCGGTGGATGGTGTGGTCGCCCCGGCACAACCCGGCGAGCCGCCCGCCGAGAATGTCGCCCCTGTCGCCAACGACGACTTCGCGACCGTCTTCGTCGGACTGGCGACCACCGTCAATCTGACCCTGAACGACAGCGATGCAAACGATAACCTGGATGTGACTTCGGTGCAGCTCGGACCGGTGCCGGACGGCCTGTCGGTGATCAATCAGCAGAACGGCTCAGTGCTGGTGACGGCCTCAACGACTGGCCTGTTCCGCTTCACTTACACCGTCGCGGATACGGAACAGGCGGTCTCGAACGAGGCCACCGTGACCATCGACTCGCAGCCGGTCGCGGCCGACGTCGTGTCGATCGATCGCGCCAACTACCGGGTCCGGCAGGATCGCTGGGAGGTGCGCGGCTCGACCAACAGTGCGAGCGCGACGATCACCGTCAGGCTGCTGCGCACCGGTCAGACCATTGCGGTCGCGACGGCCGACGCTACCGGATCGTGGCGGATCGACGCCCGTGGCACCGGCATCGTGGCGGTCGCGGGTGACATCATCGAGGCCACTTCGAGCGCCGGAGGCCGCGTCCTACAGACCGTGAATCTGGTGAACTGACACCCGTCTGTGCAGCGCCCCGGGGCCATGCGGACCCGGGGACAGCCGTACCGCCGCTGCCACGATGACCGGCGGCACGGCCCTCGAGGCGCGAACCGATAGGCTCGCGCCTCTTTTTTCGCCCCTTGAAGGCCCACACCTCGCGCAACTTGGGGAACTGCCTCCCGGTTACTTGCTCGTGGCGAGAATCATCGAATTCCCGTGCGCGGCCCGCCCGAAATCCGCGGCTCACCCCTTGGAGCAAATGCCCCACCCCGTGGGTGAAATCACGCACCCACGTCCGTGAAATACTTCACGCTCTTGATCTCCAAGAGTCCCGAAACGCCCTGAAATCGGCATGGCACGCCCCTTGCGGATGAGGGAACGAAGCCCCGGAGAAAGTGTTTCGGAGCCGTCACGGGAAGCACGGCAAGGTGGAGACGACCAGCACCAAGCCACCCAGACCAGGGATTGGTGGGATGCGAAGAAACCCGATATGCCGGGCGATTCGGACCACGTTGATACGAGGGAGCACCAAGATGCGCTGCACGACGAAAGGCCAACATACCGCCAACTGGGCACTCAAGACCACGGCGGGGGCGCTCGCACTGGCGGGCCTGCTGAGTCTGCCTACTCTCGCCAGGGCTCAGGCGGCACCGGTGTTCTTCGAGGTCGAGGGCGGCGTCACGGCCGTCGAAACGATACGCGACGGAGCCGGCCAGATCACCGGCGTCGATTTGACGATGTTCGGCCGCAAGTTCCGGGTGCCGGCCACCGCCAATATCCACACGCCGAGCGCCACGCTGTCCATCGAGCAGCTTGCGGACCCGACGAACCTGCCCGGCCGGCCCGAACAGGGCTTCGTCGGGGGAACAGGAACCCTTATCGGCGAGGTCGGGATGGCTGCGGATGGCACCGCCGATCCGGTCATCCACGACGTCGCGATCGAGCCGGCGGAGACCGTGCTGATCGGCCTGATTACAGCCAGCGGCGCGTCGGGTCTGAAGCTGCTGGACGTTCCCCTGCAGGAACTCACGGACGCGCGCATGCCGTCGGAAGGCTACATGAACGACTTCGGCTTCCAGATCCTGCCTGAGTCGCTCACCACCGGCACGTTCGCAGCCGCCGAAGGCTATTTCGCGGCGGACGGGAGCTTCTGGCACTATATCGTCACCGCCAGCGGCGGCACGCTTGCCCAGCCCGACACACCGCAGTCGAGCATCCTGCGCGCACGCTGTGACCAGGGCGGCCGGCTCGAGGTGCAGGGCGCCTCCTATCTGCCGGCCAATGCGGTGGTGGAGTTCTACAACCCCAACAGCGGTTTCTACTTCGGCTCCATCGTCACCACGGTCGATCCCGCGACGCCGGACTTCGGCAGCTATCGCTTCCGCACCGACGTAAACGACGGCCCGGTCGATTCCGACGCCGCCTGCCCATCGGCGGTGCTGGCGAAGAACCTGTCGAACGGCACCGAGGTCGTCGCCGCGGTCGACGGCGTGGTCGCACCGCCGGCGCCCGCCGACCTGCCCGCCGAGAACGTCGCGCCGGTCGCCGCCGACGACTCCGCCACCGTCTTCGTCGGGCTCGCGACCGAGGTCCACCTCACCGCCAACGACACCGACGCGAACGGCAACCTCGATCCGACCACGGTGCAGCTGGGCGCGCTGCCCCCCGAGCTCTCGGTGATCAACCTCGGCAACGGCGACGTCATGGTCACGGCTTCGACGACCGGCACGTTCGTCTTCACGTACACGGTGTCCGACCAGGAGCAGGCGGTGTCGAACACCGCGACCGTGACGATCGACGCGCAACCCGCCGTCCAGGCGACCGTCGGCATCGACCGGGCGAACTACCGCGTCAGCAAGGATCGTTGGGAAGCGCGCGGATCGACCAACGTCGCCGGGGCCGTCGTCACCCTGAAGCTCGTGCGCACCGGCCAGACGATCGGCACCGCGACCGCCGACGCGACCGGCGCGTGGAAGGTCGATGTGCGCAGCACGGGTGTTACCGCCGTCACCGGCGACATCGTCGAGGCGACGACCGGCGCCGGCGGCAGCGCTCAGCAGACCGTGACGGTCGAGAACTGAGGAGGGAGGTGGCAATCCTGGCGCGAGCGAGGCGAACCGGCCTCGATTGCGCCGGGACGCTCCGGAGAGGCGCGAGCCGAGAGGCTCGCGCCTCTCCTTTTCGGGCCGGCCACCAAGCGTCGACCATGGCCTCGGCACCGTGCGCTAGCGGCGCATCAGCGGCGGCGGTCTCGGCGCGGGGGTACGCGGCGCGACGGGTGTGCGCGGCGAAGCGCTGCCGGGCGTACGGGCATCAGGTTCGGCGGCGGGGGCGCCATCGCGGAAGTGGCGATCGGCGACGAACTGCCAGCCTTCGTAGCTGTCGGCGCCCTCGAATTCCTCCCACTGCGCGGGGAAACGCGCGGTCTTCATCGGGGTCCGCTCGGAGCGGCTGTAGACGCCGACGATCCGGTTCTCGAAGCCGCGGATCAGGCCCCAATCGGTGCTCCCGGTCAGGGGGTCCGGATAGAGGCGACGCAGATGGCGGTGCACGGTCGGATGACGACGGTCCTCGAGCAGCTCCTCGAGTTGCAGCGGATAGCTCGCGACGCCCGGCGAGTTCTGATAGTAGCGTCGCAGCGCCTGCGCATACTGCGTGCCGACCCACAGGAGCTCGCGCTCCTTGGCGCGATGGCTGGCGATCGACCACAGCTCGCCGACGCCCGCGAGCGCGGCCCCCATCAGCACGATCAGGAACAACGCGCCCAGGTAGGTGAAGCCGCGCTCGGTCGAGCCCATCGGGCTACCATTCCGCGTAGGGCGTGCCGTCGCGCGCCCTGCCCTCGGCGCCGCTGCGCACATCGCCGACGACCCCGCCGGCACCGGGCGGCGGGGGCAGGATCAGCCAGGTCTCGCTGCGCTCGGTGATGGGATCGACCGGGACGCCGCGCAGATAGCGCTTGTCCACGAGCTGCTGGAGCGAGTCGGGGTACTGGCCGGTGTCGCCGTAGTGCTTGTCGAGCGCGTCGCGCATCACCGACAGGCTTTGCTTCAGGGCCGCCTCCTTCGAGGACTCGAGGCTGCCGAAATAGCGTGGCACCGCGATCGACAGCAGCGTCGCGATGATCGCCATCACGATCAGCAATTCGATCAGCGTGAATCCGGATGCTCGCCTCATGGCTTCACCACTCCCGGTACGGAATGCCGTTGAGCCCCGTGCCGGGCGCAAGCGAATGGACATCGAAGACGTCATTGCCGGGACGCGGATCGTCGGGCGGACTCTGGTAGCTGCGGAGCCCCCAGGTGAGCGCCGGCTCGAGGCGGGAATCGGCGAACGGATCGCGAGGAATGCGGCGCAGGAAGTAGATGTTGTCGCCGGCCGCGCTGCGCAGGTCGCGCGCGCCCTCGACCAGCACCTCGAGCGACGGCGGGTAACCCGATCCGGCCGCATCCTTCTGGATATAGCCGGCATCGGCCGCAAACTTGTAGGCATCGATCGCGTCGCGAATCTGGTAGAGCGCGGTCTTCAGATCCTGCTCCTTGCCGCGCCGCACGACCGTCTCGGCCAACGGGGCGGCGATGGTGGCGAGCAGCGCGACGATCGCCACCGTGATGACGACCTCGATCAGCGTAAACCCGCGCACCTTGATGCTCACGGCCCGATCCGGTCAGGGTGCGACGGTGAACTCCACCGGCGGCGGCACCCGGGTGCTGAGCAGCCGGTTGCCCTGTCCGATCGCGGTGAAGGTCAGCAGCCGCAGTTCGCTGAAATCCTCGATCGGCTCGATCGCCCTCACCCGCAGCCGGAACAGGTCGCCCTCGCCCGCCATCCCGGTCGCCGCGGAGCGCGACATCGCGATGAAGATGCGGCCGCTGCGCTCGTCGGCCCGCGGCGTGAAGGAGGTGAAATCGCCGTCGCGGTTGAGCAGGTCGCCCTCGCCAACCTCGACGAGCTGGAGCACGGCCGGATCGAAGCCGAGCTGCAGCGTCGCGCTGCGCATCGGCTGCCCGGCGAGCGCCCGCAGCACGAAGGTCGCTTCCTCGCCCGCCTTCAACTCGGTGGGCCCGCCCCACGTGAGCGTCAGCGGCCCGGTCGGCTGCATCGGATCCACAGCCGGCGCCGCCGGCGTGGCGGCCGCGATCGGTGCGGCGGCCCCCGGCGCAATCGATTCGGCGAGCCGCGTCAGGTCGACCGCCTCGCGGCCGTTCTCGGCGGTGCGCAGCATCAGCGGGCGGGCGCGCAGCAGGGCCTCGGTACCGGAGGCAAACTCCATGTCCTGGGGCGTCATGTACGGTAGGTTTCTCACCACACGAGGCGTGATCGAAAGCACCAGCTCGGTCTTGGCGTGGGTGTCGCGATTCCGTCCGAACAGCCGCCCCCAGCCGGGTATTTCGCCCAGTCCGGGAATCTTGTCACCCGAGTGAATCATGTCGTTACGCAGGATGCCGGCAAGAATCTCCGTCTCGCCATCCTTAAGGCGCAGCACCGTCGACGCGTTGCGGGTGGAAATGCCGACCAGGGGCGATCCGAGCGGCGTTTCGCCAGCGTCCGTCGCGGCACTGACTTCCAGCGCAACCTTAATGGCGACCTCCCCGCTCGTGTGGACCATGGGCTCGACCTCGATCTTCAAGCCTGTGTCGAGATACGTGACACTCTCCGTCTGCACGGGACCGCCGGTCGATGGCGTAAGGGTAGTACTTACGATCGGGACCCTGTCTCCGATATGGATACGGGCAGTCTCCTTGTTTCGTACGCGCAAGACGGGGCTTGCCAAGGTATTCACGTTGGAATCATTGGCGTTGATTCGCGCCACCGGACCACCTGGAATTGCGATACGACGCGGCGATTCGATGCCTTTCAATTGATTGAGGAACTGAATTGGTCCGCCATCAGGACGAACCGCGGTAAAGGTCGATGGCCACTGAATGCCCAAGTCGAGGATGCGCTGTCTCGAAATCTCCAGAACCTCGATCTCGAGGACGACTTCCGGATCGGCCTGGTCCTGCGAAACCAGCAGCTTCTCGGCCAGCCGGATCGAGTCGGCCGTATCGCGCATCGTCAGCGTGTTGAGCCGCTCGTCGATATAGACATCGCGCGTCTTCAGCATCGTCTTGATCAGGTTCAGCGCGTCCTTGGCCAGCATGTTGCCCAGATAGAAGGTCCGCATCGTCAGGTCCTGATACTCGCGTACCTTCTGCGGCGTATCCGGGTAGATTACGATGGTGTTCTCGTTGATGATCTTCTGCAGCAACTGGTTCTGCACCAGCAGCAACTCGACCGCATCCTCGACCGGCACCTGGCGGACGAAGATGGTCGCCCGCAGGTCGGGGCGGACGTCCTTGTCGAAGATGAAGTTGAAGCCGGCGGTCTGGGCCAGCACCTCGAAAATCACCTTGAGGCTCGCGTCGCGGAACTCGAGCGACACGGGCTTGGTGAGCTTGGATCGGAGTTGCGGGTACGGGACCGCCGTGCGATTGCGCGCATCCTCGACCTCGCGTCGCAGCACGAGCGCGCCCTCATGGCGGGGGTCGAGCTCCAGCATCGCGGCGACGTGGCGCGCCGCCCCGTCGATGTCCCCCAGACGCAGGGCCTCGTGACCGTGCACCTGCATGACCGCCAGATTGCGGTGCTGCTCGTACTGGCGCAGCCCCTCGGCCGCCCGCACGTTAGCCGGATCGATGCCCAGCACGCGGACGTAGAGCCGGGCCGCCTCGTCGTGCCGGCCGTCGGCGCGCATGCGCTCTGCCTGGCCCAGCAGCAGGCCGATCACCTGGTCGCGCTGCAGCGCGTAGTCCATGCGCACCCGGGCATCGCGCGGCGAATCCGCCACGGCCCGCTGCAGTTGCGCAAGCCCCTCCTCGTAGTATCCCTGCTCGATCAGCGCCACGCCTTCCGGCTTCATCTCCATTGTCGCGCATCCACCCAGTGCTGCGGCGGCGGACAAGGCGACAAACCAGCGGGATACGCTGCGGGCGATTGGATACGTCATAGCTTGCTTCCCACGGAGAGGGTCTGGGAGATTTCGAGCGGAATGTAGATGAACACCATCTCGGTGTCGCCGATACTTTGCACGCGGTAAGTGTCCTCGATGACGTCGCCGACGCCGACCGTGAACACGCGCTCGCCGCGGGTGAGGAACACGCGCAGGCGTTCGCCGGTGTCGAGCTTGCCGAAGAACTCGAACGGCAGCGGCGGTGCGCTCGGTGGCGGAGGCGGCGGGGGCGGTGGAGGCGCCATCGGCGGCGGTGCGGGCTGCACGGGCGGCGGCACGTACCAGCTGTGCGAGGCGAAGAGATCGCTGCGCAAGATCTCGCTGCGCGCGGCGGCAAGCAGACCGGTCCCTGCGCGGGATGCCGCATCCTGGTCCGGCGCATCGGCCGAGCGCAACTCGGCGAGCGGGCCACGCTGCACCGGCTGGGCAGCCGGGCCGCCCGGGCGGACCTCGGCCGGCTGAACCGCGACCTCTTCCGTCGCCTCCTCGAAGAACTCGGGGATCAGCGCAAGGATCGCCGCTGCGCCGAGGAAGAGTATCCAGAAGGTGCGCTTGCGCTGGTCCATCAGCGCCTCGACAGGAACAAGGTCATGCGGATACGGCCTTCCAGTTGCGACTCGGAAATCTGCTTGCGCTGCAGGTCGAGTTCTTCCAACCCCAACGCCGGCACGGCGTCGAGCGCGTCGCCGAGAAAGACCCGCAGCTGCGGGTAGGTGCCGCGCACCGGCAGCAGGATCTGGTAGCGCGCGAGCCCGGTCTCCGAATCGATCACGAGCGCGTACTCGCCGCGCGCGAGCGACAAGGACTGGCGCGCGGCGGCCTCGTAGACGCGGTCGATCGCCTCGGTCGCCTCGAGTTGCGCCGGTAGCGCCAGATGAAAGCTGCGCAACTGCAGGCCGGGCGGTTCGGGCAAGGCCTCGCCGCCGCTGCGGAAGCGTTCGAGCCTCGCCTCGGCGCGCTCGACGCGCTCGCGGGAAGCTGCGCGCTCGCGCTCGGCGGGACTCAGCGCAGCCAGCGCATAGACAAGCGCGAAGCCGAGCAGCAACACACCTGCCCCACCGGGCCAGCCGAGGCTCTGGATGAACTCGAGGACGATGAGGCGGTGCAGGCGCTTCATCGAATGGCCCACGTCGCGATCAGGTTGAAGCGCACCGGGCGCTCGGCGACCTGCTCGGCGATCTCGTGATTGGTCAGCGAGACATCGCGCAAGGTGCCGCTTTCCTCGAGGCGCCGGTGGTAATCGAGCATCGCGCCGAGATTGCGCGCCTCGGCCGAGATGCGGATCTGCCCGTTGCGCGCGTCGGGGGCGAGCGCGAGCAGCGCGACGTCAGCGTCGTCGAGCGACTCCAGCGTGGCGAACAGGCCACCCCACGGCAGGTTGAGCTGGTCGAGCACGCGCCGCATGTCGGCGAGCGTCGCCTCCTGGGCACGCTGTTCGGCGGCCGACAGCGGCGCGCGGCCGGCACCGGGCAAGGTCTGCTCGATGCGGCGCAGGGCGTTCTCGTAGACCGCCGTCTCGTCGGCGATCCGGCCCTTCGCCGCCAGCACCAACACGACCGCGAGCACCCCCACGGCCAGCAGCGCCCACCCGGCCGGGCTGGCGATCCGCCGGCGCCGGAAATCCAGATCGAGATAGCGCCTCATGCCGCGGCCATCGCCATGGTGAGCAATGGATCGGCCGCCGCGGCGGGTTCCGGCACCGGCACCGCGAGCGCCCGCGGCACGACCCCGTTGATCTGTCCGGCGGTGTAGTGCGGCCGGCCCGGCGCATGCACGTAAATCGCCGGGGCGCCGGGATCCAGCCCCTGCAGCTCGCACTCGCGAGCAACCAGCGCGGCGATCGCTCCGTCCGAGTCCATGCCCGCCCCGGACCGCACGCTGGTCCAGCGGCCTTCACGGCACAGCAGCAGACTGCCGCGGCCGGGCTCGGCCACGGCGACGATGAAATCGTCCTGGCGGATGGAGCTGGCAAGTCGATTGAAAGCCGCCATCAGATAGGGTTGCACCGACACCAGCCGCAAACCCGCGCCTTCGGCGACCGTGCGCAGGCCGTCGATGAGGGCGTGGTCGACGGCTGCGGCGAGCCGCGGACACCCCGCCGGCTCTCGCGAGGCACGCACGTTCCAGGCCGATACCTCGGCACCGTAGACTTCCTCGAAGCAGATATGCAAATAGGCTTCGAACTCGTCGGGCGAGCCGATCGCGTCGCTCCACGGCACCACCCTGTAGCGCACGAATTCGCTCGCCAGCACGACTGCGAGGTCGCCGCCGCGCGCCCGTAGGCGCGCAAGCTGGCCGGAGAGAGTGTCGAGCGCGGCCGACCAGGGCGGCTGCCCGGCCTCGGGGTCGCGTCCCACGCCGCGGTCCACCACCCGCGCGGGTGCACGCCAGCCCCGCGGGCGGCACACCAGGCTCGTGCCGGCCGGGGCCAGCACGGCCACGTAGCGGTCACGCCACGAAAGTGACACGATTGATCTCCTCCAGCGTCGTCTTGCTCTCCCGCACCAGCTCCACCGCCGATTCGCGCAGCAGGCGCAGGCCGCGGCGCCGTGCCAGCTCCTTGACCTTGGCGATCGGCTGGCGGTCGATGATCATCTGCCGCAACTCGTCGTCGAGCAGCAGGATCTCGGCGATCGCAGTGCGGCCGCGATAGCCGGTGCCGCGACAACGGCCGCAGCCGGTGCCGTGCACGAAGCGGAAACCCTTCGCCTGCGCCGGATTGAGGCCCGAGGCGACCAGCTCGTCGGGGCCGGGCGTGACCTCGGTCGCGCACTCCTGGCAGACCAGGCGGATCAGCCGCTGGGCGAGGATGCCGTTCAACGCCGAGACGAAGCTGTAGGGATCGACCCCCATCTGCACGAAACGCCCGATCACGTCGAAGACGTTGTTGGCGTGGATGGTGGTAAAGACCAGGTGGCCGGTGAGCGCCGACTGGACGGCGATCTGCGCCGTCTCGGGATCGCGGATCTCGCCCACCATGATCTTGTCGGGGTCGTGACGCAGAATGGAGCGCAGCCCGCGTGCGAAGGTGAGCCCCTTCTTCTCGTTCACCGGGATCTGCAGCACGCCGGGAAGCTGGTACTCGACCGGGTCCTCGATCGTGATGATCTTGTCCACGCCGCGATTGATCTCGGTGATCATCGCGTAGAGGGTGGTGGTCTTGCCGCTTCCGGTCGGGCCGGTGACCAGCACCATGCCGTAGGGCTCGGAGGCAAGCCGGCGCAACACGCGCATGGTCGACTCCTCGAAGCCCAGCGATTCGAGTTGGACGCCGTGGATCTGGTCGGCGAGGTCCTGCTTGTCGAGCACGCGCAACACGGCGTCCTCGCCATAGATGCTGGGCATGATGGAGACGCGGAAGTCGATCTGGCGGCCCTTGATCGCGACCTTGAAGCGGCCGTCCTGCGGCACGCGCTTCTCGCCGATGTCGAGCTCGGCCATGACCTTGATGCGCGAGATCACCTGCTCGGCGATCTCCCCGCCCTGCACCCGGCTGACGGTGTTGAGCACGCCGTCGATGCGGTACTTGATGACCAGCCCGGTGCCGGTGACGCCGAGGTGGATATCGCTCGCGTGCTGCTTGAGGGCGTCGTAGAGGGTCGAGTTGACCAGCTTGACGACGACGCTGGAGTCCTCGCTGATGCGGGCGATCGACAGCGTCTCGACTTCTTCGATTTCGGCGGCCTCGTCACTTTCGGCCGCCAGCGATTCGACCGCGTGGAAATCTTCTTCGTGCCGTGCGAGAAAAGCCGTGAGGTCCGCGGGGTGGGCCAGATGCAGCGTCGCGCCCTTGAGCCGCTCGTCGATCCACGCGATCCGGGCGCCGTCGAAAGGGTCGGCGAAGACGCCGATGCGAACCCCATCGGCGCCGCGCACGATGACAAACTCGCGCTTCAGCGCCTCGGCAAGTGGAACCTGCTGAAAATCCGGGGTGCTGGCGAAAAGCACCGGCCCGTCGACGACGGGGTAATGGAGCGTGGCGCCTAGCCGAAGCAGGAACTCGCGCGGCGCAAGCCCCGCCAACTCCTCGAGCTCGTCGACCACGCGGCGACCATGCATCGCAGCGCGCTCGCGCGCCGTACGCATCAAGCCGGCATCGATGCGCTCGGCCTCGGGTCTGCCCGCCTGATTCAGCACCGGCTCGATACGAAGGATCTCGTCGTCCATGGGCATATATTAACGCGGGTCACGACCCGCGTACTGTGACATCCAAACGGCACACCGCGCCATGCATTTCGGCACGAATCCGAGCGAATGCGGCATCCCATGGCCATGCCGTCGCCCTGCTGAACTGGCACGGGGCGAGGATCCGGTTTCAGGACCCTCGCCCTCCTCACTCCTTTTTCCGATCCATCGCCTCTAAATTGCGCCGGTCGGCGGCGAGCCAGCTTCCGTCGAAAAGCTGCAGCGGAAAGCGCGGCACCCCGGGCCACCGACGCCGCTCCGTGACCTGCTTGCCGTTGGTCGGCGTTTCATCCACCGTGTCGTCGACGAGATCACCGATCGGGCGACCGTTAGCGGCAGGCTGGCACACCACCTGGGTGAGTTCCTTGAGCGGAAACGGCTTGAACAGGATGTGCTCGATTCCGCGCCGCGCCGCGCCGCTATAGACCTCGCCGGTCGGGTGGCCGGTCATCAATACGCAGCGGAAATCGCAGCCCGTGCATTGCCGCACCGCGTCCAGCGTGTCGAAGCCGCTCATGTCCGGCAGCCGGAAATCGAGCACCAGCACGTCGGGACAAAAAGTCCGGATCAGCTCGATCGCCGACGCGCCGTCCGAGGCCACGCGCGTTTCGCACGAGGCCCGGTCTAGATACGACTTCAGATTCGAGGCGAGGATCTCCTCGTCCTCGACAATCAGGACCTTCGTTCCGGGCACCATATTTCGCTCCCCGTTTGGCTCTCTTGCGGCCCCCAATTTACCTCTTGGCCCCCACTCCCTATGACTCTGGAAGCACTACCCGTGCCAGTCTTGCCGAATCGACCCATAGCCCCAACCAATTGATCCGATTGATAAAATATATTTGCTGAAAAAACCCATTTCCCCAAAAACTGGGCGATAAATGGGGGAACGATAGGGCAATCCCCCCATTATGGGGAATCCGCCCCAGCCTCACAACCTCAGCCCCAGCTCGATCTCGGCGCCCTCGCGCAGTCGCACAAGGGTTTCGCTCCGGACCTCCGCCCATCGGGTCTGCAGCAGGTGGGCCCTGACGATCTGCAGCGCCTCGGCCTCGGGCATCGACCCGGCAGGGCGACGATCCTCGACCTTGATGAGATGCCATCCGAACTCCGTTCGCACCGGCCCCCCGATCTCTCCGGGCGAAAGTGCGAAGGCCGCTTCCTCGAACGGCGGCACCATGCGCCCGCGTTCGAAATAGCCGAGATCTCCGCCCTCGCCCGCATTCGTGTCCTGTGAATGCCGCTGCGCCATCTCGGCGAAGTCCGCGCCGGCGCGGATTTCGGCCAGCAGCGCTTGAATGCGTTGCTCGACCTCGACCGCGTCGGTCGAGTCGGAAGGCAGGCGCAGCAGGATATGCCGTGCACGCACCTGCTCCGGGCGCTCGAAGCGGTGCTTGTTGGCTTCGTAGAGGCTGCGGACCTCGTCGTCGGACACTTCGATCTCGCCGATCAGCACCTCGAGGGCACGGCTCGCCGCGATATCGCGGCGCAGGTAGTCGTCGTAGCTGGCGTCGTCGAAGCCGGCATGGGCGATACGCCGTTCGAATGCCTCACGGGTACGGAAACCGGCCTCGATTTCGGCACGTCGGGCGCGCACGTCCTCGTCGGCGACCTCGATACCCAGGCTCTGCGCCTGCTGCCAAAGCAGCTCCGTATCGATCAGCTGGTCGAGCGCCTCGCGCTTGAGCCGGTTATAGACACGCGGATTGGTCATCATGCCGGGATCGCGGCGCTGCAGCTTGAGGTAGTCCTCGAAGTGCCGTTCGAGCCGAAAGACGGTGATATCGACCCCATTGACCCGCGCGGCGATACCGAACTCCTGGGCGAGCGCCGGACCGGCGAGAATGAAGATCGCCAGCGCGCACGCCCTCGCGGCGGCCGACCGGCTCAAGCGCACCGCCGCCAGCCAGCGCCACCCCACGCAGCGGACCGAAAGCTTTGCCCGAACCCGGCCCATGATCGATTTCAAGCGATTGCCGTTCATTGATCGAGACGCTCCACCTTGACGTAGCGGCCGGTCGGCTGGAACGCGCGCCGCTGCAGGTCCACGGTAACGATATGGGCGCCGGGCGCGCCGACGCGCTGGCCCGGCCCGAAACTGAGCGCCGGCGTCAGCCCCGTGCGGAAGCCGTGCAGGCCTTCGATCGCCGCGACCAGCTTGTCGCGGCTGGTATCCCGACCGCTGCGCTTGAGTCCCTCGACCAGCACCAGCGCGGACACGTAGGCGCTCACCTGGAAGGCGGCATGGCGCGGACTCAGGCCGGCACGCTGGCGCAGTGCGTCGAGCGCGGCGATGCCCTCGGGCGTCCAGTCCTGGGGCAGCGACGGGTAGGCGAGGAACACCCGCTCGGAGAACATCGGCGCCACCTCGAGGGCCGCCGCGCCGACCTGGGTGGAGGCGGCGAACAGATAGGGCGACAGCATTGCCCCGTTAGCCGCCGCGACCAGGGCGCCGAAGTCGTCGTTCCGCCCCAGGAAGAACACCGCCTGCACGCCACGCCTCGAAAACTCTCCGACCAGGTCGGCAGTGCCCAATTCGCCGGCCGTGTAGGCATGCACCCCCACCTGCTGCCAGCCACGGGCCTGCAGGCGGCCCGCCAGGTCTGCGGCGATGCGCTGGCTCGGTTCGTCGCGAGGCGCGACGATGGCGGCCTGCGGATTGGTGAGGCCCGGAAGGGTCGCGGCAAACTCGCCCAACGCAAGCAACTGCTCGCGAAGACCCGGCAACGGGTCGAACAGGAAACGGCTGCCGCTGCCTTCGGTCAGGCGAGCCAGTGGCCCCACGACCGGGATCCTCTGTGCATCGACAAGCCTCGCCAACTCACCCTCCAGCCCCGGGGCCAACGGTGCAACCACGGCGAAGACCGGCTCCTGCTCGACCAGACGGTGCAGCGCAGCCTCGGCCGAGGCCCTGTCGGCGCCAGCGTCGACCACCACCAGCTCGATCCGGCGCCCGTGGATGCCCCCTTGCTCGTTGAGCCCGTCGAAGACGCCACGCAGCACGCCGGCCACGGTCGCTCCAAGTTCGGCAAGGTGACCGTCCTGTGGCAGCAGGGTGCCGATTCTCAGCACGTCACCGAGAAGGCCGGGATCCCGGTCCTCCTCCAGCCGCTTCATGTACGCGGTCAGATCCGCCACGTCGCGCATCGACATCACGAAGCGCGGCATCGACTGGTCGAGACGGGTGCCGGCCGGGTCGATGCCCTGGGTCACGGCGCGGGCGAAGGCCGCCTCGTCGTAGGCCGGATGCGTCCGGCCGCTCGCCAGACGCTGTCCGTAGGGCGCGGTGAGGCGGCGCCAGGTGATGTCGGTGGGCCGCACGCCGCCTTCCGGTCGGCCGCGGCCATCGGCGCCGTGGCAGTTCGCGCACGGCACCACCGAACCCGGCATCGGCGTGCCGGCCGGCCCGACCCGGGCCGTGATGGAGCTGCCGGATGCGCTGGTGCCCTGGGTGTAGATGCGCTTGCCGGCCGCCTCGCTCTCCGTGAGTTCGAGCGCGGCGCCGGCATGCCCCGCCGCCAGCAGAAGGACAGCTGCGATCGCCGCGGCCAGTCTCCAGGTGATCCGGACGGGCGGCATCGATCAGCGGGCGCCGACTGGCAGCGCCAGTAGCTTCATGCGCTCGGCGATCGCGACCGCCGGCGCGTCGGGCCGGATCTTGCTCCAGCGCTTGTTCGGTACGTCGCCGGCAATCAGGAGCGTGGAGTGGCCTTCGGGCGTTTCGGAGAGCTGGCCGAGCCGGCCCAGCACGTGATCGACATTCGCCTTCTCGCCGGTGAGGAAGGTCCAGTTCGGCGCGACGGCGTCGTTCTGTTCTGCGAAGCTTGCGAGCAACTGCGGCGAATCGCGCTCGGGATCGCTGCTGATCGAGATGAAATGGACCCGGCTCTCCATCTCCGGGCCCATCGCCTCGCGCACCTCGTTGATCTTGCGGGTGATGAGCGGGCAGGCGTCGGCGCAGTCGGTGTAGATCACGTTGATCATCACGATCCGGCCCTCGAGCACGTCGCTGTAAAAGCGCACCGGCTTGCCGTGCTGATCGAGCAGCGCAGTGTCGGTGAAGTACTCGCGCGCGTCGCGCGTGCCGGTGCCGGACACAGCCTCGGCCGCCGGCGCTTCGCTCGCCGAGGCGGCGTCATGATGCTTGCCGTCGTGTTGCTCTCCATCGTGGGCCGACGGCGCCGTGGTAACGAACGCGGCCAGTGCGGCGGCGATCAGGGATTTGCTGAGTTTCATGGCTCGGGCTCCTAATGCCGATGTCCGTGATGCTGATGCGGGTGTCCAGAGGGCGCGGCGCCCCGGGCGGCCGTGAGCTCCTCGACCTTGGCGACCAGCTGGTGCGGGTCGACGAAGCCGTAGAAGCGGGTCCACACCCCGCTCGCGCCGTCGCCGACCATCATCACGACGGGATGGTCCTCGAAGTTGGGTGTCCAGGTGCCGAATCCCTTGAGCGTGTCATTGACCGCCGTCGCGCTTCCGGTGAGCCACGTCCAGCCGGGACCGGCCCCACGCGCCTGGCCGTACTCGCGCAGGCGCGCCGGCGTGTCGCGCACCGGGTCGACGGTGAGCGAAACCAGCTTGACGTCCTTGCCGACGCGCTCGCCGAGCTTGGCCTGGACCTCGGCCATGATCGCGGTCACGACCGGGCAGACGGTCGTGCAACTGGTATAGACAAAGTCCATGACGACGATGTCGCCACCGACGACGTCGTGCTCGAGCCGGACCTGGCGGTTGTCCTGGTCGAGCAGCGTCACGTCGGCAAATCGCACCGCGACGGCCTCCGCCGGCTTGCTCGCCTCGTGTCCGGCATGGCCCGCATGGGCGTCGTGGCCGGCATGTTCCGCGTGTTCCGAATGGGCGAGCGCGCCGCCCGTGCAAAGCCCCAGCGCGAGCAGAGCGCCGGCAAGAAGGTCAAGGGGGGATCTAGACATGTTCGATCTCCTGGCGGCGCGGCCTCTGCCGGCGTACGCCTTGTGTGGGGGTCGTCAAAGGATGGAGGCCCAACGTCATTTCGCCGCCTTCGCCGGTGCGACGGCACGCAAGGTGAGATACGGCTGGCCACCCGAGTGCAGCGCCACACTCGGGGAATCGACATACACGTAATAGGCGCCGGTCTCGGCGATGTCGAGCCTGGCCTCGTAGACGCCGTCGCCGATCTCGGTCACGGCCGCCTCCTTGCGCGGCGAGGTCGGGGCGAGGAAGTAGCTCACCTTGAGGTCCGAGAGACCGGTACGGGGAAGGTCGCGCTGCCCCTGCACCAGGCGGAATCGCACCGGCACCGTGGTTCGCGCCTCGACGGTCGGGCCGTCGACGATGAACTCCAGCCGCGGCGCTGCGAACCGCGCCTCGGTCGCCTCGCCCGCCTTCACCTCGGCCTGGAAGCAGTGCAGGATCTGCGGCCGGTCGAGCATGAAGGCGACGTCGAAGTTGCCGGCGGTCGGCATCGCCACGCGGGTCTGGAACACGCCCGGCTCGACCTCCTGCATGTTGCGCTCGACCACCTTGACGGCGCGGGCGGTGAAACCGCGATTGAGGTAGCCGGTCATCGGCGCGCTCATGCCCTGCATGTAGTAATAGGTGGTGTTGTTCACCGGATTGACGATGAACACCGAATGCTCGTCGTTGCGCGTGGCGATGCTGTCGGCAAGCAGCAGGTCGCCGGCGATCTTGGGCGCATCGGGGCCGGCAGCGAAGCGCATCAGCGTGGGCGGCGCCCCCTTGCCCAGCGTACCGAGCTCCACCATGGTCACGAACTCGCTGGCGAGCCCGCGGATGTAGGCGTAGGCGTCGGTGAAGGTCACCTGGAACGGTTCGGCGGTGACGTCGATGGTCTGGATCGCCTCGTCGGTCGCCGCGTCGATCACCGTTGCGGTGTTCTCGGGCGTGTTGAGCGCGAAGCCGAAGCGGCCGTCGCGCGTGAAGCGCAATGGCCCGAGACCGGGCTTGGCCTGGATCACCTTGCGCGTCTCGAGCGTCTGGGCGTCGATCGCGGTAATGGTGCCGGCCTGGCCGTCGGAGACGTAGATCGCCTTCGACAGGGACGAATAGGCGACCGAGATCGGGCGCGGGCCGGTGCGCATGTCGCGCACCTTCTCCAGCGTCGCGATGTCGATGACCGTCACGGTGCCGGAGTCGCGGTTGGTGACGAAGGCGTGGCGCGAATCCTCGCTGAACGCGATCTCGTGGTGTCCGCGTCCGGTCGTGAAGCTCTTGACCGGCTTGAAGTCGATCGCGTCGATCACGGTCACGCCGCTCGAGCCCTCGAGGCGAGAGTTGTTGCCGACCCAGAGGTAGCGTCCGTCCGGCTGCAGCGCGAGGCGCACCGGGTCGGCCCCGGCGTCGATGTCCATCAGCGTGCGGAAGCCCACCGTATCCACCACGGCGACCTGCCCCACCAGCGGCATCGAGACGAAGATGTGCCTGTTGTCGGCGCTCTTCACCCAGTCCATCGGCGGACTCTTGAGGATGACGCGCGCCATCGTGCTCGTCGTGCCCGCCACCGACACCAGCGGATCGACGACCGAGATGCTGGGATCCTTGTTCAGGATCAGGATGTAGTAGCTGTTGAGGTCGACCATGGGTCGCACCCCGAGCACGCCCTTCATGTAGAGCGCGATCTTCTCGCGGCAATCCTTCTGGTCGTCGCCGCGACCGGCCACGACCTGCGCGAGGTCCATCCAGGCGCCGGGCCTCAGGCCCGTGATCGGCTGTCCGGAGGAAGCGTCGGTGATGGTGAAGCGCACATCGATGGGCTCGCCCTCGACCAGCTCGGCCCCGGCCAGCGGCCGCGCCTCGAACTCGATCGAGACGCCGTCGCGGACCATCTTGCCGCTCGCCGCCACTGGGGGCGAGGCACCCGCTTCGACGGTGGGCGGTTCGGCGGCCCAGGCCATGCCGGTAAGGCCCAGGGACAGCAGCCATGACAAGGTCGTGCGTGCAGTTCTGTTCACAAGTGCCTCCGTTGTTCGCAACCGGGCGCGCAGCGCGTGCCCCGTTCTTGCAGATTACCCGATCGGGCGGTGGTCGTTCGACAACAATTCGACATTGTCGTCGCAGTTTCTTCCCCTGTCCGGGGAGCAAAAAAAAGGAGTCCCCGAAACCACCGAAGACTCCAACAGGTACCCCACGACAGGGTGCGGCAAGCCTCGCCGCACCCCGCCGCTCCCTCTTACTCGACGCGCACGATGCTCCAGCGGCCGGACACGTTGCCGAACGCTGCGAGGTCGCGCATCAGGTAGTCACCCTTGATGGCATTGCCGCCGCCCGCGCTCGGGAACACGAAGCTGAAGTGCGTCGCGGCGAGGATGCTCTCCTGGCCCGCCATCCACATGCCGAGCGGGTTGTGGCCGATGCGCACCGACCCCACGCCGTAGTCCTTGAGCGGGAAACCCAGGGCATCGACGTTTTGCGCGAGGTACGGATCGCGCTGCCACACGTGGCCGTGCAATCCGAAGGTGCCAGAACGGCTGCCGCCCGAGGCCTGGACCAGGTGGACCCGGAACGGAGAGCCCGCACTGACCCTGAACACCGGCGTCTGGGGATCGCCGCCGACCAGCGCGTTGCTGTAGGCCATGTGGGCGTTCGGCACCGCCGCCCAGCCCGCGCCACCGGCGTGCCCGAAGGGTGCGTCCGGAGCCTTGCCGAAGCGATACCACAGCGGCTCGACCTTGTAGTTCACCGCCATCCCCGAGTTGTCTTTCGGGTCGGCCGGCACACCCAGGCCTTCGGTCGCCATGTTCTCGACCGAGGTGCCGTCGGCCCAGCGCGGATTCAGGCCCTTGTGCCACTGCACCATGAAGTCGCGGTAAGCGGCCTGGCCCGGAGCCTGCACCGTCGCCGCGGCCCGCATCGCCACGTCCTCGACCCAGCTCGCGCCGGCCGGATGCACGACCATCGCACCCGACAGCCCTTTCTGCGGCTGCTTGATCTTGTCCGCAGGCAGCAGGTTGAAGCCGCCGAACTCGACCGGCGTCGCGATCGCGTTGTCGACGTTGCGGTTGGCGTTGTTGCCCTGCCCGGGAACCGGCCGGCCTTCGCGGCGGATGTCGCCCGCGTAGTACTGGTAGGTCCGCGTCGGGAACACACCGGTGTTGCCGGCGCGCGGCGGCACGGTCTGGACCGGATTCACGCCGACGTTGGCGCCGTCGGAGCGGGTCACGTCCGTCGCGAGCAGTTGCGCGTGCAGGCCGACGTGGGCGGACGGACGCATCAGGTTGTTGTTGAAGCTCGTCGTGCCCTGCGGGTTGAAGCGGTCGCGGATCACGATCGGCGCGTGCAGCAGGTGGTTGGGCAGATCGGGCATCGCCGCCGGCAGCCGGTTCTCGAGTGTGATGTTGATGCAGTCGCCGGCCGCAGCACGCAGCACCAGCGGCTCCACCGGCACGTCGGTGCGCAGCCTTCCGGTCGCCGGATCGAGATCCGACTTGCGCACGTACAGGATCGCGGTCGGGTCGTGCAGCGGGCCCGACTTGCCGCCGATGGTGGTCTGGTTGCCGTCCTCGCCTATCACGGTCGCGGCCGGGATCTGCGTCGGACGCGAGTTGTACACCAGCGTGCCGCCGTTCGGGTTGAGCGGCGCGCCCACGTGCATCCCGTCGGAGCCCGGCTGGCCGATCGTCAGGCCGAGCGGGTTGGGCAGGATGTCGTTGGCGAGCGCGACCACGACCTCGTAGTTGCGCTGCGGCGTCGGCCGGGTGCCCGGACCCACCGGGTTGGGCGACGTGATCGGGCACACGCCGTTGAACGCGATGGTGTTGCGCACCGCCACCGGCCGCGGGTTGTTCGGCAGCGGGAAGAGGTCCGGCTGCGGCGTCGTGTAGTTGCGCAGGATGCCCCAGGCACCGTTCCAGTAGCCTTCCAGCGCGGAGTCGACCGCATACAGGTAGTCGGCGATCGGGCTGGCCGCGTTCGCAGTCATCACCATCGGCGTCATGAACGAGTACTGCTCGGAGATCCCCGCCTGCTGGGCATTGCGCCAGCCGGAATTGGGCGCCTGGCCATGGCCGGAACCCGACTGCAGCCACTTCACCCCATGGATCGAGATGTTGTGCTCCTCTTCCTGGCCGCCGGCCTGCACCCGGATGCGGACGTTGTCGCCCGAGTAGGTGCGCAGCAGCGGCGTGAAGGGATCGCCCGGGAGATCGCCCGCCTTGTTGATGTGCGGCGGGAAGGTGGTGACGCCGCCGGTCGGGCCGGTCACCTGCTTGATCGCGCTCGGCGCCAGGTTCATCAGCGGGATCGCCCGGTCGGTGCGGCTCTGGAAGGCGTAGGCGAGGTCACCCGCGAGCCCCGCGGCCTGCATGCCCGGCTTGCCGTCCGGCCCGATGCGGTTCGGGTCATAGACGCGCAGCGCCAGCGGCTCGTTGCGGTAGTTCACCACGAAGATGCCGGGGTCGTCGGCGGTGATCGCCTCCGGGCACGGACGCGTCGGGCAGCCGACCTTCTGGCCGCCGGCGACCGCGATCTGCAGGTCGGGGAACGCACCCGCGACCGTCTTCTTCGCCGGCGGGTTGATCGCGTAGCGGAAGCTGTCCGGTCCGATCGGATACTTGGTCCGGTCGATGACGCCATCCGGGCCGACGCCGACATAGACGCCCGGCTCGTAGGCGTGCTGGAAGTCCGAGTACTGCAGGTAGAACTCGCGGTAGCTGTCGTTCTGGCCGTTGCCGGTGATGTCGCCCGTGGCGATCACCGCCTGCCACGAGGTCGGACCGCCGTCGAAGCGGGCCTGTGCGTTGTAGAGCAGCTCGCCGGTCTCGGAATGGAACCAGGTCGAGCCCGCCGGTTGCGTCAGCACCGTCGCGTACAGACCGTTCTGCTGCGCCGTCGAGGGCGTGTAGTGGTCGTGCGTGAAGATGTTGCCGAGGCCGCGGTCGATGTTGTGCGTGTTGAGGATCGGGTCGGCGAACCAGCGCTGCATGGTGGTGCGCGCGCCCATCCAGTCGGGCCGGCCGAACTGGCCGAAGTACGGGTGCGCCTTCTCGGTCGGGCAGGCGCCCGTGCCGTTGCGCGCATCGTTCTCGGTGCAGTGGTTGAAGTGGCGGATCGCGTGGATGCGCTCGACCACCGCGCCCGGGGCGAGCGTGCCGTCCTCGTAGTTCCAGCCGTTGGCCGCGCCGTCGGTGGTGGAGAGGTCCCACTTCGGCAGGTGGATGTGCTGGCCCACGATGTCGGTCGGCGTGCGGATCTGATAGTCGTCGAGCTCGTAGAACTCGGGAATCAGCGTGGTGTGGTAGTACATCGCGCAGTCGAAGGTGTTGAGCCTCATCACCAGCGGCTCGGGCGGCTGCTGCTTGTTGATGACCGGCCAGACGTCCTGCCACAGCGCGATGATGCGCTGCTGCGGGAAGTGGTAGCCGGCCTTGTTCAACACCACGTCGAACTGGATGTTGGCACCCTTATAGACGCGCGGGTTGTCGGCGCTGAACGGCGAGTTGCCGGAGAAATTCATCTGGCCGTCGGCCGTGAAGTACTGCCCGGTGGTACCGCTGGTCAGATGCACCTGCCGGTCATCGACGCAGGGCTCGGCGAACGGCGAACCGGCCATCGGCTTGGCACCGTTTGTGCGGAACGCGCCCGGCTGCACGCTACCATCCGGGAAGATCTTGAAGCTCGCGTGCTCGGGCTTGGCATGGAAAGCCATGGCGGCCTGCTCGGCGTCGGTGCCTTCCTCGGGGAAGTAGATCGGCTTGGCCGCGGTCACCACAACCTTCATGTCGAGCGGACTGACGGTCACGGCGGCGGTACCGCCCGAAGCGCGACCATCGAGCGTATGGCGCGGCAAGCCGCCGTCCCAGCCACGGGCCTGGGCCGGATCGAGCGCGGACCATAGATCCTTGCCGGTATCACGCAATTGCTGGGCTTTCTCCGCCGTCAGCATGTCGAGCGGGGGGGTGGGCGGACGCTGACCGACCGAAGTCTCGATGCCCGCGACCCAGAACGGGAAGCCGGGGTTCTTCAGCGTGCCGTCGGCGTTGTAGTTGGCCGGGCTGCGGTCGATCTTCGCGACCGAACCGACGATAGTGCGAACAATTTCCTCGACCATCTGGACCTGGCCGCGGATGCGACGCTCGACCAACTGGGTCCGCTCGACCACACGCGGCTCCACGGTGACCTTTCCAGGCATCGGCGGCAGCGCCTTGCCGGGCAGCGGCACGATGGCCGGGATCGGCGCACCCACGACCAACTCGCCGTCGGGATAGGCACGCGCACCGGGGGCCGGGGTACCGTCACGAAGTGCGAATGGACGCGAGTGGAAACCCGGAGTCATGTTGCTGCGGCGGGGTAGCGCCTCGTTCGAGACGGCAAGCTTGGTACCCTCTTCGAACGTATCGGAGATTCGCCACATGTACCACATGCCCTGGGCAAAGTGCGGGTAGAAGTGGCAGTGGAAGATCGCGTCACCGGCCGAACGGTTTCGGTTGCCGGAGCCGCCGAAGGCGATTTCGTAGGTATACGTCGAGCCGGGACCGATGCCCTGGGCGTCGAGGTAGTTCGAGTTGTCGTCGTTCGGGTTGAACAGCCACTGGTGGTTGTGCAGGTGGAAGATGTGCATCTCGTGACCGAAATGCGTGTTGCGGAACTTCACGAAGTCGCCGACGTAGCTGTGATGGACGTTGGCCGGATCGTGCGGGTAAAGCGCCTTGGTGGCCTTGATGCCGGTCGTCCCCGGCGGGGGCGCCTGGCCCGGCAGCAGGCCCTCGAGACCGACGTTGGCCGGCACGTCGACGAGCTGCGCGGCATCGCCCACCACGTAGGCCGTGAGGAAGAACTCCTCGTAGGCGCAGGCGAGGCAGTCGTGCATCGGGCCCACGCCGAGGCGGTTCGCCACGATCTCGGAGCCGATGCCGCCGGAGCCGTAGTTGATCATGAAGGCGTCGCGCGTGGGCTTCAGCACATGTCCGAACACCGGGTCGTTGAAGAAGCCCGGGAAGGCCTGCGCCGCGGCAACCTCGTCATGCCACATCGAGGAGAAGTCGCGGAACGGCTCGAGCCGGTTCGGGTAGGCCGGATTGCGCTTGCCCTGGCTCTCGAGCGGATAGGTCGAGGGCGGGAAGCTGCCGTCGGCATTGGGCCCCATCACGATGGTGTCGCCGTCGCTATGCACGATGCGGTTGCCGTTGACGGTGGCGAGGACGGGCTTGCCGGCCTTGCCTTCGGAGATCCACGGCTCGACGTTGGGGTAGCGCGCCTCGTAGTTGATGATGGGCTGCCCGGCCGGGGTGCGTCCGACCGTGGCGAGTCGCATCTCCTCCTCGGTCACCGCATTGCGGTAGTTGCGGCCGCCCTTGGGCACGACCACCACGCTACCGAACAGGCCGTTCGAAATGTTGCCTGCGGTGCCGTCGGCGCCGAAGGTCGCGCCATAACTGACCACGCCGTAGGCGCCTTCCTTGGCGCCGTAAAGCGTGTACGACCGCGTGCCGCCGGGGGCTGCGAGCGAGTTGGGGTTCGCGCCGACGTAGCCTGAGATGTCGGAGATCGCATTGACCGCCTCCATGCCCTGCACGTTGAAGCCCGCCATGCGATCGGCGACCTGGTCGTTGATCTGCATCTGCGGCACCGGCGCGTTGCGCGGGTTGGCGACGGCCGTCAGCAGGTTCCTGAAGTTCACCTGGAGGCACTCGCCCTCGGCGATCTTCAGCACGATCGGGCGGGGCCGCTTGTCCGGCCGCAGCTGGACCTTGCCCGGCACCGCCGCACCGCCGCGCGTGAGCGGGGTGTTGGTGTCGGTGTTGATCACGTCGTCCTCGAGCGCGAAGATCATGCCGTTGATGTTCTGCGCGCCGAGGCGGTTGAACATCAGCGGTTGATCGATCGCCACCACATTGGCGACCAGCGTGCGCTCGCACGAGATCGCGGCGTTCGCGTTCTGGCCGGTGGCGAGTGCCGCCCCCATCAGCACGAACAACCCGCCGAGCCGCGCGAGCCGGGTCATGTCCCCGGCTCCGCGACCCGACTTCAGCTTCCATTCTGCATGTCTCATCGGTGTTCTCCCTCGTTCGAAACGACCGGATGTCTCTCGATCCCCTTGTTCTTGTCTCATCACACCCCCCGAGCATCGAATTCACATACGGCCAGCACGGACGCATGTGCGGTTTTCCCTGCACGGGCCAAAGCAAGGTGCATACCATTTTTCTTTCAACCGTTTTTTCAATGCGTTACAACTTGCCGGCAAATGGATCGGGGAGACTTCCCCAGCCGATTCCCCACTTTTCCCCAGTCACTGGGCACCCCCAGCAGGGCTCGGGGATTGACGGGTGCGAACCTATGCAAAAGTCCTGTCCAGACCTCGCTACAACCGAAACATCGTGAGATAAATCACACCTTGCAACATCTCGCGCACCGTGTATGGGCATAGTTCGCAGCGGGACGGACCCTCCGGACAGCGGCCCCGAGAGGCTTTCCCCACCACTGGGGAAATTCCCCACTCTTCCCCACCCCGCTTCGCCGACTGGCACCCCATTTCGGGTACTCCGGGGCGCGGCGTGAATCTTGCCTGCCCTGGCTTGACGCTCTAGCGACCCCATCCCTACACTGTCCGGCACATGACGCTGGAACAAGGAAGCAAGCCCATGCACCTTCGTCTCAACTCCCCCAGGCTGCAGCGTGGCTTCACGCTTCTCGAACTGCTGGTCGTGCTGGTGGTTCTGGGCCTTCTCGCCGGCATCGTTGCCCCGAAGTACTTCACCCAGCTCGGCAAGTCCGAGGTCAAGGTCGCGCAAGCGCAGATAGAGGGCCTGGCCAAGGCGCTCGACCTCTACCGGCTCGACACCGGGCGCTACCCCACGACCGAGCAGGGCCTCGCAGCGCTGATCTCTCAGCCGCCCGACGAGCCCAAATGGGGCGGCCCATACCTGCAACGGGGTCTGCCGCAGGATCCATGGGGCCGCGACTACGTCTACCGCGCGCCCGGCGAGTTCGGCGACTACGATCTGCTCTCGCTGGGCCGCGACGGCCAGCCCGGCGGCGACGGCGAAAACGCCGACATCACGAGCTGGCAGTAGGGTCGCGCCGCGATGCGCTTTCAGGTCAAGGGGGTGCGCAAGGATGCGGGCGTGGTCTCGCTGGTGCTGGACGCGCCCAATCGCATCGAAGCGCTGCGGATGGCCGAGCACCAGGGCCTGCGCGTGCTTACCCTGCGAGCCGAGCAGAAGCTCGCCGCGCTGCGGTGGCGGCGCACGGAGGCGTTTCCGCTGGTGCTGTTCAGCCAGGAGCTGGCGACCCTGCTCAACGCGGGGCTCGCCCTGATCGACGCCCTGGAGAGCCTCGCCGAGAAGGAATCCGACCCTCACGCCCGCAAGACCCTCGCCGACCTGGTTCGCCTTCTCTACGAGGGCAAGTCGTTCTCGCAGGCACTGGCGACCTGCCCCGAAGTCTTCCCGGAGCTGTATGTAGCACTCGTGCAGTCGAGCGAGAAGACCGGCGCCGTCGGCGACGCGCTGGGCCGCTATGTGGCCTACCGGACGCGCGTCGACGAGGTGCGGCAGAAGGTCGTGAGCGCATCGGTCTATCCCGTGCTGCTCTTCGTCGTGGGCTGCGGCGTCCTGCTCTTTCTGGTCGGTTACGTCGTGCCGCGCTTCAGCCTGGTGTTCGAGGACATGGGCTCCGAGCTGCCGTGGCTGTCACGCGCGCTGATGGGTCTGGGCCAATTTCTCCACGCCAATCAGGGCGCGGTGTTCGGCACCCTCGCCGGTACGCTGATCGGCGTCGCGCTGCTGCTGCGGCAGGATTCGGTGCGCCGGGCCTTGGGGCGCCTGGTCGAGGCCGTGCCGGCCGCGCGCCACCGCCTCTTCATCTACGAGTTGGCACGCTTCTATCGCTCGCTCGGCATCCTGTTGCAGGGGGGCATCCCCATCGTCACCGCGATGGGCATGGTGCGGGGTCTGCTCGGTCAGGGCACCCGGGTGCGCCTCGACGGCGCGGCCGAGCGGATTCGTGAAGGTCAGGCGCTTTCGCAGGCGCTGGAGGAGTTCCGGCTGGCGACGCCGGTGTCGCTGCGCATGCTGCGCGCGGGCGAGCAGTCGGGCAACCTCGGGGCGATGATGGAGCGCACCGCGGACTTCTACGACGAGGAGATGTCGCGCTGGATCGACTGGTTCGTGCGCCTGTTCGAGCCGCTCCTGATGACCTTCATAGGTCTGGTGATCGGGGTCATCGTGGTGCTGATGTATATCCCGATCTTCGAGCTCGCGAGCAGCATCCAGTAGCCTGGGGCGGCTTTCAGTCCGAGCGTTTGCGCGGCGGACGTTCCAGCCCGAGCTTCTCGATCCGGTAGCGCAGCATGTCGCGAGTGATTCCGAGCAGGCGCGCGGTCTTGGTGACGTTCCAGTCGGTGCGATCGAGCATCTTGAGGACCATCTGCCGCTCGCTCTCGGGCAGGTTCGCGCGGCCTGCCGGGATGGACATGCAGAACTCGTCGACGTCGTGAAAATCGCGCTCGACGTCGCCCACGAGTCCCGGACAGATCGCCAGTTCGTTCGGCGTGACCAGGCCTCCGCGCGCGAGCAGCACCGTTTGTTCGAGCATGTTGCGCAGCTCGCGCACGTTTCCGGGCCAGTCGTAGTCCCTTAGCACCTTCTCCGCGGCGGGACTGAACGCCAGGCCCGACTTGCCGTAGCGCCGACCGTGCAGCGCCAGGAAGTGCCGACCCAGCGCAAGCACGTCCTCGCCCCGCTCGCGCAGCGGCGGCACCTGGATCTGGATGATGCGCAGCCGGAAGAACAGGTCGCTGCGGAACTTCCCTTCCTGCACCATCTGCTGCAGGTCGCGATTGGTCGCGCTGATGATGCGCAGATTGACCTTGCGCTCCTGCACCGAACCGAGCCGCCGGATCGTCCGGTCTTCCAGCAGCTTCAGGAGCTTGGCCTGCAGCGCCAGGTCGATCTCGCCGATCTCGTCGAGAAAGAGTGTGCCCCCGTCGGCCGCTTCGACCAGCCCGAGGCGCCGCTCCTTGGCGTCGGTGAAGGCCCCCTTTTCGTGACCGAAGAGCTCCGCCTCGAGCAGGTGCGAGGGGATCGAGGCGCAATTGACCTCGACGAAGGGCTTGGCCTTGCGCGCGCCGTCGAAATGCAGCGCCCGCGCCACCAGTTCCTTGCCTGTACCGGTCTCCCCGTTGATCAGTACCACCGGCAAATTGTCGTCGGCCATGTGCCGCTCGGCCTCGAGCAACTGCCCGATCATCGCCTTCATCGCCTGCATCGGCCGGGAGGTGCCGATCATCGCATCGAGGCTCGCATCGCGCGCCTCGCGGCCCTGGTAGAAGGAGAGCTGCCGCTCCAGACTGCGGCTGCCGAGCGCCTTCTCGATCAGGACGCGCACCTCTGCGAGCACGACCGGCTTGGTCAGGTAGTCGAACGCGCCCGCCTTCATCGCATTGACGGCGCACTGGACGTTGCCTTCGCCGGTGATCATGATGACCTTGGTCTGCGGGTCGGCCGAGACCATGCGGCGGATCAGCTCCGTTCCGCTCAGCCCGGGCAGCCCCTGATCGGTCAGGACCACGTCCGGCTGCACCGCGTCGAAATCGGCCAACGCGGATTCCGCCGAGTCGTAGACGTGGGCCGACCACTGGTTGCGCTCCAGGTAGGCCCGAAGATTGTCTGCAAGCAGCGGGTCGTCCTCGACGACCATGATGTTCACGGCCATCGATTCACTCACCATGGGCGACACTGAAGGTCAGGCGGACTTGCGTGCCGGCCTGCTCCCGGCTGTCGAGCTGCACCCCCCCGTCGAAGCGCTCCATGATGCGCTTGACCAGCGCGAGCCCGACGCCGAGCCCCGTCCGCTTGGTGGTGTGGAACGGTCGGAACGCCATCGCCAGCTGCTGTTCGGTCATGCCGGTGCCGGAATCGCTGATCGTCAGCACGACACGACCCGCGCCGAGGTTCGGAGCGAGCGAGACGGTGAGTCGCCCGCCCTTGGACATGGCTTCGATCGCATTCGAGACGACGCTGTTGAGCACCTGAGTCATCAGCGGCCCGTGTCCGATCACGCGCGGCGCGTTCGGCACCGGCGTCCATTCGACCTCGATGCGCGCGCGCTCGATCTGCTGTTCGAAGGCGGCCAGCACCTCGGCCACCGCCCGATTGAGGTCGACGCCCTCGCGCTCGTCGCTGATCGGCCGCGAGTACAGCAGCAGCTCACGCACCCAGCGCGAAAGGCGATCGACCTGACTGATGATGTCGCTGATGTTCTTCCGCGCCGGCACGGCATCGCCGTCGAGCGCGAGCTCGGCGCTCGACCGGATCGTCGCCAGCGGATTCCGCAACCCATGCGCCACCGCCGAGGACATCTCGCCGAGGGCCACCAGGGTCTCGTTCTCGATCAACAGCCGCTGCTGTTCCTTGAGCTGTCTTGCGGCGCGACGGACGATCCAGAACAGCGCCAGGTAGATCACCGCCGCCCCGAGCAGCGTCGCCGTCCACAGCAGGACATAGGCGCGCTGCATCGTCGACATCAGCTCTGCCGGCTCCTTGTAGATCTCCACCACGGCCGCGACCTCTCCTTCCGGGCTGAAGAGGGGAATGTAATTCTCGATGTACAAACCCTGAGGCGGACGCAAGAAGTACTGCTCCGAAGTTTCTCCCACCGTTTTGGCATAACCCCGGGCGACCATCACGCGCGACCGGAACGCCTCTTCGAGTTCCGCATTCTGGAGGCCCGCCTTCCCGATCAGCGTAGGATTGGTCGCCCACACTACGACCCGGTCGGGTGCGAACACCTTGGCGAGCAGCACATCGGGAAGCGTGCGGATATGGTCGAAGAACTCATTGCGGACCCGCACCAGATGGTCTTCGGATACGCCGAGGCGGTCGCCGTCCTCGCGATAATCGAGAAACTGCCCGATGGTGATCCCCGGACCGAGGGCGGCATGGCGGACCTCGGCTTCGGCGATGTTCTGAATGAACTGGGCGCTCAGCATCGCATCGCGCTGAACCGTCTCTTCGACGACGAACCTCGAGACCACCATGCCGACCACTACGGAGATGGCAGCGATGACCACCAGGCTGACTATGGAAAACCAGCGAAGCAGATTGAATGGCTTGGTGGTGCCGGTCATGTTTTGATGACCCCGCGTGCTCAGTCGGTCAAAGGTCCATCTGGGGAATTTCCCCCATTATCTATCCGGACACATTAGGTTACAAGCATGGCGTCATCAATACGCCAGTCAATCGACCTACCCGCTCCGGGCAACGAGAATCTCCTGGCAAGGTCTGCTGCGGGAAGCCTCCCCGGGCACGCCTCCGGACGAAGGCGACGGCATCCGGCCACACACTCGGGGGATGACAAGAAGCCACTCCGATCACGGCTCTGACCCGCATGCCATGCCGATGGTTCTCGGTTCTCTGCAGCGGGGTTACTCGACGCCAGGGTGCGCCCGGCGTGAAAGCTGGCGGGCAAACGGCGTCTTGCGGCTGAGCCCGAAGGCCTCGAACTCCTCCAACTTCCGATATAGGCTGGACAGGCCGATGCCGAGACGCTGCGCGGCGGCGCGCCGATCACCATCGCAGAGCGAGAGCATCTCGTAGACGAACCCGGCCTCGACCTCGCGCATGCGATCGCGTAGCGATGCGCCTGGAATGGGGGTGCCGCGGCTCGCACCGGCCCCGCCCCGGCCGCTTGCGAAGGCAATCTCGGCCGGCAGATCGCCGCAGGTGATGAGGTTGTCCTCGGCGAGGATGCACGCGCGGTTGAGCACGTTCTCGATTTGCCGCACGTTCCCCGGCCAGCCGTAGTCGAGCAGCGCACGCTCGGCGTCCGGGTCGATGGTCATGGGTATCGCTCCGGTGCCGCGCTGGGCGCGCGCCTGATCGACGATGAACTCGATCAGCGCCTCGATATCCTCATGCCGCTCGCGCAGCGGCGGAATGTGGATGTGGAACATGCTCAGGCGAAAGTACAAGTCCTCCCGGAAGGTGCCCTCGCGCACCATCTCCTGCAGGTCTCGGTTGGTCGCCGCAACGATGCGGCAGTCGACCCGCCGGCCCTGCTCGCTGCCCACCGGCCGGATCTCCTTCTCCTCGATCGCGTGCAGCAGCTTGGTCTGCATCGGCATGGTGAGCTCGCCGATCTCGTCGAGGAAGAGCGTCCCCTGGTCGGCCTGCAGGAACAGCCCCTTGCGCGCCTTGTCCGCGCCGGTGAAGGCGCCCTTGACGTGGCCGAAGAACTCCGACTCGAGCAGATTCTCGGGAATCGCGCTGCAGTTGACCGGCACGAACAGGTGCTCGGCCCGCCGGCTCTGCTCGTGGATGAGCCGCGCCAGCACCCCCTTGCCGGTACCCGACTCGCCCGTGATCAGCACCGTGCTGTCGGTCGGCGCGACCTTGCCGGCGAGTCGTTCGACCGCCTGCATCGAATCCGACATGAAGCGAAAGCGCGCGCGCTCGCGCCGCGCGATCCTCTTCAGCACCAGGTTCTCGTCGCGCAGGCCGCGCAGCGCAGCGATCTGCTGCACCCGGTGCAACACCTCCTCGGTATTGAACGGCTTGGTGATGTAGTCCGAGGCCCCGACGCGCAGCGCCTCGACCGCGGTCTCCATCGACGCGAAGGCGGTCACCATGATGAAGTGGGTGTCGATTCCCGACTCGCGGATCGAGCGCACCAGATCGACGCCATTGCCGTCGGGCATCTGGATGTCGCACAGCGCGAGATCCACGTCGCCGCGCACCAGCCTGGAGGCGGCTTCGACGCAACCCTTCGCCTCGTCGACCGAATGACCTGCGCCGCGGCAAGCCCTCACCAGGATGTCGCGCACAGCCCGTTCGTCATCGATCACGAGTACATGCATGGCCATTCCTGTCTGCATTGGCTGGAACTGCGCAGGCTCGAGACGCGCGACCGCAGCGAGCGCAAAGCCTCGCTCATGCCGCCGCGACCTCCTCCAGCGGCAGCACGATGTGCGCGACCGTGCCTTGGCCCGGTACCGAGGTGAGCGTGATCTCGCCCCCGGCGCTACGAATCAGCTCACGACTGAGCGGCAAACCCAGGCCAGAGCCTCTGCCGGCTTCCTTGGTCGTGAAGTACTCGTCGAAGGCGCGCTCCAGGGTCTCCGCGTCCATGCCGCGGCCGTTGTCGGCGACCTCGATCACCGCCGCATCGTCGCTCGCGTGCGTGCGGATCACGATTCTCGCCGGGCCGTCCTGTGAACCGTCCTCGAGCGCATCCGCAGCATTGATCAACACATTCATCAGCACCTGGGTGACGTGGTCGGCGACGACTCGTACCGCCGGCAGGTCACTATCCAGCTCCGGGCACAGCTCGACCCCGCGGAAGCGCCGGTCGTAGCCGACGAAATTGCAGGTATTGCGGATCAGCTGGTTGAGATCGAGCAACTCCGGATGCAAGGGCTGCGGGCGCGTGAAATCCGAAATCTGACGGGTGATCAGGGAGATGCGCCGCGCCTGCTCGAGGATCAGTCCGGGCTGGCAGATGTTGCCGTGGTTGGCGCAGGTCTCGCTTCGCGTCACGTCGTTCATCACCGCCGCAACACCGGTGATGGCGGCGATCGGATTGTTGATCTCGTGGGCAAGCTGTGCCGCGAGCGAACCCACGGCCGCCATCTTCTCGCGATGGAACTGTTCCTGCCGGGCACGCTCGATATGCCGTTCCCGTTCCCGCAAGTCGTGTTGCATCTGATTGACGGCCGTCATCAGGCCACCCAGCTCGTCGTTGCGCGTCACCGCAAGCGGCTCGCCCCGGTGCCCGTCCACGATCTCCCGCGCATGGCGTTCCAGCTTGCGAATGTCCCAGGCGAGGCGATTGAAGAAAGTCGCGGTGACCGCGCCGAGCACGATCAGACCGACCACCACCATGGCGAAGCCTTGAAGCGCCAGGCGGTCGTAGGTCTCGCGGTACGCCTCGAGCAGGCGCAGCCGATGGGCGTGTGTTGTCTGCGTGATCTCGTCGAGTTCGACGACCAGCTCATTGACGGTGGCGCGAGCAAGCTCGAGCACGGGCTGACTGGGCGCGCGGACCATATCGTCCACCAGCGCATGCAACTTGCGCGACAGCATGAGCACGCCCGGGTGGGTCCTGCCGATGACATCGACGTAGACGAGCGCCGCCTCGATCTCGATCAAGGTCAGCAGCATCGACGCGGACGCTTCGCCGGCCGAGGCCGCGGCCGTGACTGCGGCCTGCGTGCGGGCCATGGACGTGTTCACCTGCACGAGCTGCTCTTCGACCCGGTGCACCCTCTCGAGATCCTCGACCAGCACCAGCAGCTTCTTGCGCTCGACGTCGCTGAAGACGCCGATCAGCAGCGCATAGCACACCAGCAGGATGAAGGCGACGATCCCCTTCGCTCGCAGGGATACGGTACGCGGCGGCGGGCTGCTCTCGTCGACGCCCGCAATCTGCGGGTCGGCGGAATTCTCGGGGTGGCCGGAGTCTTGCCCCGACAAGCGTGCTTCCATCATGAATCCCGTATGAACAAGCGTCCGACTATGCAGCCGCTGCACTGGGCTACACTATGGCCCGGCATACAGCCGCGAGCGGCATAGCGCCGCGTCGACGAGCGTCAATCTTACCGCATCGGACAGCCGCCATCGCGCGAAGCTCCCAGTCGGTACGGTTATTGCATTACCGTGCATTCGCCCCCATGGAGAGCGGGACCCATGCGGCGCGCCGGCCCCGCCCCGCGAGACAAGGAGTAACGACCTCATGCTGTTCCGCATCCTGCTGTGCCTGACGCTTTTCGCCGGCGCCGCCCACGCATCCCCACTCGACGAGGCCCTGCGCGCCTACGATGCGGAGGACTTCGCGACCGCCGCAAGATTGCTCGCACCGCTCGCCGAGAAGGGCGATGCGACCGCCCAGGAAAAGCTTTCCATCATGTACTTCTATGGACGCGGCGTTCCCGAGAATGAGAAACTGGCGCTGCAATGGGCGCTTCGAAGCGCCGATCAGGGCAACCTCGAAGCCATGTTCCTGATAGGATCGATGTACCTTTTCGGCGACGAACTTCCCGCGACGGTGAAGGATCCGGACGTCGAGGCGGCGAAGTGGTATTTCGAGGCCGGCAGTCGCGGTCACGCGGATGCGGCGTACGGCCTCGGGCTATTGTTTCTGGCGGGCAAGGGCGTCGTGCAGGATCAGGACGAAGCCCTGAGGTGGATACGCCACGCAGCCGAACTGGGCCACGCGCAGGCGAAGTCCTTCCTCGACAAATAGAGTCCGGGCGTGCAGCGATCCCTCGCCCGGAGGCCGCAAGGCGGATACTCCGGCATGAACGCCGGCAGGATCGGCGATACGAAAGCACGGGGATCGGGCGGGGGGACGGAATGAGCATGCATCGATGGGCAGCAGCCCTGCTGCTCGCGCTGCTGACGGGTGTGGCTTTCGCGCAGGCGCCGGTGGCCGATGCGGACAAGGCACGCACCCTGATCGAACAGAAGATTCGCCTGGTCGAGATGTTGATCAACTCGCCCGCGGCGAGAAATGCTCCCTACGGCCGCGAAGCCGAGGCCGCGGCACTGGTCGAACACGGTCAGCAAGCCATTGACGAAGCCCGGCAGGCGCTCGCCGCGGAACGCTTCGACGAGGCCGGCGCGCGCCTCGACGAGGCGATCAAGTTCGTGTCGGCGGCCTCGCGCCGTCTGTCGGGGAGCGGTACCACCCTGCCCGAGAGCGCCCAGCGCAAGAACCTGCAGGACCTTGCCGATCAGGTGGCGATGTACCGTGCCTCGGTCTACGACATGACCCGCAGCGGCAACAACCAGGGCGCCGCGCGCGACTTGCTCGCACGCATCGATGCCCTCAGCGCGGAGTCCCAGCAACTCTCCAATAGCGGCCGCTTCGCCGATGCGAGCCGCGCGATGGCGGAGGCGTACAAGATCGCCGTCGAGGAGATCTCGCGCCTGCGCGCCGGGGAGCAAGTCGTGATGTCGCTTCAGTTCGACACCCCCGCCGAGGAGTTCGCCTACGAGCAGCGGCGCTACGGCAGCAACGAGATCATGGTCGAGATGATGATCGGCGAAGGCCGCGCCGAGGGCGATCGCCGCCGCCTGGTCGATCGGTTCGTCGACGAGGGCCGTCGGCTCAAGGGCGAAGCCGATGCGCGGGCGCGCGCCGGCCAGTACGAGGACGCGATCGCGTTGATGGAGCAGGCGACGGGCCAGCTCAACCGCGCACTGCAGTCCATGGGCGTGCCGGTTTTCTGAGGAGCGGCGCCGATGCTTAGGACTTTTCTGCTTGCACTGCTGGCCTCGCTGCTCATGCCGGCCCACGCCGATCACGCCGGCGCGATGAGCGATGGACCCGAGCCGTCCGCCGTGAATCTGGCGGGCCAGCAGCGCATGTTGTCGCAGCGCATCGTCAAGGCTTACGCCCAGATCGGCCTCGACATCCTGCCCGACCTGGCCCGCGCCCAGATGCTCGACGCCATGCTGCGCTTCGAGGCCAATCTCGACGCGCTGGCGCCCCACGTCGCAGCCGTACCGGATGGCGCCAATGCGTATCGCAACCTGGCCAACACCTGGAAGGCTCTTCGGGATTCGGCCAATGCACCGGTTTCGCGCGATGCGGCCCTGATGCTGTCGCGCCAGAGCCGAGCGGTGCTCGATGAGGCTGACCGCCTGACCAAGCTTCTCGAAGAAGTCTCGACCGAGCCCGGGGCCGTCGCCGTCAACCACGCCGGCAGGCTGCGGATGCTCTCGCAACGCCTCGCCAAGGCCTACCTGCTGCTCGCCTTGGGCATCGACGAGCCGGAGGTGCGCGCCGAGCTCGACTCGACCGCGACGCGCTTCGCCGAGCGGCTCGCGTGGCTGTCGGAACTGCCCGAAAATTCGCCGGATGTCCGGATCGAACTCGAAGAGATCGAACTGCAGTGGACCTGGCTCAGGACGGCGATCGATCTCGGCAATGCACCGTCCTTCCCGCTGGTGGTGGTGGAAGCGGCCGAATCGATCCTCGAAGCCACCGATCACCTGACCCGACTCTACGAACAGCAGAACCGGCCGTGACATCGGCCGGGGCGCACCAGGAGCCGCAATGACGTTTTCCCGCCGCGACTTCATCAAATCCGCTGCCGCGATGACCGGGGCACTGGCGCTGCCATGGGGCTCTGTGCGTGCCGCCAACGAATTCCGGACGCTGCGCGCGGGGCTGTTCGATCAAGCCCTGCGCGAGGGCGGACCGGAGACCAATTTCTGGGGCTTCGACGGCAGCGTACCCGGCCCCCTGCTGCGCTATCGCAAGGGCGAGTCGGTGCGTCTGACCATCGATAACGCCCTGCCCGTCGACACGGCCGTGCATTGGCACGGCGTGCGCGTGCCCAGCGCGATGGACGGGGTGCCCCACGTGACCCAGGCACCGATCGCGCCGGGCGGGCGTTTCGACTATGAATTCGTCGTGCCCGACTCCGGCACCTTCTGGTACCACCCGCATCAGATGAGCTTCGAGCAGGTGCCGCGCGGCCTCTACGGTGCCTTCATCGTCGAGGAAGACCGGCCGGTGGAGGTCGATCGCGACATCGTCTGGATACTCTCGGACGTGAAGATCGACGCCACCGGGCGCCAGGTCGAGGACTTCGGCCGGATTCTCGATTTCGCCAACGACGGCCGTCTCGGCAATCGCGTCCTGCTCGATGGCCGGCTCGCCGGAGAGGCTCGCGCGCTGGAAGTGCGCAGCGGCGAACGCATCCGGCTGCGCCTCATCAATGCCGCCTCGGCCCGGATCTTCGATCTCGCGGTGGCCGGCCACACGCCACGGGTGATCGCCTACGACGGCCAGGCGGTCGCTCCGCACGAAGCGTCCTCGCTCGTGCTCGGGCCCGGCATGCGCACCGACCTGATCCTGGACTGCATGGCCCCGCCGGGCAGCCGCCATCCCATCGCCGACCGCCACCGCCGCAGCCTCGGCCCGATCGCCAGCCTGGTGTACTCCGACGAAGCCCCGCTGCGTCATACGCCGCTCGGGGCGCCGATCGAACTCGAACCCAACGCCCTGCCCGAACCCGACCCGGCGTCCTGGCACGACCACTACATCATGTTCCAGGGCGGAATGAGAGGGGAGCCGGTGATCGGCGCGGTGGACGGCAAGCCGCTGCGCTCGCACGAGATCATGGAGTCGCATGGCCTCGCCTGGACGATGAATTACACGGCGGAACACGAGCACGCTTTGATGCACGTACCGCTCCTGCAACTCGGGGTCGGCGAGCACGTGTTGCTGCACATGGTCAATGACACGGACTACGTCCACCCCATGCATCTGCACGGCCACTTCTTCCGCGTCGTCGCCATCGACGGCCGCCGCACGCCGCTGCAGGAGTGGCGCGACACGGTGTTGATGGCGCCACGCCAGACCATGGAAGTGGCCTTTGTCGCCGATAATCCCGGCGACTGGATGTTCCACTGCCACATCCTGGATCACGCGGCGGGGGGGATGATGGGAACGATCCGGGTCGCCTGAGAGCGAAGCCGGACCGCTTGTCTGCCTGCGAAGCGCCCGGGACGCTCGGGGCAGGCCGAGCGCACAGCCATCCGGGCCGATCGGCGATTTCCCGGCGCGCAATCCGGCCGGCACGAGTGCGCCTCGCAGCCCGAGCTCAGTCGGCCCCGAGCGCCTTCCTCACCTCGCGCGCAACCGCCTCGTCCGCCCAGTCGCGCTCGCCCAGATAGCGGTCGACGATGCGCCCGTCGGCATCGACGTAGAGCGTCAGAGGCAAAGCCATCACGCCCAGTGCCTTCATCGCCTCGTCGACCGACTCGGCGATCGCGATCGGCAAGCCCAGCTCATACTTGAGGACGAATTCGCGCACGAGATTCGCATCTTCGTCGACCGACAGGGCGGCCACGCGGATTCCGTCCGGCGCGAGCATCCCGCTCAGGCGGTCGAGCGCGGGCATCTCGACGCGGCACGGCGGACACCACGTCGCCCAGATGTTGAGCACCAGCGGCTCCCCCATCCACGCCTCGGTGGTGGCGGCCTCCCCGACCAGGGTGGTCATCGGCACGACCGCGAGCGAACCGAGGTCGGGCCGGGTGCGCTCCCCCAGCCACGCCGCCATCGGAAAGGCCAGCGCGACCGCGACAAGCAACACCAGCAGCGGCCGATGCAGCCCGCCGGCGAGCCACGCCGCGGCGGCCGAAAGGTGATTGCGAGGCACCGCGCGCGCTGCGCCGGTTCGGCCCTGCTCGCGAGGCGTCATCGTTGCGCTCCTGGCGCCATGCGCCCTCCATGGATGAGATTCACGCCTGCAAGACCTGTCTCGGCGGCAACAGTTCCGGACGGCCGGCGCTCAAGCTCGTCGTGCGCCATCCCGGTCGAACCCCCGTCCCGTCACACGATGCGCGGCGGCGCGATCGCATCGCCGGTCGCCCGCAACGCACAGACCCGCTGCAGCATGGCCGGGCGCGGCGCGGCGATCTCACCCTGCTCGAAGGCGAGGATGGTGAAGTCGTCGGCGAGCCGGTCCAGCAGTTCGCCCGGCCGGAGCAGGAAATCGGGATTGGAGGGTCGCCCGAAACGCTCGTTGCCGAGCATGAAGGTTTCGTAGATCAGCAGGCCACCGGGCGCCACGCAGTCGAGAAGCCGCTCGAAGCGCGGCCGCCACAGGTAATTGACCACCACCACGGCATCGAAGCGACGGCCCGCCAATGGCCAGTCACCCGCCTCAAGGTCCGCCGCCAGCGCCTCGACGCCGGGCGTGCCGGCGAGCGTCGCGAGCGCGGACGCGTCGCGGTCGACGGCAAGCACGCGCAGGCCGAGCGCCGCCAGCGGCCGGGCATGCCGACCGCCGCCGCTGGCACAGTCGAGCACCGTCGCGCCGGGCGGGATCAGCGCGGCAAAGCGCATCACCCAGGGCGAAGGCGCACCAAGCGGATCGTGGATGGGCGTCGCCATCTCAGCGGTCGATGCCGGCGAGGCAGATCGACTTGAGCTCCAGGTATTCGTCGATGCCGCAGCGCGACCCCTCCCGCCCGATGCCCGACTGCTTGATGCCGCCGAAGGGGGACACCTCGTTGGACATCAGGCCGGTATTCACGCCCACCATGCCGTACTCGAGCGCCTCGGTGACGCGGAAGATGCGTCCGACGTCGCGAGAGTAGAAATAGGCCGCGAGCCCGAACTCGGTATCGTTGGCCATCCGGATCGCCTCGTCGTCGGTGTCGAAGCGAAACAGCGGCGCGACCGGGCCGAAGGTCTCCTCGCGCGCAAGCCGCATCGCCGGGGTCACGTCGGCGAGCACGGTCGGCTCGAAGAAGCGCCCGCCCAGTCCGTGGCGACGACCGCCCGTGAGCACGCGCGCGCCCTTTCCGACCGCGTCGGCGACGTGCGCTTCGACCTTCGCCACGGCGTCGTCGTCGATGAGCGGTCCGATCTGGGTGCCGGCCTCGAGACCGGGGCCGACCTTCATCGCGGCCACGGCCGCGGCCATCTTCTCGGCGAAGCGCTCATAGACGCCGGACTGGACCAGCAAGCGGTTCGCGCACACGCAGGTCTGCCCGGCGTTGCGATACTTGGAAGCCATCGCGCCCTCGACGGCGGCGTCGAGATCGGCATCGTCGAACACGATGAAGGGCGCGTTGCCGCCGAGCTCCAGCGAGAGCCTCTTGATCGTCGGCGCGCACTGCGCCATCAGCAAGCGGCCGACCTCGGTCGAGCCGGTGAAGGAGAGCTTGCGCACCACCGGGCTTGAGGTCAGTTCGCCGCCGATCGCGACCGGATCGCCCGTCATGACATTGAGCACGCCCTTGGGAAGGCCCGCCTGCTCGGCCAGCACGGCGAGCGCGAGGGCCGTGAACGGCGTCTGCTCGGCAGGCTTGACGACGACTGTGCAGCCGGCGGCGAAGGCGGGGGCGACCTTGCGGGTGATCATCGCTGCCGGAAAATTCCACGGCGTGATGGCCGCGCACACGCCGACAGGCTGGCGCATGACCAGCAGGCGCCGGTCCTGCCCGTTGGTCGGGATGATGTCGCCATTGGCGCGCTTCGCCTCCTCGGCGAACCACTCGACGAAGGAAGCGGCATACAGGACCTCGCCGCGCGCCTCGGCGAGGGGTTTGCCCTGCTCCGTGGTCATGATCAGCGCGAGATCGTCGGCAGCGGCAATGATCAACTCGAACCAGCGCCGCAGCATGGCGGCGCGGTCCTTGGCGAGCAGGCTGCGCCAGGCAGGCCAGGCCGCATCGGCAGCGGCTATGGCGCGCGCGGTTTCGGTCGCGCCCATGTCGGGGACACGGCCGATGACCGCGCCGGTCGCGGGATTCTCGACATCGAACCGCGCCGCCGAGTCGGAATCGACCCAAGCGCCGTCGATGAAGGCCTTTTCACGAAACAGGGGAGATTGGCTGATCGGGTTCATGGCTGCCTGCGTTGTGCTGATTGCCGTCGAGGGCGGAGGATTGGCATTTTACCCGTCGACTGGCCGATGCACGAAGCGGCGCGGCGCCGGCCGGCGGGGCTCTGATAACATATCGGCATCGGCAATGAAACGGCGCACGGCAACCAACGTCCGCGACCTCGCGCGGCTGCGCCCCGATCGCAACGACCTGAGCGACGGCCCGATCTTCACGACTCGGGCGCGCTTGCGTGGAGCATATGGCTGAAGTCCTGCCTCTCGACGCCCTGCCTGCCCTGCTCCTCGGCATTCTGCTCGGGGTGCTGGTCGCGGCATGGGTCGGCGCGTGGCGTGCGCGTCGCCAAGCGCCAGCACCGCATTCGGCGCCGGGCACGACCGCGACGACCCCTCGTCCCATCCAGCCCGCGACATCGCCGGTCGGGTCGGACTCCCTCTCCGGCGCAAGCCGAACCATCTACGAGGAGGTCATCGACGCGGTCCGAGAGATCGTGTTCCGCACCGACTCCGAAGGACGCTTCATCTTTCTGAATCGCGCGTGGGAGACGACCACGGCCTATCCCGTCGCGGCGAGCCTCGGCAAGCGGCTGGTGGAGTTCCTGCATCCGGACGACCGCGCGGCGGCACGCGAATCCCTGCAGCAACTGCTCGGCGGCGACGCGCCGGAATATCACGGGCAGTATCGGCTGCTGATGCGCAAGGGCGAGATCTGCTGGATCGAGGTCACCGCCCGCCTGGTGTCGCGCGGCGACACGGCACCGAACGCTCGCAGCCTGGTGGGGACGATCGACGACATCTCGATCCGCAAGGTCGCCGAGATGTCGCTGCGCAACATCAACCAGGAACTCGAAGCCCGGGTGCGGGTGCGCACGGCCGAACTCGAGGCCTCGAACCGCGAACTCGAGGCCTTCTCCTATTCGGTCTCGCATGACTTGCGCGCGCCGCTGCGGTCGATCAACGGCTTCGCCCGAATCCTCGAAGACGAACTCGCCCCCCACCTCGACGCCTCCACCCGCAGCCATCTGGAGCGCATCCGGCGCGCCGCGCGGCAGATGGGCTACCTGATCGACAAGTTGATCGAGCTCGCGCGCTTCACCCGCCACAACCTGCGCAAGGAAAACGTGAACCTGTCCGAGATCGCCATCCAGATCATCGACGATCTGCGCGCCGAAGACCCTGATCGCATGGTCGATGTCGAGATCACCAGCGACCTGATGGCCACTGCGGACCGGACGCTGATGCGGGTGGTGCTGCAGAACCTGCTGCGCAATGCCTGGAAGTTCACGGCGCGCAGGGAGCAGGCCCGCATCACCTTCCACGGCTCGATCGAGGAAAGCCGGCGAGTCTTCTGCATCTCCGACAACGGCGTGGGCTTCGACATGGCCTTCGTCGGCAACCTGTTCCGGCCGTTCAACCGCTTGCACGACGAATCCGAGTTCGCCGGCTCGGGCATCGGCCTGGCGAACGTGCAGCGGATCATCGAACGGCACGGCGGACGCATCTGGGCGCAATCCACGCCGGGCAAGGGTGCGAGCTTCTTCTTCACGCTCGATCGCTGAACACGCGGCCGTCGCACAGCTTTAACAAACAAGATTGCTGCAGTGCGGTAAACTGGCTCGAACCTGCGGTGTACCATCGAACCCGCAACGTGCGTGACCGAGCGCATTCTTCCTCGCCCACGAAGCCAATCGAAGAACAAGACCATGAAAGACAAGCACTATCTGAGTCCGTTGCTGGAGCCGAGATCGGTCGGCGTGATCGGCGCGAGCGAGCGCGAATCGTCGCTCGGCAACGTCGTGATCCGCAACATGCTGGCGTCAGGCTTCAAGGGGCGGCTCTTTGCCGTCAACCCCAAGCACGACCAGGTGCTCGGCGTCCCCTGTTATCCGACGGTCGAGGACGTGCCGCACCGCCTCGACCTGGCGGTGATCGCGGTCGGCCCGGAAAAGGTGCCGGCGATCGTCGACGGCTGCGGCCGGGCCGGGGTCAAGGCGGTGATCGTGCTCACGGCCGGCTTCGGCGAGGCCGGCCCCCGCGGTGCGCTGCTCGAACGCCACACCATCGAAGCCGCGCGTCGCCACCGTATCCGCCTGCTCGGCCCCAACTGCCTCGGCATCATCCGGCCCGAGCTGGGCCTGAATGCGACCTTCGCAAAGGCGACCGCGATCAAGGGGTCGATCGGCCTGATCTCGCAGTCCGGCGCGCTGTGCGCGGCGATTCTCGACTGGGCGAAACCCAATAACGTCGGCTTCTCGGCCGTGGTATCGCTCGGCTCGAGCAGCGACATCGACTTCGGCGAGGTGCTCGATTACATGATCTCGGACCCGCGCACCGAGAGCATCTTCCTCTACGTCGAGGGCATCCGCGACGCACGCCGCTTCATGAGTGCGCTGCGCGGGGCGGCCCGTGTCAAGCCGGTGCTCCTGATCAAGGTCGGCCGCCATCCCGAGGCCTCGCGCGCGGTGCTGTCGCACACCGGCTCGATCACCGGCGAGGACGCCGTCTTCGACGCCGCGCTGCGCCGCGCCGGCGTGATCCGCCTCTACAACCTCGGGCAGCTCTTCGCCGCCGCCAATGCGCTGTTCTCGCACTTCAGGCCGCGCGGCAACCGACTGGCGATCATCACCAACGGGGGCGGCCCCGGCATCATGGCCGCCGACCGGGCCGCCGACCTGGGCATCCCGCTCACCGAATTCTCGGACCTCACGGTCGAGCGCATGAAGGCGGCGTTCGGCGATCAGTGGTCGGGCGGCAATCCGGTCGACCTCGGTGGCGACGCCGACGTCGACCGTTACCGCAAGACGCTCGAGATCGTGCTCGCCGGCCCGCATGTCGACGGCGTGCTGGTGATGCTCTCGCCCCAGGCAATGACCGACCCCACCGGCGTTGCCAAGGCGGTCGCCGAGATCGAACAGAACGCCGACAAGCCGGTCGTGACCTGCTGGATGGGCGAGGAGCTGGTACGCGAGGGCCGACGCGTGTTCGAGGAGGCCGGCATCCCGACTTTCCGCACGCCCGAACCGGCGGTCGAATTGTTCAGCCACATCTCGGCCTACTACCGCAACCAGAAGCTGCTGATGCAGACCCCGGCTTCGCTCTCACACCTCAATCCGCCGAGCATCGAGAGCGCCCGCCTGGTGATCGAGACGGCGCTCGCCGAGCGCCGCACGGTGCTGAACGAGATGGAATCCAAGGCGCTGCTCGCGGCCTTCCGCATTCCGATCGCCCAGACCGTGGTAGCCCGTTCGGCCACCGAGGCGATGGTGCTGGCCGAGGAGATCGGCCTGCCGGTGGTGATGAAGATCGACTCGCCGTCGATCCTCCACAAGGCCGACTCCGGCGGCGTGCGACTCAATCTCGGCAGCCTTGCCGCGGTGCGCACGGCCTATCAGGAGATTCTCGAAGAGGTCCGTCGCAACAAGCCCGACGCGACCATCAACGGCGTCGCGATCGAGCCGATGATCCTCAAGCGCCATGGCCGCGAGCTGATGGTGGGCGTGCGCCGCGACCCGGTGTTCGGCCCGGTCATCACCTTCGGCGAGGGCGGCAACCGCGTCGGCGTCGAGGCCAAGAAGGAGCTCGCCGTCGCGCTGCCGCCGCTCAACCGCTTCCTGGTCCGCGACCTCGTCAACTCGTCGCGCATCGCCAGCCTGCTGGGCGAATTCCGCACCATGCCGGCGATCGACCGCGATGCGCTCGAGTTCGTGCTGCTGCGCGTCTCGGAGATGGTCTGCGAGCTGCCGTGGATGCGCGAGATGGAGATCAATCCGCTGATCGTCGACGAGCAGGGCGCCGTCGCGGTCGATGCGCGGGTGATTGCCGAGAACGTCTCGCCGTCGGCCGACCGCTACGGCCACGTCGCCATTCACCCGTATCCGTCGCAGCTGACGACCAAGTGGATGCAGCCCGACGGCATCGAGATCACGATCCGCCCGATCATGCCGGAAGACGCCGAGCTCGAAGTCGAGTTCGTGCGCAAGCTCTCGGCCGAGACCAAGTATTACCGCTTCATGAACACCATGCGCGAGCTGCCCCCTGCTATGGTCGCCCGGCTCACGCAGATCGACTACGACCGCGAGATGGCCTTCGTCGCGACCATCGAAGAGGAAGGCAAGGAGGTCGAGATCGGCGTGTGCCGCTATGCGACCAACCCGGACGGCGAATCCTGCGAGTTCGCGGTGGTCGTCGCCGACGAGTGGCAGCACCGCGGGCTTGCCCGCAAGTTGATGGGCGTGCTGATCGAGACCGCCCGCAACCGCGGCCTCGCCTATATGAACGGCGTCTTCCTCGCCAGCAACGAGCGCATGCTCAATTTCGTCAAGGGGCTCGGCTTCGTGCTCAGCAACGACCCCGAAGACAACACCGTCAAGGTCGGCGTCCTGTCGCTGCAGGACTGACCCGGCGGCCCCCGCCGGGGCATAATCCGCCCTTTGCGCACCGGCGCGCGGCACCCCCGCCCGCACCGGCGCCCGCTTCTTTCCCGCATCGCCACGAACATGCTGCCACCCATCGAACACCGTATCGCCGCCGAACTGGGCGTGCCGCCCCGCCAGGTCTTCTCCGCCATCGCGCTGCTCGACGACGGCGCGACCGTGCCCTTCATCGCCCGCTACCGCAAGGAGGCGACAGGCGGCCTCGACGACACGCAGTTGCGTGCGCTCGAGGAGCGCCTCGACTACCTGCGCGAGCTCGAGGCGCGCCGGGCGGCCGTGCTCGCCTCCATCGACGAGCAAGGGCTGCTCACCGCCGGGCTGCGCGCCGACATCGAGTCGGCCGAGACCAAACAGCGCCTCGAGGACTTGTACCTGCCCTACAAGCCGAAACGCCGCACCAAGGCGCAGATCGCCCGTGAGGCGGGTATCGCGCCGCTGGCCGAGGCCTTGCTCGCCGACCCCCGGCTCGATCCGCAGACCGAGGCCGACGCGTACCTCAATTCCGAAGCGGGGTTTCCCGACGCGCGCAGCGTGCTCGACGGGGCGCGCCAGATCCTGATGGAGCGATTCGCCGAGGACGCCGAGCTGATTGGCGCGCTGCGGACCCTGATGAGCGAGCAGGCGCGCGTGCGTTCGACCGTGATCGAGGGCAAGGAGACCGAGGGCGCGAAATTTCGCGACTGGTTCGACTTCTCCGAAGCATGGGCGACCCTGCCCTCGCATCGCGCGCTCGCCTTGCTGCGCGGGCGCAACGAAGGCGTGCTGCGCCTGGCGCTCGAGCTGGAGCAAACCGATCCCGACGCGCCGCATCCGTGCGAGCGGCGCATTGCCGCGCGCTTTCAGATTCGCGACGCGGGACGCCCCGCCGACCGCTGGCTGCTCGAAACGGTGCGCTGGGCGTGGAACGTCAAGATCTCGCTGCACCTCGAACTGGAACTCATGGGCGAGTTGCGCGAACGTGCCGAGGAAGAGGCGATCCGCGTCTTCGCGCGCAATCTCAAGGACTTGCTGCTCGCGGCACCGGCCGGCAGCCGCGTCACCATGGGGCTGGACCCCGGCATTCGCACCGGCGTGAAGGTTGCCGTGGTCGATGCGACGGGCAAGCTGCTCGCCACCGAGACCGTGTACCCGTTCGAGCCGCGGCGCAATCGCGAAGGCGCCATCGCCGCGCTGGCCGCGCTGATCGGGCGTCACGGCGTGCAGCTCGTGGCGATCGGCAACGGCACGGCCTCGCGCGAGACCGACCAGTTGGTCGGCGAACTGATGCAGCGCCATCCCGAACTCAGATTCACCAAGGTGACCGTCTCAGAGGCGGGCGCATCGGTGTACTCGGCTTCCGAGTTCGCCGCCCGGGAGTTTCCCGATCTCGACGTGTCGCTGCGTGGCGCGGTGTCGATCGCCCGCCGCCTGCAGGATCCGCTCGCCGAACTGGTCAAGATCGACCCCAAGTCGATCGGCGTCGGCCAGTACCAGCACGACGTCAACCAGAGCCGACTCGCCCGCTCGCTCGACGCGGTGGTCGAGGACTGCGTGAACGCCGTCGGCGTGAACGTGAACACCGCCTCGGCGCCGCTGCTCGCACGCATCTCCGGGCTCAACGCCACGCTCGCGGCGAACATCGTCGAGCACCGCGACGCGAACGGTCCGTTCCGCCGGCGCGAGACGCTCAAGGACGTCCCGCGCCTCGGCCCCAAGACCTTCGAGCAGGCGGCAGGCTTTCTGCGCATCCCCGACGGTGACCAGCCGCTCGATGCCTCCTCGGTGCACCCCGAAGCCTATCCGGTGGTCGAGCGAATCCTCGCCCAGGTGCGCAAGAACGTCCGCGAACTGATGGGCGACGCGGCCCTGCTGAAGACGCTCGCGCCGGAAGCCTTCACCGACGAGCGCTTCGGCGTCCCGACGGTGCGCGACATCCTCGCCGAACTGGAGAAACCCGGGCGCGATCCGCGGCCGGAGTTTCGCACCGCGACCTTCCGCGAAGGCATCGAGACGCTTGCCGATCTCGCCCCGGGCATGGTGCTCGAGGGCGTGGTCACCAACGTCACCAACTTCGGCGCCTTCGTGGACATCGGCGTGCATCAGGACGGGCTGGTGCATGTCTCGGCGCTCGCCGAGCGCGGCGTCAAGGACCCGCATTCCGTGGTCAAGGCC
>JARFTX010000128.1 GCA_029289265.1 Gammaproteobacteria bacterium
GCAGCCGATCGGTCGGCCGCGCCCGTGGGGCATCGATCTTCCGCTGCACGCCCCGCACTGCCACCCGATCCACGCGACGAGGGGGCGACCGGCGCGGCGACTCCGCCGGCCGCCGTCATGGTCAAGGGGGCGCAGCCATGAACGCGCAGGTGCTCGAACAAGACGCCCGTGTCGGCGAGGCGCCCGGCCACCGCGACCGGCCCTCGGGCCACGTCGTCGTGCCCGGCGCACTCGACCTGTCGCACAACGTGATCCTCTATCTCGAGGACATCACGGTGAGCTTCGACGGCTTCCGCGCGCTCAACCGTCTGTCTCTGGCGATCGACGCCGGCGAGCTGCGCGCGATCATCGGCCCCAACGGCGCCGGCAAGACGACCATGATGGACGTCATCACCGGCAAGACCCGCCCCGACGAGGGCAAGGCCTTCTTCGGCCAGACGCTCGACCTCACCCGCCTCACCGAGCCGCAGATCGCCCACGCCGGTATCGGCCGCAAGTTCCAGAAGCCGACCGTGTTCGAGCACCACACCGTGTTCGAGAACCTGGAACTCGCGCTGAAGGCCGACAAACGCGTGCGCCGCACGCTGTTCGCGCGCCTTGCCGACGACGAGCGCGACCGTATCGCCGCCGTGCTCGCGCGGGTGCGCCTCGCCGCCGAGGCCGACCGGCTGGCCGGGCTGCTCTCGCACGGCCAGAAGCAGTGGCTCGAGATCGCCATGCTGCTGGTGCAGGAGCCCAGGCTGCTGCTCCTCGACGAGCCGGTCGCCGGCATGACCGACGAGGAGACCGAGCGCACCGCCGAGCTGTTCGTCAGCCTCGCCGGCACGCACTCGCTGGTCGTCGTCGAGCACGACATGAGCTTCGTCGCCGCGCTCGGCGGCAAGGTCACCGTGCTGCACGAAGGCGCGGTGCTCGCCGAGGGCGATCTCGCCACCGTGCAGGCGGACGAGCGGGTGATCGAGGTGTATCTGGGGCGGTAATTCGCCGGCCGTCTCTGCAACGCCAAGCGGGGCGCAAACATCGGGATCGGAACATGCTTACGGTAGAAAACCTCAACCAGTACTACGGCGGCAGCCACATCCTGCGCGGACTCTCGTTCGACGTGCCGGCCGGCCAGGTCACGACGCTGCTCGGGCGCAACGGCGTCGGCAAGACCACGCTGCTCAAGACCTTGATGGGCCTGGTGCCGGCGGCAAGCGGCGCGATCCGCTTCGGGGCCGATGACCTCACCCGGGCACCGTCGCACGCCCGCGTGCGCGCCGGCATCGGCTACGTGCCGCAGGGCCGCGAGATCTTCCCGCGCCTCACGGTCGGCGAGAATCTGCAGATGGGCCTCGCCCCGCGCCCGCGCGGCGAGCCCGTGCCGGCGCGCATCTTCGACATGTTCCCGGTCCTGTGCCAGATGCTCGGCCGCCGCGGCGGAGACCTCTCGGGCGGCCAGCAGCAGCAACTCGCCATCGGCCGCGCGCTCGCCGCGGGGCCCAGGCTGCTGATCCTCGACGAACCGACCGAGGGCATCCAGCCCTCCATCATCAAGGACATCGAGCGCGCCATCCGCGGCCTCGCCGCCACCGGCGAGATGGCAATCCTGCTCGTCGAGCAGTACTACGACTTCGCCCGCGCCCTCGCCGACCACTACCTCGTCATGGAGCGCGGCGAGATCGTGATGCGCGGGCGCGGCGCCGACATGGACGGCGACGGCGTGCGTGCGCGGCTGGCGGTGTGAGCGGCCGCACGTCGACATCCTTCTCACTCCCGAAGACTGGGCGGCCGTCGCCTCGGCGGTCGTGTCACCGCCCGACCCGCTCTTTGGGCCCGGCTTCGAATCGCGCTACGACGAGTTGCGCCGGCGGGCTGCTGCCGTGGGCCGGCCCTGACCGCCTCGCCGCGCCTCAACCCCGCTGCAGGATCTGGCGCGCCTTGTCGGCGTCGCCCTGCGAGTCGACCGCGATATAAGCAACGAACTGCGTCCCAATCGCCGCGGCCGACAGACCGCGCAGATTGACCCCCGCCTCGGCGAGCTTGCGCGTTATCTCCGCCCCGACGCCCGGCTTGTCCGGCCCCATCACCCGCACACAGTGCAGGCTTCGGGCCACTCCGAACCCGACTTGGCCCGCGGCGCGCACTTCGCGATCGCCCTGCAGCGGCGCGATGAAGACGACACCTTTGCCCGGATCTTCGGGGGTGCGCCGCGCGATGACGAACTGCAGGTTCGCGCCGGCGTCCCGCACCGCGCTCAAGGCTTCGGCCAAGCCGCCCGGGCGATCCG
>JARFTX010000016.1 GCA_029289265.1 Gammaproteobacteria bacterium
GGCACCGCGCTGGCGCCGGCTGCAGAACACGCGCGGCCGCCGTCGCCGCGCCCGCGTCGCCGACGCCGACGCCGACACCGTGACGATCGACGGCGACGCGCTGCGCCGCGATGCGCTGCTGCGCGCCGTCGCCGTCGCCGCCGGGCGGGCCTCGCCCGAGCTGGCGCCCGAAGGCGGCGGCGAGGTCGCGGCGATCGAGTCGGCGCCGGCGCTGTCGATCGCCGCGGCGCGTGCGCAGGGGCGCCTCATCCTCGTCGCCGAGGACGACGAGATCAACCAGAAGGTGATCCTGCAGCAGCTCGCCCTGCTCGGCTGCGCGGCGGAGATCGCGCCGAACGGCGCCGAGGCGCTGCGCCTGAGCCGGGAGGCGCGCTACGCGCTGCTCCTCACCGACCTCCACATGCCGGAAATGGACGGCTACACGCTCGCCGAATCGATCCGGCGCGACGAAGCGGGCGGGCGCCCGCGCATGCCCATCGTCGCGCTGACCGCGAACGCGCTGCGCGGAGAGGCCAGCCGCGCCCGTGCGGTCGGCATCGACGATTACCTGACCAAACCGGTGCAGCTGAACGTGCTGCGCGCAGCGCTCGAAAAGTGGCTTCCTGCCCGCATCGCCGCGACCGCGGCTGCGCCGCCTCCGGCACAGCCTGCGACCAGCGGCCCGGCGGCGAAGACGACGATGGCGTTCGACCCCCGGACGCTGGCCGCACTGGTCGGCGACGATCCCTCGACGCTGCGCGCGTTCCTGCGCGACTACCTCGACGCGGCGACCGATCTGGTTGCGCACTTGCGCAGCGCCGCGGCGGAAGGCGAGACGGCCACGGTCGGCGCGCTGGCCCATCGCCTCAAGTCGTCATCGCGCGCGGTCGGGGCGCTGCCCCTCGGCGACCTGTGCGCCGAGCTCGAGAATGCCGGCCGTGCCGGCGACCGCGCCGCCATCTCGACCCACATGAAAGCTTTCGAAGCGGCATTTCCGGATGTCGAGGCGGGCATCCGCGATATGCTGCGTGAGACGCCATGAATCGCCCCCTGCGAACAGCGGCCACGCAAGCACGCGCGGCAACCGCCTCTCGCAAGCCCTGCAGGAGAACCCGATGACCGTCCTGATCGTCGACGATGACCCCTTCGCGCTCAAGCTTCTCGCACGACAGCTCGCCCATCTCGGCTACGCCGAAGTGATCGCCCACGAGTACCCGGGCGAGGCGCTGCGCGCACTCGGCCATGACGGCCACGCGATCGACCTGATCTTCTGCGACCTGCAGATGCCCGGCGTCGACGGCGTCGAGTTCGTGCGCCACCTGGTACAGCTCGGCTACGCCGGCAGCCTGGTGCTCGTCAGCGGCGAGGACGAACGCATCCTGGAGACCGCCGAGCGCCTGGCCCGGGCTCACCGGCTCGACGTGCTGGGGGCCCTGCACAAACCGGTTTCGCCGACCGGCCTGCGCGCCCTGCTCGAGCGCTGCACCGAACGTCCCGGCAAGCCGAGGCTGGACGAGCGCAAGCGCTACGGCCCCGACGAGCTGCGCGCGGCGATCGCGCAAGGCGAACTCATGGCCTACTATCAGCCCAAGGTCGAGCTCGCCACCGGCGCGCTCGCTGGCCTCGAGACCCTGGTGCGCTGGGCGCACCCCACCGACGGGCTGGTGTTTCCGGATCAGTTCGTCGCCACCGCCGAGGAGCACGGCCTCATCGACGAGCTGACCCGCGCGGTGCTCGGCGCGGCGCTGCGCGACGCGCGCAGGTGGCGCGACGGCGGCCCTGCCGTGCATGTGGCGGTCAATGTGTCGATGGACAATCTCACCGCGCTCGGCTTTCCCGATGCCGTCGCCGCGGCCCTGGCCGAAGCGGGCCTCGCCGCGCAGTCGCTGGTACTCGAGGTCACCGAGAGCCGCCTGATGCAGGACCGGCTCGCCGCCCTCGACGTGCTCACCCGCCTGCGCCTGAAGCGCATCGGCCTGTCGATCGACGACTTCGGCACCGGCCATTCGTCGCTCGCGCAGCTGCGCGACATCCCCTTCGACGAGCTCAAGATCGACCGCAGCTTCGTGCACGGCGCCGGGCAGAACCCCTCGCTTCGCGCGATCTTCGAGGCGAGCCTGGGCATGGCGCGCCAGCTCGGCATGAAGACGGTCGCCGAGGGCGTCGAGGACCGGGCCGACTGGGACTTCCTGCGCGCCGCCGGCTGCGATCTCGCCCAGGGCTGGTTCATCGCCCGGCCGATGCCGGCCGAGGACCTGCCCGCCTGGCTGGCGGCCTGGGAGGCCCGCCGCGACGCCCTCTAGCCCGCCGCCCTTTGCGTGGTCGAGATCGGCCAGCACGACCAGCTTGGCGAGTGCGGCGCTGGATTCGATCTCGAGCTTGCGGAAGATGTTCGACCGGTGCGCCTCGACGGTGCGCCGACTGATCGACAGCCGCGTCGCGATCTCGGGCGCCGACAGGCCGTCGGCGAGGCAGCGGGCGATCTGGAACCTGCGCTCGCAAAGGTCGCGACGCGAAATCCGGCCGAGCGAAGCACGCGCTGCATCGCCTTGCGAAAAAACTCGTCGTCGTCCACGAGGAAGACCGACTGTTCCTCGTCCATCGACTCGCCCGCACCACCCTCGGCGCCAATCGGACCGGCCACCGCGGCGGCACCGAATGCGCACCGCAGCGGCCACCACCAAAAAATCACGGACTGCCTGAGCGTCTACGCCTAGCCCCCAGTCAAGCGAACTTTCGCGGGGGCAGTGCCCGCTTATGCTGAAGCCGTGAATGAGTGGGGGGACGGGATATGAAAATGGGGAACGGATCCGGGTTCGGGGGGGTGCGGCACGCGATCGGGGACAAGGCCGCCGGCCGAACGCGCGCTGCTGCTCGATGAACTCGACGACCCGGCCCTCGATTGAAACGCGCGGGTCAGACCAGCGACGGCCCGGAGACGATCTTGGTCGCGTCCTTTTCGGTGATCGGGACGGTGGCGTTGGCGAGGACGTGGGCGGTCAGCCAGTCCTCCAGACGGGCGAGGCCGTCGCCCTCGAGCAGATCGAAGGTGCAACCGGCCTGGAGATCGGCAGGATCGCCGAAGTGATTGACGCAGGTGGCCCGGCCGTGGATCTCGTCGGGCACGCCGGCCCGCTGGAGCACGAAGCGGAACTTGTAGCCGACGGGCCGCGTTTCGCCGTGCGGCATCGAAAAGCCTTCGAGCGAGAGGTCGTGCAGCGGCAGCCGTTGGCCGTCGAGCAACACCCAGAAGCAGAACTCGCCCCGCCGCTTGGCGACAAAGCGCTGGCGCCGCCTGCGCTCGAATGACTGGACCGGTTCCACCATCGCCCCTCCCCTGTTCGTCGTCATCGGCGCCGTTATCCAGGCGCCATCGAAGCTGGCTATGGTGCCCGATGCAGCCCGCGTAACGCAAGCCGCATCGGCCCGGCCTCGGCCGGATGCGGGCTGCCGGATCAGCTTCCGGACAGCTCGCCGCGGGCGCGAACGATCAGCTGGTCCACGACGCGGAGGGTGTTCTCGTGGCTGCCCGAGAGCGACGCCGAGGTGATGTAGCGGCCACCCACCGCCATGGTCGGCACCCCCTGCACGCGGTAGGCGCGCGCAATCTGGTCGGCGCGCTGGACCATGGCCTGCAGACCGAAGGAGTTGTAGGTGTCCATGAAGGCCTTGGCGTCGACATCGAACTGAGCGATCCAGCTCTTCAGGCCGGACTCGGTGTGGATCGGCCGGCGTTCGTCCTGCACCGCCTTGAAGATCGCCTCCTCGAGCTTGTCGAGCGTGCCGGTTCGCTCCGCCGTGTAGTACAACCGCGCCAAGCCCCGCAGCTGCTCGTTGCCCCAGATCGCCGGCACGACCCGGAACGCGACATCTTCGGGCAAGCTCTTTTTCCAGTCCTTGATCAACGGATAGAAATTGCGGCAGTGAGGGCAGCCGTAATGGAAGAATTCGATGACCTCGATCTTGCCCGGGTCTTCGCTGGCGACCTTGTTCGGCAGGATCTCGAACGGTTGCTGGCCCTGCTGGGCAAACGCGGCCGGTCCCGCCGCGGCGAGCGCCGCCAGCGCGGAGAGTTGCTTGAGCATCAGACGACGATTCATGTTGACTCCTGGGTCGATAAGTCTGGATCAGACGCCGGACCCGCGCAGGCGTTCCCGGCGTCGCATGGGAAACCGATCAGGGATTGCCCCGCACCACGGAGGCGGTCAGCCCGGCCTCGGCCAGCCGCGCGCGCACCGGGTTCATGTCCTCGGGCCTCTGGAACGGGCCGATTCGCACGCGGTGGACGATGCGCCCGTCGGCGAGCTGAGCGCGCTGCGCGCTGGCATCGATGCCGTTCAAGGTGAGCAAGGCCTTCATGTTGTCGGCCTCTGCCGGATCCTCGAAGGCGCCGACCTGCAGATACAGGCGCTCGGCCTGCGCTGCCGGGGCGGCCACGGGGGCCGCCGGTGGCTCGACCGGCGCGGTTTCGCCCTGGGGCAGGATGCGGTAGAAGTCGAAATCCTGCTTGACCACCGGCCGGTCGCCCGGCTTGCCCGGCAGGAGCAGCGGCGGCCGCTCGGCGGCCGGGCCGGGCGCCACCGGGGCGGTCGCCTGGAACGGCGAATTGCGGGTGAAATACCAGGCGACGCCGGCCGCGAACAGCGCGCCGAGCACGAGGCCGATGAAGATGCCGACGATCACGCCGCCGCCGCTGCGGGCAGGCTGGCGACGCGAACTCTGACGGGGCTTGCGGTCACGACTCACGGATTTCTCCACTTCCCTACATCGACTGCGGCGCGGATACGCCCAGCACACCCAGGCCCGAGGCGAGCACCCGGCGCACTGCGCACGCAAGCGCAAGGCGCGCGTCCCGAACCCCCTCGTCGTCGACCAGGATGCGCTCGGCGTTGTACCAGCTGTGGAACTCGCCGGCGAGATCCTTCAGGTAGAAGGCGATCAGGTGCGGCGCATGCTCGTCGGCCGCCGCCTGCACGACCTCGGGGAACTGCGCGAGCCGCGCGCACAGCGCGAGCTCGCGTTCGTTGCCGAGCCGCGACGCATCGGCCTCGCGCAGCGCATCGACCTCGCCGTCCCACTGCTGCAGCACCGAGCACACCCGGGCGTGCGCATACTGCACGTAGTAGACCGGGTTCTCGTTGCTCTGGCTCTTGGCCAGGTCGAGGTCGAAATCCAGATGCTGGTCGCTCTTGCGCAGCACGTAGAAGAAGCGGCAGGCGTCGTTGCCGACGTCCTCGCGCAGCTCGCGCAGCGTCACGAACTCGCCCGACCGGGTCGACATCGACGCCTTCTGGCCGTTCCGGTAGAGCACGGCGAACTGCACCAGCGCGACCTCGAGCTTCTCCTTCGGCAGCCCCAGCGCCTCGACCGCACCCCTGACGCGGGCGATGTAGCCGTGATGGTCGGCGCCCCAGATGTCGATGATGCGGTCGTAGCCGCGCTCGTACTTGTTGAGGTGATAGGCGATGTCGGAGGCGAAATAGGTGTACTGGCCGTTCTCGCGCTGCACGACGCGATCCTTCTCGTCGCCGAAGGCGGACGAGCGGAACCACTTCGCGCCGTCCTGCTCGTAGAGCTGGCCGCGCCGCTCGAGCTCGGCCACCGCGCGCTCGACCAGCCCCGTGTCGAACAGGCTCTTCTCCGAGAACCACTTGTCGAAATGCACGCCGAAGCCGTGCAGGTCGTCGCGGCAGTCGCCCAACTGCTCGTTCAGCGCGAAGCCGTGCACCCAGGCGTAGTCCTCGCCGAGCAGGCGCCGGGCGGCCGCGATCAGCGCGTCGAGATGAGCCTCGCGTTGCTGGGTCGCCTCGTCGTCCTTGCGCTCGCGGGCCGGCAGCCCCGGCGTGCCGGCCAGCACGTCGTCGGCGGTGACGCGGGCGAAGCGGTCCTGGTGCGCGTCGCGCAGTTCGCGCGCCATGTCGACCACGTAATCGCCCTGATAGCCGTTGGGCGGAAACGGGACCTCGATGCCGAAGAAGGCTAGATAGCGCAGCCACGTCGACAGCGCCAGGATGTCCATCTGACGGCCGGCGTCGTTGATGTAGTACTCGCGCGTGACCTCGTAGCCGGCAAAATCCAGCACGGCTGCGAGCGAGGCGCCGTAAGCGGCGCCGCGGCCGTGACCGACGTGCAGCGGCCCGGTGGGATTGGCCGAGACGAACTCGACCTGCACCTTGACGCCCTTGCGCGCGCCGCGCCCCCAGCCCTCGCCCGCCGCGAGCACGGCAGCGACGACCGCCGTCTTGGCCGCCGGCGCGAGGGTGAAGTTGATGAAGCCTGCCCCGGCCACCTCCGCCTTCTCGACCAGCGGCGAGGACGGCAGCTCGGCCAGCAGCAGCGCCGCCAGCTCGCGCGGATTGCGGCGCAGCGGCTTGGCGAGCTGGAGCGCGAGGTTGGACGCGAAGTCGCCGTGACCGGCCTGGCGCGGGCGCTCCAGATACACCGGCGTGTCGGACAGGTCGGGCGCGACGCTCTTCAGGGCAACGCCCAGCAGGGCGGCGAGTTGGGCTTTGGGTTCGGCGCTCATGGCACTCGGCAAGGCGAAAAGGTCTGAATTATAACGGATCGGCGCGATGCAGCCGGGTAAGCATTGATTGCGCGAAACTTTCGCCGGCAACGCTTTCCGGATAAAGTCCCGTCTTTGTCCACTCCAGCCCGCCTCGCCCGTGCGCCTGTTCCGCCTGACCAAGATCGTCGCCATTGGCCTGCGCTTCGGGCTCGACCAGATGGTGCTCGAGGCCGATCCGAGCGGCAGGCTGCTCAAGCTCTGGCATTTCGCCTTCTTCTGGCGCCGCTTCGCCCAGCCGCGGGCGGTGCGGCTGCGCCGCGCGCTCGAGTCGCTCGGGCCGATCTTCGTCAAGTTCGGCCAGATGCTGTCCACGCGGCGCGACCTGCTGCCGGCCGACATCGCCAACGAGCTCGCGCTCCTGCAGGACCAGGTGCCGCCGTTCCCCTCCGAGCAGGCGCTCGGCGTGCTCGAGGCCTTCTACGGCCGACCGATCGACGAGGTCTTCACCGAGTTCGAGCGCAGGCCGATCGCCTCGGCCTCGGTTGCCCAGGTGCATTTCGCCAAGCTGCCCGATGGCACCGAGGTCGCCGTCAAGATCCTGCGTCCCGGCATCGAGCGCGTCATCGAGCACGACCTCGCGCTGCTCGAGACGGCCGCGCTGCTGCTCGACAAGCTGTGGGTCGAGGGCCGGCGGCTCAAGCCGCGCGAGGTCGTCGCCGAGTTCTCGAAGTACCTGCACGACGAGCTCGACCTGATGCGCGAGGCCTCGAACTGCTCGCAGCTGCGCCGCAACTTCAAGGACTCCGAGCTCTTGATGGTGCCCGAGGTCTATTGGGACTGGTGCGGGCGCTCGGTGATGGTGATGGAGCGCATGCACGGCGTGCCGATCTCGCGCATCGACGCGCTGCAGGCGCAGGGCACCGATCTCACCGCGCTGTCGCGCGCCGGGGTCGAGATCTTCTTCACCCAGGTCTTCCGCGACGGCTTCTTCCATGCCGACATGCACCCCGGCAACATCCTGGTGAACTGGGACGGGCGCTACATCGCGCTCGATTTCGGCATCATGGGCACGCTGAACGAGGTCGACAAGAACTACCTCGCGCAGAACTTCCTCGCCTTCTTCAAGCGCGACTACCGCCGCGTCGCGCTCGCCCACATCGAGGCCGGCTGGGTGCCGGAGAAGACCCGGGTCGACGAGTTCGAGGCGGCGATCCGCACCGTCTGCGAGCCGATCTTCGACAAGCCGCTGAAGGACATCTCCTTCGGCAAGACGCTGCTGCGCCTCTTCCAGACCGCACGCCGCTTCGAGATGGAGGTGCAGCCGCAGCTCGTGCTGCTGCAGAAGACGCTGCTCAACATCGAAGGCCTCGGCCGTCAGCTCGACCCCGAACTCGATCTGTGGAAGACCGCCAAGCCGTTTCTCGAGCGCTGGATGGACGAGCAATTGGGCGTACGCGCGCTGCTGCGCGGCGTCAAGGAAGAAGCCCCCGAATGGGCGCGCACGCTGCCGCAACTGCCGCGGCTCCTGCATCGCGCGCTCACCGAGCCCGAGCGCCAGCAACGCCTGCAGCGCGAGGAGCTCGCCCAGCTCGCCGCCGCGCAGCGCCGCCAGGGGCGGCTGCTGGCACTCGCCACAGTGCTGATCGTCGCGCTCGGCGCGGCCGAGCTGATCCGCAGCCTCACCTGACGATCTCCGGCGTCATGCGCCGGCAAGCCGCTCCCCGCCGAACATCCATCCGTCGCGGCACGCCCGCGCCCGCGACGGCATCCCCCGATACGGCCATGCTCGGCGCGAGGGGCAAACGCCCCGATTCGCAGGGCCCGCGCGGCGTTGCAAAAATGCGCCACAAACCCCCATGAACGCTGGGGAATTGCTCCCCCAGCCGGAGTTTCGTTGCTAAACTTCGCTCCTTGCAGCCTGGCCTGCACGCCTCCGCGCCGCCGCCCGGCTGCGGGCGATGCGGGCCGGATCCTTTTCAGCGACTTTTCCGGAAGCTCCGTCCATGCTCCTCTGGCTCGTGATCGGCTACATCATGGTCTCGATCGGCATCGGCCTGTATGCCGCGACCCGGGTGCACAACGCCCGCGACTACATCGTCGCCGGGCGCAACCTGCCCTTCGTGTTAGTTCTCGCGATGGTGTTCGCGACCTGGTTCGGCGCCGAGACGGTGCTGGGCATCTCCGCGACCTTCATCGACGAGGGCTTCCGCGGCCTGATCTCGGACCCGCTCGGCGCCTCGATCTGTCTGGTGCTGTTCGGACTGATCTTCGCCCGCCCGCTCTACCGCATGAACCTGCTCACGCTCGGCGACTTCTTCCGCGTGCGCTACAACCGCCAGGCCGAGATGGCCCTGTCGACCTGCATCATCGTCTCCTACCTGGGCTGGGTCGGCGCGCAGTTCGCCGCGCTCGGGCTGGTCTTCAACGTGCTCTCCGACGGCGCGATCTCGGTAAACGAGGGCGTCTTCATCGGCGCCGCGGTGGTGCTGGTCTACACGCTCTTCGGCGGCATGTGGTCGGTGGCGATGACCACCTTCGTGCAGATGATCGTGATCGTGCTCGGACTGCTCTATGTGACCTGGCTTGCCGGCGACATGGCAGGCGGCTTCGACACCGTGATCGCCAAAGCAGCCTCCGAAGGCAAGCTCAACTTCCTGCCGACCCTCGACACCCTCGACATCCTCGCCTGGACCGCGGCGCTGCTCACCATGGCGCTCGGCTCGATCCCGCAGCAGGACGTGTTCCAGCGCGTGAACTCCTCCAGGAACGAGCGCGTCGCCGTGTGGGGCACCACCATCGGCGGCATCTCGTACTTCTTCTTCGCCGCGGTGCCGCTGTTTCTCGCCTATTCGGCGACACTGATCGATGCCGAGATGGTCGAGCGCTTCATGGACATCGACTCGCAGCTCATCCTGCCCAACCTGATCGTCGGCTACATGCCCTTCGCCGCGCAGGTGATCTTCTTCGGTGCGCTGATCTCGGTGATCATGAGCACCGCATCGGGAACGCTGCTCGCGCCCTCCGCGACCTTCTCGGAGAACATCCTCAAGCCCTTCGTATCCAACATGACCGACCGCGGGCTGCTGCTCAGCACGCGACTGGCGGTGGTCGCCTTCACGCTCATCGTCGCGACCTACGCGGTCTCGACCGACGCGACCATCCACCACATGGTCGAGAGCGCCTACCGCGTCACGCTCGCCGGCGCCTTCGTGCCGCTCGCCGCGGGCCTGTTCTGGAAGCGGGCCAACAACCTCGGCGCGGGGCTGGCGATCGTGCTCGGCATCGGCACCTGGCTCATGCTCGAACTGTTCGTGCCGGAGGGCGACGTCGAGCCCCAGCTCTTCGGCCTCGTCGCCAGCGCGCTCGGCATGCTGGTCGGCGGCCTGATCGGACCGAAGAGCCATCACCGCCCGCACGCCGGCCACCACCACGCTGCTGCCGCCACCCACCACGCACGCTGAGCGCCCTGCCAAGCCGGCCCGTCGGCGCGCCGCAGGGTGCGCCAGGCGCCGGCCGGCGAGGCCCCGCCGGCGGCCGGATCCGCCGCACGCTGAAACGCGTGCGGCGTCCAGCGCCCGCCCGGTCTGTCCCCGCTCTTGACTCTCGTCAACGCGGCCGATGGCGAAGCCCACTATCGTTGCAAGGCTCCCCGAAACCCGATATCCCGATGACCCTCAGCCAACGCATCGAACTCGTCTGCCCCGCGGGCAGCCTCCCAGCCCTCAAGACCGCCGTCGACAATGGCGCCGACTGCGTCTATGTCGGCTTCAAGGACGCGACCAACGCGCGCAACTTCACCGGCCTGAACTTCGACCCGGCCTCGATGCGCGAAGGCGTGCGCTATGCCCACGACCGGCGCCGCAAGGTCCTGCTCGCACTCAACACCTATCCTCAGGCGAACAACTGGAAGGACTGGACTGCGGCCGTGGACCGCGCTGCCGAGTTGGGAATCGACGCCGTGATCCTGGCCGACCCGGGCCTGATGGCCTATGCCGCCAAGACCCACCCGGACCTGCGCCTGCATCTATCGGTGCAGGGCTCGGCGACCAGCTACGAGGCGGTCAACTTCTACCACGAGCGCTTCGGTATCCAGCGCGCGGTGCTGCCGCGGGTACTGTCGCTCGCCCAGGTCGAGCACGTCATCGCCAACACGCCGGTCGAGATCGAGGTCTTCGGCTTCGGCGGCCTGTGCGTGATGGTCGAGGGCCGCTGCGCGCTCTCGGCCTACGCCACCGGCGAGTCGCCCAACTGCAACGGCGCCTGCTCGCCCGGCAAGCATGTACGCTGGGAGCAGACGCCCAAGGGCATGGAGACGCGCCTGAACGGCATCCTCATCGACCGCTTCGGCGACGGCGAGCGCGCCGGCTACCCGACCCTGTGCAAGGGCCGCTTCGACGTGGACGGCGAGACTTATTACGCGATCGAGGAACCGACCAGCCTCAATACGCTCGAGATGCTGCCCGAGCTCGCGCGTGCCGGCGTGCGCGCAATCAAGATCGAGGGCCGCCAGCGCAGCCCCGCCTACGTCGCCCAGGTGACCCGGGTATGGCGCGCGGCACTCGACCGCGTCATGAGCGGCGCCGACCGATTCACCGTGCAGCCGGCCTGGATGGCCGAGCTCGACAAGGTCTCCGAGGGCCGCAGCCACACGCTCGGGGCATACTACAGACCATGGAAATGAACTCGACACGACTCGCTCTGGGCCCCCTGCTCTACTACTGGCCGCGCCAGGCGACGCTGGACTTCTACGCCGAGGTCGCGGACAGCCCGGCCGATATCGTCTATCTGGGCGAAACCGTCTGCTCGCGCCGCCACGAACTGCGCCTCGACGACTGGCTCGACGTCGCTGCGGCGCTCGACGCGGCCGGCAAGGAGGTCGTGCTGTCGACCCAGTCGCTGATCGAATCGGAGTCCGACCTGAAGGCGCTGCGCCGCGTCGTCGCGCAGGACCGCTTCCGCGTCGAGGCCAACGACATGTCGGCGGTGCGGCTGCTGGCCGAGGCGCGACGCACCGACTGGATCGCCGGCCCGACGCTCAATGTGTTCAACCCGGTGACGCTCGAGATGCTGCGCGAATCCGGCGCCTGCCGCTGGATCGCGCCCCACGAGATGTCGGGCGCGGCGCTCGCCGACGTGTTGGCCGGCCTCGGGGAGCCCCTCGAAACCGAGGTGCTCGCCTGGGGGCGGCTGCCGCTCGCGCACTCGGCGCGCTGCTTCACCGCGCGCCACTTCAACCTGCAGAAGGACACCTGCGAGTTCCGCTGCCTTGGGCTCGCCGACGGCATCACGCTGCGCACCCGCGACGGCGAACCGTTCCTGACCCTGAACGGCGTGCAAACCCAGTCGGCGCGCGTGCACAACCTGCTGGCCGACCTGCCGCGGGTGACGCGCTCGGCGCAGGTGCTGCGGGTGAGCCCCCAGGGCGCCAACACCCTGCAGGTGCTCGAACTCTTCCGCCGTGTCGTCGCCGGCACCGACAGCGCCGCTGCGGCGTTCGAGGCGAGCGCCGACTGCATGGTCGACTCGCCGTGCAACGGCTTCTGGCACGGCCGGCCAGGGCTCGAGCACTGCTCGCTGCAATGACCGCCGTCTTCATCCGACCGCTCGACGACGCCCGATGACCCCGATCCGCATTCCCGCCTTCACCGTTCCCGCACCGCTTGCGCGCCTCGCCTCGCGCCTGCCGCAGCAACCGCCGACGCTGGCGCTCACGCTCGCCCTCAACCTCGCGCTCGGGCGCATCCTGCCGCGCGAGAGCCTGGAGCCGCTCACCGGCCGCCAGGTGCGCGTGAGCGTCAGCGACGCCGGGCTGACGCTGGACTTCAGACTCGACGACCGCGGCTTCCGGCCTGCGCCGACGAGCGGCGCACCCGACCTGACTCTGACCGCGACCTTGCGCGATTTCATCGCGCTGGCGCTGCGCGAGGAGGATGCCGACACGCTGTTCTTCGGTCGCCGCCTGCTGATGGAAGGCGACACCGACCTCGGGCTGCTGGTCAAGAACACGCTCGACGCCGTAGACTGGGATACACTGCAGCGCGATTTCGCCCCGCTCGAATTGCTTCGCCGGGCCAATCCGCTGAATCGCCTTGCCGCCCGACGCCCCGCGCTGCGCGGTTGAGCCCGGGCGCGCGAACGGAGGTCGGCCGCCGCGCGGATCTCCGATACGGCCCGAAGTCTACGAAAACATGAAGACGCGACTTCCGCTCGCCGCCTCAGCCGGCGCACCTTGCCGCACCCTCCCGGCGGCGCGCCGCCCGGCCCTCGCGACAATGCTGTGGACGGTCGCCCTGCTGCTGCCGGCGGCGGCCGTGCTCGCCCAGGATCTGCGCAACGTCGACGGCTGCTACATCCGGCGCGGCACCTTCTGCGAGAGCCGCAACCTCAATCGCATCGATCTGTCGGGCGAAAACCTTCAGAACTCGCAGTTCACCCGCTCCAACCTCTCCGCCGCGCGGCTCGTCGGCACCCGCTTCGACTCCGCCAACCTCAGCTTCACCGACCTGCGCGAGGCCGACCTGAGCGGCGCCTCGCTGGTCCGCGCCAACGTGCGCAACGCCCGCCTGGGCGCCGCCAAGCTCGCCGGCGTCGACCTTCGGGGCGCGGTATTGCAGAACGCCGACCTCACCGAGGCCGACCTGCGCGGCGCGAACGCCAACAACGCCGATTTCACCAACGCCCGCCTGGGCCGCGCCCGCCTCGACGACGCCGACCTGCAGCGCGCCAACTTCCGGATCGCCAATCTCCACGGCGCGGTGCTGCGCGGCGCCAACCTGCAGGGTGCGGATTTCTCCCGCGCGGTCCTGGAGAACGCCGACCTGACGGGCGCAAATCTCGATCAGGCGAACTTCCGCGATGCGCGGACCATGGGCTGCATCGGCTGTCCGTAAAGTCGCACTCGCCACCCCGCGGCGCCGGGCTGAGGACTCAGGGTACGAGCACCGCCGCGCCCTCTATCCGTCCCCCGCGCAGCGCCGCGAGGGCCTCGTTTGCGTCCTCGAGCGCGAAGCGCCGGATCGAGGTGCGGATTGGCGTGCGCACGATCAGCTCGAGAAAATCGAGACCATCCTCGCGTGTGAGGTTGGCGACCGATCGCAGGACGCGCTCGCCCCACAGAATGCGGTAGGGGAAGGACGGGATGTCGCTCATGTGGATGCCGGCGCACACGACGGTGCCGCCCTTGCTCACCTGGGCGAGCGCCGCCGGGACGTGTTCGCCGGCCGGCGCGAACAGCAGCGCAGCATCGAGCGGCACCGGCGCCGCTTCGTCGGCCCCACCCGCCCAGGCCGCGCCGAGTTCGCGAGCGAAGCGCTGGCCGGCCGCGTCGCCGGGGCGGGTGAAGGCGTAGAACGGCCGCCCTTCATGGACGAGCACTTGCGCCAGGATGTGGGCTGCGGCCCCGAAGCCGTAGAGGCCGATCCGCCGCGCCGCGCCCGCCAGGCGCAGCGCCCGGTAGCCGATCAGTCCGGCGCACAGCAGCGGCGCAAGCTCGGCCGCAGCCGGACCCTCCGGCAACGGAAAGCAGTAGCGCGCGTCGGCGACCGTGTACTCGGCGTAGCCGCCGTGGATCTGATAACCGGTGAAGCGCGCCGCATCGCACAGATTCTCCTGCCCGCCGGTGCAGAACGCACACGTCCCGCAGGTCCAGCCCAGCCACGGCACGCCCACGCGCGCACCGACCGCAAAACTGTCCACCCCGGCGCCGAGCGCGACGACGCGGCCGACGATCTCATGGCCCGGCACGATCGGCAGGCGCGGCTCGGGCAGTTCGCCGTCGACCAGGTGCAGGTCGGTGCGGCACACGCCGCAGGCCTCGACCGCAAGCAGGAGTTGGCCCGCGGCCGGTTCGGGAGCGGGAAGCTCGGCGAGCCGCAGCGGCGTTCGTGGGCTGTCGAGCAGCATTGCACGCATGGTCTCACCCCACCGTGTGCGGTCCGGCCCCATCATTGCGCCTGCGCCGGCCGCCGGGGCGCTCGCGCCGCGACCGGCGCCGAAGTCCGTACCCAGTACACCCTCGCACCGCGAAGATGTGAAGAACGCCGGCTACCCGACCCGCTCCAGCGCCGCTTCCAGCGTCGCCACCGTGCGATCGATGTGGCCGAGCTTGTCGAGGCCGAACAGGCCGAGGCGGAAGGTGCGGAAGTCGGCCGGCTCGTCACACTGCAAGGGCACGCCGGCGGCGGTCTGCAGGCCCAGCGCCAGGAACTTGCGGCCGTTGTGGAGATCGGGATCGTCGGTGTAGCTGACCACCACCCCCGGCGCGCCATAGCCTTCGGCGGCGACGCTGCGAAAACCCCGGAGTTCGAGCAGCGCCCGCACCCGCCGGCCGAGTTCGAGCTGGTCGGCGCAGGCGCGCTCGAAGCCGTAGCGCTCGGTCTCGCGCATCGCGTCGCGCACGCGGGCGAGCGCATCGGTCGGCATGGTCGCGTGGTAGGCGTGGCCGCCCGCCTCGTAGGCCTCCATGATCTGCAGCCACTTGCGCAGGTCGCAGGCAAAGCTGGTACTGGTGGTCGCGTCGATGCGCGCGCGGGCGCGCTCGCCGAGCATCACGAAGCCGCAGCACGGCGAGCCGCTCCAGCCCTTCTGCGGCGCGCTGACCAGCACATCGACGCCGATCGCGGCCATGTCGACCCAGACCGTGCCGGAGGCGATGCAATCGAGCACGAACAGGCCGTCGACCTCGCGCACCGCGGCGGCGACCGCCCGCAGGTAGTCGTCGGGCAGGATCATGCCGGCGGCGGTCTCGACGTGGGGCGCGAAGACGACCTCGGGTTTCAGCTCGCGGATCGCCGCGACGACCTCGTCGACCGGCGGCGGCGCAAACGGCAGCTGCCGGCCGGAGCCGAGCGGGCGCGCCTTGAGCACGTTGTGCGCGGCGGGGATCGCGCCCATGTCGAGGATCTGCGACCAGCGGTAGCTGAACCAGCCGTTGCGGATCACCAGGCACTTGCGGCCGGTCGCGAACTGGCGCGCCACCGCCTCCATGCCGAAGGTGCCGCTGCCGGGCACGATCGCCACCGCCCGCGCGTTGTAGACGCCCTTGAGAATCGTCGAGACGTCCTTCATGACCTGCTGAAAGGCGCGCGACATGTGGTTGAGCGCGCGATCGGTATAGACCACCGAGTACTCGAGCAGTCCGTCGGGGTCTACGCTTGGATACAGTCCGGACACGGTGCACTCCTCCGACTTGCGATATTTTTGTAGCGTTCAAGGTTAGCACGTGCGGCCTTGCAAGGTCGCTGCCTGGCGTCCGGGAATGGGGCTGCGTCCATGCTGGGGGGTGCGCTGTTCTTGGGAACGTTCGCCCGGCCGAGAGGACGAATTGACATGACACACACCGCAACCCGAGGCGAATCCGGCGAGGCCATCATGAAAAGCACACGCGAATACGGTCCTCGCTTCGCGGACGAGTCTCAGAAACCCGCGCGCCGGGAAGGGAACGGCTGGGCCGACTACGTCGGCTGGAGCGGGGCGCAACGCGTAACGCTGCCGAATCCCGTGCGCGGCGTCGAGAGGCCGGGCGCAGGCTGCACCGACCGGCTACCGCGCCGGGGGAGCGCGTACGGTGGCGCGTGATACCCGTGCCCGGCGTCCGATGATGATCGCGGCGATGGCCCTTGTGGCCCTCTTCCTCCTGCCGCTCGCCTTCGCGGTCGCCGCGCACTACGGCGGCGGGAGCGCGCAGGCGGACGACTGGCGCACGGCGCGGCGCGACAGCAGCGGCATCGCGCCCGACGCGGCTACCACCCCCGAGGCCGTGATCCACGTCTATGCGGCGCGCGCATTCCGCTGGCGCGGCGCCTTCGGCGTGCACACCTGGGTCGCCGCGAAGCGCCAGGGCGAGGCGCACTACACGCGCTTCGAGGTAATGGGCTGGGGCGTGCTGCGCGGCGAGGAGGCGGTGCGCGTGCGCGCCGGCGTGCCCGACGGCTACTGGTTCGGCAACCCGCCGACGCTGCTGCGCGAGCTGCGCGGCGGCGACGAGGTCGATGCGCTGATCGAGCGCCTGCACGCGGCGGCGCGCGATTATCCGTACAACGACACCTACCGGCTGTGGCCGGGACCGAACAGCAACACCTTCACCGCGCACCTCGCGCGCGCCGTGCCCGAGTTGCGCCTGGAACTCCCGACCACCGCGATCGGCAAGGACTACCTGCCCGGCGGCGGGCTCATCGCGCGGGCGCCGAGCGGCTCGGGCGTGCAGGTGTCGCTGCGCGGGCTGCTCGGCGTGATCGTCGCGCTCGAGGAAGGCGTCGAGATCAACGTGCTGGGCCTCAGCGCCGGAATCGATCTTTGGCCCCCGGCGCTCAAGCTGCCGGGCGTCGGGCGGCTCGGCTTCGCCGACACGCCCGGCACCCCGCTCGCGCCTACATCAACCCGGTCGCCCGCAGAATCGTGATCGCCGCGCTCGTCGTCAGCAGCGAACCGAGCGTGGTGACGGCGATGATGTTGGCCGCGAGCGTCGCGTTGCCCCCCATCGCGCGCACCATCACGTAACTCGCCGCGGCGGTCGGCGCCGACGACATCAGCATCAGGATGCCGAGCTCGATGCCGCGAAAGCCCCAGGCGATGCCGGCGAGCGTTGCGAACAGCGGAATCAGCACGAGCTTGGCGACGGCAGCGATCAGCGTGCCCTGGGGCGAGGCCCGCAGGCTCGCGAAGTTGAGCGCCGCCCCGGTGCACAGGAGCGCGAGCGGCAGCGTCAGGTCGGCGAGGTAGCGCCCCGACTGCAGCAGCACCGCCGGCAACGCGAGCTCGGCCCACGACACCGGCAGGGCGAGCAGGATCGCGATGATCAGCGGATTGGTGGCGATGCCGCGCAGTACCCGCCCGGGCCCCTGGCGCTTGTGCAGCGAGCGGCTGAGCGTCACCACGGCCAGCACGTTGAAGAGGATGGTGATCAGGCCGACATAGAGCGACGCGGCGATCAGCCCGGCCTCTCCATAGGCATTGATGCAGTAGGCGAGCCCGATGATGCCGAGGTTGGAGCGAAACGCCCCCTGCACGACCACGCCGCGATCGCTTGCCGGCAGGCGCGTGCGCCCGACCAGCCATTCCAGCAGCACGTAGGCGACGACGGTCACCGCGGCCGCGACGACCACCAGCGCGACGTTGGCCGCCTCCTCCAGGCGCGTCTGGCTGATGCTGACGAAGAGCAGCGCCGGCAGCGCGATGCCGAAGACGAGCCGCGAGCCGGCGTCGATGAAGGCGTCGGTGAGCATGCCGACGCGCTTGAGCCAGACGCCCAGCGCGAGGATCACGAAGATCGGCCCGGTCACCGAAAACGAGAACGCGAGAACCGCGAAGAACTCCGACATCACCCTCCACCCGTGCCACGGCGCCAAGAGCGCGAGACTCTACGCGCCCGCCGGGCGGGGCGCAATGTGCGCCTCAGGTCATGCCGCCCTCGACCGGGCAGTCCTCGGAGCGCCAGCGCAACATGCCGCCGGCGAGGTTGGCGACGTCGCGGAAGCCCTGCTGCTGCAGGATCACCACGGCCTGCGCCGAGCGCGCGCCGGAGCGGCAGACGGTGACGACCGGGCGGTCGGGGGCGATCTCTGCGAGGCGCATGCGCAATTGGTCGAGCGGGATCAGGCGCGCGCCGCGGATGTGGCCGAGCGGGCCGTGGTACTCGTCGGGGCCGCGCACGTCGATCACCTGGACGCGCTCGCCCAGTTCCGCGAGCGCCTGCGGGGGGATCTCCCAGATGCCGCCAAAGGTGAAGGTGAGCTCGGCCCACTGCGGATCCTCGGCGCTGCCGAACTCGGCCTCGGGCTCGCCACAGCGCAGGTTGGCCGGCACCGCGACGTCGAGCTTCTTCGGGTGCGGCAGGCCTAGGTTGGAGACGTAGCCGACGAAGTCCTCGACGCTGGTGTCACCGCCCAGGCGCGGATTGAAGGCGCGCTCCTCGGCGACGCTGGTGACGGTGAGGCCGCGATAGTCGTGGGCCGGATAGAGCAGGCAGGTCGCCGGCAGGCTGAAGATGCGCTCGCGCACCGAGCGGTACATCGCCACCGGGTCGCCCTGCTGGAAGTCGGTGCGGCCGCTGCCGCGGATCAGCAGGCAGTCGCCGGTGAAGGCCATCGACTGGTCGTCGAGCACGTAGGTGACGCAGCCACCCGTGTGGCCGGGCGTCGCGCGCACCTCGAGCCAGCGCCGGCCGAAGCCGACCCGCTCGCCGTCGGCGAGCAACCGGTCGGCGCCGTGCGCGCCCGCCGCCGCGGCGAGCGCGATGCGGCTGCCGCAGCGCCGGCGCATGAGCCAGGCGCCGGTGACGTGGTCGGCGTGCACGTGGGTGTCGAGCGTCCAGACGATCGCGAGGTCGAGCTCGCGCGCGAGCGCGGCATCGCGCCGCACCTGCTCGAACACCGGGTCGATCAGCACCGCCTCGCGGCTGGCGCGGTCGCCGAGCAGATAGGTATAGGTCGAGGATGCGGCGTCGAAGAGCTGGCGGAAGATCAGCATGGGCGCTCCTGCGCGGGCAAGCGGGGCGCGCCGCAGGCTGCGGCGCTCACGCTTCATTCTAGCCGCAGGGTGCGCGCCGATGCGCGGCTCCCGTCAGCCGGCGGGGATCTCCTCAGCGGCGAACCCCACCCGGCTCGCCGCCTCGCGCCCGAGCGCCTTGGCGAGCCACGGCGGCGGGCGCTTCAGCGTTGCCTGCAGGCGCGTGAGCGCGGCGCGTGCTTCGCCCCCCTCGGGCATCTTCACCGGATGCACGCCGGCGCGCACGACCTTGGCGGTGGCCGGCCCGCCGATCGACTGCACGCACAGGACGTGGCAATCGGCGATCAGCGCGGCGCGCGCGACATTGCGGTCCTCGGTGTCGTCGGCGGCGCGGGTCGAGCGCACTTCGGACAGCGCGATCCCCGCGTCGGACACCCGATAGATCAGGAAGCGGGTGCAGGAGCCGAAGTGGCCGTCCAGCCGCTCGCCGCTGTTGGAGGCGACCGCGACCCGCAGCACGCCCTGCCCGTCGGGCAGTTCGGCGTCGGGCACGGGTGCGTCCTCGTCGAGCCCCTCGCCCCACAGGAAGCGCACCGCGGCCTTGAGGGCGGCCTTGTCGATGCCCGGGTCGACGATGTCGTCGCCCTGGATCACGGTCTTGAGCTCTGCGACCGTCACCCGCGCGAGTTTGGCCCCGGTGAGCGGGATTTCGAGGTGCGCGCCGAGGGCGCGGACGAAGGCGGCCACATCTACGCCGGGCAGACAGCGCGCGGCCATCGCGATGCGCAGCGCGGCCTCGCGCTCGATCGGGCTTCCGGTGGACAGCGCAGCCTGGGTCTCTGCGTTCATGTCGATCCCCCTTGGGCGCCCGGCCGGTACCGACCGGCCAGGCCGTAGGTCAGGCCGCGAGCGGCACGATGCAGGAGTCGGTGCCTGGGCAGATCTCGACGCATTGCGGCGCGTCGAACTCGCCTTCGCACTCGGTGCAGGTGTCCGGGTTGATCTTGTAGATGCCCCCCTTGTCGGTGATGGACTTGGTCGGACAGACCGGCTTGCAGTCGCCGCAGGAGGTGCATTCGGATTGCAGGATCTTGAGTGCCATGGTGAATTACCTCGCATTCATTCGGGGGCATCGACGCGCTTGGCGCGCAACGAGATCGGCAAACGGGGCGGAGCGTCGAGCGGATCGACGTAGTAGGTTCCGCCGTTGGCGAGCCGCAGTTCGCCACCCCACTTGTTGGTCTGGTCGAATTCGATCGACACGATGTTGTCTTCCAGGTCGCGCTTGGGCAGATAGAAAGACAGCCCGCCCTCGGCGGTCTTGCGGATCATGATGTTGGCCATGGGTTTCCTCCCAGCTGGTCGTCGGCAGGTTCGTAGCCCGGATGGAGCGCAGTGCAATCCGGTAGGGGCGACCCGGCGGGTCGCCCCTGCGGCCTGCATCCGGGCTACGTCGTGCTCAGCGGACGAGGTCGTAGTTGAAGTCCGTCGTCCCCAGGCCTCGGGTCTCGTCGTCGAGCCGCTCCAGGACCGCGTTCACCAGGGTGGTCAGGACATACATCGCCCCTTCGTAGCCCAGCGTGGTCATGCGGTGCAGGTGGTGGCGGTCGAAGATCGGGAAACCGAGGCGGATCAGCGGCACCTCGAAGGCCTTGCCCTTGTGCAGCGTGTCGCGCTGGATGTACTTGCCGTAGGAGTTGCCGATCAGGAAATCGGGCTTCTCGGTGAAGCACAGGCTGCGAAGGTGCCACAGGTCGTTGCCGACATACACCTTGCACGCGCCGCCCTGCGGGTACTCGTCGAGCAGCTTCTGCATCGCCTTGCCCCAGCGCTTGTTGGCGTTGTTCGACAGGATGTGGATAGGCTCGGCGCCGAGCTCGAGCAGGAACTTGGTCAGCCCCATCACAAAGTCGGGGTCGCCGAACAGCGCGAGCTTCTTGCCGTGCAGCCAGGTGTGGCTGTCCTGCATCATGTCGAGCAGACGCCCGCGCTCGACCGCGAGCGACTCGGGAATCGGCTTGCCGGTGATCTCCGAGACTTTCATCAGGAACTCGTCGGTCCAGTCGAGGCCCATCGGGATGTTGAGCTTGGGCACCTCGTGCTTCCAGGTGTTCTCGATGAACTTCTTCGACTTCTCGAGCTGCCACGGCTGGAGCATGATGGTGTTGTGCGCGTTGGGCGCGTCCTTCACCTCGTCCATCGTGGTGCCGCCGGCGTACATGCGGAACTCGCCGTCCGACGGGGTATCGAGCACCTCGGTGGGGTCGGACAGCATGGTCGCCTCGACGCCCATCTCGGCCATCATGCGCTTGATCACGCGATAGTTGCCGAGGTAGGTCTCGAAGCCGGGGACGAAGTTCACCTTGCCGTTGCTGCCGACGACCTTGCCTTCCATGGTGTTGAGCGTGAAGTAGCGCGCGATGCCCTCGAACATGTTGTCCCAGCCGGTGGTGTGGCTGCCGACGAAGGACGGGGTGTGGGCGAAGGGCACCGGATAGTCCTGCGGGATGTGGCCTTCCTTCTTCGAGTTATTGATGAAGGCGTTGAGGTCGTCACCGATGACCTCGGCCATGCAGGTCGTGCTCACCGCGATCATGTCGGGCTTGTAGAGCGCCTTGGCGTTCTCGAGGCCGTCGAACATGTTCTTCTGGCCGCCGAACACCGCCGCGTCCTCGGTCATCGAGTCGGACACGCAGGAGATCGGCTCCTTGAAGTGGCGGTTGAAGTAGGTGCGGAAGTAGGCCACGCAACCCTGCGAGCCATGCACGTAGGGCAGCGTCTTTGAGAAGCCCAGCGAGCACAGCACCGCGCCCAGCGGCTGGCAGGCCTTGGCGGGGTTGATGGTGAGCGCTTCGCGCTGGAAGTTGAGTTCCTGGTATTCCTTGGTGGTGGTCCACGCGAACACCTCGTCGATCTTCTCGTCCGGGTGGCGTTCTTCGTAGAGATCCTGCTTGTTCTTGAGGTTGGCCTGGTAGTCCTCCTCGCGGAACAGCGGGTAGCACGGCTTGATGTCGTCGACGGCTTGCATGGCTATCTCCTTGGCCCGGCCACTCATCCGTGGACGCGGGCATGGGGTTTGATCGAAATCGGCGGGCCGCCCGGAATCGCGGGCGGGGGCCGTGAGCGGACGGTCAGGCGGCGGCCTTGAGCGCGTCGTCGGACTTGAGCACCTTCCACGGCGGGGTCTGCTTGCCCCAGCACGGGTTGTTCAGCGTCATGTCCATGTCGCGCGCGAAGATCGCGAAACCGTCGTAGCCGTGATACGGGCCGGAGTAGTCCCAGCTGTGCATCTGGCGGAAGGGGATGCCCATCTTCTGGTAGATGTACTTCTCCTTGATGCCGGAGCCGACCAGGTCGGGCTTGATGCGCTTGACGAACTCCTCCAACTCGAAGCCGGTGACGTCGTCGTAGAGCAGCGTGGCATCGCCCATCTCCTTGATCGTGCGGTCGTAGTCGTCGCCGTGGGCGAACTCGTAGCCGGTGCCGACCACTTCCATGCCGAGATCCTCGTAGGCGCCGATGACGTGGCGCGGGCGCAGGCCCCCGACGTAGAGCATGACCCGCTTGCCTTGCAGGCGCGGCTTGTACTTGGCGATCACCGCTTCCATCATCGGCTTGTACTTGGTGATCACGCGCTCGGCGCCTTCCTTGATGGTGTCGTCGAAGAAGCCGGCGATGCGGCGAAGCGACTCCTCGATCTTGGTCGGGCCGAAGAAGTTGTATTCCATCCAGGGGATGCCGTACTTCTCCTCCATGTGCCGGCTGATGTAGTTCATCGAGCGGTAGCAGTGGAGCAGGTTGAGCTTGGCCTTGGGCGTGTTCTCCATCTCGGCGATGGTGCCGTCGCCCGACCACTGGGCGATCACGCGCAGGCCCATCTCCTCGAGGAAGATGCGCGAGGCCCAGGCGTCGCCGCCGATGTTGTAGTCGCCGATGATGGTGACATCGTAGGGGGTCGACTCGAAGGTCTTGCCGTCGCGGTTGCCCAGCACCCAGTCGCGCAGCGCGTCGTTGGCGATGTGGTGGCCGAGCGACTGCGACACGCCGCGGAAGCCTTCGCAGCGCACCGGCACCACGACCTTGTCGAGCTCGGCCGCGGCCTTCTTGGACACGGCTTCGATGTCGTCGCCGATCAGGCCGATCGGGCATTCGGACTGCACCGAGATCCCCTTGTGCAGCGGAAAGAGCTGCTCGATCTCCTGGATCAGCTTGGTGAGCTTCTTGTCGCCGCCGAAGACGATGTCCTTCTCCTGGAAGTCGGACGTGAAGTTCATCTCGGCAAAGGTGTTCACGCCGGTGGCGCCGACATAGTAGTTTCGACGGCCGGCGCGCGAGTACTGGCCGCAGCCGACCGGGCCGTGGGAGATGTGGATCATGTCCTTGACCGGACCCCAGACGACGCCGCGCGAACCGGCGTAGGCACAGCCGCGGATGGTCATGACGCCGGGCAGCGACTTGCGGTTGGAGGTGATGCACTTCTTGGACTGTTCGACCGAAGGGTCGTTGACCGCAAGGTGCTTGGCGCGGTCCTTGCGGGCTTTTTCGGGATAGACCTCGAGCACTTCCTGGATCAGGCTCTCGGTTTCCTCACGGGTGAGCTTGCTCATGTTGCTTCTCCTGTCACGCGGCACCCATCTGTGCACGACGTGTGAAGGGTTTGCACGTTGCCGGGGCGCGTCCCTTGCCGGGCCCCGGCGATCGACGACGGGCGGTTGCGCCCCGTCGGGCGACTCAGGCTGCGGCCACCTCGAGTTCTGCAGCGGTCTTGCCCACGATGGACTCGTCTTCCTGCTCCATGATGCCGAACTCCATGAGCAGGTCTTCGAGGTCTTCCATCTCGAGCGGCGTCGGGATCACGAACAGCTTGTTGTCGATGATTTTCTTCGCCAGCGTGCGGTACTCGTCGGCCTGCTTCGCCTTCGGGTCGTACTCGATGACCGTCATGCGGCGGATCTCGGCGTGCTGCACCACGTTGTCGCGCGGCACGAAGTGGATCATCTGGGTCCCCAGACGCGAGGCCAGCGCCTCGATAAGCTCGTCCTCGCGATCGGTGTTGCGGCTGTTGCAGATCAGGCCGGCCAGGCGCACGCCGCCCGAGTTGGCGTACTTCACGATGCCCTTGGAGATGTTGTTGGCGGCATACATGGCCATCATCTCGCCGGAACAGACGATGTAGATTTCCTGGGCCTTGTTCTCGCGGATCGGCATCGCGAAGCCGCCGCAGACGACGTCGCCGAGCACGTCGTAGAAGACGAAGTCGAGATCCTCGTCATAGGCGCCTTCCTCCTCGAGGAAGTTGATCGCGGTGATCACGCCGCGGCCGGCACAGCCGACGCCGGGCTCGGGGCCGCCGGATTCGACGCACTTGACGTCGCCGTAGCCGACGGAGAGCACGTCCTCGAGCTCGAGATCCTCGACCGAGCCGGCCTCGGCCGCAAGGTGCATGACCGTGGTCTGGGCCTTGGAGTGGAGGATCAGGCGGGTCGAGTCGGCCTTGGGGTCGCAGCCGACGATCATCACCTTCTTGCCCGCCTCCGCGAGTGCGGCGACCAGGTTCTGGGTAGTCGTGGACTTGCCGATGCCACCCTTGCCGTAGATGGCGCATTGACGCAATTTAGCCATGATGCTTCTCTCCTTGACGGATCGTGTTTCGTGAATCGGAGGTGCTGCGCTGAACCACGACCCACAAGGGGCAAGGAGCGTGCCACCCGTCGGAGTATGTCATCAAGCAATTGAAATCATGCAAGAATCGGCCGAACCCTGGAGCGACAGCGTGCAGCCTGAAGACGGCGTTTCCCCGACAATTTGTAAGGCGCATGACGTGGACCCGACACTGCTCCGCCTGAGCTACCCACGGGAGGCCCGCCACAGCCTCAACCGCTGCAACCTGACGGCCGAGGCCCTGGCGAGCCTGGCTTATCAGCTCGCGCCCGTGCCGCTGGAACTGGACGGGGTCGCGGAGCTCCACCGCCGGCTGGTGGATGCGCTCGCGCGCAGCGACGACGACGCCGAGCGGCGCACGCTGTTCCTCGCCCACATGCGCGCGCACTTTCTGCTGGACGACCCGGCCTCCCAAGGGCTGAGCGAGCACGCCAGGCTCGACCGCAGTCGCGCCGACTACCTGAAATTGCTGCGCGGCTGGCACTTCGACCCGGACGGACGCGAAGCCGCCGTGCTCAAGGGCTGGGTGGAATCGCGCTTCGGCCTGCGTCCGAGCTACCACGGCGGTCCGCTCGCCGGCGACCCGGCCGCGCAGCTGCGCTTCGAGCGCGCCCGGGCTGCCGGCCTCTACGGGACCGGGGCGCTCGAAGCGCAGGTCGATCTGCTCTACGCCTATTGCCAGCACGCATTGCAGCGCCAGCACGCCGGCCAGCGGCACCTGCGCCTTTATCGGGGCTACGGCCGGCGCGACGCGCTCGACGTGCTCGCGCGGCTTGCCGACGGCGTCGCGGTGGTGCGCTTCAACAGCCTGTCTTCCTTCTCGCACGATCGCGAGCGGGCCGACGAGTTCGGCGATCACGTCCTCGCCTGCGACGTGCCGCTGCCGAAGATCCTCGCCTTCAGCGGGCTGCTTCCACGCCTGCTCGAAGGCGAGGGCGAATATCTGGTCGTCGGGGGCGTCATGCTCGCACACCGCTTGTGCTGAACCCGGCGCCGGCTTGTCGGGTTCGCGACAATGCGCGGGCGGGAGCCGACAAGTCTGCCGGGATCGGCCCTGCCCGAGGCCGCAACCGGGCCGAATCCGGTGCATGCGCCGATGGCATCGATCTTGCGGGACACGTATCGAGTCGCGTCGATCCGACGCGCCCGTCACGGAGGTCTCGCATATGACAGCGGCTGTCGACACGATTCTGGACGGTCTGCACGGTGGCCGCCTGGTGCCGGTTCTAGGCCCGCAGGTGCTGGACGACGTCACCCACGCCGAAACGGGCGCCAAGATCCCCGCCACCAGCGACGAGCTCATCCTTGCGATGAACAACGGCCAGCCGATGGCGCCGCGCCTGATGTACGAGTTTCCGCGCGCGGCGATGAACGTCGAGCTCAAGCGCGGCCGCGCCGCCGTGGAGCGCTTTCTCGAACGGACCTATGCCGATCCCGGCTGGCGCGAGAGCGCCGTGCATGCCTGGCTCGCCGCGCTCGACCTCCCCTACATCGTCGATCTCAACCGCGACACCGGCTTGCAGAAGCTCTATGCGAACCGTCCCCACACGCTGGTCGTCGGCTGCGCGCGCATCGCGCGCGGCGAGCGCTACAAGCTCTACCGCCACGACGGCAGCGCCTACGACGCCGAGACCGACGACGCGGGCGTCGATCCGGCCCTGCCGGTGCTGTTCAAGCCGCTCGGCACGCCCTGGCCCGCGCCGAGCTGGATCGCCTCCGACGCGGACCACGTCGACTACATCACCGAGTTGATGGGGGGCTTCGCCATCCCGCCCTTTCTCAAGCGCCGCCGCGCAGGACTGCGCTACCTCGTCGGCGGCCTGCGGCTCAACCGCGACACCGCGCGCATGCTGCTCGCCGACATCGCCTACGGGGCCGCTGCGCCGGCCGGCTGGGCCCTCATTCCGGAGGCCAACGACAAGGAGCGGCGCTTCTGCGCTCGCCTCGGCTTCGAGGTGCTCGCCGAGGACATCCGCGCCATCGCCGCCCGCACCGAAACGGCGACCGCCTGAGCGAGCGGCCCCGATCGCCGTCGGGCGCTCGGAAGCGCCTGCGCGCGCCCGGCCGGGGACCAGGCGATGAGGGCATCGGCAAGGCGGCGGGCTTCGTGCCGCGCAGTGGCCCCGGACGTCAGGGCCTCAGCGCTCGGGGCCGAAGCACACCGCGTAGTCGTTGCAGGCCTCGCAACTGGGGGAGGCACAGACGTAGATCCCCTCGCGCTGGCACAGCTCGCGGTAGAGGAATTTCTTCCACTTCATGTCGCGAGCGTTGGCGCGGGCGAGCAACGGAAAGTTCAGCGCCATCAGCTGCGACAGCTCGGCGCGCGACGGCAGTCCGAGATCCTGCCAGAGGTGGTCGGCGCCCATGCACGCGGTCGCCACGATGCGCGCCATGGCGCGACTGCCGGCTATCGCCGGGTCGGCCTCGGCCTGGAGAAAGGCCAGCAGGTCGGGAAACTCGACCTGCAGCGCCGGACCGGATCGAGGCGACGTTTCGACGCGCGCGGGCCTGCTGTCGAAGTGTGCATCCAGCAGCACGTCGAAGTCCGCGGGCTCGAGCCCCAGGCCAGGCGGCAGCACGCCCTCGCCGAGCGTCTGCCCGGCAAGCATGTGAGCGATCAAGGCGCCGTTGCCCAGGCCTCTCGAATGCCGCATGAGCTCTGCCACACGGGCACGACGCAACTCGGCGGGGGTTCTCGGCGCAAGCATGATCGGAGTCCTCGCTTTCCTTGCGCTCGCCGGGCGGGCAATACCCGCCCGACGGGCTGTCAATACTCGACCAGCAGATCCTCGTCGCGCAGGATGAGCTGACAGGCCAGGCGCCAAGGCGTGGACGGCACATCGTCGACCCGCATGCGCTCGATGTCTTCCGCGCTGATTCGCTTGTGTTCCTTGAGCACCAGGATCTCCTTGTCGGTCAGCGGCCCGGCCATGCCGCCTTTCTTGGACAGCACCGTGACCTTGACCATGCAGGTCGCACACTCACCGTCCCCGCACGAAAAATCGATGGGAATGTGGTTCTCCTTGGCGACCTTGAGAATGGTCTGGGTATGCGAGCCGGCGACGGCATAGACCGTCTTGTCCTTGTGCAGCGGGCTCGAGAAGGTGACGTTGGGCATGATCGACTCCATCAGGGGGTGGTTGCGGTTTGCGAATCGGGTTTCAGCCGGGGCGAACCCGGATCTCGCCGGACAGGACCTGTGCCTGGCAGGCCAGGCGGTTGGCCGAGCCGGCGTAGTTCTCCTTGAGGACCTGGTCCTCGAGCACCGAGGGCACCGACAGGTGCTCCATGCCCGCGGTGATCTTCATCATGCAGGTGCCGCATTCGCCCTCGCGGCAACCGTAGTTGATGCCGGCGCCGACCTTTTCGGAAACCTCGATGAGACGGGTGCCGGCGGGAACGGTGACGGTGACGCCGATGTCCTCGAACACGACCTGGGCTTTGGGCATGGGGATCTCCTCAGGTGAGCGAGGACAGGAGATCCCACGCCGGCTTGCCCGAGGGCTTTACTGCCGGCATTCCGTTACCCTGAATTGATCGAGAAGATGCAGCGGGATGCCGGTGAGCGAGCCGGGCGGATTGAGCGGCTCGCCGAACTCGTCGACGATCGCCCCCTCGATCGGGCAGATCTCGGCGCACTGCGGCAGGTCGTGGTCGCCCAGGCATTCCGTGCAGCGTTCGGGATGGATGAAGAAGAGCGGCTCGCCCGGCCGCATCACCGCACTGATCGCCTTATTGGGGCACAGGGGCTCGCAGGCAAAGCAGCCGACACAGGAGTCGACGATCTCGAGGGCCATGTCCGGTCTCCTTCAGGCGGCGCGGGCCGCGACCTCGGCCGGGGCGGGATCGAGCTTGCCGGCCGCGGCGAGCTCGTCATAGACGGCGCGGATCGCGTCCTCGATCGGCTCCATCGCATGCTCGCCGCTCGGACGGATGCCGGCGCGCTCCAGGTCGGCCCAAGGCTCGAAGCCGATCTTGCTCGCCAGCAGCACCTCGACGCCCTCCAGGCTGGCGATGATCTGGCCGAGCACGGTCTCGCCGTCGCCGCAGGAGGTGTCACCCATGCAGTACGGGGTGCATTTGCGATGACCGAGAAAGCGGTGTCCGCTCGGCCCGACCTCGTAGACCAGGAATTCGTGCGCGTGCCCGAAGTGCTCGTTGACGAGCCCCCCGCCCTTGCTCGCCACCGCGATGCGGAGGCTGCGGCTCGCCGGGGGGTCGGCGCGGCGGGCCGGCGCGTCGAACTTCGGCGCACGCTGCAGCGCCCGCTTCATCTCCAGATTGTCGGCGATCTCCCGGTGCACCTTCGCGCGTTCGACCATCGCGGCCGCGTAGTCGATTTCCATGGTCTCGATCTTGTCGAGCGTGAACTCGGCGCCCCGATCCTCGCCCAGCATGCCAACGGCGTCGGCCCGGCACTGGCGGCAGTGGCGCATCATCGACATGTCGCCGGCACAGGCGTCCTGCAGGGCTTCGAGTTCCAGCGGCGTCGGCTCGCGCTGCCCCATCAGGCCGTAGTAGGTGCCGTGCCCGGCTTCGGCAATCAGGGGCATGACGTTGTGCAGGAAGGCCCCCTTGGCCTTGACGATCCGGCTCACCTCTTCGAGATGCTTGTCGTTGATGCCTGGGATCATCACCGAGTTGACCTTGACCAGAATGCCCCGCGCCGTGAGCATCTCCAGGCCCTTCTGCTGCTGCTCGATCAGGATGCGGGCGGCCTCGACGCCGCGGATGCGGCGGTTCTGCCAGAAGATCCACGGATAGATCTTCGCGCCGATCCCGGGATCGACGCAGTTGATCGTGATGGTGACGTGGTCGATGTTGTGGCGGGCGAGCTCCTCGACGCAGTCGGGCAGCGCAAGTCCGTTGGTGGACACGCACAGCTTGATGTCCGGCGCCTGCTCCGAGAGCTGGCGGAAGGTCTCGAAGGTGCGCTCCGGGTTGGCGAGGGGATCCCCCGGTCCGGCGATTCCCAGCACCGTCATCTGCGGAATCGCCGCGGCCACCGCCAGCGTCTTCCTGACAGCCTGGTTGGGCGTCATGAGCTCGGACACCACGCCGGGACGCGATTCGTTGGAGCAGTCGTACTTGCGATTGCAGTAGTTGCACTGGATGTTGCACGCCGGCGCCACCGCCACGTGCATGCGCGCGAAGTGGTGGTGAGCCTCCTCCGAGTAGCAGGGGTGGTCCTGCACCTTGGCGCGGATGTGATCGGGCAGGTGCGCCAGCGCATCCGGCGCGGTACCGCACCCGCTCTCGCTGCAGCCTCCGGCGAGGGCGGGGGGCGCATTGCTGATGACTGGCAGTTCCATCGTGCTTCCCTCTCATCGATGTCCGACGCCTTCACAGGCGCAAGGCCCGTGCCAGCCTTCATGCAATTTCTTTTGCTTTTACTTCAGCACGTTGCGCCAGACACCCCGTAGCCGTTGTGGGACATCGGACAGGCGGTCGTGTGCGACTTCGCACAAGGACGTCGCCCGGGGACGCGGAAATCACATGTCGCGCGCCTTGTCGGCTTTGCGACACGCGACGGGCCTCTTGAGGCAATCGCCACAGCGCCTCCTTGCCCCGAAACGCCGCCGAACCGGCGCGCAGCCGCGGTTCGACGCGAAGCCCCGGGGATGGCACGAGTCCTGCTCGGAGATGACCGGACACCCGGAGACCCGAAATGAACGAGTGGCTGATGCTCCTGCTGGGTACGGCGCTGGTGAACAACGTGGTGCTGGTCAAGTTTCTCGGCCTGTGCCCCTTCATGGGCGTCTCGCGCAAGATCGACAGCGCCGTGGGCATGGGCCTGGCGACGACCTTCGTGCTGACCCTGACCTGTGCGCTGGGGTGGATGCTCGAGTACTGGCTGCTGCAGCCGCTCGGGCTGGAGTACCTGCGCATCCTGAGCTTCGTGCTGGTGATCGCGGCGACGGTGCAGTTCGTCGAGATGGCGATCCGCAAGAACGCACCCGACCTCCACCGGGTGCTCGGCATCTACCTGCCGCTGATCACCACCAACTGCGCCGTGCTCGGCGTGGCCCTGCTCAACGTCATGGAGGGCAGCGGCTTCGTCGGCAGCGTGCTGTTCGGTTTCGGCTCGGCGCTCGGCTTCACGCTTGTACTGGTGATCTTCGCAGGCCTGCGCGAGCGCCTGGCGCTGGCGCGCGTGCCCGCCGCCTTCGCCGGGGCGCCGATCGGTTTCGTCACCGCGGGCCTGCTTTCGCTCGCCTTCATGGGCTTCGCGGGCCTCGACGCCCGCTGACTCGGGAGAGATCGCACATGCTGTCCGCAATCATCAGCCTCTCGGTTCTCGGCGTCCTGCTGGGCCTCGTGCTGGGCGTCGCCGCCCAGCGCTTCCGGGTCGAGGCGGACGGCGCCGAGGCAGAGTTCATGGCGATGCTGCCGGGCACGAACTGCGGCCAGTGCGGCTATCCCGGCTGCGCCGGTGCGGCCGCCGCACTGGCGAGCGGCGAGGGACGCGCCGACTGCTGCCCCCCAGGGGGCAAGGCGCTGGCCGCGGCACTGGCGCACCGGCTGGGCGTCGAGCTCGACACCTCGGCGCTGGCCGAACAGGGGCCGCGGGTCGCCTCGGTCCGGGAGGAGATCTGCATCGGCTGCACCAAGTGCTTCAAGGCCTGCCCGACCGATGCGGTGCTGGGCGCGGTGAAGCAGATCCATGCGGTCATCCGCGAGGCCTGCACCGGCTGCGCGAAGTGCGAGCCCATCTGTCCGACCGGCGCGATCGATCTCGAGCCGGTTCCCGTGACCCCGCAGACCTGGGTGTGGCCGCGCCCGGTCGATGCCCGCGCGCCCAAGCCCGCGCTCGTCTGAGCACGCCATGAACGCACGCGATCCCTCTCTTTTCGTCCGCCTCAGACGGCGCCTGCAGCGATGGGGGGCTCACCCGGAGGCGCGCAAGTACCCGGCCGCAGACACCGCGATCACGGCGATCCCCTTGCCGCCCACGCTCACCCTGCCGCTCGCCCAGCACATCGGCGCACCGGCCCAGCCGGTGGTCCGCGCCGGCGACCGGGTGTTGCGCGGGCAACTGATCGCGCAGGGCGCGGGCAAGGTGTCGGCGCCGCTGCACGCGCCGACGTCGGGCACCGTGGTGGGCATCGTCGATGTGCCGGTGCCCCACCCGTCGAAGCTCCCGGCGCCGGCCCTGATCATCGCCTGCGACGGCCTGGACGAGGCTTGTCCGGCCGAGGGCGCCGACCCCTTCACGCTGTCACCCGGCGAGATCGCGCAGCGGGTCGCGGACGCCGGCATCGTCGGACTCGGCGGGGCGACCTTTCCGTCGGCGGTCAAGCTCTCGCTCGGGCGCGACCAGCCGATTCCCACGCTCATCCTCAACGGCGGCGAGTGCGAGCCCTATCTGTCCTGCGACGACCGCCTGATGCAGGAGCGCGCCGGGCAGGTGGTCGACGGCGCGCGCATCATTCTGCGCGCCATCGGCGGCGAGCGCGCCCTGATCGGCGTGGAGTCGAACAAGCCCGCCGCGATCGCCGCCCTGCGCGAGGCTGCCGGGGGACATGCCGATGTCCGCGTCGTGCCGGTGCCCAGCCGCTACCCGATGGGCTCGGAGAAGCAGCTCATCGCCTGGCTGACCGGCCGGGAGGTCCCCTCGGAGGGGCGGTCGGCCGACATCGGCGTGATGGTGCACAACGTCGCCACGGCCGCCGCAATCCATCGCGCCATTCGCCACGGCGAACCCCTGACGAGCCGTATCGTGACGGTTGCCGGCGGGACAGTGCGCACGCCCCGGAACCTGGAGGTGCGCATCGGCACGCCGATCTCGGCCCTGGTCGCGTTCTGCGGCGGCCTGACCGCGACGCCGACGCGCCTCGTCATGGGCGGGCCGATGATGGGGGTCGCGGTCGACTCGCTGGAAATTCCCGTGATCAAGGCCTCGGGGGGGGTGCTCGCGCTCGGCCCGGACGAGGTCGCCGCGCCGGACGCCTCGGCTGCCTGCATCCGCTGCGGCGCCTGTGTCGGCGCCTGCCCGATCGGCCTGCTCCCGCTCGAGATTGCGGCGCGAATCCGCGGCGACGACCTCCCGGGCTCGGCCGCTCTCGGACTCAAGGACTGCATAGGATGCGGGACCTGCGCCTTCGTCTGCCCGTCGCGCATTCCGCTGGTGCAGTACTTTAACCACGCAAAGGGCGAACTGGCCGCGCGCGAGCGCGACCGCCTTCGCCAGGAGTCGATCCGCGAGCTGGTCCAGGCCCGCGCCGCACGCATGGAGCGCGAGGCCCGCGAGAAGGCCGAAGCCGCGGCGCGGCGCAAAGCCGAACGCGAAAAGGCCAAGGCTGCGGCCGCGCGCAAGCCCGAGGAGGTCTCGGCATGAAGGCGGTGTTCGCCTCGCCGCACGCGCACGGCGCGCGGCCGGTCGGCCAGGTCATGCTGCTGGTCATGGCCGCGCTGGTGCCGGCCACCTTCAACGGTTTCTGGCACTTCGGCTGGCCGGCGATCTTCCTCTGGCTGACGACGATCCTCGCCTGCCTGCTCGCCGAGTCCCTCGCCCTGCAGGTCGCCGGCCGGGCGATTCGTCCGGCGCTGGCCGACGGTTCGGCGGTGCTCACCGGCTGGCTGCTCGCGATCTCGCTGCCGCCCTGGGCGCCCTGGTGGATCGGCGCACTCGGCGGCGCCTTCGCGATCATCGTGTGCAAGCAGGCGTTCGGCGGACTCGGCCAGAATCTCTTCAACCCCGCGATGGCGGCCCGGGTGGTGCTGCTGATCTCCTTCCCGCTGGAGATGACGCGGTGGGTCGCCCCGGCGGTCTTCGGCAGCGTGCACGCGCCCGACTTCCTCGCCGCGCTCGACATCACCTTCGGCGCCGGCATCCCGGATGCGCTGAGCAGCGCCACGATCCTGGACTACGTCAGGTCCGAAGTGTCCCGCGGCGTCGGCGTGGGCCAGGCGCTCGACGCAAGCTTCAAGCCTCTCGCCTCGAGCCTGGGCTCGCGCGCCGGCAGCCTGGGCGAGACCGGCGCACTGCTGCTTGCCGGCGGCGGCATCTTCCTGATCGCGACCCGGGTGATCGGCGCGCGCATCCCGATCGGCTTCCTGCTCGGGGTCGCCGTGCCGGCGGCGCTCGCCCATGCGCTCGCCCCCCAGGCCTACCTGCCGCCGCTCGCCCATCTGCTCACCGGCGGCGTGACGCTCGGCGCCTTCTTCATCGCCACCGACTACGTCACCTCGCCCTCGACGCCGCTCGGGCAGTGGCTGTTCGGCCTCGGCTGCGGGCTGCTCACCTGGATCATCCGCAGCTGGGGCGCCTACCCCGAGGGCGTGGCCTTCGCGATCCTGCTGATGAATGCCGCCACGCCGCTGATCGACCATTACACCCGCCCGCGAATCTTCGGCCGACGCCGCGACGGTCGCTCGCTGAGCCCGCAGGAGTCCTGAGGCGATGGACCTCGCAAGCCGCCGCATCCTCTGGTTCGACACGGTCTGGTACCAGATCGCCTCGCTCGGCGCCGTCACGCTGGCCGCGGCCTGCGCACTCGCCCTCGCCAACCTGCTCACCGGCCCGGCGATCGAGGCGGCGCGCGCACGCGACCTGGCCGCCTCGCTCGAGCAAGTCCTGCCGCCCGGCAGCTTCGACAACGATCTGCTCGACGACACGATCAGCGTCGAAGGACCCGACGGCCGGCTGCGCAAGTTCCATGTCGCGCGCCTCGCCGGCGTACCGGTCGCCACTGTGTTCGAGACCACGGGGCGCGGCTATGCCGGCCCCATCCACCTTGTCATGGGCGTCGACCGCGACGGCCGGGTGACCGGCGTGCGGGTGACCCGGCACACCGAGACGCCGGGCCTCGGCGACAAGATCGAGGCGCAACGCGACCCCTGGATTCACGGCTTCGCCGGCCGCTCGCTCGACAACCCCGCGCCGGCGCGCTGGGCGGTGCGCAAGGACGGCGGCGAGTTCGACCAGTTCGCCGGCGCGACCATCACCCCGCGAGCGGTCGTCGCGGCCGTGCGTCAGGGGCTCGAATTGCACGCCGTCCTGACGCCGCAACTGTTCGACCGCGCACCGCCTCCGCCGACCCCGGAGGACAGGCCATGAGCCCGGCCCGGCGCGCACCCCTTCCCTGTTGCGACACCGTCACTTTTCGGGTGAGGAGGCGAACCCAATGAGCGCGGACCTCACCGCAGGCGCCGGCCCCGCCCGCCCGGTCTCGGAGCGGATCGCCGAGTTCCGGCGCATCGTCGGCGACGGGCTGTGGCGTCAGAACATGGTCTTCACCCAGATGCTCGCCCTGTGCCCGCTGCTCGCCGTCACCGGCACCGCGACCAATGGCCTGGGCATGGGCATCGCCACCACCGCCGTGCTGCTGTTCGCGAACGTCGCAGTGGCCCTGGTGCGGGACTGGGTCAGCCCCAGCGTGCGCATCCCGGTCTTCATCGTCATCATCGCCACGCTGGTGACCCTGGTCGACATGAGCCTCAATGCCTGGCTGCACGATCTGTACAAGGTGCTCGGCCTGTTCATCGCCCTGATCGTCTGCAACTGCGGCATCCTGGGCCGCGCCGAGGCCTTCGCTTCGCGCCGCCCCGTGAGCGACGCCGCGATCGACGGGCTGGCGATGGGGGCGGGTTTCACGCTGGCGCTCGTCGCGCTGGGCGCGACCCGCGAGTTGCTCGGCTCGGGCACCCTGTTCGCCAGCGCGAGCCTGCTCCTCGGCGAACCCTTCGCGTTCATGGAGCTCACCGTGATCCCCGAGTATCGCGGCTTTCTGCTCATGATCCTGCCTCCCGGCGGCTTTCTCGCCATCGGTTTCCTGATGGCGCTGCAGCGGGTCTGGAGCGCCCGGCAGGCGCGTCGCACCGTACCGGCCGGCCTCGGCACGGATAGGGGCCGCGCATGAGGGTCGGGGTCAGCTACGCCGATGCCGGCCAGAGCATCTGGATGCGTCTCGACGTGCCGGAGGGCACGACCGCGCTGGAGGCGATCGAACGCTCGGGCCTGCTGCAGAAATACCCGACGATCGACCTCGAGGCGCAGAAGATCGGCGTGTTCGGCAAGATCGTCGGCCACGACACGGTGCTGCAGGCGGGCGATCGCGTCGAGATCTATCGCCCCATCACCTGCGACCCGACCCAGGTGCCGCGGCGCGATCTGGGCGATGACGACGAGGACTAGAAGGGGTGAATTCCCGCTCCATCGCCGACCGCGCCAGAACCCGACCATGACCCGGAGCAAGGCTGCATGCCCAATCTGAACACCCTCTCCGAAGACATCCACCAGACCTGCCTGGCACTGCGCCCCGTCCCCGGCCACAGCCCGCTGATCGACGCGATCGCGCGCCTCGGCGGGCCGGACTTCGCCGCCCGGGCTTCGCGCGGCGGCTGGTATCGGCCCGGGCGAATCCTCGATGCCGGCGGCGGCGTCGTGGCCGACGATGCGCTCGCCTGGCTGGAGTCGGCGTGGCACGAGGCGGGCGAGGACGTCGACCGACTGCTGGAGCGTTTCCGGGCCTGCGGCCACGTCGTGACCCGCGACGTCGGGCTCACGCACTACCTGGTCGCGCCCTATGGGGACGGCGCGACCGAGTTCGTCCAGCTCGAAGTCGAGGAGCTTCAGGAGGTGCGCAGCCACACCCTGAGCCAGATCACGGACGCGGTCGAGTCGGCCGAGCAACTGGTCGAGCCGCCGGCATCCGCGAGGCCCTCCGCCCACGGCCCATCGCGATACGGCTTCAGGCGGGTTGCCGACATGTCGGAGCGGATCGGCCGAATCGCTGCCACCGCGGCCAAGCCGCCTGCGGTGCTGCGCTTCATCGAGGAATGGAACGCGAGCAGCGCCGGCCGTCAGCGCCACTTCAGCGATCACTGGGTGCTGAGCCTCGCCGAGCACCTGGACCGCTACCGCCAGCCGCAGACCAGCGCCACGCCGTTCGCCGCCCACCCGCTGCGCTGGTCCGGCGCGGACGACACGCGAGGACTGGAACTGGCCCGGACCCTGCACGAATACGACCGGACCAGCGGCTACGGCTTCTCGTGGTACTTCCAGATGGTGAGCGGCTACAAGGTGCCGCGCGGCCTCGCCCCCCGCGTCCACGCCGATCTCGCGGAGGGCATGGCCTACCTGCCGGAGCGCGATGCGGCCATCGTCGAACGGTGGGTCGCGGAGCCCTACAGCGCCTGAGTCGGCCCGCGGCGCGGGTCTGGATGCCCGGGCGCCGGGCAGCAAGGCCGCGGCTACGAATGCCCCCGGTGCTCCGGCCGGGTCGCTCGAAGACCCGTGGCCCGTGACGCCCTGTCGTGTCCCACCCGCGACATTGTCGGCTTCGCGACATACCCAGCACCGCTTTTATTCCTGATTTGTCAGACACTTGTCTCACTGGCACAGGGCTTGCACCGGACAGGGCACACCCACCGGGAGCCCGACCTTGAAAGCCTCCGACCTCGCCGCCCTGCTCGACGAACCGGCCTGCGCCCACAACAAGAAGGAGAAATCCGGGTGCGCGCGGCCCAAGCCCGGCGCCTCGGCCGGCGGCTGCGCCTTCGACGGGGCGCAGATCGCGCTGCTGCCGATCGCCGACGTGGCGCACATCGTCCACGGCCCGATCGCCTGCGCCGGCAACTCGTGGGACAACCGCGGCACGCGCTCGTCCGGGCCGGAGCTGTTCCGCATCGGCATGACCACGGACCTGTCCGAGCAGGACATCATCATGGGTCGCGCCGAGAAGCGCCTCTTCCACGGCATCAAGCAGGCGGTGGAGCGCTACGGGCCGGCTGCGGTGTTCGTCTACAACACCTGCGTGCCGGCGCTGATCGGCGACGACCTCGACGCGGTGTGCAAGGCCGCGGCCGAGCGCTGGGGGGTGCCGGTGGTGCCGATCGACTGCGCCGGCTTCTACGGCACCAAGAACCTCGGCAACCGGATCGCTGGCGAAGCGATGGTCAAGCACGTGATCGGCACCCGCGAGCCCGATCCGCTGCCGGCCGACCGGGCGCCCGAGGGCGTCACGGTGCACAACATCAACCTCATCGGCGAATACAACATCGCCGGCGAGCTGTGGTACCTCACCCCGCTGTTCGACGAGCTCGGGCTGCGCATCCTGTGCACGCTGTCCGGTGACGCGCGCTTTCACGAAGTGCAGACCATGCACCGCGCCGAGGTGAACATGCTGGTGTGCGCCAAGGCCATGATCAACGTCGCGCGCAAGATGGAAGAGCGCTACGGCATCCCCTGGTTCGAGGGCAGCTTCTACGGCATCACCGACACCAGCCAGGCGCTGCGCGAGATCGCGCGCATCGTCGACGACCCGGACCTGATCGCGCGCACCGAGGCGGTGATCGCGCGCGAGGAGGCGCGGGTGCGCGCCGAGCTGGAGGACTGGCGTCCCCGCCTGGAAGGCAAGCGGGTGCTGCTGTTCACCGGTGGGGTCAAGTCGTGGTCGGTGGTGTCCGCGCTGCAGGACCTGGGCATGAACGTGGTCGCGAGCGGCACCAAGAAGTCCACCGAGGAGAACAAGGCACGCATCCTCGAGCTGATGGGCGACCAGGCGATCATGCTCAAGAGCGAAGGCGCGCGCGACCTGCTCAACGCCGTGTATGAGCTCGAGGCCGACATCCTGATCGCCGGCGGGCGCAATCTCTACACTGCGCTCAAGGCCCGGCTGCCGTTCCTCGACATCAACCAGGAGCGCGAATTCGGCTACGCCGGCTACGAAGGCATGAAGGAACTGGTGCGCCAGCTCGCGCTCACCCTGGAAAGCCCGGTGTGGGAGGCCGTGCGCCGGCCCGCGCCCTGGGCGAGCCGGGCGATGGTGGTGGCCGGGCCGGAGATGGGCGACAGCCCGGACGCCGAAGACGACACCCCAGCCGACGTAACGTCTGCCGGAATCGCCCGGCACATTGCCCCGGCCGCGGTCGGCGCCGCCGCCTGAAGGAGCGCGCCATGGCCCAGATCGTCCGTCACCCCAAGGCCCTGGCGGTGAGTCCGCTCAAGGCGTCGGCGCCGGCCGGTGCCGCGCTGGCCTTCCTCGGCATCAACCGCGGCATGCCGATCTTCCACGGCTCGCAGGGCTGCACCGCCTTCGCCAAGGTGTTCTTCGTGCGCCACTTCCGCGAACCGGTGCCCTTGCAGACGACCGCAATGGACCAGATCGCCACGGTCATGAACGCCGAGGACAATATCGTCCAGGCGCTCGCCGCGGTCTGCGGCAAGAGCAAGCCCGGGCTGGTCGGGCTCGCCACCACGGCCTTGTCCGAGACCCAGGGCACCGACATCGCGCGCATGGTGAAAACCTTCCGCGCGCTGCACCCGGAGTTCGAGGCGATCCCGGTGGTCGCGGTCAACACCCCGGATTTCGCCGGCTGCTTCGAGACGGGATACGCCACCGCGCTTTGCGGCATTCTCGACGCCACCGTGCCGGACACCGCCGGCACCGGCCGCGCCGGCAAGCGCAAGAAGCAGGTCAACCTGCTGCTCGGCGCGCACCTCACGCCCGGCGACGTCGAGGCGATCAAGGACTGGGTCGAGGCCTTCGGCCTGCGCCCGGTCGCGGTGCCCGACCTGGCGGATTCGATGGACGGCCATCTGATCCAGGAAGACTTCATTCCGGTCACCCTCGGCGGCACGCCGGTGTCGGAACTCGCGACGCTGGGCGAGGCGGCGGCGACCATCGTGGTCGGCCGCTCGCTGAACGCCGCGGCCGACCTGCTGGCTGCGCGCACCGGCGTACCCGACCACCGCTTCGACGGGCTGATGGGCCTGGACGCCTGCGATCGCTTCACCGTCCTGCTCTCGGAGCTCGCGGGCAGGCAGGTGCCCGAGCGCATCGAGCGCCAGCGCGCGCAATTGCAGGACGCGATGGTGGACACCCACTTCATGACCGGCCTGCGGCGCGTGGCGCTTGCCGGCGACCCCGACGGCCTGCACCAGCTGGCCGTGCTGCTCACCGGCATGGGGTGCGAGATCGTCGCGGCCGTGTCGCCGGTCAAGTCGGCCCTGCTCGCCGAGGTGCCGGCTCCGCAGGTGCATCTGGGCGATCTCGAGGATCTCGAGGATCTCGCCCGCGCAAGCCATGCAGAACTGCTGGTAGGCAACTCGCATCTCGCCGCTTCCGCCGAGCGGCTCGGTCTGCCGCTGTTGCGCGCCGGCATGCCGCAATACGACGTCGTCGGCGGCTATTGCAAGACCTGGGTGGGCTACCGGGGCAGCCGGCAGACCCTGTTCGATCTGGCCAATCTGGTGCTGCGACATCATGAACACATCGCCCCGAAACCGTCCCGCCTCGCAGTCCGACCCGCAGAAGGCGGCGACCGGTCGGCGCCGGCATCTGCGACTGGTCACTGACCCCGCCTCACCGACCATGGCCAGCGTACGCGTCGCCTTCGCCAGCACCGACCGCGAGCACGTCGATCAGCATTTCGGCGCGACCGAGGCCTTCGCCATCTTCGAGGTCGGCGCCGAAGCGGCCCGCCTCGTCGGGGTCGAGGCCTTCATCGACAACGCGCAGGACGGCAACGAGAACAAGCTCCCGGCCAAGATCGCCACGCTCGCCGGCTGCGCCGCAGTGTATTGCCTGGCGGTCGGCGCCTCCGCCGTCAAGCAGTTGCTCGCCGCCGGCATCCAGCCCTTGCGGGTCGAGGAAGGGACGCCCATCGAGCGGCTGGTCGCCGAACTGCGCGAGGAGATCGCCAGCGGCCCGGGAGGTTGGCTCGGGCGCGCGCTCAAGGCGGGCCAGCCGGCCGATTCGGCGCGTTTCGACACGATGGAGGCCGAAGGGTGGAGCGAGTGAAGCACACCGCCTGCGCCGAACCCATGGTCGAGCGCGACGGCCTCGTGGTCGCCGTGCAGGCCGATCGGGCGCTGGTGCGCTTCGAGCGGGTAGCCGCCTGCGGCGCCTGCCGGGTCGCCGGCCTGTGCGCGAGCGGCAAGGATTCGCGCGACCTGCCGGTGCCCGTCCCTGGCGGACGGCGCCTCGAGCCGGGCGACCGGGTGCGGGTCGGCATCAGCGAAGCCTCGGCCCTGCGCGCTACCGCGCTCGCCTATCTGACCCCGCTCGCCGGGCTGCTCGCGGGGCTCCTCGCGGCCGCATTCCTCGGCCTCGGCGAGGCCGGCGCGGCCGGCCTCACGCTGTCCGGACTGGCCGTCGGGCTGCTGGCGATGCGACCCCTCTCGCGGCTGCCGGCAAACCGGCCGGCCCTCGCCCTGATCGACACCTTTCCCGCACGCAACCCCACGGAGCCCGACTCATGAGCGCCACCGCGATCGTTCCCGAACTCGACGCCGACCTTGCAACGACCGATTTCATCAAGGAGATGGTGCGCCAGACCCGCGCGCTCGACAGCTACGGCACCTGCGACGGCTGGCCGACCGAACGCCTGCTGGCGCCCTACATCCTCACCAAAGCGCAGCGCCGCGAGATCCCGGTGATCGGCGACCCCGACGAGCTCATCCTCGCCCGGATCAAGGCCTACCACAACGCGATCGCCGCCCTCATCGAGAAGGAGTGCGGACTCATGGCGGTGCCGCTGATCAACATCACGCACGAGGGTTTCGGGCGCGCCCTGATCACCGTCGGCAAGCTGGTGGTCATGGACCGCACGCTGCGCGACGTACACCGCTTCGGCTTCGACAGCTACGCGAAGATGAAGGACGACTGCGACAAGCACCTCTCGGTCGCGCTCGAGATCATCGGCCGGTATCCGGAAGTGGCCGGCCTCTGAGCGCCGGCGCCACCCCGATCGGACGACACCACACGGAGCGCGAACCATGACCGATGACGAACGCAAGGCCCTCGAGAAGGAAGTGAAGAAACTCAAGCGCATCTCGCAGGAGTGGGCCTCCCAGCTTCACGACCTCGTCGAGGATCGCCTGCCCGCGGGCTACGAGGAGATTCCCCCGATTGCCCAATCGACCTACGACGCCTGCCGCAGCTGGGCCGAGGCCAATGCCCGCCTCGCCGCCGCCAGCGTCGAAGCCTGAACCCGACCACCGCCCCGGCGCCGCCGGGACGGTTTCTGTGAGAACGACCATGAGTGATATCACCGGCCTTACCCGCGGCGGCGCACCCTGGACCCCGCAATTCGTCCTCGAACTGGATGCGAAGAAGTGCATCGGCTGCGGACGCTGTTACAAGGTCTGCCCGCGCAATGTGTTCGATCTGGTCGAGCGCGAGGAAGACGACCTCGACGAAGACCTGGACGACGACAACATGATGGTCATGACCCTGGCCGACGCCCTGGACTGCATCGGCTGCGGCGCCTGCTCGCGCGTCTGCCCCAAGGGTTGCCATACCCACAGTCCGGCCGCGCTGGCATCGTGACGCGACCGGCAGCGTTCAGGCCGAGGCAAGCACGACGCGGCTGACCAGCGGCGAATACTGCTCCAGCAGCTCGTCGGTACTCAGAAGGTGTGCCGGCAGGGTTTCGGCCTGCGCGACCAGCAGCCGGTCGAACGGGTCACGATGGTGCCAGGGCAGATGCCGGACGCGCTGGCAATGAACCGCCCGCACCGGCAGTTCGGCGAATCCGGTCTTGAGCGCGAGGGCCTCGATGTCTTCGGGTTCGAAATCGAAATCGACCCGGCCCATCGAGCGCTTGATCGCGATCTCCCAGATACTGGCGGCGCTGAAAAGAATCGTGTTGTCGGCCGATTCCAATTCGGCACATACCGCTGCGGGCAGGCGTTCCGGTGCGATCAGCGCCCCGAGCAGCACATTGGTGTCGAGCAGCAAGACCCTTACGCCGACTTGCTCGACCATTTCAGTCCTCACCTTCGAACATCGCGCGCAGGGTTTCATCGTCGCCCGCGTCGAGATCCTCCGGGAGATGGAAACGCCCCTTGCCCAGCCCGAGCGTGCGCTTCGTGCGCTCGGGTGCCAACGGCACGAGGCGGGCAACCGGCTTTCCGGCGCGGGCGATGACGACTTCCTCGCCCGCCGCAACGCAATCGAGAAAACGCGACAAATGCGTTTTCGCCTCGTGGATGTTGACCGAACGCATGGCTGCCCCGCATTGCTGAAATTGAATGTGGACCAAGCTTAGTCCAGTCATCCGACACCGTCCACCCACAGACGCCCGTTTGAGCTTGTCGCGAACGCGACAAAGCGCGCACGCCGTATCCTACGCAACAACCCGCATGGCGGAAGAAAGAACAAACAATCAGGCACTTGCACATTTTCTCCGATTGGCACAGCGCTTGCGACATGAGAATCGCAACCCCTTACAACCGGAGAGAGATCATGTTGAACCTGACCCCCAGCGCGTTGAAGGCTGTCGATCGCTTCATCACCACGTCGGCCGATCCGGTGGCCGGACTGCGCATCCATGTGCAGGGTGGCGGCTGCTCCGGTCTGCAGTACGGGATGAAGCTCGAAGCCGAGAGGGACGAGGACGACCTGCTGATCGAGGTCGGCAGTCTGACCATCCTGGTCGACCCCTTCTCCGCCCCCCTGCTCGACGGCGTGACGGTGGACTTCGTCGAGTCGCTGGCCGGTTCGGGCTTCAAGTTCGCGAACCCGAACGCCTCGGGCGGCTGCGCCTGCGGCCAGTCGTTTACCGTCTGAAGCCGAGGAGACCGTCATGTGGGACTACTCCGACACCGTCAAGGAACACTTCTACAACCCGCGCAATGCCGGTCCGCTCGCCGAGGCCAACGCCGTCGGCGAGGTCGGTTCGATCTCCTGCGGCGATGCGCTGCGGCTGATGCTCAAGGTCGACCCCGGCTCCGAGACGATCCTCGACGCGTCATTCCAGACCTTCGGCTGCGGCTCGGCGATCGCGTCCAGTTCGGCGCTGACCGAGATCATCAAAGGCCGCACGCTCGACGAGGCGCTCACCGTCACCAACCAGGACATCGCCGACTATCTCGGCGGCCTGCCGCCCGAAAAGATGCACTGCTCGGTGATGGGCCGCGAGGCCCTGCAGTCGGCCATCGCCAACTACCGCGGCGAGGACTGGAAGGACGACCACGCGGAAGGGGCGCTCGTCTGCAAGTGCTTCGCGATCGATTCGGTGCTGATCGAGGAGACCATCCGCGCCAACAACCTGTGCTCGGTCGAGCAGGTCACGAACTACACCAAGGCCGGCGGCAGTTGCTCGTCGTGCCATGAGGGCATCGAGGAGATCCTCGCCAAGGTCATGGCCGAGCGCGGGGAGAGCTTCGCGCCGGGGCAGCCGCCCGCGCGCAAGACGCCGGGCAAGCTGTCGACGCTGGAGCGCATCCGCCGCATCGAGGACGTCATCGCCAGGGCACGGCCCAACCTGCTGCGCGACCACGGCGACATCGAACTGGTCGATGTCGAAGGCAAGACCATCTACGTGGCGATGAAGGGCGCCTGCTCGGGCTGCCAGATGGAGGCCCTGACCCTGGGGGGCATCCAGCAGCAGATGGTCGAAGCGCTCGGCGAGTTGGTCAAGGTCGTGCCGGTCAAGCTCGCCCAGCCGGCCTGACCCCTCGCCCCTCGCCGCCCCCCGACCCCGCCAACGCCACAAGAACAGCGCACCCCGCACGGAGAGACGACATGAGCGCCCCGATCTATCTCGACAACAACGCCACCACCCGCTGCGCCCCCGAGGCAGTGGCGGCGATGCTGCCCTTTTTCACCGAGCAGTTCGGCAACCCCTCTTCGATGCACAGCTTCGGCGCCAAGGTCGGCCACGCGGTCAAGGCCGCGCGCGCCTCGCTGCAAGGACTGCTCGGCGCCGAGCAAGATTCCGAGATCATCTATACGGCCGGTGGCACCGAAGCCGACAACACCGCCATCCTGTCGGCGCTCAAGGCCTATCCGGAGCGCAAGGAGATCATCACCACGTCGGTCGAGCACCATGCCGTGCTGCACCTGTGCGGCCAACTCGAGAAGGAGGGCTACACCATCCATCGGCTCAAGGTCGACGGCAAGGGCCGGCTGGACCTCGCCGAATACCGCGCGGTGTTGTCCAGCAAGGTGGCCGTGGTGTCGGTGATGTGGGCCAACAACGAGACCGGCACCTACTTTCCGGTCGTGAAGATGGCCGAGATGGCCCGCGCCGCGGACGTGCTCTTTCATACCGACGCCGTGCAGGCAGTGGGCAAGATTCCGCTCGACCTCCGGCACTCGGCCATCGACATGCTGTCGCTGTCGGGCCACAAGCTGCACGGTCCCAAGGGCATCGGCGCGCTCTATCTGCGCCGTGGCGCGCGCTTTCGCCCGCTGCTGCGGGGCGGCGGCCAGGAGCGCGGACGCCGTGCGGGCACCGAGAACGTGCCCGCCATCATCGGCCTGGGCGTGGCGGCACAGCTCGCGATCGAGCACATGACCGAGGAGAACTCCCGCGTGCGGGCGCTGCGCGATCGCCTGCAGGCCGGCATCCTGGCCGCGGTGCCCAACGCCTTCGCCACTGGCGACCTCGACAACCGCCTGCCCAACACGCTCAACATCGCCTTCGAGTACGTCGAGGGCGAGGCCATCCTGATGCTGCTCAACAAGCAGGGCATCGCCGCCTCCAGCGGCTCGGCCTGCACCTCGGGCTCGCTCGAACCCTCGCACGTGATGCGGGCCATGGGCATCCCCTACACCGCGGCCCACGGCACCATCCGCTTCTCGCTGTCGCGCGAGAACACCGAGGCCGAGATCGACCGGGTCATCGCCGCGGTGCCGCCGATCATCGCCCGGCTGCGCAAGCTCTCGCCCTACTGGGGCGAGGACGGTCCGGTGACCGACCCCGAGAAAGCCTTCGCGCCGGCCTACGCCTGAGCGGAGCGTAAGATGCCGACCACCCATCCCGCCAACCCGCCCCGCGTCGTCATCGACGACACCACGCTGCGCGACGGCGAGCAATCGGCCGGGGTGGCCTTCACCCGCGGCGAGAAATGCGCCATCGCCCGCCTGCTCGCCGGGCTCGGCGTGCCGGAGCTCGAAATCGGCATTCCGGCGATGGGCGAGGAGGAGCGCGACGACATCCGCGCGATCGCCCGGTCGCTCGAACGGGCCGCCACGCCGGCGCGGCTGATCGTCTGGGGTCGGCTCACCGCGGCCGACATCGACGCCTGCCGCGGCCTGCCGGTGCACATGCTGGAGCTGTCGGTGCCGGTGTCCGACCAGCAGATCCGGCGCAAGCTCGGCAGCAGCCGCGACGAGGTGCTCGCCCGCATCGCGCGCTGGGTGCCAGTGGCGCGCGCGGCCGGGTTCGAGGTCGGTGTCGGCGGCGAGGACGCCTCGCGCGCCGACGCGGACTTTCTCGCCGAGGTCGCGCAGGCGGCCGAGGCGGCGGGGGCGCGACGCTTCCGTTTCGCCGACACCCTCGGGGTGCTCGACCCCTTCGCCACCTTCGACGCCATCGCGCGGCTTCGCGCCGCCACCGCGCTGGAGATCGAGATGCACGCCCACGACGACCTGGGGCTGGCCACGGCCAACACCCTGGCGGCGGTGCGTGCCGGCGCGACTCACGTGAACACCACCGTCAACGGGCTGGGCGAGCGCGCCGGCAACGCAGCGCTGGAGGAAGTGGTGCTCGGTCTGCGCCAGTTCCACGGGATCGACGCCGGCCTCGACACCGCACGCCTGGTCGAAGCCTCGGAGGCGGTCGCACGGGCCTCCGGGCGGCCGGTCGGCTGGCACAAGAGCGTGGTCGGCGAGGGCGTGTTCACCCATGAGGCCGGCATCCACGTCGACGGCCTGCTGAAGGACCCCGCCAACTACCAGGGCATCGACCCCGCCCTGCTCGGACGCAGCCACCGACTGATGCTCGGCAAGCACTCGGGCGCACGCGGCGTGGTGTCGGCCTACGCGAGCCTCGGCATCGCGCTCGACGACGCGGAGGCGGCCTGCCTGCTGGCCCGCATCCGCAGCTTTGCCACCCGGACCAAGCGCCCGCCCGAGGCGGCCGAACTGATCGCCTTCCGCGACGAGCTCGCGGACACCCGCGACCGATGCGAGCGCCTGCTCGGCAGCGCCCGCCCGGCCGAGACCCCCACACATTGACCCCGGAGACCACGATGGACGAACCGACCCTGGACGAAGCGATGGACGAGCTCTGTTCCGCCGAGGACTTTCTCGACTACTTCGGCGTCGCCTACGAACCCGCCGTGGTTCACGTCAATCGCCTGCACATCCTGCAGCGCTTCCACAATTACCTCGCACACAACCCCTGCGACGGCGACGACGCGACCCGGCGTGCGCACCACCGGCGCTTTCTCGAACTCGCCTATCGAGACTTCACGGTCTCGGACGCGCTCACCGAGAAGGTCTTCGCGGTGCTCAGAAAGGCCAGCGGCACGGCCTTCGTGCCGCTGGGCGCGATCGGCCGCTAGCGTGGCACGGAGCCGATCATGAAGACCCGGTTCGACTACGGCGAGGCGGTGCGCGTGACCCGCAACGTGCGCGACGACGGCACCTATCCCGGCATGGACATCGGCGACCTGCTGGTGCGCCGCGGCAGCATCGGAACGGTCATCGAGATCGGCACCTTTCTGCAGGACCAGGTCATCTACACGGTGCATTTTCTCGACCTCGACCGCATCGTCGGGTGCCGCGAGGAAGAGCTCATCCCCGCCGATGCGCCGTGGGCGCCGAGCCGCTTCGAATCGCGCGACAAGGTGGTGGCCGGGCGCAGCTTCGCGGTGCGCGGCGAGGTCGTGGTCGAGCGGGGCGCGCTCGGCGAGGTGATCCGGGTCGTGCGCGACCTGCCCGAGGGCGTGCATTACCACGTCAATTTCCCCGGACACATGCTCGTCATTCCCGAAGCCTCGCTCGAGCCGCTGCCCCGCCCGCCCGCGCGCAGCCGAACGCCGGCGCTTGCCACCGGCCACGAGGAGGACGCCGCATGACCCCGCATCCCTACCATGTGCTCAAGGCGGCGCTGTCTCTCTACGGCAAGGGCGCCGAGACGCTGGCCGAGGACGAACGCGCCCGCGCGGATACGGTCGCGCGGCGCTGCGCGCGCATCGAAGCCGCGGTGCTGTCCAGTGGCGAGGCCGGCGGAGTCTGCCTCGCCCCGGACGCGCTCGACCAGGCCGCGGGCGAGATCCGCAGCCGCTTCGACAACGCCGACGCCTTCCACGCCAGTCTCGACAACGCCGGCCTCGACGAGGACAGGCTGCACGAGGCACTGCGGCGCGAGCTGCTGGTGGACGCCGTGCTGGCGCGCGTGGGCGCCCGTGCCGGAGCGGTGGGCAGGATCGAGGCCGAGATCTTCTATTACACCCACCTCGACCGCTTCCGCGTGCCCGAGCGGCGCAGCGCGCGCCACATCCTGATCACGGTGAACGAGTCCTTCGCCGACAACCGCAGCGACCGGGCCGAACAGCGCATCCGCGAGATCGCCCGACGCCTGCAGGCCAAGCCCGACCGCTTCGCCGAGCAGGCGAACAAGCACTCGGAATGCCCCACGGCCGTCGAGGGCGGCATGATCGGGGCGGTCGAGCGCGGCCAGCTCTACCCCGAGCTCGATGCCGCGCTGTTTGCGCTTCCCGCGGGCGAGATGTCGGGCGTGGTCCGCTCCGAGCTGGGCTTCCACCTGCTGCGCTGCGACGACATCCAGCACGAACGTCTGCCGGTCTTTCAGGAAGTGGCCGAATCCCTTTGCCAGCGTCTGACCGAAGAGCGCTCGCGCGTCGCCGCCAAGCGCTGGCTCACCGGGCTGCTCGCCCGCGCCCAGCCGCAGGTGGCGGCCTGAGCGCCCGGACGCTGCACGGATCCTTCAGCGTCAGGCGAGCAAGGCGACCGTCTTGATCTGCGCCCACATCGCGCAGCCGGGCGCGACCCCGAGCTGGTCGCAGGAGCGCCGCGTGATGCGCGCAACCAGCGGCGTGCCGGCGGCATCGAGGCGCACCAGCACGTGGGCCGGCGTGTCGGCATCGGCCAGCGCGGTGACCGTGACCGGCAGCAGGTTGGTGATGCTGGTGTCGGCGGCGCGCGAGCGCGCGAGGCTCACGTCGCGGGCATGCACGCGGAAGCGCAGGCGCCGCCCGGGCGCCTCGGGGCGGCGCGCGACCAGCACTTGGCCGCCCGCGAAGTCGAGCCGGGTGAGGTGGTAGCGCTCGTCGTGGGCGCCGACCTGGGCCTCGATGACGACGCCGGCCTCGTCGCTGAAGGCGGTCGGCAGGTCGAGCCGGGCCAGAGTGTCGACCAGCCCGCCCTCGGCGATGGCGCGGCCCTGGTCGAGCAGCACGACGTGGTCGGCCAGCCGCGCGACCTCGTCGGGCGAGTGGCTCACGTAGAGCACCGGCACCTCGAGCTCGTCGTGCAGGCGCTCCAGATAGGGCAGGATCTCGTGCTTGCGCTTGAGGTCGAGCGCGGCGAGCGGCTCGTCCATCAGCAACAGGCGCGGGCTGGTCGCGAGCGCGCGCGCGATCGCGACGCGCTGGCGCTCGCCGCCGGACAGCGTCGCCGGCGCGCGTCCGAGCAGGTGGCCGATGCCGAGCAGCTCGACCGCCGCCTCCAGCGAGACGCGACGCTCGGTGCGGGCGACGCGGCGCTGGCCGAAGGCGAGGTTCTGTGCCACCGTCAGGTGCGGAAACAGGCTCGCCTCCTGGAACACGTAGCCGAGCGGGCGCCGGTGGGTCGGCACGAACAGGCCGCGGGCGCTGTCCTCCCAGACCTCGTCGCCGAAGGCCAGATGCACCGCCTCGCCGCGCTGCAGGCCGGCGATGCAGCGCAGCAGCGTGGTCTTGCCCGAGCCCGAGTGGCCGAACAAGGCGGTGACGCCGCGGCCCGGCAGAGCGAGGTCGACGTCGAGCACGAAGCCCGGCCAATCGACGCGGAAGCGCGCCGCGATGGATCGCGCGGCAGCCGCCGCCGGGCTCAACGCCATGCCTTCACCCCCTTGCGCGTGTAGAGCGCGAGCAGCACCACGAAGCTGAACACCAGCATGCCGCCGGCGAGCAGGTGCGCCTCGGCGTACTCGAGCGCCTCGACGTGGTCGTAGATCGCGACCGAGACGACGCGCGTGCGCTCCGGGATGTTGCCGCCGATCATCAGCACCACGCCGAACTCGCCGACGGTGTGGGCGAAACCGAGGATCGAGGCGGTGACGAAGCCTGGGCGCGCGAGCGGCACGACCACCGTGAAGAAGGTGTCCCACGGCCCGGCGCGCAGCGTCGCGGCGGCCTCGAGCATGCGCTCGCCGACCGCCTCAAAGGCGTTTTGCAGCGGCTGCACGACGAAGGGCATCGAGTAGAAGACCGAGCCGACCACCAGACCGGCGAAGGTGAAGGGCAGCAGGCCGATGCCGAGCGCCTCGGTGACGCGCCCGACCGGCCCCTGCGGGCCCATCGCCACCAGCAGGTAGAAGCCGAGCACGGTCGGCGGCAGCACCAGCGGCAGCGCCACCACCGCGCCTACGGGGCCCTTCCAGCGCGAGCGCGTGCGGGCGAGCCACCACGCGAGCGGCGTGCCGACGAGGAGCAGGATCACCGTCGTGACGGTGGCAAGCCGCAGGGTGAGCCAGACCGCCGCCCAGTCGGCCGTCGAGAGTGCGTCGATCGCCATGGCTCCTCCGGTTTCCGTTGCCGCGCGCGCGTCAGCGCGCTGCCTCGCCCGGCAGGGCGAAGCCGTAGCGGGTCATGATCGCGCGCGCCTCGGGGCCGTCCATGAAGGCCGCGAAGTCGTGCGCGAGCGCGTTGTCGGCGGCGCGCCGGGTGATCACGAAGCCCTGCTCCAGCGGCTCGTGCAGCGCGTCGTCGATGAGGTGGTAGCCGCCGGCCTGGGCAAGCGTCGGGTTGAGCGCCAGCGCCAGCGCGATGACGCCGACCCCGGCGTTGCCGGTCTGCACGAACTGGGCGGTCTGGGCGATGTTCTCGCCCTGCACGATGCGCCCCTGCAGCGCCTCCCAGACGCCGGCCGCGCGCAGCGCCTCCTCGGCGCGCATGCCGTAGGGGGCGTGACGGGGGTTGGCGATCGCGATGCGGCCGAGCGCCGGGTCGGCGAGGTCGGCGAGCGTGAGCCGCGTCGCGTCGTGGGTGCTGCTCCACAGCACGATGCGGCCCACCGCGTAGGGGCGGGTCGGCCCGGCGGTCAGACCGTGCGCCTCGAGCGCGCGCGGGAAGGCGATGTCGGCCGAGAAGTAGAGGTCGAACGGCGCGCCCTGGCGGATCTGCGTGTGGAACTTCCCCGACGAGCCGTAGATGACGTCGACGCGGGCCTCGGGCCGCTCGGCGCGAAAGGCCGCGACGATCTCGTCCATCGCGAACTTGAGGTCGGCGGCGGCGACGATTGTGATCGCGCCGCCGGCCTGGGCCGGCGCGCCGGCGACGAATGCGAGCGCGGCGGCGCAGGCGGCGAGCAGTCGGGCAAAGGGTCTCATGGCGGTTCCTCGTAAGGGAGTCCGGATCGGTGCGTCAGTCGAAGGCCGCGACGATCACGCTCGACGACTTGAACAGGGCGCAGGCCGGGCTCCCTTGGGCGAGCCCGAGCGCCTCGCGGCTGGCGCGGCTGACCACCGCGGTGATGCGCTTGCCCGCGGGCAGGGCAACGGTGATCTCGTCGTTCACCGAGCCCTCGTGGATCGCCGCGACCTCGCCCCAGAACTGGTTGCGCGCCGTGTAGCGCACGTCGCGCTCGGTTGCGATCAGCACCGACGAGGACTTGACGAAGGCGAGCGCCTCCTTGCCGATCGCCAGCCCGAGCCGCTCCGCGCTCGCCCGGGTGATCACGGCGACGAGCTCGGTGTCGCGGTCGAGCGCGAGGCGCACCTCGTAATCGACCTCGCCGTTGCGCAGCGCCACGACCGTCCCGGAGAACTGGTTGCGGGCGCTGGTCCGGAGCGACATGCGCTGCATCAGCCGCCGGAAGTCGTCGATGCCGGCGGCACCGCCGGCGAGCCCGCCTGCGGCGCGCTCGAGCGCATGCCGGGTCTCGAGCTCGAGCGCTCTATACATCGCGATCACGCGCCGGCCGTAGTCGGTGAGCTGCGTGCCGCCGCCCTGGCGCCCGCCGGTCACGCGCGCCACCAGCGGCTCGGGCGAGAGGTTGTTCATCGTGTCGAGCGCATCCCAGGCCGCCTTGTACGACAGCGGCACCGCGCGCGCCGCGCGGCTGATCGAGCCGAGCTGTCCGATCGCCTCGAGGAGCCGGATGCGGGCGTCGGAGAAGGCCGGGCCGGCGGCCGCGTCGATCGACAGATGGCCGACAAAGCGCTCCGGTGCGTTGCTTTCCATGGGTCGTCCTTGCTGTATCATTTGCTATATAGCGAGTTCCGTGCCAATACTCTTTTCGCCTTCTTCGCCAATGCGCTCGGCAGCGATTCCGACGAAGCCATCGAAGGCGGCGGGATGGGCACGACAGTTTTCTATGTAGCAAAGAATACAACGCGTCGCTTTCGCGACACAACACCGGAAGTCCGCACATGGGTATCAGCGCGCGCAACGTCTTTCGCGGCCGGGTCGTCGCCTGCACCCCCGGCGCGGTCCATGCCGAGGTCGAGGTCGAGTTGCCGGGCGGCGACCGGATGGTCGCGATCGTCACCCGCGAGGCGGTGGCCGAACTCGGGCTCGCCCCCGGCGTAGAGGTGAGCGCCGTGATCAAGGCCTCCGACGTCCTGCTGGGGGTACCACAGCGGCGCTGACGGCGAGGTCTCGGGCCGCGCCGGGCACCGGCCTATAATCGTCGCTCGTGCCCGCCGACGCTTAGCCCCTCACCCACCCTCCCCGCCGCCCGATGCTTGCCGATCTCTTCGCCGCCTTGCTCGAGTGGGTGTCCGAGAACCCGCACTGGGCCTACTTCGCCGTGTTCCTCACCGCGGCCGGAGAGTCCTTGCTGGTCGTCGGCCTGATCCTGCCGGGCGTCGCGCTGATGTTCGGCTTCGGCGCGCTGGTCGCGGCCGGGGTGCTCGACCTCTGGGCGACGCTTGCCTTCGCGGCCGCCGGCGCGATCGCGGGCGACGGCGTGAGCTTCTGGATCGGCCGCCACTTCCACCAGCGGCTGCGCGTGGTGTGGCCGTTCAATCGACACGCCGCGCTGATCAACCGCGGCATCGACTACTTCCACCACCACGGCACCAAGAGCGTGGTGCTGGCGCGCTTCGTCGGGCCGCTGCGGCCCATCGTGCCGGCGGTCGCCGGCATGATGGACATGGCCCCGCGCCGCTTCATCGCCGCCAACGTCGCCTCGGCGCTTCTGTGGGCGCCGGCCTACACGCTGCCGGGGGTCGTGTTCGGCGCCGCGCTGGGCCTCGCCGCCGAGGTCGCCGGGCGCCTCGCGGTGCTGCTCGCCGTGTTGGTCGCCCTGATCTGGTTCGCGCTGTGGCTGGTCGCGCTCGTCTACCGGCTGCTGCAGCCGCGCGCCGGCATGTGGCTGCTGCGCGCGACCGACTGGGGACGCAGCCATCCGCTGCTGCAACCGCTCGTCGCCGCCGTGCTCGACCCGTCCCACCCCGAGGCGCGCGGGCTCGCGGTCCTACTGGTGCTGCTCGCGCTCGCCAGCGCCGTGCTCGGCACACTCGCCGGCGGCTGGCTGGTGGGCATCGACCTCTACGTGCTCTCGGCCTTGCAGGAGCTGCGCACGCCGCTCGCCGACCGCATCCTGGTGGCCGTCACCGGCCTGGGCGACGCCTCGCTGCTTCTGGCGCTGCTCGCCGCCGGCTGCGTCTTTCTTGCCGTGCGCCGCCGCCATCACGCCGCGCTGCACTGGCTGGCGGCGGGCCTGTCGGCGCTCGCGCTCACGCATCTGCTCAAGCGGGTCGTCGCCGCGCCGCGCCCGCTCGAGCTCGTGCACGGCCTGGCCGCCGACAGCTTCCCGAGCGGCCACACCAGTCTCAGCCTCGCGGTGTTCGGCTTTCTCGCCGTGCTGATCGCCCGCGAGCTGCCGCTGCGCCGACGCTGGGTACCCTATCTCGGCGCAACCCTGCTGGTGATCCCGATCGCGTTCTCGCGGCTGTACCTGGGCGCCCACTGGTTCTCCGACGTGCTCGGCGGCATCGCCGTCGGTCTCGCCTGCGTGGCGCTGTTCGGCATCGCCTACCGGCGCCATCCGGAGCGTCCCGTCGCGTGGCCGCAACTCGCGATGGTGGCGGGAGCGACCGTAATCGCGCTCGGACTGTGGCGCACCGGCCAATACTTCGACGACGAGCTGGCGCGCCACACCGTACCGCGCGAAACCGAGTCGGCCGTGGTCGACGACTGGTGGACCACGGCCTGGCAGCGTCAGCCGGCGCAGCGCCACGACCTGCGCGTGCGCGACCGGCAGGCGCTCAATGTGCAGTACGCCGGCGATCCTGCCGAGCTCGCCGCCTTGCTCGCCGCCCAAGGCTGGCGCGTGCCGCCGCAGTTCTCGGCGGCGAGCGCCCTGCAGTGGATCTCGCCGCAGCCGGTGGCGGCAGCGATGCCAGTGCTGCCCCAGGTACACGACGGCAAGCACGACGCGCTGCACCTCGTGCGTGAGTCCGACGAGGCCGGCGCGCTCCACATCCTGCGGCTGTGGCCGACGCGCTGGCGACTGCAGCCGGGCGATGCGCCGCTGTGGATCGGCAGCGTCTCCGAGCTCGAGCTGCGCCAGCGCCTGCGGATGTTCTCCTACCTGGTGACCGATGTCGCCGATGCCGAGCCGCTCGCCGCCCTCGAGGCCGATCTTGCGGGCGCCTGCGAGGCCGTTCGGCACCGTCGTGACACCTACGCATTCGAGGTCGTGCTGGTGCGCGGCTGCGACCGCGCCGGCGGCTCGACCGAAAGCGCCGGCCAGCCGATCAGATCTGCCGCACCTTGATGTTCAGGGTCTGCACGCGATAGGCGATCTGCCGCGGCGTCATGCCCAGCAGGCGGGCCGCCTTGGCCTGCACCCAGCCGGCCTGCTCGAGCGCTGCGATGACGCGCTCGCGCTCGTCGAGCACCGGGTCGTCGAAGTCTATGCCGGCGCCGCCGCGCAGCGGCGTGACGCGCTCCTCGATGCCGGAGACCAGCACCTGGTCGCGGTCGATCGTGCCGTCGTCGCTCATCACCGCGGCCCGCTCGATGCAGTTCTCGAGCTCGCGCACGTTGCCCGGCCAGTCGTGGTGCAACAGCACACGCACCGCCGCATCGGTGATCGTGAGCGGCCGGCCCTGCTGGCCCGCGACCTTGCCGACCAGGAAGCGCGCGATCTCGGGGATGTCCTCGACGCGGTCGCGCAGCGGCGGCAGGGGGATCGGCATTACGTTGAGGCGGTAGTACAAGTCCTCGCGGAAGCGCCCGGCCTCGACCTCGGCCTCCAGATCGCGATTGGTCGCGGCGATCACGCGCACGTTGACGTGCAGGGTGCGCGCGCCGCCGACGCGTTCGAGTTCGCCCTCCTGCAGCACGCGCAGCAGCTTGGCCTGAAAGGCCGCCGAGATCTCGCCGATCTCGTCGAGGAACAGCGTGCCGCCGTCGGCCAGCTCGAAACGACCCTTGCGCTGCATGGCCGCGCCGGTGAAGGCGCCCTTCTCGTGGCCGAACAGCTCGGACTCGAGCAGGTTTTCCGGCAAGGCCGCGCAATTGAGCTTGACGAAGGGGCCGGTTGCGCGCGGCGAGTTATAGTGGATCGCCTGGGCGATGAGTTCCTTGCCGGTGCCGGTCTCGCCCCGGATGAGCACCGTGGTATTCCACTTCGCCACCTGGCGGACCTGCTCGAAGACCTGCTTCATGCGCGGCGTGTGGCCGACGATGTTGTCGAAGCCGAACTTCCCGCGCACGGTGCGACGCAGCTGGTCGCGCTCCTCGGCGAGGTCGCGCCGCTCGCTGCGCACCTGCCAGGCGAGCCGTACACTTTGACCGACCAGATTGGCGACCATCTCGGCAAGATGGGCCTCGTCGTCGAGGCGTCCGCGCGCTGTTACCGGCGGCTGCAATGCGAGCACCCCGACGGTGTCCTGGCCGGCCCGGATCGGCACGCCCACGAAGGGCACCTCGGGATCGAACAGGGCTCGCTGGACGAGGTAGTTGGGCGCATCGGCAAGCCGATCGAGCACGAGCGGGCGCGCCCGTTCACGCACCGTGCCGATCACGCCTTCGCCGGTACGCCAGCGCAGATCGGGGTCGTGGTCGCCGTCGACGCCGTGCAGCGCCGACAGCGCCATCATCTCGCCGTCGGGCTCGTTGAGCGTCACCAGCGCGCGATTGAATCCGCACTCCTCGTCGAGCACGCGCAGCACCTCGGCGAGGGTCTCGCGCAGCTCGAGCGAACGCGACAACACGCGGCTGACGCGATAGAGCGCTTCGAGCGCGGATTCGAGCCAGAGGCTGCGGCCGTCGTCGCGCCCGGCATCGAACGGGCTGTTCATCCGTAGCTCTCCACCGGCACCGGCTCGGGCGCGCGCGCACTCGGGAACGACACGTCGAGCTTGCAACCGGTCCCGTAGTTGGCATCGATGCCAAGGACACCGCGGTGACGACTGACGATCTCCTGGGCGAGCGCGAGGCCCACGCCGCGCGTGCCGCCACGACTCTGCTTGGTCGAGAAGAAGGGTTCGAAAACCTTGAGCCGCAGGGCTTCCGGAACACCCGGTCCGGTGTCGGAGATCCCGACCGTGACCTGCCCGCTGGAGGCGCGCGTCGTCACGGTGAGCACGCGCTCGGTCCGGCCGCGCTCGTTCATGGCCTCGATCGCATTGGTGACGAGCTGACGGAACAGCGTACGCAGCGCTCCCGCCTCGCCCTGCACGGGCGGCAGCGCGTGCGTGGGACGCCAGTCGACGCTGATGCCGGCAGCAAGCAACGCGTCGGTTTCGAGCATCAACACGTCGCGCAGCACCTCGTTGAGGTTGACGGGCGCCGTAACCGTGGCCGGCTCGGGCGGCATCGCTGCCTGAAGCGTTGCGATGGCGGCTTCGCCGGCCCGCTGGGCGTCGGCCAAAGCCTTCGCCAGCGGATCGGTCTCGCCCGCTGCGCCCGCACGACGGCGCTGCAGGGTCGCCGCTGCGGAAATCAGGTTCACCGGCCCCTGGAGTTGAAAGATCGCGCCCGACAGCGCCTCGCGCAAGCTCTGGTCGAGCTCGCCCTCGGAGAGCATCGCGCGCATTGCGGCAAGGCGCAGCGCCTCCTCCTGTCGCCGCGCTGCGGTCACGTCCTGCATGACGAGCAGCGCGTAGTCATTGCGCACATCGCTGTAGAGGGCATCCGGACCCGTGCTGCGCTCCTCGAACCAGGACAGCGCGCAGGCATACCAGCGGGGATCGCGACCAGGGCGCTCGAAGAACAGCTCCTGGCCCTCCAGGGCACGCCGCTGCGCGATCGCCCGCGTATAGGTCTCGCCGAGGCGCTCGCGCAATTCGGCCATCACGGTGCTTGCCGGCTCGCTGACCCCGAGCTCGGCTGCGACCCGTCGGTAGGCCGGGTTGTCGAGGACGACGCGGCCGGAACCGTCGAGCAGCGCCACGGCGAAGGGCACGACGGAGATCACCGACTCGACCAGTTGCTTGTGGTTGCGCAACTGCTGCGCCGTACGGTGCGCCTCGGTCGCATCCCAGTGCATGCCGAGGTAGCAGCGCTCGTCGCTGCCTGGCCGACACACCGGGGTGACCGTCAGGTCGGCAACATACGGTGTGCCGTCGCGCCGTCGGTTCAGCAACCGCCCCGACCAGGGTCTCCCTGCGGTAAGTTCGCTCCACATCGCCTCGTAGACCGATCGGGGCGTGGTCTTGTACGACAGCACCGACTGCGACTGGCCAAGGACCTCGTCGCGCTCGTAGCCGGTGATCCGGCTGAAGGCCGGATTGACGTAAAGGATCCGTGCAGCGACGTCCGTGATTGCAATCGCGATCGCCGACTGCTCGACCGCGTAGTGGAAGACGGACTCGGCGATGGCTTCGGCGGAATCGGACGGATCGGACATGACGCTCTCTTCGTGCGAAATGGTCTTTACGCAGCAAGGGACATGCCATCGACGCCCAGCCCCCGCCGAAACGCCGCAGGCGTCCGGTGCCGCCCGGCGGACGCGAACACGGCAACTCTGGCGACGCCGGACGAGATCGCGCGCGCAAGCGGCCCAGCGGGGGTTGCATGCCGTGGCAGGCCTTCTGGTGAACAAGATCCCGCACGCGAGCGGCGTGGCGCCATGCCGGTGCCTATCCGCCCAAAATGGGTGCATTGTCGGCCGGCTTTGTCGCAAACGCGACAATCGTCCACTTGTGTCGGGGCAGGTATGCCGCGGCTGATCGCATGGCCGTGGGCTGCCCGATCCCCTGCGTCAGTTAGAATCCTGCTTCCGCCGCCTCCGAGAGCCCTCCCCCGCCATGCCCCCCGCAGGCGCCTCGTCCGCGCTGGCGCGCCGTCTCGCGATCGCCTATGCGCTGCTGATCGTCTACGCGTGCCTGCACCCCTTCACCGGCTGGCGCTCGACCGGCCTGCCGCTGTTCGACTACGTGTTCGCGCCGTGGCCGAAATACTTCCGGGTCGAGGACCTTGTGCTCAACGTGCTCGGCTACATCCCGCTCGGCTTCGTGATCGTGCCGGCGCTGCCGCGCAGCGTCGGGCGGGTCGCGGCGATCCTCGCGGCGACGCTCATCGGCGCACTGCTGAGCCTCACCGTCGAGACCACCCAGAACTTCCTGCCGACAAGGGTCTCGACCAATCTCGACCTCGGCTGCAACACGCTGGGCGCGCTCGTCGGCGCGATCCTGGGCGCCTTCTGGGGCCGGACGCTGTTCGCGCCGCAGGGCTGGCTGCAGCGCTGGCGGGCCGAGCGCATCGTGCCGGGGCGCACCGGCGATGCCGGCCTGATCCTGCTCGGCCTGTGGCTGCTCGCGCAACTCATGCCGGAGGCGATGCTGTTCGGCAGCGGCGACCTGCGCCGCATGCTGGAGTTGCCGACGCCGCTGCCGTTCGCACCGGAGCGTTTCATGGTGCTGGAGGCAATGCTGGTGGGCACCAGCGCGGTCGCCGTCGGCCTGCTCGCGCGCTGCACCATGCGCAGCGCCAGTCTGTGGCCGATCGTGCTGCTGTTCGTCCTCGCGGTCGCGGCCAAGTCGCTCGCGACCGGATCGTTCTTCGTGCCCGGCACGCCGCTCGGCTGGCTCACCCCCGGCACGCGCACCGGCCTCGCCTTCGGCCTGCCGCTGCTGGTCGCGGCGCTGCTGCTGCCGCGCATCGTGCAGCACGCCCTGGCCGGCATGGCGCTGCTGGCGGCGACCCTCCTCGCCAACCTGATCCCCGAGAATCCCTACCAGCTCGCCGATCCGCGCCTGCTCGACCGCGGCAACTTCCTCAACTTCCATGGTCTGACCCAGGTCGTCGCGAGCCTCTGGCCGTTCGTCGCGCTCGCCTATCTGTCGGCGCTCGGGCTCTGGCGCGGCGAACACCTGCACCAGCGCTGACGACCCGGTCGGCGCCGGGTTGCCGAGGGAGATCGCTCGCGCATTGCGCAGGAGCGTCGGCCCCATGCGACCGCCGCGAGTGGCACCGGCGAGGCGCGGCGATACGACCGGTGAAATCGGGCCACGGCGGCAGCCGCTATAATTGCCCTTCGCGGGGCCCGCCAAGCCCCGCGGCCCTGTCGCCGACAGCGGCGATCGATTCGCGGACCCCGCCCTGCGGGCCGAATGGAGATCCTGAATGAGCTATTTCCGGCACCACGTCTTCTTCTGCTGCAATCAGCGCGGCGAAGGCGAGACCTGCTGCAACAACCACGGCGCCGCCGCGATGCAGACCTACGCCAAGGACCGCATCGGCGCGCTGGGCCTGAAGGGGCGCGGCAAGGTCCGCATCAACAAGGCCGGCTGTCTGGACCGCTGCGACGACGGGCCGGTGCTGGTCGTCTATCCCGACAACGTCTGGTACACCTACGTCGACCGCGAGGACATCGACGAGATCATCGACGAGCATCTGGTGCACGGGCGTGTGGTCGCGCGGCTGAGGCTCTCCGACCGATGAGCCGTCCGCTCCCGACCGAAAAGACCGCGCTCGCCGGCCCGGCCGGCGCGATCGAGGCGCTGATCGACGCCGCCCACGACGTGCGCGGCATCGCGCTGGTGTGCCACCCCCATCCGCTCTATGGCGGCGCCAACACCAACAAGGTCGCGCACACGCTGGCGCGCGTGTTCCGCGATCTCGGCTATGTGGCGATCCGCCCCAACTTCCGCGGCGTCGGCGCGAGCGCCGGCACCCATGACCAGGGCCACGGCGAGACCGACGACATGCTCGCGGTGATCGACTGGGCGCGGGCCCGCTGGGGCGCGCTGCCGCTCGCGCTGGGCGGCTTCTCCTTCGGCGGCTTCGTCCAGACGCGCGTGGCGACGCGGCTCGCCGCGGCCGGCACGCCCCCGCAGCGCATGGCGCTGGTGGGCATGGCGGCCGGCACGGCGGCCGACGGCTCGCGCCACTACGAGACCGGACCGCTGCCGCCGGGGCTCCGCGCCTTCGTCATCCACGGCGAAATGGACGAGACCGTGCCGCTCGACAACGTCCTCGAATGGGCCCGCCCGCAGGAGCAACCGGTTGTGGTCGTCCCCGGCGCCGACCACTTCTTCCACGGCAAGCTGCACGTGATTCGCGACATCCTCTGCGACGCCTGGGCGCCGCTCTGACCACGGGAGTTCCACCATGAAGCTGTTCGCCTCGCTCACCAGTCCCTATGCCCGCAAGATCCGCATCATCCTCGCCGAGAAGAAACTGCCGTTCGAGCTCGTCGTGGACTCGCCCTGGGAGTCGAACACGCAGGTTCCCGAGGTCAATCCGCTCGGCAAGGTGCCGGTTCTGATCGCCGACGACGGCGAGGCCTACTTCGACTCGCCGGTGATCGCCGGCTATCTGGAGACGCTGGGTGCGCCCCCGGCGATGCTCCCGGTCGATGCGCGCGAGGCCGTGCGGGTGCGCCAGACCGACGCGCTCGCCGACGGCGTCACCGACGCGGCCGTGACCGCCCTGCTCGAGTCGCGCCGCCCCGACGGCGAGCGCAGCGAAGGGGTGATCGCCCGCCAGATCGAGAAGATCAAGCGCGGTGTCGACGCGATGGAAACGCACGCGGCCGGACGCACCTGGCTGCATGGCGACGCGCCGGGCCTCGGCGACGTCGCCGTCGGCGTCGCGCTCGCCTATCTGGATCTGCGCTTTTCAGCGATCGACTGGCGCAACGGCCACCCGGCGCTCGCGGCGCTCGCCGAGCGCCTGTTCGCCCGACCGAGCTTCGCCGACACGACCCCGCCGGCAGGCTGAGCG
>JARFTX010000017.1 GCA_029289265.1 Gammaproteobacteria bacterium
GGGGTTTATCGCCGAGAGGAGGAAAAACTCGGCCGGAAGTGTCGAACTCGGGTGACCCTGGGCCGGGATTCAGCACCAGTGGCTACCGCGTCGCATGCCCTGGGGGCTTGCCGCCGGGCGTGAACCCGATTGTGCATTTTCTCGAAGAAGGCTCGGGAAGCGGGCTGCAGGCCTTGCCGGTGCTCGGGGGCGGGCGGCCCGTCAGGCGGAGCGCGCGCACCGTGCTCGTGTGTACGCACCTGGTGGGCGAACGGCCGTTCGGGGCCGAGCGCAGCTTGCTCGATGTGCTGCGTGCGCTGGAGCGGATGGGGCTGAATGTGCTGGTCAGCGCGCCGTGGGTGCGCCCGGGCGGCTATCTTGAGGCGCTGCGTGAGGCGTCATGCGGGGTGTGGGTGCTGCCCTATCGATGGTGGCGGCGCGGGCGTCCCGCTTGCGCGGAGACGGTGCAACACTTTGCGGCGTTCATTCGGGAGCGCCGTGTCTCGGCCGTGCTGATGAATACGATCGTGCTCGATGAACCGGGCGTCGCCGCACGGCAATGCGGCGTACCGGTGATCGTGCACGCGCGGGAGTTGCCGGAGCACGATGAGGAGCTTTCCCGGGTACTGGGTGCCGATGCCGTGGCGATTCGCGAGCACGCTCTGGCGCTTGCGGATCGGGTGATCGTAAACTCCGGCGCGGTCGAGCGCTTTTTCGCGGCGCCGGGTCGGACCGCGCTCGTGCCGGACTGCCTGGACCCGACGGGATTCGATTTGGCGGCTCCGTCGCTGGCGGATTCGCCGCGGGTGGGGCTCATCAGCAGCAATCTGCCCAAGAAGGGGCTGGGCGACTTCGTCGAGCTGGCCCGGCTGCTGTCGGCGCGCGCACCACAACTGAGCTGCGTGCTGGTCGGCCCGGACAACGAGCATGTGGCCGCGCTGCGCGCGACGGGGCCGAAGGGCGAACTTCCCGGCAATCTGGTCTTTGCCGGTTATGCGGGCACCCCCCAGGAGGCGATCGCCCAGGTCGATCTCGTCCTGAACTTGTCGCACGTCGAGGAGTCGTTCGGTCGTACCGTGCTCGAGGCGATGATGGGGCGCCGCCCCGTGGTGTGTTACGACCGGGGCGGGCTGGGCGATCTCGTGGTCGAAGGCGAGACGGGTTATCTCGTTCCATTCGGGGACGTCGCGGCCGTGGCTGAGCGCGTGTGCCGGATTTTCGCCGACCCCGATCTCTGCCGCAGACTGGGCGAGGCCGGGCGGGAGCGGGCTATACGGGAGTTCGGGCCGGAGCAGTTCCAGGCGCGGCTTGCGCGGGCACTGGATGGTTTCATCTGATTTCACACAATAAAACCCAAGGCTTTCATGCAATATCAATCATTCCCCGAGGTGAGAGGCGATTCGCGGTCGCAGGAGAAGCTGAAGGCGCTGCGCTTGCCGTCGCTGAAAGACAAGAGTTTTCTCGACGTTGGCTGTAACGAGGGTTATTTCTGCGGCTACGCGAGCTTCGACGGTGCCGCGCGGGTGGTCGGCATCGATCGCTCGGCCGAGGCGATCGGACGCGCCCGGGCCCGGTTTCCCGAATGCGAGTTTTTCCAGCAGTCGTGGGATGTGTTGCCCGAGGGGCCGTTCGACGTGATCCTGCTCGCCTCGGCGCTGCACTACGCGGAGGATCAGGCGGCGTTGATCGCCCGGCTCATGGATGCCCTGACGCCGTCCGGGACGCTGGTTCTGGAGATCGGGCTGGCGGACTCGGGCAAGAACGAGTGGGTCAAGGTCAAGCGCAGCATCGACGAGCGGCTGTTTCCCACCCGGGCCAAGCTCAGGGAGGTTCTCGATCCCTACGCGTGGAAGATCATCGGCCACAGTGTGCAGCAGCAGGGCGACCCGGTGGGGCGCATCGTGGTGCATGTGAGCCGGCTCAAGCCGTTCGCCGTGCTGGTGCTGGGCGAACCGGGCTCGGGAAAGACGACCTTCTGCCGGCGAGTCTTCGGCGGCAAGGATGTGCCGGTCATCGCCGGCGACGTGGTTTACACGTGGATCCTGCAGGGCAAGGCGAAGGCCTCGGAGACGCTCGCGACCGTGGTTCGGGAGAGCTTCGAGACGACCCGGTTGAGCGCGCTGACCGACCGCGTGTTCGCCGAAGGCCTGGCCGGGGAGTTGTTCGACGTGTGGTGCGATCTCGCCGGTGGTCGCGACTTCGTGCTGGAGTCGTACCTGCCGGAGGTCCATCACGGACGGCTCAAGGACCACCTGGAGGGGCGCGGCTACGTGCCAGTCATGGTGAACTGGTCGACCGAGGTGAGCATGGCCGGGGCGCACGAGGCGGCGAAACGGGCGCGGGGCTACACCGATGCGCTGGTCAGGCGCTTTGCCGACCAGCCGAGCGACCGCATCTCCGTGGTTCGGTGCGCGAAGCGGTCGGCTCGCGCGGCGTCGATGCGCTGGCATTTCGACGGACCCCGGCACTTCCAGTCGCTCGGCAGCGAACCACAGCTCGGGGTGATCGGCTGGGTCATGCCGAAGGAGCTCGAGCTGATTGCATCGATACGCTGCTACGTCCGGGGCGCGGGCGTGAATGCGCTCCATGATCTCAACGCGCACCGGCCCGACGTCGTCAAGGCGGTGCTGGGCAACGAGAGCGAGGTGCCGGCGGCAGCCGTGCGTTGCGGCTTCCGCTTCGACGTGCCGGCCGCTGCGATCGGCAAGGGCGTGGAGATCGGGTTCGTCGTCGATGGCGAGGAAGTGCCCGCCGTGAAGATCGGGATGAACGTCCGGCGCGACGAGCCGCTGGACGGCTTGAAGAGAAAGCTCAAGGCGTGGCGACGCCTGGTGTGGTCGTGAAGCCGCCGACTCAAGTCTTGATGAAGTCGGTATTGATCGAGAAGTCCTCGCGCCGGTGGGTCAGGTTGGGGCTGTAGCACGGGTCGGCGTCGAGTGCCGCCGCCCACGTGGCGCGCATGTAGTCGATCTCGCGCCGTTCGCGTGACTTTTTCTCCGGGGTGTCGTCGGTGCCGCGGGAGATCGATTCGAGGTGGTAGAGCTCGGCATAGGGCGTCCACAGATTGCGATAGCCGGCCCCGCGCACCTTCAGGCAGAAGTCGACGTCGTTGAACGACACCGCCAGGTGCGCTTCGTCGAGTCCGCCGACCTGCAGGTAAACATCCTTGCGCACCACAAGACAGGCAGCCGTGACGGCCGAAAAGTTCTGGACGCACATCACACGCTGACGATAACCCTCGGCGTGCCGTGGGAAGCGCTTGTGGGCGTGGCCGGCGACGCCCCACAGGCCCAGCACGATGCCCGCGTGCTGAATGGTGTCGTTGGCGTAGTAGAGCTTGGCACCGACGCAGCCGATCTCCGGCCGGCAGACGTGGCTGACCATTTCGGTGAGCCAGTCCGGGCCGATCACCTCGATATCGTTGTTGATCAAGCCGATCAACGTTCCGCGGGCGTGTCGAACGCCGTGGTTATTGATTGCGGAGTAGTTGAACGGGTGAGGGTAGGAAAGCACCCGTATCCGCGGGGATCCGGACCGGATGCGCTCGAAGAACGCATGCGTGGCCGGTTCGACGCTCTGGTTGTCGAGGATCAGGATTTCGAAATTGGTGTAGCTCGTCTTGTCGAGGATGCTGCGCACGCAGGGTTCGAGCAGTTCCAGGCGGTCGCGGGTGGGGACGAGCAGGCTCACCAGTGGGGCTGGGTCGGGTACCGGGTAGCGGATGCGGTGAGTTCGGGCGGCGAGGCCCGGCTCGACGGCAATGTTCGATCTTCCGACCGCCGCGAAATGACGGCGCAAGGCGTCGCGCTCCGCCGTCGCCACGGCGTCGTCGTCGCCGTCGTGGCGGGTGTCCGAGTCGACGGCGCGGCGGTGGTAGAGCACGTCCGGAAGATGCACGATGTCGGCGGTTTTCGCGACAAGCAGGCAGCGCAGCAGAAGGTCGTAGTCGGGGCACGGCTCGGCTTCGGCACGGAAGCCCCCCACGCTGCGGAGCAGATCGCGACGCAACCAGACCCCGTGCCCGACGTAGTTGCGCGAGAAGAACAGGTCGGGGTTCCAGTCGCACTTGAAATCGGGGTCGTAGCGCCGGCCGGCTTCGTCGATGCAGTCCTCGTCGCTGTACAGGAAGGCCGCTTCGGGGCGGGCGTCGAGGGTGCGGGCGACCCGGTGCAGTGCGTGGTCGGCGAGCGTGTCGCCGGCTTCGAGCACGACGATGTAGTCGCCCCGAGCCAGGTCGAGGGCGATGTTGTCGGCGGCAAGCTGCATCCCCGGCGTCGCCGGGGGTGCGAGGCGAATGCGATCATCGCGTGCGGCATGCTGCTCGAGACTCGGATGCAATGCGCTATCCGCCGTGACGTCCCCGATGCAAAGCTCCCAGTGCGGGTAGCGTTGACGGAGCAGCGAAGCGATCGTTTGCTCGATGAATTGGGGCTCGCCCTCGCGGGTGCGGAGCAGTACGGAGAAGAGCGGGCGCGTGCGGGGTGTCTCCAGGTCGCGGGCGCGGTCCGATGGGTCGAGGAGCGCGGGGGTTTCGACGGCCGCGATCCACGCCGCATAGGCGTCGCCGACCTGATAGTGGATCGCTTCCTGCGGGTGGTAGTCGCGGATGAGCTTGCCGACGAAGCGTTCCCGGCCATGCAGCACCAGACGCTTGGCCGACTTGCGGAAGATGCGCATCGCGTCGGCGCGGTCGGATCGGTCACGCCGGTAGACGGCCGCGAGCATCCGGGTGATGGCCTGTGGGGTCGATGTCTCGGTAATCTCGAGCCGTATCGGAAGGTCGGCGTGGGCAAGTGCGGGGGGAAGCTCGAGCTGCAGTGTGTGCAGCGCCGTCGCGTGGCGGAAGACAAGCTCGCATTCGCCGCTCTTGCGGCCTGGAAGCAGGGGCGAGGGTTGCCCGTGGAGGTTGCGCCGCAGGGTGACCGAGTCGGCCGCCACGGCCAGCAAAGGCTCCGTTGTCAGTCGAATCACGTACCAACGGCCGGCAACCGGCTCCGCGCGCTTGAGCGTGAGTTTACGCGAGGCGAAGCGGACGATCGTCCAGTCGGGGCTGCTGCAATGAATCGGCATGGACGGCTTCGAGCGCGGGCGGAGCGGGCGATCATTATCGCCGGGGTGGCGGCTTGGAGAAAGCCGACCCACGCCATCGAGATGCAAGATGGAATCCGTGCTGGCTTCGCAGGTTCCCGCCGGTCGTTGCCTTTGCCACCCGGCGCCCCTACCATGGCGCCCATTTGCAATTCGATGGCAGGGGAATGATGACGGTCTCGATGGGCGATGAAGTGGGTAACGGCGATGCCGTCCAAGGCCGCGCGTGGTCGCACCCATGAGGACAATCGGCTTCGTCGCCTGCAACCGGAATGCGACACGCTTTCGCGGCGATCCATCCTATATCCACCGCTGCGAAAACCTCGCCCTCGCCCTCGAAGCGGCAGGCGAGGGTACGGATCTGGTGCACCTCCGATCGCTCGGGTTGAGCTCGCGCTACGCGGCGGCGCTCTTCCATCGCCCGCGCCAGTGGCTGCGCCTGGGCCTGCTGCGACCGCTACTGGGTCGTCGCGGCACGCAGCTTGCCGCCGACGTGGATGACCTGATCTTCGACGAGGCGCTGGCCGAGTTCAGCCCCGGGGTGCTCAACGGCCTGGTGCCCCTGGACAAGACGCGCCGCCAGTTCGCCGCGAACCGCCGGGCGCTTTCGGGTTTCGAGCGGATCACGGTGTCGACGCAGCCGCTCGCCGAGCACGTGCGTCGCTGCTTTCCGCAGGCGCGCGTACTGGTGCTGCCGAACACGGTCCATCGCCGCTGGCGGGCCGAGACGCCGGGCGAGGCGATGCCCGATGCGCCGGTCATCACCTATCTGCCCGGCACCCGCAGCCACGACCGGGATTTTTCCCTGTACGCGGACGGCGTGGCCGCATTCCTTGCGGACCATCCCGATGCGCGTCTGGAAGTGACGGGGCCGCTTCACTTCCAGCTCGCCGCACGACCGGGGCAGGTGGTGCACCGCGAGAAGGTGCCGTTCAATCGCTTCCACGAGCGCGTGCGCGCCGGCTGGATCAACCTCGGCCCCCTCGAGCAGACGCCCTTCACCCGCTGCAAGTCGGCATTGAAGGTGCTGGAGGCGGGGTTCTGGGGCGTCCCGACTATTTGTTCGCGAACGCCTGACGCCGAGCGCTTCGACGGTGCCGGGGCGCTGTTCGCGGACGATGCCGAGGCGTGTTATCGATGGCTTGTGGCGATGCTGGAATCGGAGCGCTACCGTGAGGTGATGGAGGGGCTCCGGGAGCGCGTGCTGGCGGTGGCCGACGTCGATCGCGAGGCGCGCCGGTTTCTTGAGTTTGTGACGGGCGGATAGCGAATGACAGCGCGATCGAAGGCGGCCCCAGCTGGTTTGGAATAGGTCGGGGCGGGCCCGGGGTGATGCAATTGTATATACTTGGTCATCACCATCAAGCAGGAGTGCGACATGCCCAAGGAAGCTGTGTTCACGATGAAGCTCGAACCCGAGCTGCGCGCTGAATTCATGGCTGCGGCCGAGGCCGCCCATCGGCCGGCATCGCAAGTTCTGAGGGAGCTGATGCGCGAGTTCGTGCAGCGCCAGCGGGAGTCTGCAGATTACGATGAGTACTTGCGTCGCAAGATCGAGCTTGCACGGACATCGATGCGAGCGGGAACCGGCCACTCGGACGACGAGGTTGAAACCGAGTTCGCCGCACGACGTGCCTCGCTTGCGCGCCGTACGTGAAGGTCGTCTGGACACCCGAGGCGCAACAGGACCGCGCCGACATATGGGATTACATTGCGACCGAAAGCCCGCTCGCGGCCGCCCGGATGGATGAACTATTCGGCTTGGCCGCCGCCCGCCTGGCCCGGCACCCTCTGTTGGGCAAACCCGGTCGGGTGCCCGGTACCCGTGAGTTGATTCCGCATGAGAGCGACCGTCTCGTTTATGAGATCGAGGGGGAGGCGGTGTGGGTGCTCGCCCTTGTCCATACGGCCAGACAATGGCCGCCCGTCCGCGATGCGTAGGAAGGACGGGAGTCGGCGCGGTTTCAAGGTCGTCGCGTGTCGGGCGGCTCGTCGCGTGACATGGCTGGAACGCACCCATTGATCGCCATTCTGGATTTCGTTCGCGGGCGGCGCGGGGAGCGGGGTCTGCCGGCCGGGGCCCGCAGGTTGCCGTCGCTTGCGCTGAGGCTGGTGGCACGGCGCCGGCGCGCGCGCGGATTCTACGATGCTCGTACGCTCGCGTTGTTTCGGACCGTCTGGATGCGGTCGCGGTGGCCCGCCTGTTTGCTCGATTACGCCTTGTTTCGCCGCGATCTGGGTTTCGGTCTTAAGCCACGCTGGGCGCAAACGCTGCGAGTGGGTCTGCCCGGCCTGCCGGGGCACAGGCGCCGGCTCGCGAGCGCCTTGCTCGCCGAGCTCACGCATGCTGCCGGGGACATCGCGGCGTGTAGTGAGGGCGACCACCTTCGCCGTGAGGTGATCGCGAGGCAGGACGAGTGGCGCGAGGCCTTCTTCGCCCTGCTCGACACGCACCGCGCCGCTGGCCTGTGCGTCGTCGGCAATGCCGGCACGATGATCGGTTCGAGGTTGGGTGCGGCAATCGACGATCATGGGCTGGTCGTGCGCTTCAACCGCTTCAGCGGCGAGCATTCGCTGTCGGCCGACATCGGGACGCGGGTGGACATCTGGGTGGTCGCTCCCGGCTTCGACGGCCCGCCGCCTGCGGGTGTGCGATGGATCGTGGTGACCGGACCGGACATGCGCTTTCGGCGACAAGATTGGTCCAGTCTGCGTCCGGCATACGAGGTAGGCGCGCGGCTGCTGACCGTACCGCTCGAGCCATGGCGCCGGCTTGTCGCGCAACTTCAGGCGCCACCCAGCGCGGGGCTGTTGTTCCTCGAGTGGCTGCGCGCGATGCGGGGATCGTGGGAGGGCGTGCGCGTAGTGGGTTTTGGCGCTTCGCCGACTCCGACCGTCGCCTACCACCTGGCGGATCCGCTGCACCAGCCGGTCGAACGCCACAACTGGCCCGCCGAACGCGCGCTGCTGCAGCGTTGGCATGCCGAGGGGCTCGACCTTGAATCGCGATGAGCGCGTCGACCAGGCGCCGCTGCTCGCGGTGTCGCGCGCCGTGGCGCGCTTGCCCGGTTTCGCCGAGTTGCTCGGTGCGCCGGTCGTGCATCGTTGGGCTGCCTGCGATCCGGCGCAGAGCCTTGGTGTAATCGCATGGGGGCGCAAGCCGAGCGCGCAGCGCGCCGAGCGGTTTGCCGCACGTCATGGCTTGCCCTTGCTGCGGGTCGAAGACGGATTCTTGCGCTCGGTCGGGTTGGGCGACGCGGACCCGCCGCTTTCGGTGGTCGTAGACGACGTCGGCATCTACTACGACGCGGCCACGCCTTCGCGCCTGGAATCCCTGGTCGTCGCAGCGCATTCTGCCGACGAGCTTGGGCGGGCCGCCTCGCTCGCGGCGGCGTGGCGGCGCGCGCGCGTCTCCAAGTACAACCTTGCACGTGAGTACAACGGCACGCTGCCGGAGCGCTTCGTGCTCGTGGTGGACCAGACCGTTGGTGATGCGTCGATCCGCTTCGGCCTGGCCGATGCGTCGAGCTTTGCACGCATGCTCGAGGCGGCGCTCGACGAGAATCCGGGCGCTGAGGTGCTCCTCAAGGTGCATCCCGACGTCTTTGCGGGGCGCAAGCGCGGTCACTTCGACGCGCTGACCGCCGGGGCCGCGTCGCGCGTGCGGGTGCTGGGCGAAGACGTTCATCCTGTGGGGCTGCTCGAGCGTGCCGAAGCGGTGTACGTGGTGAGCTCGCAGATGGGCTTCGAGGGCCTGTTATGGGGGAAGCCGGTACGCACCTTCGGGATGCCTTTCTATGCGGGGTGGGGCCTGACCCGCGACGAGCTACCGGCGCCGGCACGGCGGCGACCTGCGACGATGGAGAATCTGGTCCACGCGGCGCTCATCGACTACCCGCGCTACATCGATCCGGAAACCGGCCAGCGCTGCGAACCCGAGCGGGTCATCGAATGGCTGGGGCTGCAGCGGCGCATGCGCGAGCGCTTTCCGCCGCGCGTGGAGGCGATCGACTACTCGATCTGGAAGCGGCCGATCGTGCGCCGGTTCTTTCAGGGTAGCTCCGTGCACTTCGTGCGCCGCGCCGACGAGGTGCCGCCTGGCGCGACGATGGCAGTGTGGGGAAGAAAGCCGGTGCCGGGAACCCTTGCGGCGGGAGTCCGGGTGGTGCGCCTGGAGGACGGCTTTCTGCGTTCGGTGGGCCTCGGCGCGGATCTGGTGCGGCCGCTGTCGTGGGTGATGGACCGGCGCGGCATCTATTACGACGCGACCTGCCCGTCCGATCTCGAGCATCGCCTGCAGCACGGGCGCTTCGACGAGGGCTTGCTCGCACGGGCGCGGCGGCTGCGCGAGCGCATCGTCGCCGCCGGTCTCACCAAGTACAACGTCGGCGGCGCAGTGTGGGCGCGGCCGCGCGATGCGGCGCGCGTCGTGCTCGTGCCGGGCCAGGTCGAGTCCGACGCGTCGATCGCCTGGGGGGCGCCGGGCATCCGCCGCAACGTCGAGCTGCTGCGCGCGGTGCGCGAGGCGAATCCCGATGCGTGGATCGTCTACAAGCCGCACCCGGACGTGGTCGCGGGCCTGCGTCGCGAGGGCGAAGGCGAGGGTGGGGCGTCGGCTTGGTGCGACGAGATCGTGATCGATGCGCCGATGGGCGAGCTGCTCGCGCAGGTGGACGAGGTGCATGTGCTCACCTCCCTCGCCGGCTTCGAGGCGCTGCTGCGCGGAAAACGCGTCGTGACCTGGGGCCAGCCCTTCTATGCCGGTTGGGGGCTGACCGAGGACCGCGAGCCGGTGGCAAGCCGCACCCGCCGCCTGACGCTCGACGAGCTGGTCGCGGCGGCGCTGATCGAGTACCCGACCTACGTCAGCCGCACCACCGGCCGCTTCACGACGCCCGAGCGCGCGCTCGACGAGCTGCTCGCCTGGCGCGAGGCCGGGGCCGGTGCGCTGCCGCGGTGGCGCAAGGGGTTGCGCTGGGTGCTGCGCATGGCGAAGGGGTGAGGGAATTCGCGGTGGCGCTTGAATGTGGGCCGGGATTGACGCTATGTTGGCCAATAGCTGAGAGGAGGTGCCTACCAATGACGGCCGTGCAGTTTATCGAACGTGATGGCAAGCACGAGTACGCAATCGTTCCGATCGAACTATTCGATCGCCTGATCGATGCAGCCGACGACCGGCAGGACATTGCCGCGCTCGAAACGTTTCGCCGGGAAGACGACGGGTTCCGCGTCCCGGGTCAGGTCCTCCACGCGATCTTGCAGGGAGTGACGCCGTTAAAGGCCTGGCGCGAGTATCGCCTCCTTTCACAAGTGGACTTGGCGGCTGGGGCAGGGATCAGCAAAGCGTATCTGAGCCAACTCGAAACCGGCAAGCGCAAGGGATCCGTGAGCACGTTCGCCGCGCTCGCGACAGCGCTCGGCGTGACGCTGGACGACTTGCTGGAGTGATCTTGACGGTAATCAACAATGAGGCGCAGGTTGCCTTCATGCCCCAGAACACCAACGACAGAAGCTGTGGTGCTTCGAGCTGCGCGACCGGCTCCAACCCGCACTCAAGCTCGGCGACGAACTACAATTGAACCTGATCGAACTGCCCAAGGCCGATCGGCTGGGTGTCGGCGGCGCGGCGCTCGCCGCGTGGATCGCCTTCATCGAGCACTGGCACGAGGAGAGCACCATGGCACAGATCGACTACCCACCCGTGCAGCGCGCACTCGATGAGCTGAAACGCCTGAGCGCGGACGATGAGGCTCGCCGGCTCGCCTTTGTCCGCGAGCGTGCGTTGCGCGACGAGCGCAGTGAAATGCGCGGGGCCAAGGAGGAAGGGCGGGCCGAAGGGAAGCTCGAAGGGAGGCTTGAAGGGAAGCTCGAGGGCGAGATTGCCGTGCTTGAACGCCTGCTGACCAAGCGCTTCGGGCCACTAGGCGCGGACGTCCGTGCACGGCTGAGTGCAGCCACCCTCGAACAGCTCGACCTGTGGGCCGACCGCATTCTGGAGGCACCGACGATCGAGGCGGTGTTCAATCCGGATTAGGCCGACCATCGGGTAGCCTCGGTATTATTCGCGGGTGTCCCCTCCTCCCTTGGATCAGTGCAGGTTAGATTGAGGACCGCATTCGGTCCATAATTGGTGCCGCGTTGAACGGACGAGCGAGTGCGCCATGACGTTCTCAACGCAGGTGAAGCCAATCAGTTACCTCGAGAGCCATGCGGCCGCGATCGTCAAGAACGTCACGGACTCCGGCGAGCCCATGCTGATTACCCAGAACGGCGAAGCGAAGCTTAACGTCATGGACGTGCGGTCGTACGAGCAGCACGAAGAGACTCTGGCCTTGCTGAAGGTGCTGGCGATGGGCAACCGCGATATCGAGCACGGCTGATATCGTGACGCGGAGGCTGCTCCGGTGATGGGCGGTGGATGAGTTGTGTTCGGCTTCAGTCTGGTCAGAACGGTCGTTGTCAGGCACCATTGGCCCGTATGCATTGGAGATCAATGGGATGTCACGGACTGGAGCGCGATTGGTCGCGGCGATGTGTGCAACAGTCGTTGCGGCAAGCGGGGCGGAGGCGGCTTCACAGCCTCTGGGCGGCATATTCGATTCGGTGGGCGTGTTCGCAGGGCAGGGCGTCGATCACAACAAGCGCGAGATGCCCAAGCGCATCCTGCAGGGCACCCTCGAGTGGGAAAGCTCGTACTTCACCGCGATTGGGCTGGGCAAGGTATTCGGCACGCTGGGCGAGTCGATCGGCTTTCTCGACGGCCGCTTCGGCGGCGGCATTCGTCACGGCTACGAGGTGGTCGGGGTGCAGCATCGCGGCATGCAGAGCAATGCCGAGCTGGGCGCTGCCTACAAGCTGATCACGCCCGACCTCAACCTGGGGCCGCTGGCGGTGAATTTCGGCTTTGGCGTCGGTCTCTCTTACGCCTTCGGCACGCCCACGTACGAGGACGGCCCGAGGAACGACCCGGAGCGACGCTATCGGCGCCAGTTGCTGGCGCTCTACGACCTGGAGTGGCGGCTGCGCTCGGTCGACAACCTTGCGCTGGTCACGCGCCTGCACCATCGCTCGGGTGTTTATGGGTTCATTGCGCCGCGCCATGTCGGCTCGAACTTCCTTGCCGTCGGCATGCGTTATGGATTCTGAGCGTCCCGCTTTGCGCACGGCCGGGCTTGGGTCGGGGCGGGCACGCGCAGGAAAGTTGGGGCGTCTGCTTGCCTCGTCCGGATGAACCGCGATCCCGAGACGGGTGCGATCCCTCTTTCGCGCTTGCGGATCGCCGAACGGTCCCGCATGGAGGAGATGCGTCACTCAGCCGTGATGGCCTCCTATGGGCTCCTGGCGCCGCTGGTGCCGGCGCAGGTGATTGCCGGAAGGATTGCGGGCGTACTGGCCGCGCCGCGCGCTGACGGGTTTCCCTTCGCGATTCCGACACCGCTGGCGATCCCTCATTGTGGGGAACGCCTGACTGTTGCCGTAAGCCCTGCCGAGGTAGATTTGGTGATGTACGACTGGGTCGCTGCGGGCGGGCGCCGATTCCACGTCGATCGATTTTTCGTCGGAGGCGGGGACTGGTCGCCGCTGCTGGATCCGGTCGAGGATTCCAGCATTTGCCGGGAGGCGCGCGAACTGCATGAGGCGGGCATGGATCGCCATGCAACGCATGTGTATCGGCGATACCTTGAGCGAGCGAGAGCCGGGAGACCGGTTCGCCGGAACAAGGTGCCGCTCGCAACCGATGCGGCGGTCGACGCGTATTTCGACCGCTTCGTCGGATTGTTCGAGTCGGTTCGTCGACACGGAATCCTGCGCCGCGAGACACTTTCGAGGGCCGATGAAGAGGCCCTCGGCGGAATCGGGCGCGAGTTGCCGATGCGGCGCCTGTGGTCCGAGTGGGTCGAGAAGGAGATCGGCGTAGCGATCAGCGCCCATGGCGAGTTGATCAAACTGCCCGGAGGACAGCACCGCACGGCGATCGCACGCGTGCTGGGGTTGGCGACCATACCGGTGCAGGTCCGGCTCGTCCATCGTGATTGGTGGAGGAGGACAATCGCCGAGACCGGCCTGCCGGCCGTTCCTGCGCTGTCGGCGGCGCTGTCGGCGATCGATATGCGAAACTCGCTTACAACAAATTCACCCATCGGAGCACTGGCATAACTTAGAATTGTTACAAAGCGTATGACCCGCACTTATCACACATGATTGACGGCTCCAAGATCCTCGATCGCATTGGCGAGCGCCGGCATATTCTGCTGCTGCAGGGACCGGTCGGGCCGTTCTTCGACCATTTGGCGCGGTTCCTGACCGGCTGCGGGCGGGTGGTCAGCAAGGTGAACTTCAACGGCGGGGACGAGTGGTATTACCGGCAGCCCGGGGCGATTCCCTTCTGCGACGGCCCGGCCGCATGGCCGACCTATTTCGAGGAGTTGGTGGAGGCCCAGGGCATCGAGGCCGTGATCCTGTTCGGCGACTGCCGCCCGTATCACCGTTCGGCGATCCTGCGCGCGCGCGCCCTCGAAGTGCCGGTGTTCGTGTTCGAAGAGGGCTACGTAAGGCCTAACTACATCACCTTCGAGTACGGCGGGGTCAACGGCCATTCGCTGCTGCCGCGCTCCCGCGTGCTGCTGCAGTCGATGGCCGGACGTATCGGCAACACACGCCCGCCACGCCGCTCCTTCGGCCGCATGGCGACGCAGGCCGCGCTGTACTATGTCGCGGGGCGCCTTCGGCGCAGCAAGTACACCAACTACCGCCATCACAAGCCCTTCGACCTCTATCCGGAAACGTGGTACTGGGTGAGGGCGGCGTGGCGGCGTTGGGTTTGTCTCTGGAGTGAGCGAGGCATCGAGCGGAGGCTGGCGGGGCCGCTGCGCAAGCAATTCTTCCTGGTGCCGCTGCAAGTCTTCAACGACAGCCAGGTCAAGCATCACAGCGACCTGAAGGGTGTTCGACCCTTCATCACCGACGTGATCGAGTCGTTCGCGCGGAACGCTCCGGCGGACATACACCTCGTCTTCAAGCATCATCCGATGGACCGCGGCCATCGCGACTACGGCGCGCAGATCGAGCGCCATTCGAGTCGTCTCGGCATTCGCGAGCGGGTGCATTACATCCACGACCAGCACTTGCCGACCCTGTTGCGCGCAGCGCTCGGCACCGTGGTGATCAACAGCACCGTGGGATTGTCGTCGCTGTTCCATGGGACGCCGGTCAAGTTGCTCGGCCGTGCCATCTACGACATGCCGCATCTGGTGTTTCCGGGCAGTCTCGACGACTTCTGGCGCGATCCGCCTGCGCCCGATGCGGAGTCGGTTCGGATTTTCCGCGAGTATCTGATCGGGATGACGCAGATCGGCGGTTCGTTCTATTCGCTGCGGGGCATCGCCGCCCTGTCGCGGGGACTTCAGGACGGGGAACCCAGCCCGTCGAGCGCCGATCGTGGTGGCGTATCGGCGCGGCTGCCGGTGGTCTACGATGTGAGGGAGACCGACCCACTGCGCTGCTGGACTTACCGCTACAGGCCTTCATGCATCATGTGCCGGGCCGACGACGTGCCGCACAGTATGGCGCTTGACCGTATCGCCCGGAATGTCCACGCGGATGCGGCTGGCGGATGGCATGCGCCGCGCTGCTACTCTGGCGGGAGCCCCGCGGGCGCCTGAACCGCGCGTGTCGCGGTGGTCCGGTGGTCGATTGAGCGCGTCGCCCGACCAGTCGGCTGGCGGCGCGCGATCCGGACGCGTGTGCCGCTTGCATGATCCCCGCAGGCCCGCGTTTCGATGCGACGGGAGGGGCGAGATGAGTAACGGCCTGGAAGGCATGATAGTCAATCCGCGCGTTCGTGCGATTCTCCTTCACCCGGACGACGACGAGCGACGCTGGGGCAACGACTTGCAGCGTTTCCTGTCCGGTGATGCGGCCCTCACGCGCAAGTCGGCGGGCGAGCCCGGCATCATGGCGGTGCAGCGCCTGATGATCTTCCTCGGCTACTCGACCTCGTCGACCGGGGCCTTTGCGGTCGACGGCGACTTCGGTCGTGGCACGAATCGGGGCGTGGCGCAGTTCCAGTTCGAGCATGGGCTCGCCAACGGCATCGGCCGCGACGTCTTGTGCTACCCCTGCCAGTGGAACACCGCCAGCCGGCTGATCGGGGTGATACCCGATGCGCGGCTCACGCCCGAGACGCTGCAGGCCATGCTGCAGGATGCGCTCCAGCGCTGCGACCGCGGCGAGGTCATGGCCGGCAGTTTCGACGATGCGATCTTCCACCTCAACGCCTTGCACCGCCGGCGCTTTCTCGACTGCCGCGGCATCGTCGAGCGCTACGGGGCGCTCGCGCAGGCGACCTGCACGCGGCTGCGCAACGAGGAGGGGGTGGCGATCCGGCCCGAGTGGCTGCTGGCGATCGTCCGGCAGGAGACGGCCGGCGTGATCCGGCCGCGCTTCGAGCAGCATTACCTGAGCCGCCTGAACGCGCAGAATCCGGCCGAAGGCCTCGAATCGCTGCGGATGCGCTCGATGAGCCTCGGGCTGGGGCAGATCATGGGGGAAAACTTCCGGCGGGTGGGTGCGGCGAGCGCGAAGGATCTGTTCACCGCGCCGACCGCCGAGCAACTCGCCTTCGTCGGCCGCTTTCTCAAGCCGAAGGCGGCGATCGTTGCGCGCACCGAGCCGTCTGAGGCGGACTTCCGCGAAATCGCGCGCTTCTACAACGGCCCCGGCTACGAGGCGCACCGCTACCATGAGTCGCTCGCGCGCTGGTTCCGCGAGTTTCGGCTGCTGCTCGGTTGAGGCCGGCGCGCATGGGCCTGCGCTTCACGCTGCGCGACAAGCCGCCGGGGCTGGCTTTCTACCGCAAGCGCGGCCGGGTTCAGCTGCTTTTCGTCACCGAGCCGTTCGAGGTGGAGACGCAGGAGGGCGTGATGCGCATCGCCCCCGATACGGTCGAGGACTGGGACGGCGGCTACTACGTCGCCTTTCCGGACGACGGCAGCAAGCCTTATGCGATCGCGCCGGCCTACGTGCGGGCGAACTACGAGCGCAACGAGCCCGCCGGGCGCGACGGGCGCGATGCTCCTTGCCAAGGCGCGGGATAGCGCTTCACGCCTTGACCGCTTTCGCGATCGACATGACGGCGATGCCCTGGTTGGCGGCGTAGGTGCCGCTCTGGCCGTTGAGCCGAGGCATGACGCGGCCGCCCATGTGGTGCAGGGCGATGACCTGCCACAGGCGGGCGTTGAAGACCGGGCTGCCCGAGCTGCCGCCCTCGGTCGGAGCCCGGTAATGCACGCGCCAGGCGTCCGGATTGGGCGGGACGCCGCGCGGCGGGCCTTCGTGATCGAGCAGTTCGTTATCCTGGAACGAGAACGACAGCTCGCGTCCGCCGGGATGGCCGATCACGTAGACCCTCGGCAGCGGCTCGCCGGATTCGGCCGCGGGCATCACCGGCAGGGACTTGGCGAGCGGTAGCGGGGCAAGTCCCGGCGGCGGCGCATCGAGCCGCATCAGACAGGCATCGTGGCGGTCCACCGGCGATCGCCACGCGACTTCGCGCACGGTGCTGACGTGGCCGCCCTCGAGCGCGTCGAAGGCGATCTCGACCGCATCGGGCGGCAGCCCCGGACTCACGCCCTGGTCGTTCACGACGTGGTGGTTGGTCATCACCAGGAGTTCGTCGCCCGGCTCCAGGCCGAGGTCGGCCGCGCGCACGAGGAAACCCGTGCCGATCCGCCCGCCCAGTTGCTCGCGCACGGCGCAGACGCTGCGCGCGCGCTCGAGACCGGTCTGCCACCAGCGCCAAGTGACCGGGCCTTCGTGGCCCAGGATGGCCTCGAGTTGATTGGTCTCGGGCCCTGGCTGGTGGGAAAGTCGCTGAAGCTCCGGGCCGCTGAGATCGACTTCGCCGCCGGGTGTGCTCATCAGCGCGGCGCGCAGCGCGCCGACGAGGCCGGCGCCGCGCGCACCTTCGGCTTCCACGTCCCAGATTTCGACCAGTTGGCGAAGCGTTCCGCCCAACGCGAAGGCGTCGGTGCCGGCGCTTGCGACATAGTCATGCAGGTGGCGTTCGACGCGGTCCCAGTGGCCAAGGCCGAGGTGCGCCTCTGCGAGCGACGCATGGTCCCAGGGCTCGCGCTGCTCCGGTGGCTTGGTCTCGAGCGTGCGGACGATGCGGAGCGCGACGGCACGGGCATCGGGGTCGTCGCGCCGCGCCGTGCCGAGGCGGCCGGCGCGCACGAGCAGTGCGACCAGATTGACGCCGTGCCAGAAGTGCCGGTCGGGGTCGGCCTCGAAGGGCTCGCGGTAGGCGTCGATGGCGTGGTGGAGCGCGTCGATCGCACCCCGGTGGGTCTTGTCTCCGGCATCGCTGAAGATCTGCTTGAAGGCGCGGCCGACCAGCCCGCGCGCCTCGGCCCATTCCGGCTCGCCGCGGCGCAGCCGCCGCGACAGCGCCCGCAGCACGTCGACGGCGGCGCTGGCGTGTCCGGTCTCGATCAGGCTCTGGGCGTAGAGGCGGCGAGCCGTCGCGTCGCCGGGCAGGTGGCGGGTGACGGTCTCGGCGAGCGACCCCATGGTCTCGAAGTCGCGCAGCCGCCGCAGCTCGCCCACGAGCTTGCGGCCCTGCTCGAGCAACTCGGCTTCGGGCCGCTCGCGCAGCCGCGCGAGCACGGCCGCGGCCGCCCGCTGCAACCGGGCACGGGGGCTGGCATCGTCGTTCATGGACCGGCGGACTGGGTCAGAGATCGAGCATGTGTGCGAGTGCGGCCCGCAGCTCTGGCTGGCGGAAGTACTTCACCAGCGAATGGCGCCATTTGCCGTCGTTCGAGACGCGCACATCCTCGATCACCTTGGTGCCGGCACGACGAAAATCGTTGCCGATACGGGCGTCGAAGCCGCAGACGGGGTCGAGGCGGTCGTAGACGTTGGCCCAGCCGCCACGGTTGCGCTCGTGCGGGAAGCCGTCGAGGCGCGTCCACCCTGGCTGAAGCTTGTCCTGGACCTCGTCGAGTCCGAGCGGGCTGCCGAGCGTGATGAAGCCGTCGACCTCGGGGCATTCGGCCACGCGCTTCAGGCAGTCGTAGGCGATCACCGTGCCCATGCTGTGGCTGACGACGACGTGGGGGCGTGAGACTTCCGGAGCAGAGAGCGCGGTGACGAAGCGGCGGCGGATCTCGTCCTGGACGCGGTAGGTCTCGCCCGGGCGGGGCGAGAACGAGACGTTGAACAGGTAGTGGTGCACGTCGCGCAGGAAGGCCGCCATGAAGCGCTTCTTGACGAACCACGGCAGCGGGATGCGCTCGAGCGCGAACTCCGCATCGGCGCCGTCGCCGCTCTCCGGGGTGTCGATCTCGTCGTCGCTGCGCAGCGTGAGCCGTTCGCGCAAGCCCTCGATGAAGGCACGCTCCTCGGCCGTCGCCCCTTCGGGAATGTCGGCATCACCGGCCCCGTCGATGCCCTGTGCGGTGTTCTCGAGCACGCTCTCGTGAGCCGCGACGTCTGGGTCGGGCGCGGCGTAGAGCACGTCGGCCCAGTACACCAGCGAGCTCGTGACCCCGTGATCGCCCAGCGGCAGCGGGTCGTCGCCGGACTCCAGCGCGTGGCGCCAGATGCGCAACAACTCGTCGGGAGCAGGTTTGTTGGCGATGCCGTGGATGAAGGTGACGTGCGCCATGTGCATTCTCCCCTTGACCCTTCATTGCGGCCTCGCCCAGGCGGCGCGCCGGTTGCTTCAATCTAGCAAATGGATCGGGGATAAGAAATGCGCGCAACGATGGCGGCCCGAGATGCCTGTCCGGAGGATCAATGGGAGGATCAATGGGAGGATCAATGGAGTCTGACCCCATTGATCTCCATTGATCTACTTGGCGGCGCGGATTCACACTTGCAGGCGTTCGAGCAACTCGCGCTCGACCTTGACCACGTGGGCGTCCTGCGACAGGCCGCGACCGGTCATGAGGAAGGTGTCTTCGGCACGCTCGCCGAGGGTCGCGATCTTGGCGGTGTGCAAGTCGATGCCGTTGCGCGCCAGCACGTCGGCGACGTCGAAGAGCAGTCCCGGACGATCGGCCGCGACGAGCGAGAGAATGTAGTGGCGGCCGGCGTCGTCGGGGCGGATCGACACCTGCGGGGTGATCGGGAAGTGCTTGACCTGGCGCGACAGGCGCCCGGCACTGGGTCGATCCGGCGGCGCGTGGCGTTTCAGCCGATCGGCCAGTTCATGCTCGATCAGCACGACCACGTCGCGGTAGCTCGCTTGCTGACCGGGATCCTGCAGGATGAAGCTGTCGAGCGCGTAGCCGTGGCGGGTCGTGTGCACCTTGGCGTCGAGAATCGAGAAACCGAGCCGGCCGAAAAAGCCGGTGAGGCGCACGAACAAGTCCTTTTCGTCGCGCGTGAACACCATCACCTGCAGACCCTGATGATCCTCGGCGATGCGTGCCTTGACGACCGGCTCGTCGGCCTCGACCCGGTAGTAGAGCACCCGGCTGTGCCAGGCGATCTCTTCGGGCGAGTGGCGCATGAAGTACACGGCGTCCAGTTGCGCCCACAGTGCGTCTTCGACGCCGGCCCGCAGGCCGTGGTAGCGCAGCAGCCGGCGCGCGTCCTCCTGGCGGTCGTCGAGGCCGAGCGCCTGCTCGGGCGTGGCGCCGCGCAGCAGCCGCTGGGTCGCGAAGAACAAGTCCTCGAGCAGCTTGCCGCGCCAGCCGTTCCACACTTTGGGGCTGGTGCCGCGGATGTCGGCATGCGTGAGCAGGTAGAGCGCGACGAGCCGGCGCTCGGTGCGGACGACGTCGGCGAAGCGCTGGATCACGAGCGGGTCGGCGGTGTCCTGCTTCTGCGCGACGGTGGACATGGTCAGGTGATGCTCGACCAGCCAGACCACGAGCGCGGTGTCTTCGGGGTCGAGCTCGTGCTGGACGCAGAAGGCCTGCGCGTCGGCCATGCCGAGCCGGGAGTGGTCGCCGCCGCGCCCCTTGGCGATGTCGTGGAAGAGCGCCGCGACATACAGCAGCCAGTGCCGCTCGAAGGCCGACATCAGCCGCGTCATCAGCGGATACTCGTGCATGTGCTCGCCCATCGTGAAGCGGCGCAGGTTGCGCACCACCATCAGGATGTGCTGGTCGACCGTGTAGGCGTGAAACAGGTCGTGCTGCATCTGGCCGACGATGCGCCGCCATGCGGGCAGGTAGTGGCTGAGGATGTCGTACTGGTTCATCCGGCGGAATTCGTGGACGATTCCGCGCTTTTGCTGAAGGATCTGAATGAAAAGCCTGCGATTGTCCGGGTCGGCGCGAAACGCGGCGTTGATGCGCTTGCGGTTCAGCCACAGCGCTCGCAGGGTGCGCGCCGTCATGTCCTTCAACTCGGAGCGCTGCTGCAGGATCAGAAAGCACTCGAGCAGCGCCGAGGGGTGCTTCTCGAAGACGTCATCGCTGCGGATGTCGAGCAGCCCGCGCTGCGACTGGAAGCGCTCGTTGATGACGAACGTGGCCGCGCCGCCTTCCTCCGGAAAGATCACCGCCCCGTAGTTCTGCAGCAGGATTGCGTTGATCTGCATCAGCTTCCGGGCGGTCAGGTAGTAACGCTGCATCAGCACTTCCGAGGCGCGCTTGGCGCCGGTCGGGACGATGCCCATCACCCGCGCGAGTTTCTCCTGATGATCGAAGAGCAGCCGGTCCTCGGCCCGGCCCGACAAATAGTGCAGGCGGATGCGCAGGTGCTGCAGAAAGCGCTCGGCCGAGCGAAGCTCGCGCGCCTCGGTGCCGGTGAGCAGGCGCTTGCGCACCAGGTCCCGCCAGTGGCGGCCCAGCCCCGCGGCGCGAGCGATCCAGCCCAGCATCTGCAGATCGCGCAACCCCCCGGGGCTCTCCTTGCAGTTGGGCTCCAGCGCGAAGGGGGTGTCGTTGTGGCGGCCATAGCGCTGCTGCTGCTCGAGCAGCTTCGCCTTGAAGAACTTGCGCACGTCGAGCTGCTGGTGAAACCGCCGGGTGAAGTCCTCGAACAGCTCGCCGTTGCCGGTGAGCTTGCGTGCTTCGAGCAAGTTGGTCTGGACCGTGATGTCCTCGGCGGCCGCTTCGAGGCATTCCGCGGGTGTGCGCACGCTCTGGCCGATCTCCAGGCCGACGTCCCACAGTGCGCCGGTCAGGATGGAAAGCTTGGCCCGCAGGGCCTCATCTGCGGGTTGAGGCAAGAGGATCATCAGATCGACGTCCGAGCCCGGATACAGCTCGCCGCGCCCGTAGCCGCCGACCGCGACCAGCACTGCATCGGCCGGCATGTCGCAGGCCGTCCACAGTGCGAAGATGCTCTCGTCGACCAGTGCGCAACGGCCCTGCAGCATCTTGGCCGTGGCAGGCCGTGCCTCGTAGGTCTCGCGCAGCGCCACGCCGCCTTGGGCGAGGCGTTCGCGCAGGTTCGCGATGGCGTCTTGCACGCCGAAAACCGAGAGCGCCGGCTGCGGCGGCATCGCTCAGAGCACGAGCGCGGGAAAGTGGTCGGCGACGATCGCCGGCGGCGGCGGGGAGCCCTGCGACACCGTGAGGACCTCGGCGCCCGCTTCCGTGACGAGGATGGTGTGCTCCCACTGCGCCGACAGGCTGCGGTCCTTGGTGATGATGGTCCAGCCGTCGGGCAGCTCCGAGATCGCGGCCTTGCCGGCGTTGATCATGGGCTCGATGGTGAAGGTCATGCCCGGCAGCAGTTCGGCGCCGGTCCGGGCCTTGCCGTAATGCAGGACCTGGGGTTCCTCGTGGAAGCGCGCACCGATGCCGTGGCCGCAGAACTCGCGCACCACCGAGAAGCCGTTGCCCTCGGCGTGCTGCTGGATCACCGCGCCGATGTCGCCCAGGCGCGCCCCCGGTCGGACCTGGGCGATGCCCAGCCACAGGCACTCGTAAGTGATCTGGCACAGGCGTCGAGCGAGGATGCCCACCTCGCCGCCGACCAGGAACATGCGGCTGGTGTCGCCGTGGTAGCCGTCCTTGATCACCGTGACGTCGATGTTGAGGATGTCGCCCTTCTTCAACGCCTTGTCGCCCGGGATTCCGTGGCAGACCTGGTGATTGACCGAGGTGCAGATCGACTTCGGATACGGGGGGTAGCCGGCCGGCGAGTAGTGAAGCGGGGCGGGAACGGTGCCTTGCACATTCACCATGTAGTCATGGCAAAGGCGGTCCAGTTCGCCCGTTGTGACCCCCGGACGGACGAACGGGGCGATGTAGTCGAGCACCTCGGCGGCGAGGCGGCCCGAGACGCGCATTTTCTCGATCTCGTCGGGGGTCTTCAAAGTGATGCTCATCGCGGTTTTTCGTAGGGCTGGCTAAACCCGAAGGCTAGCCCATGCGCGGCCCATGAGCAAATGATGTCGAAGCCGCGCGACCATCGCGCGCCTTGAGTTCGAGCGGCTGAAGCTGCTATCATCGCGGGCTTGTTCGCCCAGGTGGGCGGGCAAAATCCACACGTTCGACGATGCACGTCGAGGGTCCGCCTGCCGGGTGTTGTGCCGGGGGCGGCAGGATTGCCGAGGCAATCCCGTCGAACGGAGGTCAAACCCTTTTGAATCGGAGCACCCCATGACTGTAACAATGCGCCAGATGCTCGAGGCAGGCGTCCACTTCGGCCACCAGACCCGCTTCTGGAACCCGCGCATGGCCCAGTACATTTTCGGCCAGCGCAACAAGATTCACATCGTCAACCTCGAAAAGACCATGGCCAAGTACCTCGAAGCCATGGAATACATCCGTCGTCTGTCCGCCAACCGCGGCACTGTCCTGTTCGTCAGCACCAAGCGTCAGGCGCGCGAGATTATCGCCGAAGAGGCCCGCCGTGCCGGCATGCCCTACGTCGATGAGCGTTGGCTGGGCGGCATGCTGACCAACTTCAAGACGGTCAAGCAGTCGATCAAGCGCCTGAAGGAAATGGAAGCCATGGTCGAAGACGGTTCGCTCGACCGTCTGTCCAAGAAAGAAGCGCTGATGGCGCGGCGCGAGCTCGAGAAGCTGCAGAAGAGCATCGGCGGCATCAAGGAGATGAACAGCCTGCCCGACGCGCTCTTCGTCATCGACGTCGGCTACCACAAGATCGCCGTCACCGAAGCCAACAAGCTCGGCATCCCGGTCATCGCCGTGGTCGATACCAACCATTCGCCCGAGGGCATCGACTACGTGATCCCCGGTAACGACGACTCGTCGCGCGCGATCCGCTTGTACGCCCGTGGCGTCGCCGATGCCGTGCTGGAAGGCCGCACGATGTCGCTGCAGGAGATCACCGAGGTCGCCGGCGACGAGTTCGTCGAAGTCGAGAGCGAGGAAGCGTCGGACGAGCAGTCCTGATCGCAGCCTCGATTCTTTCGTACCCGACCCCAACCAGATTCAGGAGTTAGCATGGCGGAAATCACCGCAAGCATGGTCAAGGAACTGCGCGAGAAGACCGACGCGCCCATGATGGAGTGCAAGAAGGCACTCACCGAGGCCGCAGGCGACCTGGCCAAGGCCGAAGAGATCCTGCGCGTCAAGCTCGGCAGCAAGGCGAGCAAGGCCGCCTCCCGCGTGACCGCAGAAGGCATCGTCGGTACGTGGATTGCCGCCGACGGCAAGCTCGCCGCGATGGTCGAAGTGAACTGCGAAACCGACTTCGTTGCCAAGAACGACGACTTCCTCGCGCTGGCGGCTTCGCTTGCCGAGTTGGTCGCGAGCCGCAACCCGGCCGACGTCGCGGCCTTGTCAGCGCTCGAGCTCGGCGGCCAGACCGTCGAGCAGGTGCGCACGGCGCTGGTGGGCAAGATCGGCGAGAACATGTCGATCCGCCGCTTCGTCCGCATCGAGGCGAAGGGCGCCGTGGCGAGCTATGTCCACGGCGGCTCCAAGATCGGCGTGCTGGTCGACATCGTGGGCGGCGACGAGGGGCTCGGCAAGGATCTGGCGATGCACATCGCCGCGTCCAAGCCCAAGGCGCTGACCGCGGCCGAAGTGCCGGCCGAACTGGTCGAGACCGAGCGCCGCATCGCCGCCGAGAAGGCTGCGGAATCGGGCAAGCCTGCCAACATCGTCGAGAAGATGGTCGAGGGCGCGGCGCAGAAATTCCTCAAGGAAGTGACGCTGCTCGGCCAGCCCTTCGTCAAGGACGACAAGCTGACGATCGAGGCGCTGCTCAAGCAGCGCGGTGCCTCGGTGGCGCAGTTCGCGCTGTACATCGTCGGCGAAGGCATCGAGAAGAAGGTCTCCGACTTCGCCGCCGAAGTGGCTGCCCAGGCCGCCGCTGCGCAGAAGTAAGGGGATGGCAATGTCCGCCGCCTATACACGCATCCTGCTCAAGCTCTCCGGCGAAGCCCTGATGGGCGAGGAGTCCTACGGCATCGACGAGGCCGTGGTCGAGCGCATCGTCGGCGAGATCGCCGATGTATCGGCGCTGGGCGTGCAAGTGGGTGTGGTGATCGGCGGCGGCAACATCTTTCGCGGCATGAAAGGCGCGTCGGCCGGCATGGACCGGGCGACCGCCGACTACATGGGCATGCTCGCCACCGTGATGAACGCGATGGCACTCGCCGACGCGATGCGCCGAGGCGGTGTCGAGGCGCGCGTGCAGTCGGCGCTGCGCATCGACCAGGTGGTCGAGCCCTATATCCGCGGGCGCGCGATCCGTCATCTCGAGGAGGGTCGCGTCGTCATCTTCGCCGCCGGCACCGGCAATCCGTTCTTCACGACCGACACCGCCGCGGCGCTGCGCGGGTCCGAGATCGGTGCGCAGATCGTGCTCAAGGCGACCAAGGTCGACGGCGTCTACACGGCCGATCCGAAGAAAGACGTGAATGCCCAGCGCTATCACCGCATCAGCTTCGACGAGGCGATCGGCCGCAACCTGCAGGTGATGGATACGACCGCTTTCGCGCTGTGCCGCGACCAAAAGCTCCCGATCAACGTGTTTTCGATCTTCAAGCCCGGCGCGCTGCGGCGCGTCGTGATGGGCGAAGATGAAGGCACTCTCGTGCATTCGTGAGGATTCGAACATGATCCCGGAACTCGTCAAGACCACCGAGCAGAAGATGCAGAAGTCGGTCGAGGTGCTCAAGGCCGACCTCGCCAAGGTGCGCACCGGCCGGGCTCATACCGGCCTGCTCGACCACGTGATGGTCGAATACTACGGAAGCATGGTGCCGATCAACCAGGTGGCCAATGTGACGCTGGTCGATTCGCGCACTATCGGCGTGCAGCCGTGGGAAAAAACCATGGTGCAGAAAGTCGAGCGGGCGATCCGCGACAGCGATCTGGGTCTCAATCCTGCCAGCCAGGGCGAGCTGATCCGCGTGCCGATGCCGCCGCTCACCGAGGAGCGTCGCCGCGATCTGACCAAGGTCGTGCGCCACGAGGGCGAAACGGCCAAGGTGGCGGTGCGCAACCTGCGCCGCGACGCCAATCAGTCGCTCAAGGATGCCGTCAAGAACAAGACCCTGTCCGAGGACGACGAGCGCCGCGGCGAGGAACAGATCCAGAAGCTCACCGACAAGTACGTTGCTCAGATCGACGCACTGCTCGCCGAGAAAGAACAAGAGCTGATGCAGATCTGAGCCGGACATGGCGGGTACTTCCTTTGCCAGCGCCACCCGTGAGATACCGGAAGTGGCCGCCGTGCCCCGCCACATCGCGGTCATCATGGACGGCAACGGGCGCTGGGCGCGGCAACGCTTCCTGCCGCGCGTGGCCGGCCATCGGCGCGGCGTCGAATCCGTGCGTAGCGTCATCCGGGCCTGCATGGAGCGCGGTGTCGGCTATCTGACGCTGTTCGCCTTCAGTTCGGAGAACTGGCGCCGCCCGCCGGACGAGGTCTCCTTCCTGATGCAACTCTTCCTGCGCTCGCTGCAGAAAGAGGTCGATCGACTGCACGAGAACGGCATCCGCTTCAAGGTGATCGGCGACGTCTCCCGCTTCGAGCCCACGCTGGTCGATCGCATCGCCTGGGCCGAGTCCCTTACCCGCGACAACACCCGCATGACGCTCACCGTGGCTGCGAACTACGGCGGTCGCTGGGACATCCTGCAGGCGATGAAGCGGATGCTGGCGAAGCACCCGGAACGCATCGAGGATTTCAGCGAAGCGGATCTGGCGGCCGAGCTCGCGCTCAACTACGGGCCCGAGCCGGATCTCTTCATCCGCACCGGCGGCGAGCAGCGCATCAGCAACTTCCTGCTGTGGCAGCTCGCCTACACCGAGCTGTACTTCACCGATACGCTCTGGCCCGACTTCGACGAGGCCGCGCTCGGCGCTGCGATCGAGTCCTACCGCTCGCGCGAACGCCGCTTCGGCCGCACGAGCGAGCAGGTCCGCGAGGCCCAAGGCGAGACTGCCGACCCCACGGGGCGCCATGCTTAAGCAGCGCGTCCTTACCGCGCTGGTGCTGGTCGGGTCGCTGCTGCTCGCGCTTTTTCTCCTGCCTGCGCTCGCGTGGCTCGTGCTGGCCGCGCTGGTCTGCGCCGGTGCGGCCTGGGAGTGGGGCGCCTTGACCGGCCTGCGCGGGCCGACCCGTCCGATCTTCGCAGTCTTCGCCGGGCTGCTGTGCCTCGCCGTCGGCCTCGTCAGCGGCCTCGACCGCCCCGATGGCGCTGCCGCCTGGCCGCTGCTCGGCCTCTACCTGGTCAGCGCGCTGTTCTGGATCGCTCTGGTGCCCAACTGGCTGCGCCGCAAGTGGCGCGTCGCGGGTGTGCCGGCGGCGCTCACCGTGGGTGTCGTCGTTCTGTTGCCACCCGCGCTCGCCTTCGCGCATCTGCGCCAGGTCGGCCCCTGGGTCCTGCTCGCGGCGATGGCGCTCGTCTGGATCGCCGACATCGCGGCGTATTTCGCCGGACGCGCCTTCGGCCGGCGCAAACTCGCCCCGGCCATCAGCCCCGGAAAGACCTGGGAAGGCGCGGCAGGTGCCGTGCTGGGCGTGCTGATCTACGGCGCAGTGCTGTTCTTCGCACTGCGCGCCGACGGCCTCGCCGCGGCGAATCTGCTCGTCGTGCTGCCGATCCTCGTGCTGCTGACGGCGCTCAGCATCGCCGGCGACCTGTTCGAGTCCCTGCTCAAGCGCCAAGCCGGCCTCAAGGACAGCGGCAGCCTGCTGCCGGGCCACGGCGGAATCCTCGACCGCATCGACAGTCTGACCTCGACCCTGCCGCTGGTCGGGCTCGCCGCCCTGTGGCTTTCGCTCTGACCGCTCCGACGCCATGACGACTCCCCAGGCCCTGACCGTACTCGGCGCGACCGGCTCGATCGGCGCCAGCACGCTCGACGTCGTTGCGCGCCATCCCGAGCGCTTCACAGTGTTCGCGCTCACCGCGCAGCGCCAGGGCGAGCGGCTGCTCGAACTGTGCCTGCGCCACCGTCCGCGCTTTGCCGTACTGGGCGAGGCCGACGCTGCGGTTGCCCTTGCGCGGGCGCTGCGCGCCGCCGGATCGTCTACCGAGGTGCTGAGCGGCCCCGCGGCTTTGGTCGAGGTCGCTTCGCACCCCGAGGTCGATGCCGTGATGGCAGCCATCGTCGGCGCCGCCGGCCTCTTGCCGACGCTCGCCGCTGCCCGTGCCGGCAAGAAGGTGTTGCTCGCCAACAAGGAATCGCTGGTGCTCGCCGGGCCGCTCTTCATGGACGCGGTGCGCGAGGGCGGGGCACAGCTGCTGCCGATCGACAGCGAGCACAACGCGGTGTTCCAGGCGCTGCCGGCCGACTATGGGCGCGAGCCGGACCGTGCGGGCGTGCGCCGCATCATGCTGACCGCCTCGGGTGGCCCGTTCCGCGAGACGCCCGTCGAGGCGCTCGAGGCTGTGAGCCCGGACCAGGCCTGTGCCCATCCGAACTGGGTGATGGGGCGCAAGATCTCGGTCGATTCGGCGACGATGATGAACAAGGGGCTCGAGGTGATCGAGGCCCACTGGCTCTTCGGTGCGCCGGCCGAGCGTATCGACGTCGTGATTCACCCGCAGAGCGTCATCCATTCGATGGTCGAGTACGTCGACGGTTCGGTGGTGGCCCAGCTCGGCAACCCGGACATGCGAACGCCGATCGCCCATGCGCTCGCCTATCCCGAGCGGATCGAGGCGGGCGTGCGCTCGCTCGACCTGTTCGAGGTGGCGCGGCTCACCTTCGAGCGCCCCGACTTCGACCGGTTCCCCTGCCTCGCGCTGGCCTACCGTGCCCTGCGCGAAGGCGGCGCGGCGGCGGCCGTGCTCAATGCCGCCAATGAAGAAGCCGTCGCGGCCTTTCTCGCCGGGCAGCTCGGTTTTCGCCGCATCCACGAGGTGATCGATGCCGCGCTGGAACGGGCGGCGGGGCTTTCGGTCGAATCGGTCGATGCGGTCATCGCGTCCGACGCGGAAGCCCGCGCGATCGCACGCCGCGAGATCCACAAACGCCAGACCTCATGAATCTTCTCGAATACATCATCCCATTCATTCTTGCCCTCGGCCTGCTGATCTTCATTCACGAGCTGGGGCATTACCTCGTCGCGCGCTGGTGCGGGGTGAAGGTGCTGCGCTTCTCGATCGGGTTCGGCAAGCCGCTGGCCAAGTGGCAGGCTGGTCGCGACCGCACCGAATGGGTGGTGGCGGCCTTTCCGCTGGGCGGCTACGTCAAGATGCTGGATGAGCGCGAGGGCACGGTCCCCGAGCCGGAACTGCCACGCTCCTTCAACCGCCAGCCGGTCGGACGCCGCTTCGCGATCGTCGCCGCGGGTCCGATCGCCAACTTCCTGCTTGCGATCGTCCTGTACTGGGGCCTCTTCTCGACCGGCACCGAGGAGCTGCGTCCGCGGCTCGCCGTGCTCGAGGAGACCAGCATTGCAGCCCAGGCCGGCGTGCGCGATGGCGACCTGGTCGAAGCGGTCAATGGCGAGGCGGTGCGGAGCTGGAACGAGCTGCGCTGGGCACTGCTGCGCCAGGTGCTCGACGGCCGGGAGGTGACGCTGCGCGTGCGCACGCTCGAAGAGGTCGAGGCCTATCGCCGCATGAACTTCGCCGGGATCCGCATCGACGACGCCGAAGCCGATCTGATCGCCCGCATCGGTCTGCGCCCCTGGCGCCCGGTGATTCCGCCGGTGGTCGGACAGGTCATGTCGGGCAGCGCCGCAGCACGCGCCGGTGTGGAGTCGGGCGACCGATTCATGTCGCTCGCCGGCGAGCCGGTGGATTCGTGGATGCAGCTCGTCGAACGCGTCCGGACGTTGCCGGGCATGACCGTCGACGCCGAGATCCTGCGCGGCGGGAGGCCGATTACGCTCTCGCTGGTGCCCGACGAGGCGAGCGACGGTGGCGAACGCATCGGCCGCATCGGGGTGTCGGTGGCCGAACCCGAGGGGCACCGCGAGGCCTTGTTCGCGATGGTCCGCTACGGACCCATCGAAGGTCTCGCCAAGGCGATGGTCAAGACCTGGGATACCAGCGTGCTGAGCCTGAAGATGATCGGACGGATGATCACCGGCGACGTGTCGTGGAAGAACCTGTCCGGACCGGTCACGATCGCCGACTACGCCGGCCAGACGGCCAAGCTCGGATGGACCCATTACCTGGGCTTCGTAGCCCTGATCAGCATCAGTCTGGGGGTGCTGAACCTGCTCCCCATCCCGGTGCTGGACGGTGGGCATTTGATGTATTATACGATCGAAATTATCAAGGGAGGCCCCGTGTCCGAGCGTGCCATGGAGATCGGACAACAGGTCGGCCTCGTCGCTCTAGCCATGCTCATGGCATTTGCCTTCTACAACGACATCACGCGTCTAATTTCTGGTTGAAAACTGGATGAAACTCAAGATCCTGAGCGGGCTGGTGACAGCCCTTTTTGTTGCCATGCCCGCCTTCGCCTTCACACCGTTTACCGTGAAGGATATTCGGGTCGAGGGTATCCAACGCACCGAGGCCGGGACCGTCTTCAGTTATCTGCCGGTGCGTGTCGGCGAGACCTTTACCGAGGCACAGGCCGCCGAGGCGATTCGCGCGCTGTTTGCGACCGGCTTCTTCAGCGACGTGCGCATCGAGGTGGAAGACGATGTGATCGTGGTGCTGGTCGATGAACGGCCGGCGATCGCCGGGATTTCGTTCTCCGGCGTGAAGGAGTTCGATCAGGAGGCCCTCAAGAAGGGGCTGAGCGAGTTGGGACTTGCCGAGGCCCGAATCTTCGACCGTGCATTGCTCGACCGGGCCGAGCAGGAGTTGAAGCGCCAGTATCTGAGCCGCGGCAAGTACGGCGCTCAGATCACGACGACGGTGACGCCGCTCGAGCGCAATCGGGTCAGCATCAACTTCAACGTCTTCGAGGGTACGGTCGCGAAGATCCGCCAGATCCGCATCGTCGGCGCGGAGGCCTTCAAGGAGTCCACTCTGCTCGGGCTGTTCCAGCTCACCACTCCGGGCTGGCTGACCTGGTACACGAAGAACGACCAGTATTCGCGCCAGAAACTCGCGGCCGACCTCGAATCCTTGCGTTCCCACTATCTCGACCGCGGCTACCTCGATTTCAACATCGACTCGACTCAGGTCTCGATCACGCCGGACAAGCAGGACATCTACATCACCGTCAATATCACCGAGGGCGAGCAGTACACGGTTTCGGCAGTGCGCTTCGCGGGCGAGCTGGTGCTGCCCGAGGAGGAGTATCTCAAGCTCGTGGCGCTCAAGCCGGGCGATATCTTCTCCCGCCAGAAGCTCACCGACACGACCAAGGCCGTCGTCGATCGCCTCGGCAACGAGGGCTATGCCTTCGCCAACGTCAACGCTGCCCCGGAAGTCGATCAGGAAAAGCGCGAGGTGGCGTTCACCGTGTTCGTCGATCCTGGGCGGCGCGTATACGTGCGCCGCATCAATGTCGGCGGCAACACCAAGACGCGCGACGAGGTGGTGCGCCGCGAGATGCGGCAGATGGAAGGGGCCTGGTACGACGCCGAAATGATCAACCGGTCGCGCACCCGAATCGACCGACTGGGTTACTTCGAGGAGGTTTCGGTCCAGACGCCGGCCGTGCCCGGCACAACCGACCAGGTCGACGTGAACTTCACGGTGCGGGAACGCGCGACCGGCAACCTGATGCTTGGGGCGGGTTTCTCGAGCTCCGAAAAATTGGTGCTGACCGGATCCGTGGCGCAGGAAAACCTGTTCGGCAGCGGCAAATCGCTCTCCCTGGGGCTGAACACCAGCAAGTCCGGTCGCACCCTGTCGATCTCATTTACCGACCCGTATTACACGCTCGACGGCGTCAGTCTCGGCTACGACCTCTACCACCGTACCTTCGATCCGTCGGAGACGTCGTCGGTGTCACGCTTCAAGACCGTCTCGACCGGCGCCGGGCTGCGCCTCGGGTACCCGATCGGCGAGGACGACTCGATCAGCTTCGGTGCCGCAGTCGATCGCACGCGCATCGAGACTTTCGCCGACAGCCCGGCGCAATACCTCGAGTTCTGCCGGCAGTTCGGATGTTCCGATCCGTCGGGCATCGGCCGCGTCACGGTCGACAGCCTCGTGCTGACCGCCGGCTGGGCGCGCGACAAGCGCGACAGTTTCCTGTACCCGCGCGCCGGCACCTTCCAGCGCGTCTTCGGTGAAGGCGCGACGGCGCCGGGCGACCTGAAGTACACCAAGCTCAACTACCAGTACCAGCACTGGTTCCCGATCGGGCGCCAACAGGCGCTGATGGTGAATGCCGACCTCGGCTGGGCGCGCGGCTATGGTGGCAAGCCGATGCCGTTCTACAAGAACTTCTACGCCGGAGGCATCGGCTCGGTGCGCGGCTTCGAGCAGAGCTCGATCGGTCGGCGCACGGCTACCGGCGAGGCGATCGGCGGAACGCGGCGCGTGGTGGGCAACGCCGAGTACTATTTCCCGTTGCCGGGGTCCGGGATGGACCGCTCTTTCCGCGTCTCGTTGTTCGTCGATGGCGGTACCGTGTGGCGGGATGACGAGAAGGTCAATCTGGCCGACTTGCGTTACAGTACCGGTCTGGCCTTTTCGTGGAGTTCGCCGATCGGCCCGCTCAAGTTCAGCCTCGGCTTGCCGGTCAAGAAGGAAGAAGGGGACGAGCTGCAAAAATTCCAGTTTCAGTTGGGTACCGTGTTCTGAGCGCGGGTATCCGTCCGCACATCCGGAGGTTTTACGTGAGAGTCAGTACCCTGTCCGTTCTTGTCGCGGCATTGCTCGCGATGTCGGCGCCCGCTGCCATGGCGCAGTCCAAGATCGGGTTCGTCAATTCGGACCGTATCATGCGCGAGGCTGCCCCGGCGGTGCGCGCCCAACAGCGGCTCGAAAAGGAATTCGAAAAGCGCGACCAGGAGCTTCAGCGCATCGCCACGGACTTGCAGGCGCTGCAGGAGGATCTGGAGCGAAACAGCCTGACCATGGCGGAGAGCGAACGCCGCGCCAAGGAGCGCTCGTTCAACGACCTGAGCCGCGACTTCCAGCGCAAGCAGCGCGAGTTTCGCGAGGATCTCAATCAGCGTCGAAACGAGGAACTCGCCAGCGTGCTTGATCGCGCCAATAGTGCGATCAAGCAGATCGCGGAGGCCGAAAAATACGATGTGGTGCTGCAGGAGGCTGTTTACGCCAGTCCGCGCATCGATATCACCGACAAGGTCATCAAGGCCTTGTCGGATGCCCGGTAAGTGGTTCGACCCTTGGTGTCGCTGCGCCTGGACGAACTCGTCGCCCGCCTCGGCGGCGAGTTGATCGGAAACCCCGCGGTCACGGTATCGCGGGTTTCCAGTGTGGAGAGGGCCGAGGAGGGCGACCTCGCCTTCGTGTCGGATCGCAAGTACCTCGCCAAGTTGAAGGATTGCCGCGCGAGCGTCGTTGTCGTCGCCCCCGACGCCAAGGATGCGGTCGACCGGCCGCGCATCGTCACCCACGATCCTTACCTTTACTTCGCGCGAGCAGCTCAACTGCTCAATCCGCCACGTCGTCCCGACGCGGGCGTCCACCCGTCGGCCACCGTAGGAAGCGCGATCCCGTCCTCGGTGTCGGTCGGCGCGGGCGCGGTGATCGAGCAGGACGTGCAACTCGGCGAGGATGTCGTGATCGGCGCCGGCTGCTACGTCGGGGCCGGCGTCTCGATCGGGGCGGGGACGCGCCTGCATCCGCGGGTCAGCATCTACGAGGATTGCGTGATCGGAAAGCACTGCCTGATCCACTCGGGCGCCGTGATCGGGGCGGACGGTTTCGGATTCGCGCGCGAAGCGGATGGCCGGTGGGTCAAGATTCCGCAGGTCGGCAAGGTGGTGATCGGCGACGACGTGGAGATTGGCGCGAACACCACGGTGGACCGCGGCGCGCTCGACGATACGGTCATCCACGACAATGTGAAGATCGACAATCTCGTGCAGGTTGCGCACAACGTCCATATCGGTGAATCGACGGCGATCGCGGGTTGCGTAGGGATCGCAGGCAGCACCCACATCGGCGCGCGCTGCATGCTGGCGGGGCAAGTCGGGGTGATCGGGCATCTCAAGATCGCCGACGACGTGGTCATCTCCGCCGGTACCAAGCTCACCAAGGCGATCACGCGCCCGGGGATGTATACCGCCAGCCTGCCGGTCCAGTCGCACGCCGACTGGGTCAAGAATTTTTCGCATCTGCGTCACCTCGACGCCCTCGTGGAGCGGGTCCGCGCCCTCGAGAAACGCCTGGAACCGCCCGAGAAGCCCTGACGACCATGGATATCAACGAAATCCTGCAATACCTGCCCCATCGCTACCCGTTCCTGCTGGTGGACCGCGTCCTGGAGTTGGAGCCCGACCGGCGCGTGCTGGCACTGAAGAACGTGACCTTCAACGAGCCGTTCTTCCCCGGCCACTTTCCGCACCATCCGGTGATGCCGGGTGTGCTCATCATCGAAGCGATGGCCCAGGCGGCGGCGCTGCTGTCGTTCAAGAGCCGCGGCGTCAAGCCCGACGAAAACCAGGTCGTCTATTTCGCCGGCATCGACAACGTGCGCTTCAAGCGGCCCGTGGTGCCCGGCGACCAACTGCTGTTCGACGTCGAGATCACCCAGAGCAAGCGCAACATCTTCAAGTACAAGGGCGTGGCCCGGGTCGGCGACGAGATCGCGACCGAGGCCGAGCTGATGTGCGCGATCAAGTCCCTGGCATGATTCATTCGACCGCAATCGTTCATCCCGCCGCGCGCATCGGCAGCAACGTCTCGATCGGTCCGTACTCCATCGTCGGAGAGCACGTCGAGATCGGCGACGGCACGCGCATCGGCCCCCATGTCGTCATCGAGGGCCGGACCCGCATCGGCCGCGACAACGAGATCTTCCAGTTCTGCTCGATCGGCGCCGTGCCGCAGGACAAGAAGTACGACGACGAGCCGACCAGCCTCGAGATCGGCGACCGCAACACGATCCGCGAATACTGCTCGTTCAACGTCGGCACCAGCCAGGACGCCGGCGTCACGCGCATCGGAAGCGACAACTGGATCATGGCCTACGTGCACGTCGCCCACGACTGCCACGTCGGAGACCACACGATCTTCGCGAACAATGCGACGCTGGCCGGCCACGTCCATGTCGGTGATTGGGCGATTCTCGGCGGCTTCACCGGGGTGCACCAGTTCGTGCGCGTGGGCGCTCACAGCTTTTGTGGCGTCGGGACGGTCTTGCTGCAAGATCTGCCGCCTTTCGTCACCGTCGCCGGCAATCCGGCCAGCCCCCACGGTATCAACAGCGAAGGGCTGCGCCGGCGTGGTTTCTCCGCCGAGGCCATCGCCGCGATCAAGCGCGCCTACCGGGTCTTGTACCGCAATGGGCTGCCGTTGGCCGAGGCGCGCGCGCAGATCGCCGCCATTGCCGCCGAACACGGTGCGGTAGAGCCCTTCGCCGACTTCATCGCTTCGTCCGAGCGCGGGATCGTCCGCTGACACCATGACCACCCGCATTGCCATGGTGGCGGGCGAGGCGTCCGGGGATCTGCTTGCGAGCCACCTGATCCGCGCATTGCGGGCGAAGCTGCCCGAAGTCGAGTTCTACGGCATCGGCGGCCCGCGCATGGAGGCCGAGGGCTTCGAGGCGCTGTGGCCGTGCGAGCGCCTGGCCGTGCACGGCTACGTCGATGCGATCAAGCGCTACCGCGAGCTCTCGGGCATCCGCAAGGCGCTGCTCGCGCGCATGTTGCGCGACAAGCCGGATGCCTTCATCGGCGTCGACGCGCCGGACTTCAACCTGTGGCTCGAACGCCGGATGCGCGAAGCCGGCGTGCCGGCGATCCATTATGTGAGCCCCTCGATCTGGGCCTGGCGAGGCGGTCGCCTCAAGGGCATCGCCCGTTCGGTCGACCACATGCTCTGCCTGTTTCCGTTCGAGCCGGAACTCTACGAGCGCGTCGGGGTGCCGGTGAGCTATGTCGGTCACCCGCTCGCGGACGAGCTGCCGATGCACCCCGACCGGGCCGGCGCACGCGAGCGCCTGCGGGTGCCCGATCGGGCGACTGTCATCGCGATGCTGCCCGGCAGCCGTCAGTCCGAGGTGCGTAACCTCGCTGCGACCTACATCGAGACCGCGCGGCTGCTGGCCGAGCGCCATCCCGATCCGTGCTTTCTGGTGCCGCTCGCGACCCGCGAGACGCGCCTGCTGTTCGAGCAGGTCCGGCGCGAGGCCGATGCGATGGAATTGCCGATCCGCGTGGTATTCGGCCACGCGATCGACGCGATGATTGCCGCCGACGTGGTGCTGGTCGCAAGCGGCACGGCGAGTCTCGAGGCGGCGCTGCTCAAGCGACCGATGGTGATCAGCTACCGCATCGGGAAGTGGCAGTACCGCCTGATGAAGCGCATGGCTTATCTGCCCTGGGTGGGCCTGCCCAACATCCTGTGCAACGAGACGGTTGTCCCGGAACTGCTGCAGGATGATGCGACGCCGGCGCGGCTCGCCGAAGCGCTCGACGCGTGGCTCGTCGATCGCGACGGCCGTACGCGACTTGAGCAGCGCTTCACCGAGCTGCACCGGGTGCTGCGGCAGGACACGGCCGAGCGCGCCGCTGAAGCGATCCTGCCGTACCTGGGAGCGGCGGCGGACGGCGCGCTGCGGCCCGTCGGGTCGGCATGATCTGCGGCGTCGATGAAGCTGGCCGCGGTCCGCTGTGCGGGTCGGTCGTCGCGGCCGCCGTGGTGCTCGATCCCGCCCGCCCGATCGACGGCCTGTCCGACTCGAAGAAGCTCACGGCCCGAGCGCGCGAACGGCTCGCCGCCCTGATCCGCGAGCGCGCGCTCGCCTGGGCCGTCGCCGAGGCGAGCGTCGAGGAGATCGACCGGCTCAACATCCTGCACGCGACGATGCTCGCAATGCAGCGCGCGGTGGCGGCGCTGCCTGTCGTTCCGGAGCTGGTGCGGGTCGACGGCAACCGTTGTCCGGGACTTGCGGTGCCCAGTGAGGCGGTGGTGAAGGGTGACGCCACGGTGCCGGCGATCTCGGCTGCCTCGATTCTTGCCAAGACGGTGCGCGACGCGCAGATGTGCGAGCTCGACGCCCGCCATCCCGAATACGGCTTCGCGCGCCACAAGGGTTACCCGGCTGCCGATCATCTCGAGGCGCTGCGCGCCCACGGCGTGCTCGACTGCCACCGACGCAGCTTCGCGCCCGTGCGCGACATCCTCGCCAATCCGCCGCTCTGGTAGGTGCGGGCTAACCGTGCCCAAGGGCGGCCCGGGCCTGCTCGCCGCCGCCGGCGCTTTGCGGGGCGAGCCTGCCCTCGCTTATGCTATGACCCGGTGTTTCCCACGATCGGCCGACACAGGACTCTTGCGATGACTCTCCACCACCTGATGCTGTTTCTCCACCTCGCTGGCGTCGTCACCTGGGTTGGCGGCATGGCGTTCGCCTACCACTGCGTGCGCCCGGCGGCGGGAGCGCTGGAGCCGCCGCAGCGGCTCACGCTGTGGGTCGCGATTTTTGCGCGCTTCTTCCCGCTGGTCTGGATCTCGGTGGCGCTGATTCTTGCCTCCGGACTCTTCATGCTGATGTCGACAGGTTTCGCTCGGGCGCCGCTCGCGTGGCATCTGATGCTCGCGACCGGCTCGGTGATGATCGCGGTCTACCTGAATGTCTTCTTCGGCCCGTGGGCGGCGCTGCGCCGCGCAGTTTCCGCGGAGGACTGGCCCGCCGGGGCCGCCGCGCTGAACCGGATCCGGCAGCGGGTCGGCTTCAACATCGTGCTCGGCTACCTCACCATCGCGATCGCCACGGTCGGCCTCGCGCTGCGATGAAGCACGTCACCTCGCGCGACAACCCGGCGGTCAAGCGCCTTCACGCGTTGGCGCACTCCGGGCGCGAGCGGCGCAAGCTGGGTCGCACCGTGCTCGATGGAACGCATCTGGTCGAGTCGGCGATGGCGGCCGGCTGGCCGCTGCTGGAACTCATCGTCAGCGACGAGGGCTTGGGCCGGGCCGAGATCCGGGCGCTGCTGCGCCGGCTCGAAGCGGTACCGACGCTGCACCTCGCGGACCCGCTGTTCGCCCATGTGAGCCCGGTCGATACGCCCTCGGGTCTGCTTGCGGTGATCGACATTCCGCCCGCGCGGGCCCTGCGAACCCCTGAAGACTCGCTCCTCGTCCTCGACGGCGTCCAGGACCCCGGCAATCTCGGCACCATCCTTCGCACCGCGGCCGCGGCAGGGCTCGCGGACGTGCTGCTCACGGACGGATGTGCCCAGGCCTGGTCGCCGCGGGTGCTGCGCGCCGGTATGGGGGGGCAATTCCAACTGCGTATTCACGAGCACGCCGACGTCGCGCGTCTGCTCGACGGCTACCGCGGCGAGATCCTCGCCACCGGCGTAGGCGCCGAGTCGCGCATACTTTTCGACATCGACCTCCGGGGCTCCGTCGCCTGGCTGTTCGGCGCCGAAGGGCAGGGTCTTTCGGCCGAGATCGCCGCGCTCGCCACCACCACGGTCACGATCCCGATGCCGGGCCCGGTCGAGTCCCTCAACGTCGGCGCCGCCGCAGCGGTGTGCCTGTTCGAGCAGGTGCGGCAGTGCGGGGCCGCGAAGCGCGGGTAAGCCGGCGATGGGCCGGTCGCGCTGGTCGTAGCGCGCTCGTCGGGGCTGGGCCGCCGCGATGGACGCGCCCGAGCCGTCGTCGTCGCGCGATCAGTCGGGCAGTCGGAGGTGCCGCGCGGCGCTGGCCGGATCGTCGCAGTGGGGGACGATGCCGAGCAGCGGTGCACCGATGCGCGCTTCGAGCGTGGCGAGGTTCTCGTCGAAGCGCAGCATGTCGGGGTCGATGCGGTTCGCCACCCAACCGGCGAGCGCGAGGCCGCGCGCGGTGATGGCTTCGGCAGTGAGCAGGGCGTGATTGATGCAGCCGAGCCGCATTCCGACCACCAGAATCACCGGCAGATCGAGCGCGCGGGCGAGATCGGCGGTGTCGAAGCCGGGCCCGAGCGGCACCAGGAAGCCGCCGGCGCCTTCGACGACGACGACGTCGGCACGCGCCGCGAGTCTCTCGAAGGCGGAGCGGATCGGCGCGGGCTCGATCGTTATGCCTTCCTCGGCGGCGGCGATGTGGGGCGCAATCGGACTCTTCAGGCAGTAGGGATTGAGCGTCGCAAGGCCCGGGTCGAAACTGCCGGCGGCGCGCAGAAGCGCGGCATCCTCGTTGATCCGCTCGTTGCCGACCTCGTCGGCGCCGGCTGCAACGGGCTTCATCCCGACCGCCTTGAGGCCGCGGGTGCGGGCGGCGTGGAGCAGGGCGCAGGCGACGAAGGTCTTGCCGATCTCGGTGTCGGTGCCGGTCAGGAACCAGGCGCATCGTTCAGTCATCGGGGTTTCCGTGCGGTATGGGGACGGGGGTAGAGGGCGTCATCAGCCGGCTGGGGCGACGCGTCAGCTCCAAGGAGGCTGCGTGCCGCCTCGGGCGTCGGGACCGCTCTCCTTCTTCAGCGCAAGCAGGACCACGTCGTAGGTTGCCGGCAGGCGGCCGTCGTCGCGGCGGTGGGGCTCGTAGGCGGCTTCGAGCATGCGCCAGGCCTCGCGTCCGAGTGGTGCGCGGCGGCGCGCGGCGCCGACGCTGTGGGCGCCGATCGCCTTGATGTCGCGCAGCAGCCCGCGCAGGTCCGAGGCGAGCGCGTAGCTCGGTCCGCGGGCGTGCGCGGCGACCGTGAAGCCCTGCTGCCGGGCGAGCCCGAGCAGAGTTTCAGGTGCAGTGAAGCGGAGCACGTGCTCGGCGTCGTCGACAAGTGCGAACGCCGCGCGCAGTTCGGCCAGGGTTTCCGGCCCCAGGGTCGCGACCCAGGCGGCTCCGCCAGGACGCAGCACCCGCGCGAGCTCGGCTAGCGCGAGCGCCGGATCGCACCACTGCAAGGCAAGGCTGGACCAGGCGAGATCGATCGACCCGGTGGCGAGCGGCAGGGCCTCCAGGTCGGCGCAAAGCGGACCGGCGGCGCCCGGTTCGCCGCGGCCGGGTAGCTGTTCCAGCATCGCCGGGGCGAAGTCGAGGGCGACCAGGGTGGCGTCGGGAAAGCGGGCGGCGAGATCCGCGAGCCCGTAGCCGGTGCCGCAGCCGGCGTCGAGAACATGCGCGACGCGCCCGTCGGGTGTATGCCGCGAGGCAAAATCGAGCAGACGGTGGCAGATCTCGCGTTGCACGATGGCAGCGCGGTCATAGCTTGCGGCCGCGCGGTCGAAGGCGCCGCGGACCGCCTGCTTGTAGCGGACGCGTTCAGTCATGCGCGAATCCGTCGATCCAGGCGGCGCACGCTTGGGGCCGGGACAGGAAAGGGGCGTGGCCGCAATCGTCGAAGACCGTCAGGCGCGCTTTCGGCAGGGTTGCGGCGAGCCACCGGGCTGCGCCGACCGGCATCAGCGCGTCGCCGGCGCCGTGAAGAAGCAGCGCGGGCTGCCGGATCGAGGCGACAATGGGGCGAAGGTCGCTCGCCGCAAGGATCTCGAGTCCCGCCGTGAGCGCGGATTGGCGGCCGGCATCGAGCGGCACCAGTGCGGCGTCGAGCGCGGCCGCGACCTCGCGGCGGCGAGCGTCGTTGAGGGCCTGGAGTGCGACGAAGCGACGCCTGATCGTGCGCGGGTCGGCGGCGAAGCCGTCGACGAAGCGCGAGACGGTCTCCACCTCGAGTCCGTGGGGCCACGTGGAAGGCTCGCTCGCCTGCGTCTCGCGCTTGCCGTCGGAGGAATCCGCCGACATCCCTTCTGCGTGCGAAACGAAACGCGGTGTCGCTCCGATCAGCACCAGACGGGCAGCCTTCGCGGGGTGGCTGTGGGCGAGTTCGAGCGCCAGCATTGCGCCGAGCGACCAGCCGCAGACGATCGCACCATCGGGCAGGGCGGGCGCCAGCACGTCCGCCCAGGCGTCGAGCGAGGCGGCAGGCGGACGGAACCCGCCAGGATCGGGGCCGTCCGGGCGCACGTTGGCGACGAGGGGGCCCTCGGGCAGGTTGGGTTGCGTGTCATTCGCCGGGGACTTGCCACGGTCGCGGTCGGAGAGCGCCTCGCCATGACCGGGCAGTGCCGGAGCGTGAATATCGAAACCGGGGCCGAGCGCCTCGATCAGTCCCGACCACACATGCGGCCCGAGGCCCCAGCCGTGAAGCAGCACCAGCGGCCTCATACCGGTCGCGCCTCGAGCGCATTCAGGGCGCACGCCAACCGACGCACTTCCTCCTCGGTGTGCGCTGCACTCAGCGATACCCGCAGGCGCGCCGTGCCCGGCGGCACGGTCGGCGGGCGGATCGCCGGCACCCAAAGGCCTTCGTTCCATAGCGCGCGGGCCACCGCGACCGCTTCGGCATTGTCGCCGATCACGATCGGCTGGATCGGCGTGCGCGATGGCATGAGCCGCCAGCGATCCAGTCGAAGCTCGTTGCGCAACAGTTCGATCAGGTGCGCGAGCCGAGCGCGGTGGGCGTCGCCGGCTTCGATCAGGTCGAGGCTCGCGAGCAGCGCGGCGGCGAGCGCGGGCGGGGCGCCGGTGGTGAAGACGTAGGTGCGGGCCTTCTGCATCAGCCACTCGACGACGTCGGCGGCGCCGGCGACGAAGGCGCCCGAGACGCCGGCGGCCTTGCCGAGCGTGCCGACGTAGACGATGCGCCACGACGCGACGCCCGCCTCGGCGAGCGCGCCGCGTCCCTGAGGTCCGAGCACGCCGAAGCCGTGTGCGTCATCGACCATCAGCCAGGCATCGAAGCGCTCGGCGAGGGCCTGCATCTCGGCGAGCGGAGCGACGTCGCCGTCCATGCTGAAGACGGTGTCGGTGACGATGAGCTTGCGCTTCGCCTCGCTTGCGGCGAGTTGGCGCTCGAGCGCGGCAAGGTCGCCGTGCGGATAGCGCGAGATCCCGGCGCGTGAGAGGAGCGCCCCGTCGATCAGCGAGGCGTGGTTGAGCCGGTCGGCGAAGATCGCGTCGCCGCGCCCGACCAGCGCCGGGATCGTGCCGGCGTTGGCCATGTAGCCGGTCGAGAAGTAGAGCGCGCGCTCGGCGCCGACGAAGGCGGCGAGCCGCGCCTCGAGTGCATCGTGCACCGCGTAGTGGCCGCTCACCAGGTGCGAGGCGCCCGAGCCGGTGCCCCAGCGCGCGACGCCGGCCTCGAGCGCCGCGCCGAGTGTCGGCTCGGCGGCGAGGCCGAGGTAGTCGTTGCTGCAGAAGGCAGTGAGCGCGCGGCCGTCGACGCGGGCGCGCGGGCCGCAGGGGGTGTCGAGGCTGCGGCGCACGCGGCGCAGCGCGCGGGCATCGAGATCGGCCAGATCGGCCGCGAGCAGGTCGCGCAGCATGGTCAGTTAACGCAGAGCCGCAGCGAGGGCCGCAGCGGCTCCGTCGGCGAGGTGACCGATCTCGTCCTCGCCGACGACGTAGGGCGGCATGAAGTAGACCGTATCGCCGAGCGGGCGCAGCAGGACGCCGTAGTCCAGTCCGGCGGCGAAGAAGCGGCGGGCGAAATCGGGGCGCGCGTCGGCGACATCGAAGGCCGCAATCATGCCGCGCCGGCGCAGGTGGCGCACGGCCGGGTGATCGGCGAAGCGCGCCCGCATCGCCTCGCCGAGCATCTCGGCGCGCGTACGGTTGGCCGTGAGCACGTCGTCCTCGTCGAAGATCGCCAGCGTCGCGAGCGCGGCGCGACAGGCGAGCGGATTGCCGGTATAGGAATGCGAGTGAAGAAAGCCACGTGCGGTCGCGTCGTCGTAGAAGGCCGCATAGACCGCATCGGTCGCAAGCACCAGCGACAGCGGCAGATAGCCGCCCGAAATGCCCTTCGACAGGCACAGCAGGTCGGGCCAGATGCCGGCCTGCTCGCACGCGAAGAAGGTGCCGGTCCGCCCGCAGCCGACCGCGATCTCGTCGGCGACGAGCAGCACCTCATAGCGGTCGCACAGCGCACGCGCGAGCCGCAGGTAGTCGGGGTCGTACATGACCATGCCCGAGGCGCCCTGCACCAGCGGCTCGACGATGAGCGCGGCAGTTTCGTCGTGGTGCGCTGCGAGATGGGCTTCGAGCACGGCGGCGGCGCGGCGTGCGACGTCGGCCGCCGACTCGCCCGGCTGGGCGAGCCGCGCATCGGGGCTTGGCACGAGCGCGCCGGCTCGCACCAGCGGCGCATAGGCATCGCGGAAGATCGAGACGTCGGTCACCGCGAGCGCGCCCACCGTCTCGCCGTGGTAGCTGCCGGCGAGACTGACGAAGCGGTTCTTGCCGGGGCGGCCGAGGTTGCGCCAGTAGTGGGCGCTCATTTTCAGCGCGATCTCGGTTGCCGAGGCACCGTCCGAGGCGTAGAAGGCGTGACCCAGGCGGTGGCCGGTGAGGGCGGCGAGCCGCTCGGAGAGCTCGACCACCGGCTCGTGCGTGAAGCCTGCGAGCATGACGTGTTCGAGCCGTTCGAGCTGGTCGCGCAGCGCGGCGTTGATGCGGGGATTGCAGTGACCGAAGAGGTTCACCCACCACGAGCTGATCCCGTCGAGCAGACGCCGGCCGTCGGCATCGACGAGCCACGCGCCTTCGCCGCGCACGATCGGCACGAGCGGCAGCTGCTCGTGCTGTTTCATCTGCGTGCACGGGTGCCAGACGGCGGCGAGCGAGCGGGCGAGCAGGGGGGATTGGGGCATCGGACAGGAGGCGGCGCTTAACCGTGGAATGGTGCGCAAACGGGGCATCGATGTCAAACCGGGAGCCGCCCCGGTTTGACATCGATGCCCCGTAACCGCAGAAGCGCGGTTTTGCTACCATGGCGCGACTCGTTCCCCAACCATCCGGCCGAAATGATCTTCGTCGTCTCCCCCGCCAAGGCGCTCGACTTCGAGACGCCACCCATCACGCAGACCCACACCCAACCCGATTTCCTCGATGAGGCCGACGAGCTGATCCAGGTATTGCGCGAGCTGACGCCGGCCGAGGTCGCCAAGCTCATGAAGCTGTCGGACGGGCTCGCCACGCTCAACGTTGCGCGTTACGAGTCCTGGTCGCGGCCGTTCAGTCCGGCGAACGCGAAGCAGGCGGTGCTTGCCTTCGATGGCGACGTCTATACGGGGCTCGACGCGCCGAGCCTGAGCGACGACGACCTGCACTGGGCGCAGGCGCATCTGCGCATCCTGTCGGGGCTCTACGGCGTGCTGCGTCCGCTGGACCTGATGCAGCCGTATCGTCTCGAAATGGGCAGCCGGCTCGCGACCGCGCGCGGCAGGAATCTCTACGAGTTCTGGGGCGACCGGCTCACCGAGGCGCTGAACGCGTTGCTCGCGGCCGAGCGCGACGCGGGAGGCGCAGGGGTGCTGGTGAACCTGGCCTCGGAGGAGTACTTCAAGTCGGTTCGCACGGCGCGGGTTGCCGGGCCGGTAGTGACACCGGTGTTCGAGGACTGGAAGGACGGGCGCTACCGCATCATCAGCTTTTATGCGAAACGTGCGCGCGGCGCGATGGCGCGTCACGCGATCCGCCAACGGGCCGAGGACATCGAGGCATTGAAGGGTTTCGATGCCGAAGGCTATGAGTTCGCCGCCGAGGCGTCGGACGATCGCACGCTGGTGTTCAGGCGGCGCACCGGATGAGGACGGGAACAATGGGGTCAGGAACAATGGGGTCAGACTCCATTGATTACACATAATCAATGCTAATGGAGTCTGACCCCATTGTTCTCCATTGTTCCTAATGTACAATGGGGTCAGACTCCATTGATTACACATAATCAAAATGCTAATGGAGTCTGACCCCATTGTTCGCCACTAATGGAGTCTGACCCCATTGTTCGCCATTGTTCGGCGAAGGCCCAGGCTCGGCAGCGCACCGCGGGCTCAGCCCGCCGATTTCGTCGGACGATAGGGAGACGACGTGAAGATCAGCAGCAATTTCGACTCGGGCAGCATCGACATCGTGCGTCTCGACGATCCCGCGGACATCCGGCTGCGGCTGCGGGCCGACAATGCGGCCGAGATCCGGCAGTGGTTTCATTTTCGCCTGCAGGGCGCGGCCGGGAAGTCGATCAGGATGGTGTTCGAGAACGCCGCGGACGCGACCTACGCCGACGGCTGGGCGGGCTACCGCGCGGTGGCGTCGTACGACCGCCGCAGTTGGTTCCGCGTGCCCACGCGCTACGAGGACGGGCGGCTCGTCGTCGAGCATGTGCCCGAGCGCGATAGCATCTATTACGCTTATTTCGAGCCGTTCTCCTACGAACGCCACCTCGATCTGCTCGGCTGGGCGGAGATGTCGCCTTATGCGCAGGTCGACGACCTGGGCTCGACCGTGCAGGGTCGCGACCTCGACCGCATCACAGTCGGCCGGCCGCTGCCCGGGAGGCTGCCGGTGTGGATCATCGCCCGCCAGCATCCGGGCGAGACCATGGGCGAGTGGTTCGTCGCGGGACTGCTGGAGCGCCTGCTCGATGCCGCCGATCCGGTCTCGCGCCGCATCCGCGAGCACGCCGTCGTGCACGTCGTGCCCAACATGAATCCTGACGGCGCCGTGCTCGGCAATCTGCGCACCAACGCCGCGGGACGCAATCTCAACCGCGAATGGCGCGCGCCCGATCCGGCGGCGAGCCCCGAGGTGTTCCATGTGCGCGCCGCGATCGAGGCGAGCGGCTGCGAGCTCTTCCTCGACATCCACGGCGACGAGACCATTCCCTACGTGTTCTTTTCGGCATCCGAGGACGTGCCGGGCGTTCCCGAGGAAGTCGCCGGCCACCAGCAGGCCTTCCTCGCCGCGACCGCTGCGGTGAGCCCCGACTTCCAGACCGAGCACGGCTACGAGCCGGGCCGCTTCGGCGAGCAGACGCTGACGCTCGCCAGCAAGTGGGTCGCGCACCGCTTCGGCTGCCTGTCGCTCACGCTGGAGATGCCGTTCAAGGACAACGCCAACCTGCCCGACGGCCAGACCGGCTGGAGCGCGGCGCGCAGCAAGCGGCTCGGCGCAGCGATGCTCAACCCGATCCTCGCGCACCTGGAGCGGATCAGGCGGGCGTGACCGGCTTCAGTCGAACAGGTTGAGGATTCCGTCCAGCCCGACGTGGTCGAGGCGGCAGTCGGCGACTGCGCGCAGCACCGGCTTGGCGCGGTAGGCGACGCCGTAGCCGGCGGCCTGCAGCATGGGGATGTCGTTGGCGCCGTCGCCGGCGGCGATGACCTGGTCGGGGCGCAGACCGAGGCGGTCGCGGATGCGGCAAAGGTGCGCGGCCTTGGCGGCGCCGTCGACGATGGGGCCGGCGAGGCGGCCGGTGAGGCGGCCGTCGCGCACTTCCAGCTCGTTGGCGTAGTGCTCGTCGAAGCCGAGGCGCTCGGCGAGTCGCGTCGTGAAGTAGGTGAAGCCGCCCGACACCAGCACCGTATGCAGTCCGGTCGCCGTGAGCCGGCGAAGCAGGCGCTCGGCGCCGGGGTTGAGGGCGAGGCGGTGCTCGTAGACCTCGGCGAGCGCTCTCTCGGGAAGGTCCGCGAGCAGCGCGACCCGGCGCGTGATCGATTCGCCGAAGTCGATCTCGCCACGCATCGCCGCCTCGGTGATCGCGGCGACTTCGGGCTTCAAGCCCTGCATGTCGGCGATCTCGTCGATGCACTCGATGTCGATCAGCGTCGAGTCCATGTCGGTGACGAACAGGCCGAAGTCGGCGAGCCGCCGGCCCTCGGGCACCCACGCCCAGTCCAGGCGCGCCGCCTCGCACAGCGCCGGGATCCGGTCGGACGCGGACGCGCCGACGAGACGGAAGGCCTGCGGGGTGATCTGCTCGATGGTGGTGGTGGCCGCGGCGCGCGCGAGCGCCTTGAGGGCGACGGAATCGACGTCGTCGCCCTGCACGACGAGATTCATCGCAGCCGGCTCTCCATCGGCGTCTCGCGCAGCATGCGGTGGGCGCTGCGGATCATCTCCTCGGTCGTGTCCCAGCCGACGCAGGCATCCGTCACCGAGCAGCCGTAGCGAAGCTGTGACAGGTCGTCGGGGATCGGCTGGTTGCCGGCTTCGATGAAGCTCTCGACCATCATGCCGACCACCGAGCAGTTGCCCTCGCGGATCTGGTGCATGACGTCCTTCATCACCAGCGGCTGCAGCTCGGGCTTCTTCCACGAGTTCGCGTGCGAGCAGTCCACGACGATGTTGGCCGGCAGCTTCGCCTTGGCGAGCGCCTGCTCGGCGAGCGAGATCGACACCGTGTCGTAGTTCGGCCGTCCGCCGCCGCCGCGCAGCACGACGTGGCCGTAGCGGTTGCCGCGGGTGCGCAGGATCGCCGACTGGCCGCGGCCGTTGATGCCCAGGAAGCTGTGCGGGTGCGAGGCGGAGACGATCGCGTTGATCGCGACGTCGAGGTCACCGTCGGTCGCGTTCTTGAAGCCGACCGGCGTGGAGAGGCCCGAGGCCATCTCGCGGTGCGTCTGCGACTCGGAAGTGCGCGCGCCGATCGCGGTCCAGGTGATGAGATCGCCGTAGTACTGCGGCGCGATCGGGTCGAGCGCCTCGGTGCCGGCGGGCAGTCCGATCTCGTTCACGTCGAGCAGGAACTGGCGCGCGCGGCGCATGCCCTCGTCGATGCGGAACGAGTCGTCCATGTGCGGATCGTTGATGAAGCCCTTCCAGCCGGTCGAGGTGCGCGGCTTCTCGAAATAGACCCGCATGACGATGAGCAGCGTCTCGGCGACCTCGTCGGCGAGCGTCTTCAGTCGCCGCGCGTAGTCGAGACCGGCGACCGGGTCGTGGATCGAGCATGGGCCGACGACGACGAAGAGGCGCGGATCCTTGCGGTCGAGGATGTCGCACAGGGCCTTGCGGCCGGCCACCACCGACTGCGCGGCGCGCTCGCTGAGCGGCACCTGTGCCTTGATTTCTTCGGGCGACGGCATGTGGTCCGCCGCGACGATGTTGAGGTTCTCTGTCTGGGTCAGGGGCATTTTCGTTCTCTGCGGTGCACCATCGAAGGGTGCAATTGTAGCGCGACGCAAGAACGCCGTGCCGACCAGGCGCAGTCCTCGACCCTCAGTCCTCCAACTTCAGTCGCCCCCCTCAGTCTTCCACCAACTCGAGCGCACGCGAGCGCCAGTCGAGCACCGCCGTGCGAATGTGCATCGTCTCCGCCAGGTCGGGGAACTCCTCGCGGATCACCTCGGCCGCGAAGCGGCACATGAAGCGGCTCTTGAGGATGGCCCGGGCGCGCTCCATGCCGATCTCGGAATAGGGAACAGTGGCGAGCAGCAGGAAACCGTCGTCGGGAATGCGCCCGCGGCTCATGTTGGCGCGGATGATGATCGCCGCCTTGCGGATCGGCTCGGCGAGGTTGGGGCTGTAGGGCCCGATGATGAGCGCGCGGTTGGGCATGTGCAGCCAGTCGAAGCCGCGGCCGATGCAGACCATCCACTCGCGGTGCTCGATGTCGATCTCACGCTTGGTACGCTTGACCTCGGCGATGTGCTCGAGGTTGCCGAGCACCAGCGGCAGCAGGTCGCGCCGCACCTGGGCCTGCATGTCGGGGTAGAGGCGCTCGAGCATCACCGGCAGCGAGCGGGCGTCGGTAGTCGTGACCGTGGACAGGTCGAGGCGCTCGCCGTTCTGGCCGTGCAGCACCAGCGCGTCCTCGTCGGTCTCGAAGCCGCACACCAGCGGGTAGACCGTATCGTGGCCGCTGCCGAAGGCGAACTCGAACTGTGCCTTGACCTCGGCGACATGGCGCATTGCCGCGTCGGTGTCGTAGTCGAAGCCCGCGCAGCCACGGCGCGGATCGCCCTTGGAGTAGTGATAGGTGATCAGCGTGAGCGCCCGCCGCCCCTCGGCGACGACCGTCTGGATGTGGTGCGACAGTACCTCGCCGAGGTGCGGCCAGCCCAGGTCGAAGCGGCCGCCGAGGTTGCGGAACGGCTGGATGATGCCGACCGGCGTGCGGGTCGCGACCGACAGGTTGATGCGCCCGTCCATGCACTTGAGGACCGTGATCGCGGTCGGATGCTCGGCGAGATGGCGCTTGCGCGACAGCCACGATTCCGGGCTCTGGAACTCCTCCGAGTGGCGCCGGGCATGGTCGAACAGCCAGTCGATGCGTTCGGTGATCGGCAGGGCGTAGTTGTCCATGGGGCAGTGTCCGGCATGCAGTGACGAATCCCGGACCATGCACGATGCGCGGCGTACGGTCAATTGCCCGCACGAGCTGTACTCACCTGCTGGATTCCGGAACCGTTGAGAGGGCGGAAATCGGCGGCTCGCGCCGGCAAGGCGGTTGTATTGCCCGATGCCGCGCCGTACCGGCCGTGCTCAGCGACGCCGGATGTCGGCGCGCGTGGTCAGAAGCGGGTTTCCTGGCCGTGGCGGCGCGGACCGCAGAGGATTGGGGTTCAGCCGATCCGTACCGTGGCCTCGGCCGACTCGACGATCAGCCGGGCCGGGGCGGTGCAGCGTACCTGGATTGCGCTCGCGGGATCGGTGCCGAGGGTGCTGCCCGGAAGCGTCAGGCCGAAGCGCTTGCCGGTGCGCTGCGGGGCGGCCTCGTGGGCGCCGGAGACGAAGTGCAGGCTCGCCGCCGGTGTCGCGTCGCCGAGCGGCTCTTCGAGCCAGGCGCACAGCGGCGCAAGGCCCAGCGGCGCGCGAGCGCCGGCGGCCGTGCCCGGCCGTTCCTGCCAGCCGGGTGCGGGCAGCCCCTGCGGGTCGGCGAGCCACAGGCCGGCGCCTTCGTCGAGCGCGAGCCGCAGCCACAGTGCTCGGGGCTGCAAGTCGAGCGCCGGCCAGCGCAGCGCGATCCAGCCGCTCGTGGGCGTCTCGATCGAAAACGGCTGCTCGACCAGCGCGCGCGCGGCCGGGCCGCTGCCGCCGTCGCCCAGGACCGCGAGACGGCCCGTAAGGCGTTCCGTCAGGGGATGCCAGCCGAGCGCGACGCCGCCGAGCGCGGCCGGTGCGGCGAGATCCATGCGGCGCAGCGTGAGCTGGTCGGGCTCGCACAGCACGCCCACGCGTCCGCCCGCGGGGAGCGGCGCATCGGCCGGCGGGGTGCGCTCGGCGCCGTCGAGCAGGCCGCCGAGCTCGAGCGCGGTGACGCCGGCCGGGAGGCGATCGAGCGTCAGGGCCAAGACAGCGGCGCGCGCACCGTCGAAGTCGAGCCGGCGCGGCGCGTCGAGGAGCGCGAAGTCTCCTTCCAGGCCGAATGCGGCCTGCTGCAGGGTGGCCGTGCACGGCGCGTCCGATTCGACATCGAGGCGCAGCCGCAGCGGGGCGTCGGGTACGGGCGTCGCGAGCGCCTTCGCGACCTGCTCGAGCGCGCCCGCCCACTCGTCGGCAAGCGCGCCGGCGGGCAGGTCGGCCGTCGCCTGCTCGCCAGGTGCGAGGGCCTGCCACAGGAGCTTCTCCGGCTCGGCGCCGCGCGCCTCCAGAGCGAGGCGCAGGCGGGGGCTGTTCGGCTTGCCGACGACGGTGATCTGCGGGACGACGTGCGACTGGACGACGCTGCCCAGCAGAATCAGCGCTTCCGTCTTTTCGACCGCCAGGCTCGAGTCGCCCGCGCCGAGCTTCTCGGCCGCCGATCCCGCGCCGGACTTGCCCGCCGCCTTCTTCGCCGGCTTCTTGAGCTTGGACTTGGCGACGATCGCCTGGGCGAGGCGGATGACGAGCGGCGAGCCGACCCATGGCGGCAGCAGCGTCGTGTCGGTCTTGCCGGTCTGCGTCGCCTCCTCGACGACGTGCTCGCCGTCGGCTCGGTGCAGCGTCATGTCGATGCGGTCGTAGCCGGCAGGCGAGTGGATGCGCGATACGGCCGCCGGCCAGACGAGCTCGAGCCGCACCGTGCGGTTGTCGCTCGTGTGTACGCGCGAGAACCATTCGGTGCGGCCGGTTTCGATGACGATGTTCGCGGTCGCAAAGCGCACCTTCAAGGCGCTCGCGACCCAGCGCAGCGCCTGGGCGTCGGCGGCCGCCGCGGGCAGCGGCAGCCACAGCGAGCGGCGGAACACGTAGCCCCCGTCTTGCGCCACCGGCACATCGAGCGCGAGGCTCGCCCCCGCGTTCAGCCGCTGGGCCGGCACGCAGGCCTTGGAGGGGTAGAGTCCGAGCGGCGCGCCGCTCACCGGATGCCTCCGCCGCCGAGGTTGCGCACGTCGAGGCGCACGGTCTGCAGATCGGACTGCAGCCCGTCGATGCGCGTCGTGAGCGCGGTCCGGTTGGTGTTGAAGGTCGCGAGGTCGGCGTTGAAGCGGGTGAGGTTGGTGGAGAACTGCGAGAACTGGCTGTCGAATTGGGCGACCCGGGTGTTGAACTGGTTGAGCTGGGTGCCGAACTGGCCCAATTGGGTGTTGAACTGGGTGATCTGGGTATTGAACTGCCCGATCTGGTTGTTGAATTGGCCGATCTGCGTGGTGAACTGACCGAACTGCGTGTCGAACTGGTCGATTCGGGTGTCGAGCCGGGTGAGTTGCTCGTCGACGGCGAGGCGGTCGCGGCGCACCGATTCGGCGAGCGCTTCGATGCCCCTCGCGCGCTCGTCCATGAGTGCCGCGCGCTGGTCGATGTCGGCGAGCACGCCGCGCAGGTGCTCGGCGTCGAGCTTGCCGGCGGCCTCGACCGCGTTGATCCGTTCGCTGAGGTCGGCGCTGGCGTGGGCGACCAGCGTGTAGCTGCCGAAGGTGGTCGGGCGCACCCCGCCGGCGGCGACCTCGAACTCGGTCAGCACCGCGGCGCGCGCGGCCGGATCGAGCCGCTCGAGGTCGCCGCCGACCAGATCGCGCGCCGCCGCCGCGATCTCGCGCGTGCCGAGCCATTCGGCGGCGCGGCCCGGCTGCAGGGCGACGAAGCGGCGCGCCTCGAGCAGAAGGTCGCCGATCACCGCCGCACCCTTGCCGCCTGCGGCACCGGCGAACGCATCGGCGAGTTGCGTGCCTTCGCGCAGCGCGTCGGCGTGAAACTCGAGCCATGCGCCGATCCAGTTCTTCCAGGCGACCGTGCGCACCGCCCGGGCCGCGCTCGAGCCGCCGCCGTCGGCGTCCACCGCGTCGGCCTGCAGCAGGGCGCTGTCGACCGGCCATTCGAGGCGCCAGCGGCCCGGATTGAGGCTCTCGATCATGGTCTCGCGGAACTCCCGCACGTGGATGTCGATCGCGCGGCGCAGGTTGTAGTTGCGCTCCAGCGCGTAGTCGGCGGCGAGGGCTCTAAACTCCGCTTCGAGCTTGAGGGGATCGGTCGCGGTCGCATCGAGCCGCGTCAGCGCGAACTCGAGGGCGGCCTGCTGCACGTCCGAGAGCGGCTCGCGCGGCGGCGTGACGAGTTCGAGCCGGGCGGCGCCGTCACCGCCGGTGAGCACGGTGACCGCGGCGCCCTCGATGCGGGTGAAGCCGAACATGTAGACGAGCCGGCCGATGCCGGTCTGCACCGTCACGGCCACACCGGCGCGCGGCGTGCCACCATGGTCGCGCACCCGCACCGTGACCGCCAGCGGCTGGCCGCGCCAGGCCGGCTGCGGCAGCACGTCGAGGCTCACCCCGAGCCCGGTCTCGGTCGGCGTCGCCATCGGGTTCGCGCCGAAGAAGAGCTCGACCCAGCGGCGCGGATCCAGCCCCAGCGCCGCGACGCAGATCTCGGTGAAGCGTTCCGGCCCGATCAGCCGGATCGCGCGCACCTGGGCGATGTCGGTGAAGCGCCCGCCCAGCGCCTCGCGCGCGTCGAGCAGGCGCTGCCCGAGCCGCACGCCGATATCCGGCTCGCCCGGAAACTCGATGTCGCGGTCGAGCTGCCGGGCGCTGGTCGCACGGTTGAGGAAATCGAGGATTCGCTGCACCTGGAAGGTGTTGAAATCGCCGGGTTCGAGGTAGACGATGGGCATGGCTCTCGGGTGGACCGTTCTTACCGGGAACGGGGCCTCGCTGCGGGAAACCCATCCCCATCCTGTCCGGAGGGCAGGCTTTGCACAGCCTGCCCGCTTCTGCGGCGCAACGCGGTGCGTTGCGAAACCCCGCCTCCGCCCCCTTGAAGGGGAAGGGACCTGCTCAGTGCGGTGGGCGCATTATCGCGTCGCCTCAGCGGCCGATCTTCGCCGCGAGTCCGGCGAGGTCGAGGTTGATCTTGTTGAGCCGGCCGCCGAGGTCGGCGACTTCGGCGACGTTGATCTTGTTCACGCCGTCACCGATCGTCTTCAGCCCGGCGCTGATCTCCTTGCCCGTCTGTTCGGCGCTCTGGATGCGCTGCTCGAGCACCCCTACGGTCTGCTTCACGCTCGAGGCGTCCTGCGCGGTCGCCTGTGCGGCCTTGGCCTGGGCGCCGACCTGCTGGGTGATCACTGCCTGCTGGGCGTAGCCCACCGCCGCCAGCGTGTCGGCGCCGCCGACCGCGAGCTGGGTCTTGATCGTGCCTTCGAGCATGGCCTTGTTCTGCTGCATGAGGAGGTCCGGCCCGGGGTTGATCAACGGGATCGCCTTGTCCATCGCGTTGAGATTGCGCAGGTGGCCGAGCACGCCGGCCTTGCCGATCCCTTTGTCGAGTTCCTTGATCGTGATCGGGATCAGCTCGAGCTTGCCGAGGTTGAGCTCGATCAGGTTCTTCCAGTCCGGCAGGATCGGCGTGATCGTGTCGATGTAGTCGCCCGACCAGTGCGGGATCCATTCGCGGAAATTCACCTGGATGGTCGCGACGCCGCGCGTCGGGTCCGGGGTCAGCGGGCTCGCGTCGGGCTTGGCGAAGGCCATCACGGTGGCGCGGTAGTGCTCCCACTCGCCCAGCGGCAGCAGCGTGCCGAGCTTGCCGCCGAGGTACTTGCCGCCGGTCGCCTGGCCGATGTAGCCGTCGGCGTAGGTCTTGACGGTCTTGTTGCCGTCGTAGACCTGGTGGATGGACTTGAACGCCATCACCGTCTCGGGGTCCTGCGGCGAGGCCGAGTCCTGCAGGATCTTCATCACCGTCTTGCCGGTGGTGCCGACCTGGGTCTGCAGCATGTTCTGGAAGGACTGCTCGACGCTCGGCGTGAAGCCCTTGGTGAAGTGCGAGCGCAGCTGCACGCGCGCCTCGCCGGCGTTGTTGAACTGGATCGACAGCGCGTTCTCCTCGGCATTCTCGCGCACGATGAAGCCGGGCGCGGCGCGCAGCCGCCCCCAGGTGGTGACGACGTCGAGCCAGGGCATCGGCGCGGCGAGCGGCGAGCCGTCGAGCGCGGTCGCCGTGAACACCAGCTCGGCGACCTGGCCGACCAGGTGGTTCTCGCTGGTCGTGCGCACCGACAGCTGGTAGTTCTCGCGCAGCGGCGCGGTCTCGTCCTCGAGCGCCTGGACCCGGTCGGCGAGGCCTTCGAGCGGGGCGACCTTGGCCGCGAGTTCCGTCAGTTCGTCTTCGAGGTCGCCGACGCGCACGTCGAGGCCGGCGAGTGTCTCGCCGTAGGCCTCGAGCACGGTCACGAGCTTGTTCCAGTCGTCGGCCTTGACGAGATGCCCCGGCGCCTTGCCGCCGAGACTCGTCGCGAGCTGCCGGGCTTGTTCGAGGGTCATGATGTGCTCTCCTTGACGATGCGGCCTTCGACCATCAGTTGCAGCGGCACGCCGGCCGGCCGCGCGCGCGCGACGAGCTTCCAGACGCGCTCGGCGAGCGCCGGGTCGGCGGCCTCGCCGGGGTCGGGCAGGCACAGGCGGATGCGGATGCCGACCCGCGGCGCGTGCGGGCGTACCACCCACAGCCGCGCCGAGGGCGGGTAGGCGAAGGCGCTGTGGTCGAACTGGCCTTCGCCCTGGGGGTCGGCGAGAAAACCGGGGGCGTCGCGCAGATGCCCGGGTACCGGCGCCTTCGGCGAGGGCGTCGGAAAGAGCTGCCCCTCCGTCGACCACCACGGGCGGCCCTGCGCCGGCGGCGCCGGGGCCTCGTCCATCTGCAGGTAGCGCCAAGTCTCGCCGGCGGCGCCCGACGGCGCCGGCAGCCAGGGCAGGGCGCCGGTCACGATGCGGGTCTCGTCGGGCTTGATGCGCAGGCGCAGCTCGCCGGGCGGCACCGTCGCGGCCGGCTCGAAGCGCGTGCCGTCCCAGGCGCCCAGCTCTGCGCGCACGGCCGGCGCGATCAGCACCGCCACAATCTCTGCGTCGGCCTGCGCGCGATCGGGCAGGTTGGCGTCGGCGAAGTGGCGCTGCGCCGCCGACCAGCGCTGCCAGCGCGTGGCCGCGCGATCGAAGCGCCAGTGCCCGCGCGGCTCGGTGCGCACGTCGTCCGGGTAGGCGGTGTCGGCGTGGCCGGCGGCGATCCAGGCCGCGGCGGCGAAATCGTGCTGGGCGAGATCGCGCCCGTCGTAGCGGAACAGCCCGTTTGCGGCGGCGATCCAGAGCAGGCCGCGGTCGTCCACCGTGAGCGCCGCGACCGCCGCGCCGACGAGATCCGGAAAGGCCTCGAGCCGGGTGGTGCCGTCCTCGGCCGCGTACCAGCGGGCGAGCCCGTCGGCGCTGCCGAACCACAGGCTGCCGTCCGGGCTTGCGGCGATCGCCGTGACCTCGGGCAGCGGGCTCGTGTTGCCGTCTGCGGGCGCATCCTCGACCCAGTCGGCGACATGCTCGCTCGCAGAGGCGCCCTCGTAGCGCCAGTAGCGGCCGGCGCGATGCAGATATAGCGCCTCCTCGGTCGCCAGCACCTCCTGCGCGCCGTCGCCGCACCATGCGCGCAGATCGACGCCGGCATGGCGATGGGCGAGCACGCTGCCGTCGGCGGCGAGCACGTGCACGCCGTCGGCGCCGGCAGCGTGGAGCTTGTCTGCATGGACGGCGAGCACTCGCACCGCGCCGGTCACACCCGGCACCGCGCCCCAGCGCAGCACGCCGTCGTCCGGCCACAGCCGGCAGCGGAAGAGGCCCGCGTCGGTGCCGAGCCAGGCCGAATCGCCGTGGCAGAGCAGGGCGTGGAAGGGGCCGGCCGGCGCGTCGGTCTCGATCGGCGAGAAGGCGCTGCCGTTGAAGCGCTGCGCGCGCCAGGTCTGCTGCGTGCGCTGGATCGCCCACAGGCTGCCGTCCGGGCCGAACGACAGGCTCACGGCGCGGCCCGCGGCAAGCGCCGCGAGCTCGCTCCACGGACCGTTCGCCGACGGGTCGCGCGGCGCGTTGGCGGAGGTCGGCGCCGGCGAGCCGTGCAACCGGCCGTCGCGGACGAGCCAGGTGCGCCGGTCGGGTGCGAGGCGCAGGGCCTGGTCCGGGGCGAGCGTGCCGGTCCACGCGACGCCGATGGCGGCCGGGGTCGATCCGGGGGTGTAGCGCTCGATCATCGGGCGCTCGGTCGCCGCGCCGATCGCATCCGGTGCGGTGCCGACGAAGACGAACGCGGGCGTCGCGGCGGCGGTGAGCGGCCAGCGCGCGAGCGGACCGACGCGGTCGTCTTCCTCGACCGTCGGGGTCGAAACCAGCGCGTCGGTCGCCGCCAGCAGCGCGACCGGCTCCTCGATCGAGAAACGGCTGCGCCTTCGGGCCGGGTGTGCGGCCATGTCCTCGGGCAGCGCCGCGTCGACCAGCCGGCGCAGCGCCGCCGGCGTGGCGAGCCCCAGGCGGTAGGCCTCGACGATGTCGGCGAGGCGCAGGCGGTACTCCTCGACGTTCTCGCGCAGGCTCGCCGGATCGTGCCAGGGCGGCAGATCGAGCAGCGCGCCGATGCGGGCGAGGTCGCGGATCCACGGATAGCGCTGCAGCTCGGCACGGTCGGCGGCATCGCGCACGTTGGGCGGCGGCAGGCGGCGCTCGCGCCGCTCGGCCTGGTAGTGCGCCGCCCAGATCGCCGCATCCGCGGTGTCGGCCCAGTGGGCGCGCAGCACGTGCTGGATGTCGATCCCGGCACCGTCGAACGCGGCGCCGACCGCTTCGATCCATAGGACGAGCAGGGTGCGGTCGCCCGGCTGGGGGCGCCACAGCGTCGGCAGCAGGTCGACCAGCTTGTCGTAGGCGCTCATGCGGGCCTCCCCGGCGAGCCGCTGCGAGCGCGCACGCCGCCCGGCGCGAACGTCCGGCGCGGGCAGGCCTCGGCCGGACCACGGCACGTCACGGAAGGACGAGGCGCGGCACTCATGGCGTCTTCGGCTTCACTTCGACCGCGACGCGCGCAACCGACAGGCGCTCGTGTGCGGCGAGCTGGAACGGTGGCGCAGCGGCGGCATCGAGCACCTGGCTCACACCGTTGGGGCGGGTCAGCACCCACTGGGCCGAGTACTTGCCGAGGTCGGCGTCGGCCGCGGCCGGGGCGCCGGCGAACTGCTGGTCGAGCGTCGCCACAACCCAGCCGGCGTGGGGCAGCGGCAGCACGCGGCTGAGCCGGCCCCAGCCGAGGGTGCGCTTGGCGACGGCGGCCGCATCGGTCGAGTCGGCGAGCGCATTGACGGTCGCGACCGCCGCTTCGACCGCGGCGGAGAGCTTGGCCTCGTCGGGAATCGGCTCGCCGCGCGGGTAGCGCACGACCAGCGTGAGGCCGGTCGCGAGGGCCGGATCGACGATGCGCAGCTCGCCCAGCTCGGTCGGCTCGTCGGCGAGCGCGAGCCGCCCGGCGGCAGCGTCGAGCACGTCGGTCGTGCCGACGCGGGCGGCGGTGACGCGCGCATCCTCGACGCCGTCGACGCCCATCGCGAGACCCAGCAGGCGCGTGAGGCTTCCGTCGCTGCGCACCGGCAGCGCCGCGAAGTAATCGGCGAAGCGCTTGCCGATCGTCTCCTGCGCCGCGCGCCGCTGGGCGTCGAGCAGACCATCCGCGGTGGCGATGCGCAGCTCGATCTCGACGCGCGCGGGCGCCGCACCGTCAATCAACTGCACGTCGACGCCGGCCGGGCGCGCCCGCTCGATCGCCTTTGCCACCCGCGCCCGGTGATCGGGGTCGAGCGTCCCGCCGAGCAGGGTCACGGTGACCGTGCCCGGCGCCGGCTCGTCGAGCTCGGCGCGCACGCCCTCGGCCGTGACCGCCGCCTCGATCGCGCCGAGCGTGGCGCGCTCCGAGCCGACCAGGAAGCGCTTGGCACGCGTGCGCAGCTCCTCGTCGGTCTCGTCGCGGTCGAGCCGGGTGGTCGCCGCCGGGTTGGTCACCGATTCGATGCCGGCGATCGGGCGCACCAGCAGCGTCAGGCTGTCGGCCGGCAGGCCGTCGTTGCTCGGGACGGTGTCGCGCGCCGGGACCTTGGCGGCGGTCTGGCCGTCGGCGAGCGTGAGGTCGGCGAGCGTCTCGTACTCGATCGCCCCATCGGGCGTGGCCGCTCGCGTGCCGGCGAGGATCGCGATCCCGCCGCGCGCATTCTTCGCGCGCACGAAGCGCAACTCGGTGCTGTTGCGTCCGGCGCGCAGGCGCTCGATGCCGAGCAGGCCCACGACGTGGTCGAGCGCGCCCCCGCTCGCGGTGTCGATGAAGCCGCTGCGGTAGACCACCTCCATCTGTGCGTAGAGCCCGGCCGTCTCCAGCGCCACCGCCTCGAGCAGGGTGCGCACCACCGAGCCGGGGTGGAGGTCGTTCAAATGGGCTTCGCGCTGCTTGGGCAGGTAGTGCACCTCGAAGGCCGTGCCCTCGTCGGGGCGCGCGCCCGTGGCGAGCCACTCGAGCTGTGCGCCGTCGGTCGAGAGCCGGTAGTCCGCGTCCGCCTCGAAGCGGTGCGTCTCGCCGTTGCGCGCGCCCCACACGGCGGTCACGCGTGCGACCGGGGCGCGTTCGAGCGGATGACGGAACGGCTCGCGGGCGGCATTCGGCGGCGGGTAGGGGTGCGCCTCGGCGCTCACGCCGCCGAGCAGGCGGTTGAGCAGGCTTTCGGCGACTTCGGGGTAGGTCTTGCGGCGAAAGGACATGGTCGCACTCACACGGCAAGTTCGATCGAGAAGGGGCCGATCGTGACGAGATCGGTCGCAGCGGCGGGCTTCACGCGCAGCAGCACGTCCACGGTCCAGCGGCTGCCTGGCGAGGGCACGACCTCGAGCGCGGCGATCTTCTCGATGCGCGGCTCGAATTGCAGCGCTTCGAGGATGAACAGCCGCAGCAGGTTGCGCCGCGTCGCGTCGTTGTGTTGCCCGATGAGCTCGTGCACGCGCGAGCCGTATTCCGGGTGGCCGAGGCCCGCGAGCTCGCCGCGCGGCGTGAGCAGTCGCAGGATCACCGCCTGGGCCAGGTTCTCCAGGCCGTCGCGGGCGGCAAAGTCGCGCTCGCGCTGCGACGCTCGCAGCGTCTCGTCGACGCGATACACGGGGCGCAGCTCACGGTGCGCGGCACGGATCGCGAGATCGCGCAGCAGATGCTCGGTGGGCGGTGGGCGGAAGCTCGGCATCGTCGTCACCCGATCAGCACGGTGCCGGCCGCGACGACGGTGCCGGCGGGAAGGTCGGCCGGATCGTTGCAGGTCGTCGCCGGATCGCCCATGCGGGCGGCCCCCTTGCCGTTGATCAGCACGGTCGCCGAGCCCTGCAGGACGGTGGCGCGATTGGCGGGCGGCTTCTGGAACGGCCCCGCTGCGGGAATGTGCGACGGCGTGTTGGTCGCCGTCGAGCCCACGGTCGCGGCCGGCTTGCCCTCGATCTCGACGTCGCTCGACAGGTCGCCGTCGAGCACGCCCATGAACGGGCTCGGCAGCGGCACCGGCACCGGCCCGCCCGGCGTCGGCACCATCTGGATGTGGATGTCGACGGCGACCACGCGATCTCCCTGTTTGGCGGCGGGCAGGCTCATGACTTGTCACCTCCCTTGAGCTGAAGTTCCACCTTTGGCGTCGCGCTGCGCAAGACTTCGCCCAGATGGGCACGCCGCAGCTCGGCCACGATCTTCAGAGCCTGTTCCGGCGTGACATCGCTGCGCTTCGCCAGGTCGAGAACCAGCTCGATATCCTCGAGCTGGCCAGCGCGGGTCGCATAGGCATGGGCGACGCCCCAAAAGCTGCGGCAAAGCGCCCACAAGCCGAGGAGCAGGCCGATCAGCAGCACGCCGGGCACGATCTGGCTCGCAGCGGCCGACCCCGCGCCCGCGCCCGCGCCCAAGGCAATGACGGCGAGAACAATCGACGCGAACAGCGCAGCGGCACTCGCAATCGCCGCCGTCGCCCGCCACCACAAGGTCTTGGCCGACACATCGCGCAGGATCGAGCGAAGAAGGGGATTGGAGCTTTCCGCGTCCGTCCATAGGGCGTCGTCGTGCGCCAAGGCACGGCTCCACCACCAGCACAGCTTCCCGCCCAAGGTCTTGCGGGGGATGGCTTCAGGATCGATCTGGTCGCTCATGGCCGCCCTCAATTGATCTTCACCAGTGCGCCCTTGAGCACGAGCTGGCCGCCGGCTTCGACCTCGGCGTTGCCGCCGGCCTTGAGCTTGAGGTTGCCGCTTGCCTCGAGCGCGAGGTCGGCGCCGGCGTCGATCTTGATGGCGCCTCCGCCGTCGATCTTGAGCGTCGTGCCGGACACGGTGAGCGACACGACCGGGTCGTCGTCCTGCACCTCGAGGCGGAACTTGTCGCCCTTGAGGCTCACCGTGAAGCCGAGCGGCGAGGACTGGCGGATCTCGACGCGCAGGCCGCCGTCCTTCGCGTCCGGGCCGGAGGGCAGTTGCAGCACCCAGTCGTTCTCGGTGTTGTCGGGCGGGCGGTCGTCGCCGTTGTAGAGGGTGCCGATCACCACCGGACGGTTCAGGTCGCCGCCCATGAACTGCACCAGCACCAGGTCGCCGACCTCCGGCAGGCTGGCGTAGCCCTTGCGCGGCGTGAGCACCGGCACGTGGCGCAGCACGAGCTCGGTTGCGTGCAGCACGACGTCGGCGTCGTAGTTGCCGGGGTCGGTCGGATAGACCGCCTGCACCGTGCCCATCTCGGCGAAGCGGCGCGCGCGCAGCTCCTGGCGGATCAGCTTCTGGAGGGTGTCGTAGAGCTCGCTCACCGGCCGGCCCTCCGATCGTCGCGGGGCAGGGACTCGCGGCGGCGCTCGACAATGCGGCGGGCCGGGCTCACCGGACTACCCCCCTCACCCTGGAGGCCAGGGTGTCGCGATGGGGCGGGGTCATCCAGCGGGCTGGACTCACGGCGCCACCCCCGTGATCTCGGTCGTATAGCCCCGTCCGGCGGCGAAGCGGTGGCGCACGTCGAGCACCGCCCACTGGCCGTCGCCGTAGCCGCCCGGGCAGCGCCTCACCTCGTCCTCGGCGGCGATGTCGCGCGCCGGCGCGCCCTGCTCGTGCACCCGCACCTCCTCGGCGAGCCGCGCCGCGCCGGAG
>JARFTX010000018.1 GCA_029289265.1 Gammaproteobacteria bacterium
GCGCATGGTGCTCGATGAAGGACTTGACCGCGTCGAAGACGCCGGCGCGCAGGCCCGACTCGTGGGTGCCGCCGGCGACCGTAGGAATCAGGTTTACATAGGACTCGCCGTGCACGTGGCCGTCGTACCAGCCGATCGCCCAGGCCGCGCCTTCGCCCGGCGCGAAGCTCGGATCGTCGGCACCGGCGTGGCTCTCGGCGGTGTAGAGCGGAGCGACCGGCTCCGCGTCACCGGCGACTTCGCGCAGGTAGCCGGCCAGCCCCTCGGGGTAGGTCCAGGTCTTGGTGAGCGGCGCGCCGCCCGCCTGCTCGAGGTCGAGCCGTACGGCAACGCCCGGAAGCAGCACCGCCTTGCTGCGCAGGAGCCGCTCGAGCTCGGCCGTCGGCACGCGCGGCGAATCGAAGTATTTGGGATCGGGCCAGACGCGCACGCGCGTGCCGGTCTGGCGCCCGCACTCGCCTTCGACGCGCAGCGCGCCGACCTGCTCGCCGCCGTTGGCGAACTCGATCGCGTGGCGCTTGCCGTCGCGCTTGACCTCGACCTCGACGCGGGTCGACAGCGCGTTGGTGACGGCGACGCCGACGCCGTGCAGGCCGCCCGAGAAGGCGTAGGCGCCACTGCCCTCGCGCTTGTCGAACTTGCCGCCGGCGTGCAGGCGCATGAAGGCGAGCTCGACCACCGGTACGCCCTCCTGCGGGTGCAGCCCGACCGGGATGCCGCGGCCGTCGTCGGCGACCGTCACCGAGCCGTCCAGATGCACCGTGACGTGGATGCGGCTGGCGAAGCCACCCAGCGCCTCGTCGGCGGCGTTGTCGATGACTTCCTGGATGATGTGCGCGGGCGAGTCGGTGCGCGTGTACATGCCGGGGCGCTCGCGCACCGGCTCCAGTCCCTTGAGGACGCGGAAGGAAGATTCGTCGTAGTGCTTGCCTGTCATGGAGAGTATGCGTTATGCCGGTTCGACCCCGATGCGGGGCGGGCACAAGGATACCTGCTCGTCGGCGTTTGTCACACCGCCGCGTCACGTATGAGGCACGAAATCCGGGGTCGGACCGGGTGAGTCGAAAATCGCGAACATGCGTGGTTCGCGCGAATCGCGAGCAGGCCGGCGCCGCGGTCGGTGGTTCAGGCGCTGCCGAGATGACGGCCGCGGGAAGTCGGACGGGCAACGCCTTCGGCGTCGTAGAGCTGCGGCTTTTCGGCGGCGGTGAGCAGCACGGTGAGCGCGGCCTGGTTGTGCTGCATGCGCTCGCTGATGAGTTTGCCGTTCAGCTCGTTACGTGCGCGGGCATCGGCAGCGAGTTCGAGGACTTTGCCCCAGCCCGCGAGGGTGGCCGGCAGCGCGGCGCAAAGTTCGCGGATCGAAGCATCCTTGTTCGGCCGTCCGGCGCGGCCGAGCAGCAGGGCACGGTTGTCGTGCTGACGCTGCAGGAGCTGGTAGACCTCGTTCTTCTCGCGAGTCAGCGCGAGCAGCGTATCGGTGTCGCCCGCGATCAGCAGCGCCTCCTCGCGCTCGAGCACGCCGATGAAGCGATGCAGGAGCGCGATCTCGCCTTCGATCAGCAGCGCGAGGCGGTGCTGGAGGTCTGTCAGACCGGTCACGGGCGCCCTGATTGCGTCGCTAGCATCTGGCGCACGCTGTCGATCAGGCCGTCGGCAATGCGCTCGGCATCGACCTTGAAACGGCCTTCGCTGATCGCCTGGCGAATCTCGTCGACGCGCGCGCGATCGACCGCAGGCGTTGCGGCGATGGCCGCCTCGGCCTTGTTGAGACTCGACGACAGCGCGGACAACTCGACCCGGACTTCTCCGGGCGCCGACTGCTGTGGTTTCGAAGGCGCGGGGCGCGGCTTCGGGTCGCCGGCGGGCGGGCCGCCGACCTGCTGGATGGGTCCCTGGATTTTCATGTTCGTGCTCCCGGCAAGGGCTCTGTCAGTGAACTCCTTTACGGCCGGCAGTAGAGATACTTTAGCCGATTTATCGATGACGGCGTAAGTGGGTGTAATCGACCCGGTGGGGACCCACGATCCGGCTCGGTTGGCCGCACTGCCAGGGTCGATGCGTCGCGTCGGCTTCATGGCGCACGCGGTAGCGCGAGTGCGAAAAGGCCAGGCGGTGAGAGGTTTGCGTGGTTGCAGGCGTCGGTCAGCCGATCCGGAACTGGCGCTGGCGACTTTGGCTACCCAGCGCTGGACTGGAGCGGCTCAGAATCGGACCTCCACCGTGCCGTCACTGCGCGCCGTGCCGTCGACCACCTGACCGTTGTTGAGCCGCACGCGCACCGCTTCGCCCTCGGCGGCGCGGTTCAGCGCCCGCCCTTCGTTGCTCACCGTGAAGCCCGGACCGCTACCGATGACCCGCACCGACTGGCCGGCGCGCACGGCCGGAGGCAGGCGGAGCATGTCGGCGCGCAGGGTGTTGCCTTCCGCGACGGCGATGCGCACATGTGCGCCGATTGCCCGCGACGGGTCGGTGAGTGCGGTGGCGGGTTGGGCCGCAAGGTCGCCGTGTCGCAGCGCGATGTCGTCCGGGCCGACGATCTGGCCGGGGCGTATCGGGCGGGCAGCGACCAGGAAATCGGTCATCACCGCGACCCGGGCTGGCAGATAGACGGTCCACGCGGCCGGCGCAACGCAGCGGATGCCGACGCTCAACTGGCCCCAGGCACGCGTGCCCGACGGCAGGAAGGCCTCGAGCGCGGTGCAGGGTGGCAGCTGGTTGGCCGCGTCGAGCGTGCCGACCGAGACCTCGACCTGGCCGGGCAGTCCGGCCGTCTCTGCGGCGAGAAAACTGCGGGCGACGTCTTCCACCGGTTCGGGAGGCTGCCGGGCGAGGGCACTCCAGGCGGGCAGCAGGACGGTGGCGGCGATGAACAGTGCGGGTAGAGCGAAGCGGGCTTTCATGGCGGAGATTGCATCACGGGCTGGCAGGGCGGGGCAAGTCCTGCCCGACGGGCGCCGCTCGTGCGGCAGGCCCCTCGGAGACCGGCAGGCCAGCCAGACGTTCCACCGCGGGCGGCAAGAATTTCCGCCGGGCGGCAACTCCGGCGCAGGTCGGGTGCGCCAAGCGGACAAATTGGCCGGTAATTCGCAGTCTTTTCGGCGCAAGGCGGTTGGTTGCCGGCGTCTAGGATGTCAGGCATGAAAGGTGCAATGGGATCCGTGACCGCGATCCCGTTGCTTCGGATCACCGGATCAGGAACCCGAGGTGAAGCCATGAAAGCCATGATCGACAACGCACTGCGTTTTCACCAGACGGCACTCAATCTCCAGGCGCGGAGACAGGAAATGCTTGCATCGAATATCGCCAACGCCGACACGCCCAATTACAAGGCGCGCGACATCGACTTTCGCAGTGCCCTGAACGGCGCGCTGGGCAAGAGCTTCGGGCCGCTCGCGCTTGCGACCACTTCGACACGCCATGTCCCGGCGGCCTCTGAGGGGCCGTTCGCGGCGTTTGTCGGCTATCGCCAGGAGTTGCAGTCGAGCGTCGACGGCAACACGGTGAACATGGACGTCGAGCGCGCCGCTTTCGCCGAGAATTCGGTGCATTACGAGGCGAGCGTGACCTTCATCAACAGTCTGCTGCGCGGCATGCAGACGGCCATTTCCGGCCAGTAAGGGGAGCGCAGCGATGAGCATCTTCAACGTCTTCTCGATTGCCGGCTCCGCCCTCAACGCCCAGTCGGTGCGGCTCAATGCCACGGCCTCGAATCTGGCCAATGCCGACAGCGTGGTCGGCGCCGATGGCCAGCCCTACCGGGCCAAGCAGGTGGTGTTCCAGGCGGTCCCGGTGGCCGGAGCGCAGGCCCAGGGGGTGCGCGTCACGGGCGTCGTCGAGAGCGCAGCTCCGCTGCGGACGATGTACGACCCCGCCAACCCGGCCGCCGACGAGAACGGCTACGTGAATATGCCCAACGTCAATGTCGTCGAGGAAATGGTGAACATGATCTCCGCCTCGCGGGCCTACCAGAACAACGCCGAAGTGATGAACACCGCGCGCACGCTGCTGCAACGCACGCTGGCGATCGGCCAGTAAAGCGCGGGCCGTCGCAACAGCGGATTCGAGGAATAGAACATGAGCACCGTCACCCAGACCCAGTCGGCCCAGAACATCCTTTCCGGGCTGGCACGCACCGAGCCCGTCAACAAGAAGGGTGACGAGAGCGCCCAGACGCGTTTCCTGACACTGCTCACCGCGCAGCTGCGCAACCAGGATCCGATGAATCCGCTCGAGAACGCCGAGGTCACCTCGCAGCTCGCGCAGATGAGCACGGTCGATGGCATCGAGCGGCTCAACGGGCTGTTCGAGAAGATGCTGAGCGCCCAGGAATCGGCCGAGAGCCTCCAGGCGGCTGCGCTGGTCGGGCGCGGCGTGCTGGTGCCGGGCAGGGCGATGACGCTGACCGAGGCCGGTGCGGTGGGCGGCTTCGAGCTCACCGAGCCCGCCGACCAGGTGGTGATGACCATCAAGGATGCGCACGGTTTGGAAGTGGCGCGCGTCGAGTTCTCCGGCGTCGAGGCCGGCAGCCACAACTTCGTCTGGGATGGCAGTGCGCTCGACGGTCAGCGCGCCGCCAACGGCCAGTATTCACTTTCGGTGACCGCAACGAGCGGCGACCGCCGGATCGACGCGAACACGCTCGAGTTCGGGCTGGTGAGCGGCGTCATCCGCGGGCCCAAGAGCACCGACCTGCAGGTCGGCGCGCTGGGCATCTTCAAAGTCGGCGAGATCCGTCAAATTCTCTGATCGGGAGAGGGCATCATGGCATTTCAACAAGGTTTGAGCGGGCTGAATTCGTCGTCACGGGCAATCGACGTCGTCAGCAACAACGTCGCCAATGCGAGCACGGTCGGCTTCAAGACGGGCAGCGCGCAGTTTTCCGACGTCTTCGCATCGGCATTGAGCGGCGCCACCACCGGCGTCCAGGTCGGTATCGGCTCCAGCGTCAATGCGGTCCGGCAAGCCTTCACGCAGGGGAACCTGGCCGTGTCGAGCAATCCGCTCGACATGGCGATCAACGGCAATGGATTCTTCCGCATGCAACGCCCGGACGGCTCGGTTGCCTACACGCGCAACGGCCAGTTCGACGTCGATCGCGACGGCTTCATCATCAGCGCGAACAACGACCGGCTAACCGGTTTCCGGGTGTCGTCGGTGGTCAATGGTGTGTCGATCTTCGAGGGCACGCCCAGCGTGCTGCAGATCGACTCGACCAACATCCCGCCACAACCTACCCGCGGCGAGGGCGGCGTCGAGATCACCGCAAACCTCGACTCGCGCGATGTCAATCCGACCACGCGCACCCCGCCGTCACCGGCTTTCGATCCATCGGCCGATCCGATCCCGGTGGCGAGCTACAACGCGACCACCTCGCTGACCGTATTCGACAGTCTGGGCAATCCGCACAGCCTCACGCTCTATTTCGTCCGCACGACCGATCCGACGCAGCGGTCGTGGTCGGTATGGGCCGGGCTGAATGGCGAGGCGCCGACCTCGCTCACGGGCGATGCCCCGATCGACCCGGCGGATCCGTCGCAGGGCTTTGCCCCGGCCAATCCCCTTGTGTTCAATGCCGAAGGGCTGATCTCGCCGGGCTCGCCGACGACCTTTGACTTCACGCGCACCGGCGCGGACTTGAACAACGGTGCCGCAGATCTGACGTTCGGCGTGAATCTCTCGCGGGTGACCCAGTTCGGCGACGCCTTCTCCGTGAATCGCCTGTCGCAGAACGGCTACACCACCGGCCAGCTCACCGGACTCACGGTGTCGCGGGACGGCGTGATCCAGGGTCGCTACAGCAACGGCCAGACCCAGGATATCGGCAAAGTCGCGCTTGCCAACTTCCAGAGCCCGAACGGCTTGATCGCGTTGGGCAACAACCTGTGGGCCGAGTCGCCCGACTCGGGCCAGCCGGTGGTGGGCTCCCCGGGCACGGGTGTGCTGGGCGTGCTCAGCGCGGGCACGATCGAAGAGTCGAACGTCGACCTGACCCAGGAATTGGTGCAATTGATCATCCAGCAGCGCAACTATCAGGCCAATGCCCAGTCGATCCGCGCCCAGGACCAGATCCTGCAGACGCTCGTCAATCTGAGATAAGGCCTTGGTTTGGCGGGGGTGAGGGCATCCCCGCCGGACTCGGGCGCTGCGGCGGCATGAAAGCTCGCCGCCTCACGCAAAGAAGGGGAGAAGCGCGATGGACCGCCTGATCTACACCGCAATGACCGGCGCGAAGCACACGCTCATGCGCCAGAATGCGGTCGCGAACAATCTCGCGAATGCGACCACCACCGGTTTCCGCGAAGAGATCAACCGCCTGCGCGCGGTCGAGGTGCAATCCGATGCACTGCGGAGCCGCGCCTTCGTCGTCGATGCGAGCGTCGGCGCCAACTTTCTGCCGGGGGCGCTGCAGGCGACCGGCCGCGCCTACGACGTCGCCGTCGAGGGCAAGGGCTGGCTGGCCGTGCAGACGGCCGAGGGCGGGGAAGCCTATACCCGCAACGGCAGCCTCGAAGTGAGTGCGAACGGCGTGCTGCAGACCCGTGACGGCCGGCCGGTGATCGGCGACGGCGGCCCGATCACGATCCCGCCCGACAGCGAGATCTCGATCGGCCGGGACGGTTCGATCTCGGCGATCCAGCCCGGCGCGGCCGGCATCGTCAACGTGATCGGCCAGCTCAAGCTCGTCAATCCGCCGGAAGAAGATCTGGTGCGCGGCAACGACGGCCTATTCCGCATGCGCGACGGTGCTCCGGCGCCGGTCGATGAGAACGTGCAGGTCGCCGGCGGCTATCTCGAGGCGAGCAACGTCAGTGTGGTCGAGCAGATGGTCACGATGATCGCGCTCGCCCGCCAGTTCGAGATGCAGACCCGCATGCTGCAGAACGCCGAAACCAACGACCGGGCTGCCTCGCAGCTGCTCGGCAGCCGATGAGCGGCACTCGCGGATTTGGCGGGTAATTCTGCGGGTTATCGCCGCATTGGATTGGACAGGCCCGGCTTAATCTGACTACACCCGAGAACGCGCCCAAGGCAACGCCGCGCCACGCTCGCTACCAGCAAAGGTACCCAAGATGATCAGCTCGCTCTGGACCGCACGCACCGGACTCGACGCCCAGCAAACCCAGCTGGACGTGATCTCCAACAACCTCGCCAACGTCGCCACCAACGGCTACAAGCGCTCGCGCGTCGTCTTCGAGGATCTGCTCTATCAGACCATCCGCCAGCCGGGCGCCCAACAGACCCAGCAGAACCAGATCTCGAGTGGCCTGCAGACCGGCACCGGCGCGCGCGCGGTCGCCACCGAGCGCGTGTTCGCGCAGGGAAACCTGCAGCAGACCGGCAACTCGCTCGATCTGGCGGTGCAGGGCGGCGGCTTCTTCCAGATCCAGCAGCCGGACGGAACCACCGCCTATACGCGCGATGGCTCCTTCCAGCTCGACAACCAGGGCAACGTGGTGACCGCGAGCGGCTATCCGCTCGCCGACAACATCAATATCCCGGCGGACGCCTTGACCGTGACGGTCGGCAAGGACGGCACCGTGAGCGTGCTGCAGGCCGGGCAGATTGCTCCCGTCGAGGTCGGCGCGATCCAGCTCGTCACCTTCGTCAACCCGGGCGGCCTGCAGAGCGCCGGCGAGAACCTCTACCTCGAGACCGCCTCGAGCGGGGTCGCGACGCCGAACCAGCCCGGCACCAATGGCGCCGGCGTGATCAACCAGGGCTACGTCGAGACCTCCAACGTGAACGTCGCCGAGGAACTCGTGAGCATGATCGTCACGCAGCGCGCCTACGAGCTCAACTCGCGGGTGATCCAGACCTCCGACCAGATGTTGGGCCGGCTCACGCAACTGTAACGGTGAACATCATGAATGCGCGCACCTTCCTCGCGCTCTTCGCACTGGCGCTGCTCTCGGGTTGCGCTGCGATCCAGACCACGCCACCCACCGCCGTGCATCAGCCGATGTCGGCGCGGCCAGAGCTGCAGGCGCGCGCTCAGGTGGCCACGGGCTCCATCTATCAGGCCACCCAGGCCCGGCCGCTATTCGAGGATCGCCGCGCCCGCAACATCGGCGACATACTCACCATCAACCTGGTCGAGCGCAACGCCGCGCAGAAGGCCTCCAATGCCAATGCGACCCGCGAATCGAGCATCTCGGGCGGCATCACGTCGCTCGCGCGCGTGCCTTTGTCGGGGTTGGCCGGACTCAACGCGGAGGCCGGCGCTGAATCGGGGTTCACGGGACGCGGTGCCGCGGCAGCGAACAACGTCTTCAACGGCACCATCACGGTCACCGTGATTGAGGTCTATCCCAACGGCAACCTGCTGGTGTCGGGCGAGAAGCAGGTGGCGATCAACCAGGGGGCGGAGTTCATCCGCTTCTCGGGCGTCGTCAATCCCAACAGTGTCACCACCGCGAACACCGTGCAGTCGACCCAGGTCGCCGATGCGCGCATCGAGTACCGCGGCAGCGGCTACATCGACGAGTCGCAGCGCATGGGCTGGCTGCAGCGCTTCTTCGTCGCAGTGCTGCCCTTCTGATCGAGGACCGCCAGCATGTTCAGCCGCGCAAGTTCACTCCGGATCGCGTTTTGTGCGATCGCAATCCTGCTCGCGTCGGTGGCGCATGCGACCGAGCGGATCAAGGATCTCGCCTCGATCGGCGGCGTGCGCAACAACCAGCTGGTCGGCTACGGCCTCGTCGTCGGTCTCGATGGCAGCGGTGACCAGACCACGCAGACGCCCTTCACGGTGCAAAGCATCATCAACATGCTCGGCAACATGGGCGTGACCATGCCTCCGGGCACCAACCTGCAGCTGAAGAACGTCGCTGCAGTGATGGTCACCGCCAATCTCCCGCCGTTCGCGCGCCCCGGGCAGCAGATCGACATCACGGTGTCGTCGATCGGCAACGCCAAGAGCCTGCGCGGCGGCACGCTCGTCTTCACGCCGCTCAAGGGCGCGGACGGCCAGGTCTATGCGATGGCGCAGGGCAACGTGGTGGTCGGCGGCGCCGGCGCGCAGGCGGCTGGTTCAGCGCAGACCATCAATCATCTCGCCGCCGGGCGCATCCCGGGCGGTGCGACGGTCGAGCGCTCGGTGCCGACCGCGCTGGGCGACGGTGACGTCGTCACCCTCCAGCTCCACGATTTCGACTTCGGCACCGCGCGGCGCGTTGTCGACGCGATCAATCGCGCGACGGCGAGCGGCGCAGCCCAGGCGCTCGACGGGCGCACGATCGAGGTCCGCGCGCCGCTCGACAACTCGGACCGCGTCGCCTTCCTCGGCATGCTCGAGAACCTCACGGTCACCCCCGAGCAGCAGGTCGCCAAGGTCATCGTCAATTCGCGCACCGGATCGGTGGTGATGAACCAGCGCGTGACGCTGCAGAACGTCGCGGTCGCGCACGGCAACCTGACGGTGCGCATCGGCATCGATCCGCTGGTGTCTCAGCCGGCACCGTTCTCGCGCGGAGAAACCGTCGTCACAGCGCGCGGCGAGGTCGACATCGAGCAAGGGCAGGGCAGCCTGATCAACATCGCCGCGGGCGCGAGCCTCGCCGACGTGGTCAATGCGCTCAATTCGATCGGCGCGACACCGATGGATCTGGTGAGCATCCTGCAGGCGATGAGGGCGGCCGGTTCGCTGCGCGCCGAGCTCGAGGTGATCTGAGATGTACGCCGGCGCCCAGCTCAACGCGCTCGATCCCACTGCCCTCGGCGACCTCAAGCGCCATGCGCGCGAGGGCAATTCGCCTGAAGCCTTGAGGGCGGCGGCCAAGCAGTTCGAGGCGCTGTTTCTGCAGATGGTGCTGAAGTCGATGCGCGAGGCGATGCCGTCCACGGGCGGGCTCTTCGACAGCGACCAGACGCGGCTCCTGCAGGCCATGCAGGATCAGCAGATGGCGCTCGACATGGCGCAGGGCAGCGGCTTTGGCCTGGCGGACGTGATCTTTCGCCAACTGGGCGGCGTGACCGAAGAGGCCGGCCGCGGCCAGGCGCTCGATGCAGACGGCCGCCCGATCTTCGATGTCGCGAGCATTCCGCGCCGGGCGGCAGTTCCTGCCGCCCGGCAGGTCGAGGCGGAAATCTCTGCCACACTTGCCGGCGGCGTGGAAAACCCTGCCGCTGCGGCGAGCGCCGTCGATGCGGCAGCGGGACTGGCCGCACGCATCGGCGCGGCGATCGGAGCAGCGCCCGACGCCGCAGCGGTGAGGGCTCTGCCCGAGGGCGCGCGCGCCTTCGTCGAGCGGGTCTGGCCGCACGCTGTCGAGGCGAGCCGCGCCACCGGCATCCCGGCGCACTTCATGGTCGCGCAGGCCGCGCTCGAAACCGGCTGGGGCCGTGCCGAGTTGCGGCGCGGCGACGGTGCACCGGGCCACAATCTGTTCAATATCAAGGCCGGCCGCAACTGGAAGGGGCCGGTCATCGAGCTGCCCGTGACCGAGTACGCGAACGGCCGGCCCTACACCGAGAACGCGCGTTTCCGTGCCTACGGCTCTTACGCCGAGGCCTTTCGCGATTACGCGAACCTGTTGCGCAACAGCCCGCGCTACGCGGCGGTGCTGGGCCAGAAGGACGCCGCCGGCTTCGCCCGCAGCCTCCAGGAGGCCGGATTCGCCACCGATCCGCTGTACGCCGACAAGCTCACCCGCATCATCGGCGGGAGCACGCTGCGTGCCGCGCTGGCCGGGTGAGGGCGCCGGCAGACTGGCAAGCATCTTGCTGACGTAAAGCTCAAGCGCAGCGAATCGAGGATTTCGTCATGAGCGGCCTGCTCAACATCGGTATCACCGGACTGAACGCCGCTCAGGCGGGACTGACCACTACCGGGCACAACATCACCAATGCCGGCACGCCCGGCTACAACCGGCAGTTCGTCCAGCAGGGCACCAACGATCCGCTCTTCACCGGCGTCGGCTTCTTCGGCCGGGGCACCCGCATTGAAACGATCTCGCGTTCGTTCAACCAATTCCTCGAGAACCAGGTGCTCGCGGCCGACAACCGCCGCGCCGAGTTCTCGACCTACAACGCACAGATCAGCCAGATCAACAATCTGCTTGCCGACCCCGATGCCGGCCTCGCCCCTGCGTTGCAGGGCTTCTTTGCCGGCGTGCAGGAAGTCGCCGCCAATCCGTCGAGCGTCGCGGCGCGCCAGGCCATGCTTTCCAGCGCGCAGGCGCTGGCCTCGCGCTTCCAGGCGATGGACATGCGCATCTCCGAGGTGCGCCAGGGCGTCGAGAGCGAGCTCGCGGTCACGGTCGATCTCATCAACAGCTACGCGGTGCAGATTGCCGACCTGAACCAACGTCTGCTGGTTGCCCAGTCGGCCGGGACTGCGGTGCCGGCCAACGATCTGCTCGATCAGCGCAACCTCCTGGTCGCGGAGCTCAACCAGCTCGTCAAGGTGAGCACCGTCACCGAAAACGACGGCTCGCTCAACGTCTTCATCGGTTCGGGCCAGGCGCTGGTACTTGGACAGCAGGTCAGCACCCTCGGGACCCGGCCCAGCCAGGACGATCCGACCCGGCTCGCAGTGTCGCTGATCGGCCCGACCGGCAAGGCGATCGAATTGCCCGAGAACATCGTCACCGGCGGACGCATCGGCGGCTTGCTGGCGTTTCGACGCGAAGCGCTCGACCCGGCACAGAACCAGCTCGGACTGATTGCGCTCGGCATGGCCGAGGCCTTCAATGCCCAGCATCGGCTGGGCGTGGATCTCGAGGGCGTGCTCGGTGCCGATTTCTTCCGCAGCCCTCCCGTGACGGTGCGGCCGGCCAACGCGGCGACCGTGACGACCGATCCGGCCGAGATCGGCCGCCTCACTGCCAGCGACTACCGGCTCACGAACGATGGGGGCGGCCTCTACACCCTGGTGCGGCTTTCGGACGGCGTGCGCCTGCTCGACAACGAGGCGCCGGCGGGCGGCTTCCCGATCCAGGCGGATGGCCTGCGCATCGACCCCGCCGCGCTTGCGGTGGGCGAAGCGGCGCTGATTCAGCCGACGCGTTTCGCCGCGCGGGATATCGCCGTCGCACTGACCGATCCCCGCCGGATTGCGGCAGGTTCGCCCGTGTCGTCGTCGGTGCCGGCGACCAATGGCGGCGATGCGCGTGTGGCGGCCATCACCGTCACCGACACCGCCGGCATGACTTCAGCCGGTAGCCGGGTGCCCGATTTCGGCCAGATCCGGCTGGTCTTCGACGCGGCCGCGGGGCAGTTCAATGTCACGGCAGGCGGCGTCACCCCGGCATCGCTGCCGTTCGACCCGATGGCCGACGCCAGCGGTCGTGAGTTCACCCTCCAGTCGCCCGACGGCTTCTCGTTTCGTGTCACGCTTGCCGGTGCGCCGCAGGATGGCGACGCCGTCCTGTTCGCGCCCAACGCCGGTGGCGTCGCCGACAACCGCAATGCAACGCTTCTGGGCGCCCTGCAGTCGACCAAGGTCCTCGGTGCGGGAGCGGACGGGGAGCCCACCGCTGCGCTGACCTCGGTTTATGCGCAGCTCGTCAGCAGTGTCGGCAACAAGACCCGCGAAGTCCAGGTCGGTGAGCGCGCCCAGGAGTCCGTGCTGCGCCAGGCCAAGGATGCCCGCGATGCCCTCTCGGGCGTCAATCTCGACGAGGAGGCGGCCAACCTGCTGCGCTACCAGCAGGCCTATCAGGCTGCGGGGCGAGTCATGTCGATTGCACAGCGGCTGTTCGACGAAGTGCTGTCGATCGCCCGATAGGAGTTCATCATGCGCATCTCCACCAACATGATCTTCGAGAAGGGCGTCGCCTCGATGCAGTTGCAGTCGAGCCGGCTGCTGCAGACGCAGCAGCAGGTCGCGACCGGGCGGCGCATCCTGACGCCGGCCGACGATCCGATCGGCGCCGCCCGCTCGCTCGAAGTGACGCAATCGAAGGCAGTCAATGCCCAGTTCCAGATCAACCAGGGTTATGCCGAGGACAGCCTGCGCTTCTTCGAGAACCGGCTGATGGGCGTCGGCGATCTGCTGCAGGACATACGCGAACGCGCGGTCCAGGCGGGCAACGCGGCACTCTCGCCTGGGGAACTGCAGTTCATTGGCACCGAGTTGCGCGCCCGTTTCGATGCCGTGCTGGGCCTCGCCAACAGCCGTGATGCGAGCGGCGAGTATCTGTTCGCCGGCTATCAGGCCAACACCGCCCCGTTCGAAGGGGGCCTCGCCGCCGTGAATTACGTCGGCGATCAGGGTGTGCGCACCATGCAGGTCGGCGCCTCGCGTTTCATGCCCATCAGTTTCCCCGGTGATCAGGTGTTCGGCGACATGTTCGCGAACCTGCGCGATTTCATTCAGGCGCTGGAGAATCCCCCGGCCGGTGGAGTGGGCGATGCGGTGAGTGCCGTACTCGGCAACATCGACACCGCATTAGACAATGTACTTCGAGTGCGGGCGATCGTGGGGTCGCAGCTCTCCGAGATCGACCAGCTTAGAACCGTCGGCAGCGATCTCGATCTGCAGTACTCGGAGACGCTTTCGCGCCTGCAGGATCTCGACTTTGCCGAGGCGATCTCGCGGCTCACCCAGCAGCAGACCTTTCTCGAGGCCGCCCAGCAATCCTTTTTGCGCGTCTCGAACCTCTCGCTGTTCAACTTCCTGAACTGATCCGGCCATGCTGCGCGCCCTGACTCTTGCCCTCGTCGTGCCGATCGCGGCGGGCTGCGCGATGACTCAACGCCACGGCGGGTCGGTGGTCGGTGCGGCCGGCGGCCTGATGATGGCATCCGAGCTTGGCCTGCTCCAGGGGGAGTACCTCGCCGGGGCACTCATCACCCTTGCGATCTACGATCCCCTGGCACCGACCTGGGACATCCGCACGACTCGTCTCGACGAGGAGCGGGTCAGGCTCGACCTGACGATGAAGGCGCTCGCCACCGGAGGCGACGGCGAAGCGCGGCAGGTGTTTCTGCGCAACGCCCACACGATCGCGCGCGAGGGCGGCTTTGCCGGTTTCGAGATCGTCCGTTTCGAGGAAGGCGTCGAGTCGACGCGCCCGTTCGCACGCCGCGTCGCCTCAGGCGAGATCCTTCTCGCGCGTCGCGACGGCTGAAGGCAGGCCGCTCACATCAGCGCCCGCATCACCTCGTCGATTGCCCTGAAGCCGCGCTCGAAGATGTGCTGCGCAAACGGCGCGAACATGCTCAGGCTGAAGAGCAGCATCAGCATTCCGACCGACAGCGTCACCGGAAAGCCGACCGCGAAGATGTTGAGCTGCGGCGCCGAACGGGTGAGGATGCCGAGCGCGATGTTGGTGATCAGCAGCACGGCCACCAGCGGTAGCGCAAGCAGCACCGCCGAGGCGTACACGACTGCCGCGTAGCGCCCGATCAGCAGCCATCCGCCGGCGTTGGTCGCTTGGCCGACCGGTAGCCACTCGAAGCTCGCCACCAGGACCTGGATGAGCATCAGGTGACCGTCGAGCGCGAGAAAGATCAGCAGCGTCAGCAGCACCATGAATTCGGCCACCACCGAGGACTGGCCGCCGGTCTGCGGGCTGAAGAACACCGCGAACGACAGGCCCATCTGCAGACCCACCATTTCGGCAGCGAGGTCGATCGAGGCGAAGAACAGCCGCATGGTGAAGCCGATGGCGATGCCGATCACCATCTGATGCGCCAGCAGGCCCAGCGCCAACCAGGAGTCGGTCGGGAGGGGCGGCATCGGCGGGAGCGCCGGCAGGATCGCCAGCGCGGCGGCCAGGCCGGCCGCCAGCCGCACCCGCGTCGAAATCATGCGGTTGCTGAAGAGCGGCGCGGCGGCGAACAAGCCCAGCAGCCGCGCGAGCGGAAGCATCAGCGCGGCGATCCAAGCATCGAGCTGGGCGGCGGTGAGGGCGAGCATGGGCGGGGCGGCAGGAGGGCGCGTGCATCTACCCGATCAGCCCTGGGATGGACTCGTAGAGACGGCGCGCGAAATCGGTGATCAGTGTGACCATCCACGGGCCCGCCACCACCATGGTGATGAAGATCGCGACGAGCTTGGGCACGAAGGACAGGGTCATCTCGTTGATCTGCGTCGCGGCCTGGAACACGCTGATGATGAGGCCGGTCAGCAGAGCCGCGAGGAACAGCGGGCCGGCCATCATCAGCGTGATCTCGACCGCCTGGCGGCCGATGTCTACGACGGTGCTGGGGGTCATGGCGGGGGCTCCGGGGCTAGAGGGCGAAGCTCTGGACGAGCGAGCCGATCAACAGCGTCCAGCCGTCGATCAGCACGAACAGCATGATCTTGAAGGGCAGCGAGACGATCACCGGCGACATCATCATCATGCCCATCGACATCAGCACCGAGGCGACCAGCATGTCGATGATGAGAAAGGGGACGAACACGATGAAGCCGATCTGGAAAGCCGTCTTCAGCTCCGAGGTGACGAAGGCGGGAATGATCACCCGCATCGGCAAGTCCTCGGCCGCCTCCACCGGCGGTGTGCGCGAAAGCCGAGTGAACAGCCCCAGATCGGTTTCGCGCACCTGGCGCAGCATGAAGGTCTTGACCGGGTCGGAGGCGCGCGCGAGCGCCTCGTCGAGCGCGATCTCGCCGTTGGACATTGGCACGAAGGCGTCCGTATAGACCCGGTCGGCGATCGGCGACATGATGAAGAAGGTCAGGAAGAGTGCAAGCCCGAGCAGCACCTGATTGGGCGGCGAGGTCTGCGTGCCCATTGCGGAGCGCAACAGAGCGAAGACGATGATGATGCGGGTGAAGCTCGTCATCATCAGGACGACCGCCGGCAGGAACGACAGCATCGACAGCATCAGCAGCGTCTGCACGCTCAGGCTGTAGGCGGTGCCTCCGTCCGGGGTCTGGGTGCTGGTGAAGGCGGGCAGCCCCTGCGCAGTGGCAAGGCCCGGAGCGAGCAGCAGCAGCGCGGCGAGTACCGTTGCCGCCGCGGCGAAGCGGAGCGCGCGCGGTTCAGTCCGCATGCTTGTTGCGCTCCATGGCCTGACGAAACCACTTGGAGAAGTCGGCGCCCTGTGCGCCTGTTGCCGGAGCTGGCGCCATGCGGCGAAGCTCGTTTGCCTCCAGCGTGTGCAGCGTGTTCATGCTCGCCGGGGTGACGCCCAGCACCAGGACCTTGTCGGCGATCTCGACCAGCACCACGCGCTCGCGCGAGCCGACCGGCACTGCACCCAGCACCTTCATGCCCGAGGCGAGCCCGCGCGGTGCCGAGAGGCGCTTGATCAGCCAAAGGCTCGCGAGCAGCAGGGCGATGACGATGCCAAAGCCGATCACCAGCTGGCCAATGCTGCCGGACAGGCTGGGAACGGCCTCGGCCGCCTGCGCGGGCGCCGTGGCTAGGAGGGCAACGATGGCAAGGGAAGTGGAGGGCTGCACGGACGTTCCGGACGGGCTTTCGATGGTGAAAGCTTAGGCCGGAGCGGTGCCTGTCCTCGTGTGGATAAGACGTGCAAAAAGGCGACTATTCGCCACTTTGCAGAGCGGGACCGACGCGCCGGTCGGCCCCGCCGCGGTCAGCCGCGAATCTTGCGGATGCGCTCGGCCGGCGTGATGATGTCCGTGAGACGGATGCCGAACTTGTCATTCACGACGACGACCTCTCCCTGCGCGATCAGCGTGCCGTTTACAAGCACGTCCATCGGCTCGCCCGCGAGTCCGTCGAGTTCCACGACCGAGCCGTGGGCAAGCTGCAACAGGTTGCGGATGGAGAGCTTGGTGCGCCCCAACTCGACGGTGAGCTGGACGGGGATGTCCAGAATCATGTCGAAGTCGTGCATGGTGCCCGGGCGCGTGCCCTGCGAACCGAAGTCCTGGAACAGTTGGCTGGCGGGCTTCGCCTGGTAGGGCGACTCGTCGGCGACCGAGGCCAGTGCGGCCGCGACCTCTTCGGCCTCGGAGTCGCGCGCGTTCTCGACCGCAGCCTGCTCCTGCATGGCTGCGGCCCAATCGTCTTCGGTGATCTGGTTGTCTTGGTCAGCCATGCTGGCCTCCGGTCGGTGTTGGGTCGGTGTCCTGGTTGGCAAGGAAACGTTCGACCTTGACTGCGTAGCGTCCGTTTTGCGTGCCGTAGCGCACATCCATGACGGGCACGCCGTCGACTTCGAGCTGCAGCGTCTCGGGAACGGTTATCGGGATCACGTCGCCGACACGCATGTTCACGATGTCCCGCAGGGTCACGCGCGCCGTGGCGAAATTGCAGAGCACGCCGACGTCGGCAGTCTGCAACTGACGGGTGAGCAGCTTGATCCAGCGATTGTCCTGGGTCAGGTGGTCGCTCTGCATCGTCGAGTAGAGCATCTCGCGGATCGGTTCGACCATGGAATAGGGGAAGCAGACGTGCAACTCGGCCTGTGAGCCGCTGAACTCGAGCGAGAACGTCGTGGTGATGACAATCTCGGACGGTGTCGCGATGTTGGCGAACTGCGAGTTCATCTCCGAGCGGATGTACTCGAACTCGAGCTTGTAGACGGGCGACCAGGCACGCGAGTACTCGGCAAACACCACACCGAGCATCCCTTGGATGATGCGCTGCTCGGTCGGCGTGAAATCACGCCCCTCGACCCGCGAATGGAAGCGTCCGTCGCCGCCGAACATGTTGTCGACCACCAGAAACACCAGATTCGGGTCGAATACGATCAGGCCGGTGCCGCGCAGCGGCTTGGCCTGAATCAGGTTCAGGTTGGTCGGAACGACCAGATTACGGACGAACTCGCCGTACTTCTGCACCTTGATCGGGCCGACCGAGACCTCGATGCTGCGGTGCATGTAATTGAACAGGCCGATGCGCAGGTAACGGGCGAAGCGCTCGTTGATGAGCTCCATCGTCGGCATACGGCCGCGGACGATGCGCTCCTGTGTGGCGAGGTTGTAGGGACGGACGCCGCCATCGTCCTCAGGGCTGTCTTCCGGCTCGTCGGACTCCCCCGTGACGCCCTTGAGCAGGGCGTCCACTTCGTCCTGGGAGAGAAAATCGGAAGACATGTCCGCCGCGCCCCTATTGAATGATGAACGAATTGAACAGAACGGAATGCACAGGCATCACGCCGGTGGCGTCTCCGCCGCGTCGCCCCGGCTGTACGCCCAGCACGCCATTGATCTCGTCGGCAATCTCGAGGGCCAGATCCGCGCGCCCATCGGGTGATGAGAGTTCGGAGGCGAGCTTGCCGGTCAGCAGGAGGTTGATGCGGTGGCGAATCTCCGGCATGAAGCCCTTCATCGCCTCACCCGTGCGACTGTCGGCGACCCGCAGCGCGATTACCGCCTGCAGATAGCGGTCGCCCTCGCCGGGGGCCAGGTTGACCACAAATGGTTCGAGCGTGACGAAGGTCGGGGGGCGGGAAAGGTCGACGCCGGTCGTCTGTGTCGGGGCATCCCCCTGCGCGGCGTCGTTCGCCGCGGCGCTCTTCTTGAGCAGCAACAAGCCCACCACGCCGGCTCCCGCCAACAGCAGGACGGCGATCAGGATCAGGACGACGATCAGCAGCTTCTTGCTCTTTTTCGCGGGCGCTGCGTTGGCATCCTGCGGGGTGGCTTGCGCCTGGGCCATGAAACACTCCTATATCGTGAAACGAATTATGCGGCACGGGGCGACCTGGCGATTCGACGATAAGTGGCACAGACTGGCCTCAATTTGCCCGGATTCCCATCAGGCGAACACGTCGATCATGCCGCTTCCTGTCCTTGTCCAGTTGATCGGCACCGATTGCACCGGGGCGTCGTCGCCGGCCCCCAGTGCCGCAGCAAGCCGCGCCGAGGAAGCCGGCCGCTCGCCCTGCGCCTCGCCACCCGCAGGTTGGTCCCCCGAGGTGCCCACGCTCGTCTGGCCGAGCTGAATACCCGCCTGTTGCAGCAGTTCGCGCAGCCGCGGCATGGCCTGCTCGAGCGCATCGCGCGCCGCGGCGCTGGCCGCGACGAAGTGGGCGGTAGTCTGATCGCCATTCACCTGGATCGAAACGCCGAGTTTACCCAGACTTGGCGGTGTAAGCACGAGTTCGGCGCGACTTTCGCCGCGGCCGCTCATCCACACCAGGCGGTTGCCGACGTCCTCCGCCCACGCACGCTGGCCGACCGGAGTCGGTACAGTCAGCTGCGGCAGGCTCGCCTGATCCCCGCGCGCAGCCGGAACCAGGGTGCCTGCATGAAGGACTGATCCGGGGGGCAGGTCGGCGTGTGCCGCCTGCGCACCCGACGATGCCGCAAGCGTGGCGAGATTGGTTTGAACGGCCGTTTGCGCGGCAGCCGCAGGTGGGGTCACGACAGCGGGTTGGGCCCTTGGGTCGCTGTGAGCGGCCGTCCCGGTACCGCTCGCGGCGTGGCCCGAAGCTTGGGCGAGCAGGGCGGCTAGCGCCGCGCGGCTTTGCCCGCGACTGCTTCCGGCGGACATCAGGTCTTGCTCCGCCTCGCCGGCTTCGCCGTCCAAAGCGGCAAGAATGATCGGCGCACCGGCAGGGTTTGCCGCCGCGGCATCGGGTGCAGGTGTGAGAGGGCCCTCCGGCGCCTCGCGGGTCGCGCCATCCTGTGCGCCGGCATTGCCGCCGGCGTCGATCCGGCCGTCGGTCGGAGTGCGCTCAGCCTCCGCGGTCCCGGAACGTGCCGATTCGCCGGCAGAATCGCGTGATCCGGAACTGCGCTCGGCGGCCTGTCGGGCTGACGGCTCGCGCGGCGAGCGGGCTTCCTGGTTGCGTTGCGCTGTTTCGGGCCGCTTTTCGGCCTGGCGCGGCGCCATCGGGCGCTCGGGGGCGGATGGCTCGTTGCGGGCGACGCGTTGCGCCAGCGTCGACGAGAAGCTGTCGGCAGGGGCGGCGGCGCGGCCGCCGGAAGCCGGGGTTTGGGACAGGAGGAACTCAATGCCCGAGGGGCGCGAGGTCTTGCCGGGCAGAGGGGTGACCATGACGGACGTCCTTTTCTTGCTTGTTCGGTCCGTTCGCAGCAATTCGTGTGCCACCTTCGCGGGAGACCACGCCGGCGCGTCGATCAGTGGTCGGAGGACTCGTCGTTGCGGTCGCGGAAGCGCTTGGCCGAATGCTCGTCGACGAGCTTCTGTTCGCTGCGGGCGACCAATCGCGACTGGGTGGCCAGATGGCGTTGCTCCAGGGTGTCGAAGGCCTTGAGCTTGTTGCGGTGCTGTGTCCAGTTCTCTCGCCCGGCCAGCGTTCGCTGGCGCGACTGGTCGACCGCTTTGCGCTGCACTTCCACCGCTTCATCGATGCGTACCAGGAATGCGCTGTAGTTGCGCCAGGCCTCGGCGCCGATGCCGTTGCGCGCGGCTTCCTCAAAGCGCGCGGCGTATTCGGCGCGATAGGACTGCAGCAGCTCGAGCTTGCGGTGGCCTTCCTGTTCGAGCGCGATCAGCTCACCGAGCTTGCGCGTCGCATCGTCGAGGCGCACTTGGGTGAGATCGATCAGGGGCTTGAGCGGAAACGGCTTGTTCATCCGGGGGGTTCTTGTTCGAGTCGCTCTAGGCAGCGCGGGGCCGGGGCGCCTGCGCCATTTTAAGCGATTCCCGCGGACCCCGGTCAGTCTCCGCCGAACAAGGCCGACAGAGCGCCGGCGGCGCTGGTGTGATCGACCTGCTCCTCGATGTGTTGCTGGAGAAAGGCTTCGAGGCGTGGATACAGGGCCACTGCGCGGTCGAGCAGGGGATCGGAGCCCGGCTGGTAGGCGCCGACCGCCACCAGATCACGCGAACGCTGGTAGCGCGAGAACAGCTGCTTGAACTGTCGCACATGTTCGAAGTGCGCGTCCGTGACGAGGTTGTGCATCGCGCGTGAAATCGATTGTTCGATGTCGATCGCGGGGTAGTGCCCCTGGTCGGCCAGCGCGCGCGACAGCACGATGTGGCCATCGAGGATCGCGCGGGCCGAGTCGGCGATCGGATCCTGCTGGTCGTCGCCTTCGGCAAGCACCGTGTAAAAGGCGGTGATCGAGCCGCCACCGTCGCGCCCGTTTCCGGCGCGCTCGACCAGCGCGGGCAGGCGGGCGAACACGCTCGGCGGGTAGCCGCGCGTGACCGGCGGCTCGCCGATCGCCAGCGCGATCTCGCGCTGGGCCATGGCATAGCGGGTGAGCGAGTCCATGATCAGCAGCACCTGCTTGCCCTGGTCGCGGAAGTACTCGGCGATGGTGGTTGCGTAGGCGGCGCCCTGCAGGCGCATGAGCGGGCTGGTGTCGGCCGGGGCGGCGACGACGACCGAACGCGCCCGACCTTCCTCGCCCAGGTTCTCTTCGATGAATTCCTTGACCTCGCGACCCCGCTCGCCGATCAGCCCGACGACGATCACGTCGGCAGCGGTATAGCGGGCCATCATTCCAATCAGCACCGACTTGCCGACGCCCGAGCCAGCGAAGAGACCCAGGCGCTGGCCGCGGCCCACCGTGAGCAGAGCGTTGATGGCACGGATGCCGACGTCGAGCACCAGGCGAATCGGGGCGCGCAGCAGCGGATTGATCGGGCGGCTCTGAAGCGAGCGCGTCGATTCGGTTTCGATCGGGCCCAATCCGTCCAGTGGCCGGCCGGCGCCGTCGAGCACCCGCCCCAACAGCGATGCGCACACCGGCAGGTGCTTGGCGCGGTCGGAGGTTCGGCGTCGTGGCGCGAGCGGCTGCCCGACCGTCGGCCGGGTCGGGCGGGGTTCGACCGGATAGACGTGAGCGCCCGGCGCGAGGCCGAAGACGTCGTCGGTGGGCATCATGTACAGGCGCTCGCCGTTGAAGCCGACCACTTCGGCTTCGACGGTGCCGCCGCCGACGGTGATGATGCGGCAACTCGCGCCGAGGGGTAGTCTGAGGCCGGCGGCCTCCATGACCAGGCCATTGATCCGTGTCAGGCGCCCGGAGATCTGCATCGGGGCGATCGATCCGATCAACTGGCGGGTGCCTTCGAGGTGATTGCGCCAAGCCTCGGCGAAGCGGGGCATGGGTCAGTCCTCCCAGGCGGATTCCTTGCGACCCAGCCCTTCGAGCACGCGCCGCCAGCGCGTCTCGACGGTCGCGTCGACTTCGCTCCCGGCGGATTCGAGACGACAGCCCCCGCGCAAGATCGCGTCGTCCTCGATCAGCCGGTGGTGGCCGTGCTCGAGTTGGTCGGCGAGGTACTCCCTGACCAGCTTGGCGTCGTCCGGATTAATGTGGATGCGAACCTGATTCTGCGGCAATTGCAGCAGGGCCTCGCGGACCGCCTCGGCGATTGCCGACGGATGGTCGGCCAGGGTATGGCGTACGAGTTGGCGAGCGACTTCGACCGCCAGGGTGACCAGCTCCTCGGCAATCTCCTGGTCGAGACGGGCAAGACCATCCTCCAGCGCCGCCAAGAGTGCCTGCAGGCTCTCGGCTTCCGCGCGCGCCTGCGCGGCGCCTTCTTCATAGCCCGCAGCGCGCCCCGCCTCGCGCGCTTCGTCCATCATGGACTCGACTTCCTGCGCGGTCGGAAACTTGATCGGCGGCTCGTCGCGAGTCTCGGGGGAGTCCCGTTCGAGGGGTGCATCAGTGTCCTGGAGCGGCTCCTGGTCGGCAACCTGCGCTTCGGCTGCCTGGCCGGCATCTTCCGTCTTGCGGCCGGCGTCGTCGAAGGAAGGGGGCATCCAGCGCTGGAACGCGCCGACGGCCTGGTGCCGGGTCACGCTCATGCTGCCCACCACCAAGAGTGCTTAGACATAGGCATCATCGCTGCCTTTCCCGCCGAGCATGAGCTGGCCTTCCTCGGCCAGCCTGCGGACCGTCTTGAGAATCTCCTTCTGCTCGGCTTCGACCTCCGACAGCCGCACTGGGCCCTTCGCCTCGAGATCTTCGCGAAGCATCTCGGAGGCGCGCTGCGACATGTTCTTGAAGATCTTCTCGCGCAACTCGGGTGCCGCGCCCTTCAATGCGATCACGAGCGAATCCGACTGGATCTCGCGCAGCAGGGTTTGAATGCCGCGATCGTCGATGTCCATGATGTTCTCGAACACGAACATCTCGTCGAGAATCTTCTGGGCGAGGTCGGGATCGTACTCGCGCACGTTGTCGAGCACCGCAGTCTCGGCTGCGGCGCCGATGAAATTGAGGATCTCCGCGGCGTGGCGCACACCGCCCATCGCGGCCTTTTTCGCCGAGCTGGCGCCGGAGAGCATGCGCGTGAGCGCCTCGTTGAGTTCCTGGAGGGCAACGGGCTGGACGCCGTCCAGGGTTGCGATGCGGAGAAGCACGTCGTTGCGCAGGCGATCCGGGAACTGCTTGAGGATCTCGCCCGCCTGGTCGAATTCGAGATGCACAAGGATAGTGGCGATGATCTGGGGATGCTCGTTGCGGATCAGGTCGGCGATTGTCGCCGAGTCCATCCACTTGAGGCTTTCGATGCCGGCGGTGTCGGAGCCTTGCATGATGCGCGAGATGATGTGCGCCGCGCGGTCGTCGCCCAGCGCCTTGGTCAGCATCAGGCGGATCTGCTCCTCGTTGGGCTCGATCGGCGCGCCCTTGTCATAGTGCGCCGTCAATTCGTCGATGAGGGCCTCCACCTTGGCGCGTGGCTGGGAGGTGAGGCTCGCCATCGCCATGCCGAGCTTCTGGACCTCGCGCGGACCGAGGTGTTTGAGGACTTCAGAGGCCTCGTCGGAGCCCAGCGTCAACAGGAGCAGGGCGCTCTTCTCGATGCCCTCGTCCGGTGCGCTCATTTCTTACCCTCCTCGGTGCCGCCCATCCAATCCTTGATCAGGCCTGCCACCATGCGCGGATCGTTGCGGGCGAGTTCTCGCGCATGCATGAGTTTGGCGTCGAACCCTGCGTGCCTAGGGTCCCCGATCGTCACGCTGACGCCTTCGTCGCCTTCGAGCATCTGTGGCTCGGGCGGTTCGAGAGCCTTCTGCGGTTCAGGCGTTACGCTGCGCACCAACGGACGGATCACTCCGAAGAAGACCAGCATTACGGCGAACAGGACGAGCGCGTACTTCAAGCCTTCCTTCGCCAGATCCATGATTTCCGCATCACGCCAGGCCGGCAGAACCTCCGGGGCAATATCGTCGTCGGCGGCAAAGGGCGCCGCCGTCACCGTGAGGGTGTCGCCGCGCTCTTGCTGCAGCCCGGCCGCCTCCCTGACCAGGCTCGTTATTCTATCGATTTCAGCGTCCGACAGTGGAACCGTGCGGGTCTGGCCATTGGGCAGAGTCTCGGTGCGATGGTTGAGCACCACCGCGACGGACAGCCGGCGAACCTGGCCCGGGGCCTGGCGGGTGTGCTGGATGGTGCGATCCAGTTCGTAATTCGTCGTCGCTGCGCGGTTGCTGTTGCGCGGTTCCGTGCCCTCCGTCCCGACTGTGCCGGGCACCGCCGGATCGACGATGGGCGCTGTGGCCGGCACCGGCGGCTGATTGCTGAGTGCGCCGGGTACGCCGATCGCCCCCGCGTCACGGGTCACCTGCTCGGAAGTCTGCTGGCTGCGGATCGCCTGGTCCGGCGACGGGTTGGGTTTGAACGTTTCAGCAGTGGCCTCGACCTGATTGAAGTCGAGGTCCGCAGCCACCTGCGCACGGAAGTTGCCTCGACCCACCAGCGGAGCGAGGATGGTTTCGATGCGGCGCGCAAAGCCGGACTCGACCTCGCGCACGAAGGCGAGTTGGCTGGCATCGAGGCCGGCATTGCGCAGCGGATCGGCACGCTGAGTGAGCAGATTGCCGTTCTGATCGACCACACTGACGCGGTCGTGGGCAAGATGCGGGACGCTCGATCCGACCAGGTGCACGATGCCGGCGACCTGCGCCGACTCCATGCTTCGGCCGGGATAGAGATTGACCATCACCGAGGCCGAGGGCTTTTGCTCGTCGCGCAGGAAACCGCTCTGGCGAGGAATGGCCAGATGGACGCGCGCCGAGGCAACCGAGGCAATCGACTGGATGGTGCGGGAGAGCTCGCCCTCGAGGGCGCGCTGGTAATTGACCTGCTCGAGAAACTGCGAGACGCCGAGCTTCTGATTCTCCATGACCTCGAAGCCGACCAGCCCGCCGCGCGGCAGGCCTTGCGCGGCCAGGCGCAGGCGCACGTCGTGCACCATGTTGGCGGGGATCAGAATGGCGCTGCCGCCGGGCGAGAAGCGGTAGGGGATGTTCTGCTGCTGCAGGGCGGTGACGATGGCACCGCCGTCGCGCTCCTCCAGGTTTGCGAACACCACCGCATAATCCGGCGTGCGGCTCCAGAGCCAGACGCCGACCAGCAGCGAGATCGCGAGCGCGAGTGCGGCGGCGCCCGCCATCTTCTGGCGTTGCTCCAGCTCGTTGAAGCGCTGCATCAATTGCGGGGTGCCGGGTACGGGGGCCGGAGCGGTTGCGGTGTCGGCGGTCGCCATGTTCGAATCCTTCCTGCGTGCCTTTTTGCGGTTGATGGCATTGTCCGGCTAGCCACGCAAGAATCAGGCACGAAAAAGCGGCAGTTTTTGCCGCCTATTTGCCGGTTGCTTGCGTCGCTACTGCCTATACTCTGCCTGCCATGAACCCTGATCCCGCGGCCATGTCCGGCGACGCGACCCCGCCGCCCGCACCTCCTGATGCCGAGCGCCCTGACGCCCGGCAACTGGCCGAGGCCTTTGCGCTGTTCTCGCGGGCCTCCGAGGAGTTGTCGAGCGCGTACAACGCGTTGCAAGGGCAGGTCGTGCAGCTTACCGAGCGATTGCAGGTGCTGATGGCGACTTTGCCGGCAGGCGTCGTCGTGCTCGACGAGCGCCAGCGGGTGGTCCAGCTCAACCGTGCGGCCGAGCTGCTGCTCGGCACCGGGCTGGAGGGGGGCGAGTGGTCCTCCATCGAGCGGAACTTCGCCGCGACCGAGACGCCGGGCGAGGTGGACCTCCAGAATGGCGCAACACTTCGCCGCCTGTCGGTCTCGGAGTCGGTGCTGGAGTCGGGGCAGGGCCGCATCGTGCTGCTGCACGACATCACCGAAACCCATCGCATGCGTGAGCTGGCCGAGCGCAACGAGCGGCTGGCTGCGATGGGCGAGATGGTGGCCGGACTGGCGCATCAACTGCGGACGCCGCTCTCGGCGGCGATGCTCTACACGGCCAACCTGCGCCAGCCCGAGTTGCCCGCGGCCGATCGGGCCAAAGTCGCCGACCGCGCGATCGAGCGCATGCGTTATCTCGAACGGTTGATTCGCGACATGCTGCTGTTTGCCCGCGGCGACAGCCTCGGACGGCAGCGCTTCGCGGTCTGCGAACTGGTCGCGGAGCTTGGCCATACGCTCGAACCGATTGCGCGTGCGCGCTCGTTGGTCTTGTCCGTGCGCTGCGACTGCGGCGATCTCGAGTTGGTCGGCGATCGCAAGGCGCTGGGTGGCGCGCTCACCAATCTGATGGAAAACGCGCTGCAGGCGACCGATGCGGGCGGCGAGGTCACGGTGAGGGTCACGCATTCGGATGGCCGGGTCGTCTTCACCGTCCGCGATACCGGGCGGGGGATCGAGCCGGCGCAGCAGGCGCGATTGTTCGAGCCCTTCTTCACCACCCGTGCAGAGGGCACGGGCCTGGGACTCGCCATCGCCCGCGGCGTCGCGCGTGGCCACGGAGGTGACATCACGGTCGAGTCTACGCCCGGCCGGGGTTCATTGTTTACCCTCGCGCTGCCGCTGTCTGCCGATGCGATGCCGGCCGAAAACCCTGACAAGGACCCCGCATGACCGATCCGATCAACATACTCGTGGTCGAGGACGACGCCGCGCTGCGAGACGCCGTGTGCATGACGCTCGAACTTGCCGGGCATCGGATCGTCGGCGCCGACGGCGGACCGGCGGCGCTTGCAGAGCTCGAGCGCCAGGCCTTCAATCTGGTGCTGAGCGACCTGCGCATGCAGCCCATGGACGGCCTGCAGCTGCTCGGCGAGATTCGCAGGCGGCTGCCGCAATTGCCGGTCCTGCTGATGACCGCATACGGCGACGTCGAAAAGGCGGTTTCGGCGATGCGCGGAGGCGCCTGCGATTTTCTGCTCAAGCCCTTCGAGCCCGAAGTGCTGCTCGCCCATGTGCGCCGCTATGCTGCGGTCGCGTCGGGCGAATCCGACACCCTTGCCGAGGATCCGCGTACGCGCAATCTTCTGGCCATGGCGGCGCGAGTCGCAGAGTCCGACGCGACCGTTCTGCTGACCGGCGAATCCGGCACCGGCAAGGAAGTGTTCGCACGCTTCATCCACGCCAAGTCGCCGCGCCGGAACGGGCCCTTCGTCGCGATCAATTGCGCGGCGATCCCCGAGAACCTGCTCGAGGCGACACTCTTCGGCTTCGAGAAGGGATCCTTCACGGGTGCGCAGTCTTCCCAGCCGGGCAAGTTCGAACAGGCCCAGAACGGCACCATCCTGCTCGACGAGATTTCGGAGATGCCGCTCGGACTGCAGGCCAAGCTGCTGCGCGTCCTGCAGGAACGCGAAGTCGAGCGGGTGGGTGGCAAGAAGTCGGTGGAGCTCGACATCCGCGTGCTCGCGACCAGCAACCGCGACATGGCAGGCGAAGTGGCCAAGGGCCGTTTTCGCGAGGACTTGTTCTACCGGCTCAACGTCTTTCCGCTCCCCATCCCGGCCCTGCGCGAGCGTCGGGGCGACATCCTGCCGCTGGCCCGACATTTTCTCGGCGTGCATGGCGAGCGGCTGCGCCGCAGCGCGCACCTGGACGACGCGGCGGCAGTGCTGCTGGTCGGCTACGACTGGCCGGGCAACGTGCGCGAACTTGAAAATACGATGCAGCGGGCCCTGATCCTGGCTGCTGGTGACACGATCGGCGCAGATGTCGTGAGGTTATGCTTGCCGGCGATGGCTGAAACCGTCCCGGGGGTGCCCCTCACGATGGTGCCGGTCACGGCGGATACGAGTCCGGTCGATGCGGCAGAAATTGCCGCCCCGAGAGGTGAGCCGCGTCCCACCAACATGCGGGATCTGGAACGCGAGCACATCCTCGCCACCCTGCGTGAGGTGGGCGGATCGCGCAAGCGCGCGGTCGAGCGGCTGGGCATTTCCGAGCGCACGCTGCGCTACAAGCTGCAGCAGTACAGGGACGAGGGTCACCAAGTCTGATAGCAGGAAGGGGCTGGCGAGCTTTCGAAGATCCGCGCCGAAAACGATCGAATCGTGAAAGGGCGAAGGTGAAATGGGCCGTGGCTCGGGCATCGACTTTTGGCACGCCGATTGCTCTGCTAAACTTGAATCAACGATAGCCTTTCGAGGGCGACACGATGGATACGCGCGGAATCGAGCAGATGATCGGTGAGTTGCGCGCCACCGCGCAGGCTGCGTCCGGCAAACCGGCCGCACAGGCGCCGGCACAACCTGGCGCGGTGGACTTCGCGCAGGTTCTGCAGAGCGCTCTCAAGGACGTCAGCGCCGCTCAGCAGGAGGCCCGCGGCATGGCGCGAAGCTTCCAGGCGGGTGACCCCAACGTGAACCTGCAGGACGTCATGGTCGACCTGCAAAAGGCGAGCCTGTCCTTCCAGCAGATGGTCCAGGTGCGCAACCGCCTCGTCTCGGCCTACCAGGACATCATGAACATGCCGGTGTGACCGGATCCGGTCGCACGACTGCATCGGGCCGCCTGAGGGCGGCCAAATTTTTGCGTGTAGCCAATCAGTCGCCGGTTTCGAGGGCTCGCCGCTCGCGCTGCACCTGGAAGATGTAGCGCTGGATGCGGATGTTGGCTTTGCCGGAAAGCCCGAGGAACTCGCAGCCGGCCCGCAGCGCCGTGACGCCGTGGCGGCTGGTCGAATTGATCATGTTGCGGACCTTGAGCGTGACCGTGATCGGGTCCGTATCGGGCAATTGGAGCTGACTGTCCTCGAACTCCATGCCCACCGAGCAGTTGAAGGTGTCGGGCGGGATCAGGACGGCAATGCCGCCGCTGCTGATGTCGATGACACGCAACTTCACCGATACCGGCTCACGATTCGGCGTGGTTGCTGCGATGGTGCAGCTCACGGGACTCGTCATCGGTACGGCGATACGGAAGAATTCGCGTCGCTGCAGCCGCAGCACACTCTCCGGCAACGGGGCGCCGAGCGCCGGCAAGCCGTCGAGTTCGATGCGCTGCGGCGTCGTAACCCGGAACTGAATGCGGATGCCGTCGAGGCGGGTCACGCAGATCAGGTGCGCGGCACGGGACGCGCGATCGTTGAGACGTTCCTCGGCGCTCGCGTCGAGAATCACCGACGCTCCGTCCGCCCCCATCCCCAGCACCGTGGTGACGAACGAGGCGCCGTGTTCGCCGATATGTGCGCTCATCAGGACGTGGCGCTCGGCGAGCGTTTGGAGAAGCTGCGCGATCGCGCGGCGGTCTTGAACCAGGAAGTCTGGAAAAGACTCCTGGTTGAGGACATCGAAGCGCTGAACGTCGGGCGGTCGCTCGATCATGCCATGGTAGTAGGTTGGGTGCGAGCGCAGTTTATATCATGCGTCGGGCACAGCCGGTATGCTGTTTGAACGGTTTGTCATCAAACAAAGTGTCTCGAATCCATATCGAGACATTTCCATCGACGGCCTGTGCAAGGCTAGGGACGCGGGCGGGGCGGCGCCGTGCCGGTGGTGCCTTGTTCCAGACTGTAAAGCCAAGCCAGTAGCTCCGCCACGGCCACATAGAGTTCGGCGGGAATGCGCTCGTCCAGGTCCACCTGCATCAGCAGCGCGACCAATTCAGGCGACTCGTGTACGAACACGCCGGCGTCCTGCGCACGCTCGATGATCTCGCGCGCGATCAGCCCGCGGCCCTTGGCCACCACCCGGGGCGCCGCATCGCCGGCGGTATAGGTGAGGGCAACGGCCTCGTCGCGCCCGGGTGTGGAGATCCCCTCAGTCGCCATGACGTTGCTCCGCGACGAAGCCCGAGAGCGGGACGTTGGCGGCGGCAAGCGCTTCGTCGAGTTGTCCGCGCGCGGCGTCGAGTGACGCAACGGTCGCGGCGTCGTCGGCCAGCAGGCGAAGCGCGACACCCGCGGGCGTCAGGTGCAGTTGCGCCTCGATGTTGCCCAGCCGTGGCAGCTTCAGGCGCAGCGTCGTGTCCCATTCCCGTGCGGCCTCGTCATCGCCCTGACCGTCGCCTTGCGGGTCGTCGATCTCCCATTCCAAGTTCTGGCCGGGCCAAATCTGTCCGTGCCAGACGTAATGCTGGCTGGCCATTCCGTCGAGTTGCTGATGGACGATGGGCATCAGACGGTCCGGAATGGCCGCGGCGCGGCTGGCGGCTACCTGGGCCGATTCGTACGCGCTTGCAGCCCTCCCTTCGGATTCGGCGACCGCGCTGACGCCGGGAATCGGTGGCAGATTGAAACCTGCGCGCGCAATACCCGCCTGGGCGGCCGGGCTCGCACTCCCTGCCGAAGGCGATGCGCTGGCGCTTGGCGCCCCTGGAGCGGGCGGCGGGGCCGCCAGCCCACTCGAGCGAAAGCCGCTGAATTGCCCTTGCGGCTCCCTGAGCAAGCCTGCGAGATCGAACTTGCCCGATAGCCACTGCAATTGGTGTGACTCGTAGAACAGCCCGCTCTGGGCGAGCGCCTGACGCAGCAGCGGCGCAAGCACCGCACCGCTCGCTGCCGCAGGTGCGTTCAGTATCGGCTTGCCGCCTGCGAGCGTTGCAGCCTGCGGCGTGGGCTGACCTGTAAGCAAAAAGCTGATCAGCTTGCCCGTGGGGCTGAGGTTGGGGCGGGCCGGGTCGGCCAAGGCGGCTGGATTTGTGCCCGCGAGTTCGGCAAACACGGCTCGAGGCGTGGTCTTGGTGACTACAAGCTCGAGCGTGTCGCCCGGTTTGGCAGCCTGGCTGAGGGCAAGCGTGTACGAGCGTCCGGCAACGATTGCCTGGAAAGTGCCGTCGGGAAGCGGGCGCTGCAGCGTGGCCGTGAATTGCTGGCCGGGCAGAAGCTGGGGCAGCCGCGCCTGGATTTCGCGGACCTTGCTGGTGCCCTGTACCGGGGGCTCGCTGTCGAAGAAGCTGGCTTCGGCGAGGGTGCGCAGGCGGGCGGCGAGATCGGAGGGAATCACGGTGGTGGTTTCCGTGTGATGGGCTCAGGTCGCGACGGCCTTCGCCCATCGGGGGCGCTCAGGGGCCGTGGGCGCCGTAGGCGGCCCGGACCGCGCGACCGCGTGCGGCGCCAGACAGCAGCTTGCGCGTGCTCTGCAGCCAGGGCTCGACATGCTGGCGCACCGTGCGATCGTTCGCCAGCATGGCGGTGATGAGCTGGGCTTTGCGGGCCAGTTCGCCGTCGCTCAGTGCCTCGGCCTGCCGCAACATCGGCTCCTGGCGCGCGAGCTCATTGCGCAGCGCAGCCATTTCACGTTCGGCGGCGGCAAGCCGATCCCAGTCGTTCGCCTCGGCCAGATCGGCCATTTGGGCAGACAAGCGGTGCATCGATTCAAACAGATCCAGGCTGGTCATGATCAGCCTCCTCAGGTGGCGGACGCGGACGTGGCCGCTTCCGGGGCGATGGCCTGCCAGGCTTCGCGCAGGCTGTTCAGCAGGCCAAGGACCTCGTCGAGTGCCGGACGATTGTTGTGCAGATTCGCATAAAGCAGGCGATCGCACATGTAGTCATAGAGTGCCGCAAGGCGGGCAGCGAGCTCGCCGCCCGCGTCCTGGTCGAGGCTTGCCTTGAGACCATTGCCAATGATGTCGATGGCCTTTGAAATCGACTGGCCCTTGACTGCAATGTCGTTCGAGTCGAGCGCGGCGGTGGCCCGGCTGATCGACAGGATTGCTCCGTCGAACAGCATGAGAATCAGGCTGTGCGGATCCGCCGTGCTCACGCCGGTCTCGACGCCGACCTGGGCGTACGAGGCTGCGCGGTTGGGAAACGAGCCGAACATGAGTGGGTTCTCCTTATCGCTGCTGCGGACCGGGTCGGGGCAGGTTGGCGATCTGTTGCGTCAGGAAACTGCTGGTCTGGTTCATGCTGGCGAGCATGCTATCCAGTGCAGTGAATTGTGCGGTCAGACGCGCTTCGATGCGCGTCATCCGAAATTCCAGCGCCTCGCGGCGGGCTTCGAGCGCCTTGATGGAGCGGTTGACCCCTTCGGTGCGGGCATTGAGCAGTCCGTCGGGATCGAGGAAAGACTTCAGCTGGGTCTCGAGCGCCTGGGCGAAACCGGTCACCGTCCCGTTGCCGGCGAATAGCGACTGCACGTTCTTCGACGGATCGGCAAGGGCGGTGTCGAGTTCCGATTCCGTGATCGCGATGCTGCCGTCGGTATTGAAGCGCAATCCGATGTCCGCCAGGGCGGTGGCGCCCTCTAGGCCTTCGAGCGGGTTTCGCAGGATGTTGCGAATCTGGGTCTGGATAGACCGGATCGCCGAGTCGCCGTTGAGCGTGCCGGCACGGCGCGTCTCGGCGTTGAACGACGTTTGCTCGCGCAGGAGCGTGTTCAGGTCGTTGTAGGCCTTTACGAAGTCCTGAATCGCCTTCTTGGCGACGTCGGTGTCGCGTGCGATCGTGACCGTGGCCTCGGTTTCGGTCACGGCGAGAAGATTCAGCGTGACGCCCTCGATCACATCGTTGAGCGTATTGCTGCCGCGGGTGACCGTAATGCCGTCGACCACGACGCGCGAGTCCTGAGCCGAGCGGCGTGCGCCGGCGTCCGCGTCGAAATCGAAGCCGCTGAGGCCACCACTGCCTGTCAGCGTGAAGGCGTTGGCCGTGCCCGTCTCGTTGCCCGTGACGACGAGCTGATTGAAGCTGCCGTTATTGATGAGGCGGGCGGTGACGCCGGCATCGGCCGAATTGATCGCGTCGCGCATGTCGGCCAGCGTCGCACCTGGGCCTACGCTCACGGTGACGGGGTCGTTGCTGCCGACGGTGATCGTGATGTCACCTGCGGCTACGGTCGGCTCCGCCAGCCCGCTGGTTGCCATGCGCTGGGAGCGCGCGAGTTGGTCGACCTGGACCGTGAAGACGCCGGGTGTGGACGACGTCGAGGCGCTGGCCGAGAGCGCGAGCGCATTGGAAACGCTTGCCTTGCCTGCGGTAAAAGTTGCCGGCTTGACCAGTTCCGCGGCGGCATCCCGCAGTTTCGAGAGGGCGGAGTTGACCTGTCCGAACGCCGACAGACGGGCCTGGAAACTCGACTGCTGCTGCTGCAATCGCGCCAGCGGCTGACGCTCGATCGCCATCAACTCGCTGATGATGCCTCTGACGTCGAGTCCGGAGCCGACTCCCGGTGCGCTGATGGCCATGTCGATTACCTCCGTTGATGCTTCAGGCCTTCTGCTCGATCAGAAGCCCCTGCAGTTTGTCGACCGCGCGAGCGATCGCGAGAATCTCTTCCGACGGAATCTGCCGGATCATCTCGTTGGTCACCGAATCGACGACCTTGATGACGGTACGCCCGCTTTCGTCGTCCAGAGAGAAAAGCAGACTTCGTGCCACCGGCTGAACCGCAGCACGCACTTCTTCGAGCGCAGACTCGATCTGTTCGGCACCGAGCCGCGCGGGACGCTCGTCCCGCATCTTGTCCTGCCCGGTTTCGCTTCCCTCGCCCAGTGCGTTGGCGGCTCGGACAGGGGCGACGGTCTCGCCACCCGGGGCGTCGCGCTGCGTCGCGACAAGTGCAGTGCTCGCCGGACCCTGAATGGATTGTATCGACATGATCCCGTCCCCCAAAAGCGTCAGCGGTGCAGGCGCGTCATCGAGCGCTGCACCGCATGCGAATCAGCCCGGCTGCCGATTAGCGGAGCAGCGACAATACATTCTGCGGCAAGGCGTTGGCCTGCGCCAGCATCGCGACGCCGGCCTGCTGCAGGATCTGCGAGCGCGAGAGGTTGGCGGTCTCGGCGGCGAAGTCGGCATCGACGATGCGTCCGCGCGAGGCCGACAGGTTCTCGGCGCTGATCTGCAGGTTGGCGACGACCGACTCGAAGCGGTTTTGCGCCGCGCCGAACACCGAGCGCTGGGAGTTGACCGAACTGATCGCAGTGTCGAGACCGTCGATCGCGGCCTGCGCGTTGGCTTGACCGGACAGGCTCAGACCATTGCCCGTCGCGCCCGCCATCGATGCGGTCGTGATGCCGATGCGGTCGTTGGCGGCGACGTTGTTCGCACCGACCTGGAAGTTCAGGGTCGCGGAAGCATTGAGCAGGTTCGTCCCGTTGAACTTGGTATCGGCGACCAGGCGAACGTTTTCGTCCTTGAGGGTCTGGAATTCCGTATTCAGTGCGGTGCGGTCGGCGGTCGAGTTGGTCGCGTTGGAGGCCTGGACGGCGAGTTCGCGCATGCGCTGGAGGTTGTCGCCCATGCGGCCGAGCGCACCTTCCGCGGTCTGCGCGAGCGAGATCGCATCGTTGGCGTTGCGGATGGCGACGTTCATGCCGCGGATCTGCGCGGTCATGCGCTGGGAGATGGCGAGGCCGGCGGCGTCGTCCTTGGCGCTATTGACGCGCAGGCCCGAGGACAGGCGCTGCAGCGAGGTGGCGAGCGAGCCGCCGGAGATGGAAAGGTTGCGCTGCGCGTTGAGCGAGGCGACGTTGGTGTTGATTGCGGTGCTCATCTTGATTCTCCTTGTTTGCCGAGTTCTCGTTTCGATTCGGTCGCGGTGTCCGCTGTGTCCCGGATGTCTGACAGGAACCGCTTGCCCTTGAATTCATTAACGGATGCAGATCGGAAAGATTTAGCGGTTTTCCGCATGCGAAGCACTTTCCGCGCGGGTTTCGGCAGATTTCGGCAGACGACACCGAACCTGCGTTGGGCGGTGGGCCTCCGGGGATCGTGCGGCCGACGATATTGAAGTGCAGACGGTGCGAAGACTGGGTTTTCCTCTGCGCTGATCGAGCAGACGGCGCCGTGCGGATGGCGTCAACGAAAAAAGCCCGAGCCGCTCGTGGCGGCCCGGGCCCCTTATGGATGGCGGGTTTGCCGTTGTCCTTCGTTGCTCAGCGCAGCAGCGACAGCACGTTCTGCGGCAGCGCGTTGGCCTGCGCGAGCATCGCGACGCCGGCCTGCTGCAGGATCTGCGAGCGCGAGAGGTTGGCGGTCTCGGCGGCGAAGTCGGCATCGACGATGCGTCCGCGCGAGGCCGACAGGTTCTCGGCGCTGATCTGCAGGTTGGCGACGACCGACTCGAAGCGGTTCTGCGCCGCGCCGAACACCGAGCGCTGGGAGTTGACCGAATTGATCGCCGTGTCGAGGCCGCTGATGGCAGTCTGAGCCGCGGACTGCGTCGTGAGCGCAAGGGTTCCGCCCGTCGCGCCGGACATCGATGCCGTGGTGATGCCGATGCGGTCGTTGGCGGCGACGTTGTTCGCGCCGACCTGGAAGTTGAGGGTCGTGGCGGTATTGAGCAGTGCCGTGCCATTGAACTTGGTATCGGCAACAAGGCGGACGTTCTCGGCCTTGAGGGTCTGGAACTCCGTGTCGAGCGCGGTGCGGTCGGCGCCGGAGTTGGTCGCGTTGGCGGCCTGGACGGCGAGTTCGCGCATGCGCTGGAGGTTGTCGCCCATGCGGCCGAGCGCACCTTCCGCGGTCTGCGCGAGCGAGATCGCATCGTTGGCGTTGCGGATGGCGACGTTCATGCCGCGGATCTGCGCGGTCATGCGCTGGGAGATGGCGAGGCCGGCGGCGTCGTCCTTGGCGCTATTGACGCGCAGGCCCGAGGACAGGCGCTGCAGCGAGGTGGCGAGCGAGCCGCCGGAGGTCGAAAGATTGCGCTGCGCGTTGAGCGAGGCGACGTTGGTATTGATGGCGGTGCTCATTATGATTCTCCTTGTTTGCCGTTATCTAGGATCGTTCCGGTGGCAGAGGCCATCGCTTCCTCGAAGCTTCGTGGGAACTGCCTGTCCTTGTGTGTGTTTACGGATGCCGATCGGAAAGATTTAGCGGAATTTCGTCGTTGTTCGGGCTGATTCGCGACCTTGCCAGGCGTCACGCAGATCGTGCCGCATCTCCGTCGAGGCCGGTCGGGTGAGCACGCCTGCTCGGCCCACGGGCTCGGCATCGAGGATCTTCGCAGGGGACGTAAACGCACCGGGGCCCGGTGCCGCTGGTGACGGCCCGGGCCCCGGTCGGGACGGCTCATGCACCGTCCCGGCGTCGCATCGCTCAGCGCAGCAGCGACAGCACGTTCTGCGGCAGCGCGTTGGCCTGCGCGAGCATCGCGACGCCGGCCTGCTGCAGGATCTGCGAGCGCGAGAGGTTGGCGGTCTCGGCGGCGAAGTCGGCATCGACGATGCGTCCGCGCGAGGCCGACAGGTTCTCGGCGCTGATCTGCAGGTTGGCGACGACCGACTCGAAGCGGTTCTGCGCCGCGCCGAAGACGGAGCGCTGCGAGTTGACCGCACTGATCGCGGTGTCGAGGCCGTCGATCGCGCTCTGGGCATTGGCCTGCGTGGTCAGCCCGAGGCCGCTTCCCGTCGCGGCGGCCATCGACGCGGTCGTGATGCCGATGCGGTCGTTGGCGGCGACGTTGTTCGCGCCGACCTGGAAGTTCAAGGTGGCGGCGGCGTTGAGCAGGTTGGTGCCGTTGAACTTGGTATCGGCGACCAGACGAATGTTCTCGTCCTTGAGCGTCTGAAATTCCGTGTTCAGTGCGGTGCGGTCGTCGGCCGAGTTGGTCGCGTTGGCGGCCTGGACGGCGAGCTCGCGCATGCGCTGGAGGTTGTCGCCCATGCGGCCGAGGGCGCCTTCGGCGGTCTGCGCAAGCGAGATCGCGTCGTTGGCGTTGCGGATGGCAACGTTCATGCCGCGGATCTGCGCGGTCATGCGCTGGGAGATGGCGAGGCCGGCGGCGTCGTCCTTGGCGCTATTGACGCGCAGGCCCGAGGACAGGCGCTGCAGCGAGGTGGCGAGCGAGCCGCCGGAGGTCGAAAGATTGCGCTGCGCGTTGAGCGAGGCGACGTTGGTGTTGATTGCGGTGCTCATCTTGTTTCTCCTTGACAAACGTTTCAGATCTTCGCGGTGTCGGCGGGTTCCGCCACAGGCATCCTTCGAAGTCCACCTGCCTTGAACCATTTAACGGACGCGAAGCGGAAAGATTGAGGACTTTTTGCATCGATTGATTCGTAAGCGGACAAGATGCGGTTTCGCCAGCGACCCGCGTGGAAGGCAACGGTCCACGAGGTGCATGTTCGAGCCTCCTGCGCCGAGCCCGAGGCAGGGTGTGGCTGCCTGTGCTGGGTATTTTCGCGCTGCGGTCGCGTGTGTCCGGCAGTGGGCAATGGGCACCGCCAGTGCGCAGTGTTGCTGCCGCGCCGACCAAGCCCTAATATTGGGCCGCGCAACGGTTGCTGGTGCAGGCTCGCCGGGGCCATCACCGCAACCGCAATATCTGCTTTCGAAGGCATCTCGATGTTCGACGACAAATCGATCCTGATTACCGGTGGTACCGGCTCATTCGGCAAGAATTACGTCAGGACGTTGCTCGAGAGCTTCAAGCCGCGCCGCCTTATCGTCTATTCGCGCGACGAGCTCAAGCAGTACGAAATGCAGCAGAGCTACAACGCACCATGCATGCGCTACTTCATCGGCGACGTGCGCGACCGAGAGCGCCTGGTGCAGGCCATGCGGCGCGTCGACTACGTCATCCACGCCGCAGCGCTCAAGCAGGTTCCGGCCGCCGAGTACAACCCGATGGAGTGCATCAAGACCAATGTGCACGGCGCCGAGAACGTGATCCACGCGGCGCTTGCAAACGACGTGGAAAAGGTGATCGCCTTGTCGACCGACAAGGCCGCCAACCCGATCAATCTCTACGGTGCAACCAAGCTCGCCTCCGACAAGCTCTTCGTCGCAGCGAACAACATGGCGGGCGGCCACCGGACGCAGTTCGCCGTGGTGCGCTACGGCAATGTGGTGGGTTCGCGCGGTTCGGTGGTGCCCTACTTCCGCAAGCTGATTGCCGAGGGGGCCTCGGCGCTGCCGATCACCGACGAGCGCATGACCCGCTTCTGGATCACATTGCAGCAGGGGGTCGACTTCGTGCTGAAGAACTTCGGTCGCATGCATGGCGGCGAAATCTTCGTGCCCAAGATCCCGTCGGTGCGCATCGCCGACCTTGCTGCTGCGATGGCGCCGGCGCTGCCGACGCGCGTGATCGGCATTCGACCCGGTGAGAAACTGCACGAGATCATGTGTCCTCGTGACGACTCGCATCTGACGCTCGAGTTCGTCGATCACTTCGTCCTGCGCCCGACCATCACCTTCACCAGCCGCAACAACGATTTCACGACCAATTTTGCGGGAGAGCAGGGCACGCCGGTCCCGCAGGGTTTCGAATACAACTCGGGTACCAATCCCCACTTCCTGTCGACAGCCGAGATCGTCGAGATCAATCGGCTGGCCGAAGCCTGAGCCGGTGCGAGGACACGATGACCGGGTATGAAACGGAGCAAGAGGCGTTCTGGGCGGGCGAATTCGGCGACGGCTACATCGAGCGCAACCAGGGAAAGGGCTGGATCGCGTCGAATACGGCGTTGTTTGCGAGGATTCTTTCCGCGGCGGACCGGCTCGACAGCGTGCTCGAACTCGGCTGCAACGTCGGCCTGAACCTGGCGGCGCTGCGCCACCTTCTGCCCGAGGCAGAACTGACGGGGGTGGAGATCAACGCGAAGGCCGCTGCGCTGGCCGCTGCTCACAGCGGGGCGGATGCCGTCGCCAACGCGTCGATATTCGCGTTCGAGGCCGATCGCGCCTGGGATCTGGTGTTTACCAAGGGCGTGCTGATCCATATCGCCCCGGAAAAGCTCGGCGACGTATACGCGGCGCTATATCGCCTTTCGAGCCGATACCTCATGGTGTGCGAGTACTACAACCCGACCCCGATCGAGATCGAATACCGCGGCCACGCCGGGCGTCTGTTCAAGCGGGATTTCGCGGGCGAACTGCTCGACGCGTTTCCCGATCTGCGCCTGGTCGATTACGGCTTCTGCTGGCGACGCGACCGGCAGTTTGCGCAGGACGACGCAACCTGGTTTTTGCTCGAGAAGCGCTGATGACGATTCCCTACGGGCGCCAGGAGGTCACCGAGGCAGACATCGATGCGGTGGTCGGCGTCCTGCGCTCGGACTACCTCACGCAGGGGCCGTGGGTGCCGGCCTTCGAGCGCGCCGTCGCGCAGTACGTGGGCGCCGGCCATGCGGTCGCGGTGAATAGCGCGACCTCCGCCCTGCATCTCGCCTGCCTCTCCCTTGGACTCGGTCCTGGCGATCGTCTTTGGACCAGCCCGATAACGTTCGTCGCTTCAGCGAACTGCGGCCTCTATTGCGGCGCCGAGGTGGACTTCGTCGACATCGATCCGCGCACCGGCAACCTGTGTCCTGAGCGCCTCGCCGCCAAACTCGAGCAGGCCGAGCGGGACGGCACGGTGCCGAAGGTGGTCGTCGCCGTCCATCTGTGTGGCGAGCCCTGCGACATGCGGGCGGTTCGGGCGCTCGGCGAGCGCTACGGTTTCAGAATCATCGAAGATGCCTCCCACGCGATCGGTGCCCGCTATCGGGGCGAGCCGGTGGGGAGCGGCCGCTACAGCGACGTCACGGTGTTCAGTTTCCATCCGGTCAAGATCATCACCACCGCCGAGGGCGGCATGGCGGTCACCAACGACGCCGCCACCGCCGAGCGCATGATGCTGTTGCGCAGCCATGGCATCACCCGCGACCCGGCCCAGATGACGCACGTGCCGGATGGCCCGTGGTATTACCAGCAGATCGCGCTCGGCTTCAACTACCGGATGACCGAATTGCAGGCCGCGCTCGGGGCGAGCCAGTTGAACCGTCTCGACGCCTACGTCGAGCGGCGGCACGAGATCGCCCGGCGCTACGACGAGGCGTTCACAGGGCTGCCGCTCGCGACGCCGTGGCGCGACCCCGATAGCCGCTCGGCGTTGCATCTTTATGCACTCAGGCTGAGAGTCGAGATGCTTCGCCCGACTCACCGCGAAGTCTTCGAGCGATTGCGCGAAGCGGGTATCGGCGTAAACGTGCACTACATCCCGGTTCACTTGCAGCCGTGGTACGAGCGCCTGGGCTTTCGCTACGGCCAGTTCCCCGAGGCGGAGCGCTACTATGCGGAGGCGATCAGCTTGCCGATCTATCCCGCCATGACTCGCAGCGACGAGGATCGGGTCATCGACGCAGTCACCGCGGCGGTGCAGGCATGAGGCTCGCGGTGATTCCGGCGCGTGGCGGCAGCAAACGCATTCCGCGCAAGAACATCAAGCCGTTCTGCGGCCGGCCGATCATCGCCTGGTCGATCGAGGCGGCCCGGCAGAGCGGCTGCTTCGATTCGGTGATCGTCTCCACCGAGGACGACGAGATCGCCGAGGTGGCGCGCGCATTCGGCGCCGACGTGCCGTTTCGCCGCCCGGCCGAGTTGGCCGACGACTTCACTCCGACGATTCCAATCATCCGGCATGCAATCGAGTGGTGCGAGCGTGCCGGAACGGCTCCGCAGGAAACCTGCTGCATCTATGCGACGGCGCCGTTCGTGCGGCCCGAGGATCTTCGGGGCGGTCTCGAACTGCTCGGCCGGGAGGGCTGCGACTACGCCTTTTCCGTCACGTCTTACCCGTCCCCGATCCAGCGCGCGATGCGCATCGATGCGCGCGGGCGGGTCGAGATGTTCCACCCCGAACTCTTCAACACCCGATCGCAGGACCTCGAGCCCGCCTATCACGATGCGGCGCAGTTTTATTGGGGACGCGCCGAGGCCTGGAAGGCGCAGAAAGTGCTGTTCGGTCCCCATGCCTCAGCGCTCGTCCTGCCGCGCCATCGCGTACAGGACATCGACACGATGGAGGATTGGACGCGCGCCGAGTGGATGTACGAGGCGCTGAGACGGGCGGGGCTGCCCTGAGTTCCGGCATGAAGATCGTGTTCCGGGTCGATGCGTCACTCGAAATCGGCAATGGCCACGTGATGCGCTGCCTGACACTTGCCGAGGCACTGCGCGCTCGAGGCAGCGAGTGCAGCTTCATCTGCCGCGACCACGCGGGCAACTTGATCGACGCCATCCGGCGAAGGGGCCACGCAGTTCACGTACTGCCCGTAGCCGATTCCGCGCGACGCATTGCACTGGGTGATGCTGGCGCGGGTTATGCGAGATGGCTCGGGGCTCACTGGAGGGAGGACGCGCAATCCGTCCTGACGATCTGCGCGGCGTTGCACCCGGACTGGCTGGTCGTCGACCACTACGCGCTCGATGCTCGCTGGGAAGCCGTGTTGCGCGATGCATGCCCGCACGTCTTGGTCATCGATGACCTCGCGGACCGGCCGCATGACTGCGATGTGCTGCTCGATCAGACGCTCGGGCGGCTTCCCGGAGACTATGCCGGCAAGGTCCCGCCCGGCTGCACCGTCCTTGCGGGTGCGCAGTTTGCGCTGCTTCGCCCGGAGTTCTCGAGATTGCGCGACTACAGCCTGGCCCGGCGCGGGCGCGAGGCGACGCTCGCCCGAGTGCTCGTGACGATGGGCGGGGTCGACCGCCCCGACGCGACCGGGCGCGCTCTCGAAGCGCTCGCGCTCGCGCCGCTTCCGGCCGGCTGCCGGATCACCGTGGTGATGGGCGCCCACGCCCCCTGGCTCGAGCGCGTGAAGGCCACGGCGGCAGGGTTGGGTCGCCCCGTTGAGGTGTGCGTCGATGTCTCGGACATGGCGCGAATCATGGCCGACAGCGACCTCGCCATCGGTGCCGCCGGAAGCACGGCGTGGGAGCGGTGCTGCCTGGGGCTGCCGAGCCTGATGGTCTTGTTGGCCGCAAACCAGGAAAAGGCGACGCGTGCCCTCGAGGCGGTCGGCGCCGCGATCGGTATCGGAGGGGTGGATCAGATCGAGTCCGGAGTACTCTCGGCAATGCAGCGACTCTCCGCTGATCCAGGGCTGCTTGCCGCGATAGCGCGACGCGCTGCGCTGGTGACCGATGGGCAGGGGGCGACGGGAGTGATCGAGGCGTTGTCGAGTCTGTCGACATGAGGGAATTGATAATGGATCTTGGGGTCTTGCGGGTGATACGGGCGGAAGAGCTCGAGTTGATGCGGGCCTGGCGCAACGCTCCGGCAGTCCGCCGGAACATGTACACGCGGCACGAGATCGGCGCGGAAGAGCACTTGAAGTGGTGGGAAGCGGTGAGTCGGCGAGAGGACTCCGAATACTTCATGTTCGAGCACCATGGCCAGCCGCTCGGCATCGTCGGTTTCAACCGGATCGACCGGCGAAACATGAATGCTTCATGGGCATTCTACGCCGCGCCAGAGGCTCCACGTGGCACCGGAACCAGGATGGAGTACCTCGCCCTGAATCACGCATTCGATGTGCTGGCCCTGCACAAGCTGGATTGCGAGGTCCTCGCCTTCAACAAACCGGTGATCGAACTCCACAAGAAATTCGGATTTCAGGTGGAGGGCGTGCTCAGGGAACAGTATCGCGATGCGTCGGGATTCATCGACATCTACCGGCTGGGAATTCTTGCGGAGGAGTGGCGGAGTCACTGCGGGGTCATGCACGAGAGGATTCTGAGCTTCAACCGAGGAGACTTATGAGCAACTCGTTCACCATCGACGGTCGCAGAATCGGCCCGACCTGCGCGCCCTACATCGTCGCCGAGCTCTCGGCGAATCACAATGGCGACATCAGCGCGGCATTTGCCCTGATCGAAGCGGCCAAGCGCTCGGGTGCGGACGCGGTGAAGCTCCAGACCTACCGCCCGGATACGATAACTCTGGAGTGCGACGGTCCCGAGTTTCGGATCGAAGGAGGTATTTGGGACGGCAGGACGCTGTTCGATCTCTACCAGGAAGCCCATACGCCGTGGGACTGGCACCGCCCCCTGTTCGACCACGCCCGCAGGCTCGGCATCACGATCTTCAGCTCGCCGTTCGACCCGACCGCCGTGGATCTGCTCGAGGATCTCGGCGCGCCGGCCTACAAGATCGCCTCGTTCGAAGCGGTCGATCTGCCGCTGATCCGCTACGTGGCGAGCACCGGCAAGCCGATGATCATCTCCACCGGCATGGCCGATGCGGACGAGATCGCCGAGGCGATCGACGCGGCGCGCTCGGGCGGCTGCCGCGAGCTTGCGATCCTGCACTGCGTGAGCGGCTATCCGGCACCGGCCGCCGACTACAACCTGCGCACGATTCCCGACATGATCGAGCGTTTCGGCTTGGTGACCGGGCTCTCCGACCATACGCTCGACAACACCACGGCGATCGCAGCGGTGGCGCTGGGAGCGTCGATCATCGAAAAGCACTTCACCCTGGATCGCAACGGCGGCGGGCCGGACGACAGCTTCTCGCTCGAACCCGAGGGCCTTGCGGCGCTCTGCCGCGATGCGCGCACGGCCTGGGAGGCGCTGGGGCGAGTCGATTACGGCAGGAAATCGAGCGAGCAGGGCAACGTCAAGTTTCGTCGCTCGCTCTACTACGTGCGCGACCTGAAGGCCGGCGAGGTGGTCACCGCCGACGCCGTGCGCAGCGTTCGGCCCGGCTTCGGCGCCGCACCCAAGCACATCGACCAAGTGCTCGGCCGGCGCGTCACGCGCGACATATCACGCAACACGCCGGTGCGGCTTGACGAGTTGACGTCGTGATTCAGGCGATTCACTGTTTGACAGCGCGGTGCGGAGAGGGGCGATGAGCCGAGAGCAGGACGAATTGCGACGGCTGATCCGCGGCATGCGCGATTGCTATGCGCGCGGCGGCAACGCAATGGCCTATGCGCGGGCGCACTTCGCGAGCGATGCGCTCGATGCCGGCAACAGCATCGCAGCCACACTGGTCGCCTACGACCTGCAGGCCGGTGCCTACACGGCGGCTGCGCGCAGCCGTCCCGACGAGCGTGCCCGCTGGTGCGGACAGGTTGCCGATACGGTGCGACCGTGGCTGCCACCGCGCGCTGTCGTGCTCGAGGTCGGCTGCGGTGAGGCAACCACGCTTGCCGGTATGCTGCACGCCCTGGGCGACGCAGTCGAGCGGGCGGCGGGTTTCGATCTGAGCTGGTCGCGGGTGGACGAGGGAAGAAGGTGGTTACGCGAGCAGGGGACATCGGCGGAGTTGTTCGTCGGCGACCTGTTCGGTATGCCACTTGCCGACGATAGTGTCGACGTCGTGTTCAGCAGCCATTCACTCGAGCCCAACGGCGGGCGCGAAAAGGCGGCGATCCTGGAGTGCCTGCGCGTGGCGCGCGAGGCGGTGGTGTTGATCGAGCCGCGTCACGACCTCGCCGGGGCCGAAGCGCGGGCCAGAATGGAGCAGCACGGCTACGTGCGTGACTTGCGGGATGCGGCCGTCGCGGTGGGCGCGGAGGTGCTGGACGATCGGCTCCTCGACTTCAGTCTCAATCCGCTCAATCCCAGCGGTGTGCTGGTGCTGCGCAAGCAGCGAGCTCCCCTCTTGGAAGCTGTTCGAGCATCGCAGCTGCGCTGGCGCTGTCCGCTCACCGGGGCGCCGATGGAGTCGGCGGGCGATGTATTCTACGCGCCAGAAGTGGGGATCGCCTACCCGGTCATGGGGGGAATCCCACTGCTTAGGCCCGAGCACGCCGTGGTGGCCTCGGGCATCGGCGCGGCGCGGGCGCCTCGGGCCGCTGCGGGCTCCGCAGACCCGGGCCAATAGCGCACTCCGCTGGGTTGTTTTCGGGGCCGAGGCGTTCAAGGTACTGGAGCGGCGTCGATTTTCGCCGCTACGCGCGCGACCGCCGGATGCTGCGGGTAGAGCTGCTTGAGATCGGCGATCAGTGTGAGCGCTTGCTCGCGATTGCGCGTGTCGAAATAGACCTCGGCAATTCGGGCGAGCAAGTCGACGTCTGCCGGGAAGGCCTCGTGGCAGTCGGCAAAGGCATCGAGTGCGGCGGCCGTCTCCCCCAGGAAGTGCAGGAGCTCCGCTTTATAGCGCAGATAGAGCGGGGAGAGCATCGCCAGGCATTCGACCGCCTGAAGCGCCTGTGCATGGTCGTTGCGCTCGTTGCTGATGATGAGGATCTGCTTGAGCGCGGTTTCGATTAGCTCCGGCTCGTTCGCGTTGATGACCCGCTCGTAGGCGGCGAGCGCCTCGTCCGTGCGGCCGTGAGCTTCCCAGCGAAAGCCCTCGATCAAGGCGATGGCGCCCGAAGAATAGCGATCGGATGCCTCGCCGACCACGTACTCGACCAACTCGTCGAGCGGCTCGGCCCGGCCTTTCTTGAGCAGCTGGTACGACTTGCTGACTAGGCTGGGTTGATCGATGTAGTTGGAGATGCGGTCGACCTCGATCGCTTCGGTCGCCGCACAAAGGCGGGCGAAATCGGCGTCGAGGCGCTCGCACGCCGCCGCATAACCGCGTGCATCACTCATATGATGACGTACGGTTTCCGTATGGACGCGGAGGAACTCCTCGTGCTCGCGCCAAAGTGTCTCCAGATCCTCCAGCGGTCCCCGCCGATATTCGGCGAGCCGCCGTTCGCACTTGGCCAGAGCCTTGTCGATGACCGTGCGGATTTCCTCGATCGTGGCCAGGCAGCCCGCGTAGTAGGTGCGATAGTAGGCGGTAAGGTCCGCAGGGGTGATCTCGTCTGCTGATTTGGTCGTGATCGTGCTGACGAAGTGCGCCACACCCCAGCGTTCGATGAACGTTGCGAACGCCTGGCCATGCGCGGCAAGAGCCGCATCGATGCCTTTCACCTTGCGTGACTCCTTTGGCCGGATGACGCCGCGGGCATCGAACAGGCGGTCGATGTGGGGCTGTCGCGCGGCAAGGTCGTCCTCGAGAGCGTCGAGCCAGCGGCGGACCTGCATGAGTTCGGAGCGCAGTTCCTCCAGATAGCGCTGGTTCTCCGCGAATCGACTGTCCGCCTGCGGGTCTTCGCAGGTTGAATGTGGCGCCGAGGCGTCGTCTGCGAAGGTGACGAGCTCCGGCGCGACCCAGTCGATGCCAGGCACCACGGCCGCACCTGCGGCAAGATTGAACACCGGGATGCCCTTCGAGGCAGCGTGCTCGGCGAGCCGTGCGGAGGTGTCGATCGAGAGCAGGAAGTGGCGGAAAGTTTCCGCAGGCTCGCCGGAGTAAGTTCGGACCGCGACGGTGTGCTCGTCCAGGCGCGGACCGCTCTTCGCCTCGAGACTGCCGGAGTAATGGCTGCGCAAGCCCTTGCGTGAGTAGCACTGATCGAAACCCGACAAGAAGATGCGCCGGGCGCCGGCCTCGATCGCGCAGCTGAGCGCAAAGTGCGTCACGGTGGGGCCTTGAGCACCGAAGGAGGGTACATTGAGCGAGCTTGCCCAGGGGAGCCGGTCGCCGGAGCAATACACCTCGGACTTCCAGTTCGCAACGACCATCTCGAACGAGTGGTGGCCCGCGATCAGCGGTACCCGGTCGGATTGACGAATCGCGTCGCGGGAAACGTTGAACATGCCGCGGAAGGGGTCGATCACGAGGTAGAAGTCGGGTTGCACGCCATGCTCGGCGAGGTATCCGGCAATGCGCGTGATCGCGAGCACCACGAATCGCGACCGGTGCGCCCTGATCCACTCGATGTGTTCGTCGAGCGAGGGACCGCCGCCCAGCACGAGCACATCGCGCCCGGCGATCCGGCCGGCGATCTCGGTCACCACGCGCAGATGATCCGGCGCGTTCAGGATGGTCAGCTCCAGGAAGTTCTTGTGGCCGAGTTGGGTTCCCAGGCTGAACAGCGTCTTGAGATTGAGCGCTTCGAGTTCATCTTCCAGAGGCCTGTAGATCTCGGCAAAGTCGTCTTCGGCTGCCATTGATCGCACGACCCGGATGCGATTCATGAAGGCATAGCGCTGGTAACCGACCCTCTCCGTGAGCTCGTTCCAGTCGGACAGGCAGCCGATCACGACGTCGGCGTCGTTCTCGGGCAGGCGTCCGGCCAGAGCCTCCAGCACGTTCGGCGCTTCGATGAAGATGTACTTCGACCGTACGACCCGGGCGCGATGGAGCCTGACATGGTTGGCCAGGAGTCCCGAGTCGGTGCCGACGATGAGATAGAGGGTGTCGCTCTCGAGCAGACGCTCGCGGAAATGCGCCTGGATCACGTCCTGAGCATGTTGCGTGGCAAGGCGTTCCCGATGCAACTCGTACAAGTAGGAATCACCGAGGGTGTTCGATTTCCAGTTGAGCATGGGCTCCGGTCTCGCTGCGAGAACGGTTGCAGGAGGCCGCAACCGTAGACTTAAAGTAACGCGGGAAGATTGTCGCACGCCTGGCAGGTCGGCATGCCTGCGGCGTCGAAGCCGACCTCGGGCACGCATTTTCCAGGTTGGCGCGAGCGCACGCGTGACAGATACCGGCCGGTCAATCGGTCAGTGACGGAAGCAGCACGTGCTGGATCAGGTCGGCCAGCCAGACCGTGTTTCGGGCCTCCTGCGCTGCCAGCATCGCTCCGATCAGCGCTTCGAGGCGCTGAAGCCCCTCGGGTTCGAGCTCGCGTACCAGGGCATCGATGAACTCGGGGTAGAGCCCATAGGCGCTGGCCTCTTCCCCGATGCGCAGAAGGCGGACGATCTCGCTCGCCAGGTGTTCGAGTTCTCTCATGCTCGACTCAAGGCTCGGGTGGGGGCAGGCGGCGTGTGCCTGCGATGTGGGCGCCTTCGGTCGACATCGACACGAAAGAGACTTCGGGATGCGAGCGGAGATAGGTTTCGAGATCCCGCAGGTAACCAACCAATGCCGGCGTGGACGGAATCGGCACGCCGTTGCCGTTGGGGACCGTGGTCGTCGCACGTGCCTCCTGGCGAAATACGGCGTCTTCGACATGCGTATGGCCATCGGCGAAGCCGAAATCGGCGCCGACGAGCAGGACCCGCGCAGCGCCCAGCCTGACCGCCAGATCCACCGCGCAATGCGTGACGGTTCCCGAGCAGAACAGCTTTGACCGGTCCGTGCCGCCGATGAGTTCGGAGAACAGCGGTGTGTCCGGGCAGAACGCGGCCTGCCGTCCCGGCCAGCCATCCATGATGGCGGGATCGACGCTGGGCGCCCAGGCCAGCGTGGTTTCGGCCAATGCCTGGTGGAACGGATCAAGGCCGGAAAAGTGCTGGGCCAAGGCGGGGTGTCCGTCGAGTGCGACCACGAAATCGGGGACGACGCCGGCCTTGAGTGCCGGCAGCAACGAGGTCGAGACCGAGATCACGCGGTCAGCGGGGTGCGGCGCGCGAAGAAAATCGCGGGCGCTCGGCCCGCCCGCGATCACGGCGATCGTCCCGCCGCGCGCGGTATCGAAGTGCGCTCCGATGTCGAGCGTCGCGGCAAGACGAGCGCGGTTCGATTCGATGTTGGGCCGGTCGTAGTTCGCTTGGCGGGTGCGAAGGGCTGCGATTCGCGCCGGTTCCTCGAGTTCCAGGCGTACACGATCGCGCAGTGGCGCACCGGCAGGCTCGGCAAGTTGCAGCTCCGCCAGGATTGCTGCGAACGGTGCCCGCGGATAGTCGAACTCCGCGGCACAATGCAGCGTCGCGCGCGGATCGTCGAGCCAGGTGTGCTCGTGCGTGTCGAGCGACTCGACCAGCAGCCTGAGGTTGAAGGACACCAGATGCAGCCGCTGAAGCGCTGGACGCGCCAGCAATGTCTCTGCGAGGCGGCCGCAACCGATGCCATAGATCCAAGCCTCACACGCGCTGTCGGACACACGCGAGGCTTGCAGCCGTGCCTCGGAGGCCGGATCGAAGGCGCTGGACACATGCAAACCACCGTGCACGATCACCGGGTGCGGAGTATCGACCGTGACGGCCTTTTGAAGGGCGGCACCCGGATCAAGCTGCCGGCCGACTTCTGGCCAGCGTGCGCGCAGCCGAGCAAGCCGGTCGTCGAGTCCACTCATGGAGATCTGGTGTGTTGGCGGGCCGTAGATTGTACCGCGATCATGATGCCTGCGACCCGGCCGCGATCTCCACGCGGTTCCTGCCGCTGCGCCTCGCCTGGTTCATCGCGGCCTCTGCGCGCTTCAGCACCTCTTCCATCGACTCGCCCGGGCTCCAGGCGCTGATCCCCGCGCTGAAGGTGACAAGGGCCTTGCGGCTCTCCGCCAGGAACAGATCCTTGGTCAGTGCGCGCTGTAGTCGAACGAGCGCCGCACTCGCCTGCTCGGGTTCGGAGTCGGGACAAACGATGATGAATTTCTCTTCGCCCAGGCAAGCGATGGTGTCGCTCGGTCGCAGATTGCTTCGCATCAGCTCGAACAGATGAATCACCGCGTCGTCGCCAGGCTGATCGCCCAAGGTGTCGTTGCGTCGCTTGAAATCGTCGATATCGAGCAATGCGATGCACAACGCGGTCTTGCGCCGCTGTGCGCGGGAGCTTTCCTTCTCAAAGGCTTCCTCGAGTCCGCGTTGATTGAGCGCTCCCGTGAGCGGGTCGTGCCGTAGCATCCGCGTGGTCATGTCGCGTTCCTGCAGCAGGCTGGTGATGCGTTGTTCTGATCTCGCCGCATGCTCCTGGGTTGCGCGCAGTTCGTCGCGCGTGCGCAGGGCATCTTCCTGAATTGCGCGGCTGTCGCGCATGACCTGGTCGAGGAGGGGGCTGATCTCGGTGATGTCGCGGGCCTGCGCAATCCTCGCGGCGTGATCGGAAACTCGCTGCTGAAAGCTCCCCGTGTTCTCGCTCAGGATCGCAAGTTGGTCCACAAATCCGGCCAGCATGTCCTTGACGGTGCGCTGCGCCTCGACCAGGTTGTGCTTGAGCTGGCTTTGCTTGTAGATGATCTCCCTGAGGCGCCGCTCGGCCTCGTCGATCCCCCGCACCGTGGCTGGCGTGGTGACCAGCTGCCTGAGCAGCTCCAGTTGCCCCTGAAGCCACGGGTCGTCGATGACGATCTCCTCGATATTCTCGAGCAGCAGGTCGAACAGGTTGAGCAGACCAGCGCGAACCTCGGCGGTATCACCCGTCATCAGCTCGAGCCGGTAGGCGAAATCGCGTAACGGCCGAACCAGCGCGCGCAGCGGTTCGGCGCTTGTGCTCGCCCGTACCGCCGCGGCAAAGCCTTCGGCCTCGCTTGCCAGCTCGGCCTGCTCACCGAGCACGGCCGGCACCACGGTGTCGAGGGCGACCACCAGCAGTTCGCGCAGCGCCGCGATGATCGCGCCGGCTTCGCCTGCGGCGACCACCCTGATCGGATGCGGCGCAGGCAGCTCGGCGCCCTCACCGGCGCTCGGGAGGGGGCTGGCAAGATCGTGGACCGGACTGTCCGGAAGCGGCCTGTCATCGTCGGCCGACTCGCCGGCGATTTCCTCGTACAGGGTTCGGAAATTGTCCGGGGTGGGCGGAATGCCGCGCGCCGCGATCAGACGCAGCACCTCGCGCGCGATGTCTGACGGGCTGGGGGGTGCGGCCATCGGTCATCCTCTTGCTGTCGCCGGCGCGGCGATCATGCCGATCACGGAATTGCAGCTGCGGCCGGATCTCCAGGGCTCAGCAGGTCATGCTGCGGTCAGCACGCGGTTCTTGCCGGCGCGCTTGGCGGCGTACATCGCCTTGTCGGCCCGGTCGATGGCGGCGTAGGGATCTTCGTCGGGGCGCATCAGGGTGATGCCGGCGCTGAAGGTGATCAGGAGCCTTCGGTTGTCGGTGAGAAAGAAGCGTTTGGTCAGCTCGCGCTGCAGCCGTTCGAGTGTGGTTGCACCGTTTTTGACGTCGGTCTCGGGCAGCAGGATCAGAAACTCCTCGCCACCGTAGCGGCTCACGACATCCTGCGGCCGCAGCGTCTCGGCGACGACCTGGGAGAGATGCCGCAGCGCGGCGTCGCCGGTCTTGTGGCCGTAGGTGTCGTTGAGCGCCTTGAAGTTGTCGATGTCGAGCATCGCCACGCAAAGGTTGGCGCCGCTGCGGCGGGCTCGCGCAAGCTCGCGGTCGAGTGCCTCGTCCAGCCCCTTGCGGTTGAGTACGCCGGTCAGCGGATCGTGGCGGACGAGTTCGCTGGTCTCGTCGAGTTCGTGCTGAAGCCTGGCGATGTGCTCGTGGGCAGCCTCGACTTCGGCACGCAGGGAGCCCAGTTCGGCGTTGGAGCGCCGGGCGGTTTCCTGGATCGTGCGCGTCTCGTCGAGCATCTCGCCTACGACGTCTGCGAGCTCGGCGAGATCATGCGCGTCGCTGATGTGGCGCGCACAGCGCTCGAGGTGATTCTGATAGCGGCCCGTCGATTCTCCGAACTCCGCCAGCCGGTCCACGAAGACCACAAGCATGCCTTTCAGGCGCTTCTGCGCGTCGGTGAGTTCGAGCTTGAGATGGCGCTGTTTGTCGATGACGTCGCGCAATCGCCGCTCGACTTCGTCGAGCACGCGGATGTCGAGCGATTCATTGAAAGCCGCGGCGAGCAGCGTCAGCTGGCCGCGCAGCCATTGGTCGTCAATCACCAGTTCGCTGATGTTGTCGACGATGAGGCGCAACAGTCCGATGAGCGCTTCGCGCACGGCGCGCTGGTCCTCGCCGGCCCACCCGAGTTGGTCGGTCACGGCGTCGATCCGCGCCGCCAGGGTTTCATCGGTTCCGCTGAACTCGAGCTCGGCGACGGCCTCGGCGATCGCCTGCACCTCCCGGCACAGCTCGGGATTACCCGCGACCAGCGGACCGACGCCGCGCGCGAGCAATTGCCTCAGGAGCGCGGCAACGGGCGCAGCCGGCGCGACAGTCTCCGGTGACTCGGGACCGCCAATGGCCTCATGGGTGTGGTCGCCGGGCCCGGCTGCGCCATCGGCGATCGCTTCGCGTGCCCAGATCCGGACCAGCGTCTCGAGCCGGTCGAACAGCTGGTCGGCCATGTGCGAGCCTTTGCTGAGCGCGTGCTGCAAGACCTCCCAGCGCCGCAGGTGGCCGATTCGGGGGGGGTCGCTCGGGGCAAGTTGCGTGACGAGTTCCTGCAGCAGCGTGTCCCAGGCCGGATGGCCGTTGACTCGAGGACGACAGAGGTCGACGACGGCCCTGCGCACCGCGAGCCACTTGCGCGAGGCGATGGCGTGTTCGAGCGCCTGCGCACGCGAGAGGTCTTCCTGCGTATCGCGGGGCAGTGCCGCGGCGACGAGTTTGAGCGGCAGTTCGGGAAAGTCGTCCTCTTCGCTCGTGCCGGCGATGCGATGGTAGACGGTCCGGTAATTCTCCGGAGTCGGCGGCATCTGGTCGCGGGCGAGGCGGCGCAAGGCTTCGCGGGCGATTTCCGGTGGGCGTCGGCTGGGGTGTTCGGGCATCGTCGCGCTGCGCCTTGTTGTCGCGAATAACAGAAATACCGAATGCGTGAAGGATGATAGCGGGCATTTGCGCACCGTAAAAGGGCAGGCATGTAACTGGGTCCTGACGGGGCGCCACCAAACTCGAACTACCCAAATCAGGTAGTCAGGATTGATCTGTTGCGGGTGGTACGTCCGACGCTGGCCGTGGGCCGGTCGTGGCCGATGGGCTATGCTATGGGCGCGATCGGATCGGAAATCTGAATTGACTGTACACGCACGCGAAGCCTTGTCGGGGTTTGAACAGCGGTGGCTGGCCGAGGCCGTTCGGCTGCACGAAGAGGCGCAAGGTGGGGGCGGAGACGATGCCGATTTGCCGGCCGGCGATCGTGGTGGCGATGCCGAACAGCGCATCCTGGCCAGGGCGCGGATCATCGGCGCGCGCGCTGGCATCGGGGCCGAGGTCGCCGGATGGCGCGGCCGCGCCCGCGGCCTTCTCGGGTTGGCGGCCATGCTGGCGGTGGCAGGTGGCTTCGGCACCGCACTGGCCGTGCTGGGCGACGGCGATCGATCGGTCAATGTGCTCTGGGCGCTTGTGTCCCTGCTGGGCGTAAACCTCTTGATGCTCGCGCTGTGGCTTGTGAGCTTCGGTGTCGATGGTCGGCACCGAGGCGGGTCACTGGGCAAGCTCTGGCTGTGGTCGATGCGTGTGACGGCAGCCCGTCCGGCCGTGGCTTGCGTCGCCCGAGCGCTCGCGCTCACGCACGCACGCGCCGGCATCGTGCGCTGGTGGCTCGGCGCGGTCGCGCACGGGCTATGGTGTGGCGCGCTGGTCGGTGTGGTCGCCGGGTTGGTGGTTGCGTTTTCCCTGCGAAGTTACGGCTTTGTTTGGGAGACGACGATTCTTCCGGCGGATTTCTTCGTTCGGCTGGTCGGTTTTCTGGGCGGCTTGCCTGCGCAGTTCGGCTTCTCCGTACCGGAGGTCGAGGCGGTGCGCGCGAGCGGTCTGGGTCCGATTGCGGACGAGTCGGTACGGCGGGCGTGGTCGTCGTGGCTGATCGGGTGCATCGTCATCTTCGGCATCGTCCCGCGGGCGGCGCTCTGGACGCTGTGTATGGCGATCACGGCCAGGGGCCGCCAGGCGGTCCGTCTCGATCTGGGCTTGCCCTATTACGCCGCGCTCGCCGCGCGGCTTGCTCCCGCGAGCGAGCGTATCGGTGTCACCGATGCGGCGCCCGCGCGGTTGGAGCGACGCCGCGCCGCGGCTGCCCATCCTCTATCCGGTCGTGGCGGCGCGTTGGTTGGGCTGGAGTTGCGCACCGACGACACCTGGCCGCCTGCCGTTGCGTCGGGGGTGCACATCGAAGAATCGGTGGACGATCGCGATCAACGCCGCGCCGTCCTCGCCCGCCTGGCCTCAAACCCGCCCGCCCGCTTGCTGGTCGCCTGCGATGCGCGCCTCAGCCCCGATCGGGGCAGCCTGCAGTGGATCGCCGAGGCGTCCGGGTTGTGCGGCGAGTGCCGGATCTGGCTGTTTGCCGCCGATCGGGTCGGTGACCCGGCGCGCGCAGGCCATTGGCACGAGGGCCTGCGCGAGATCGGCTTTCCGGCCGAGGCGGTGTTCGATGATCGGTTCGCCGCGCTGCGCTGGCTGGAGCGCGGTGATGAGTGAGCCGCGTTCGAAAGCCGTGCGCATCGCCGTCGCGGGTCACACCAATACCGGCAAGACCTCGCTGATGCGCACGCTCACGCGCGATACCGGCTTTGGTGAGGTGTCGAGCCGCCCCGGCACGACCCGGCACGTCGAGGGCGCGCGGCTGATCGCCGACGGCGACGTGCTGGTCGAGCTCTACGATACGCCCGGCATGGAGGACCCGATCGCGCTGCTTGAGGTGCTCGATGGCCTCGAGGCGCCCGAGCCGGGGCGACGCCTCGACGGGCCGGCCCGCGTCGAGCGGTTTCTGGCGCTCCCGTCGGCGCGCGGCCGCTTCGAGCAGGAGGCCAAGGTGCTGCGCCAGGTGCTGGCGAGCGACGCGGCGCTGCACGTCGTCGACGCCCGCGATCCGGTGCTCGCCAAGCATCGCGACGAGTTGGAAATCCTGCGCAACTGCGCGGTACCGCTGCTGCCGGTGCTGAACTTCGTGCGCGACCCGGCCGCCGACGAGAGCGCCTGGCGCGAGGCGCTGGCGCGGGTGGGGCTGCATGCCGTGGTGCGCTTCGACACGGTCGCACCCGAGCGCGACGGTGAGCGGCGGCTGTACGAAGCCCTCGGCACCTTGCTCGAGACCTCCAGGCCGCTGCTCGACCGCCTGGTGGCGAGCCGCGAGCGCGAGGCCGAGGCGCGTCGTCGTGCCGCCTTGCGGCTCGTCGCGGAGCTGCTGATCGATGCCGCGGCCTACCGCGTGGTCGTCTCCGAGACCGCGCCGCAGCAGGTCGCCGCGGCGGTCGCGGAGTTGAACGAGGCGGTACGCAGGCGCGAACAGGACTGCGTCGATGCGCTGCTCAGGCTGTACCGCTTCCGCCCCGGCGACGTCGATGCCGACAGTCTGCCGCTCGCCGACGGCCGCTGGGAGGACGACCTGTTCCACCCCGAAACCCTGCGCCTGATGGGCATTCGCCTGGGAACCGGGGCTGCGGCCGGGGCGGCCGCGGGCATGGGCGTGGACCTGATGGTGGGCGGCCTCACGCTCGGCGCGGCGGCCGCGCTCGGCGCGCTCGCCGGCGGGGGCTGGCAGGCGCTGCGCCACTTCGGCGACCGGCTGCTGGGGCGCCTCAGCGGTCGGCTGCAACTCACCGTGGCCGACGAGATCCTGAGGCTGCTCGCGTTGCGGGCGCTACGCCTGATGGCGGCGCTCGAGTCGCGCGGGCACGCCGCGATGACGCCGATACGCAGGTCGGTGGACGCGGCGGTGGCGCTGCGCGAGGGGGCGCTGCCGGCCACGCTGCAGCGCGCTCGCGCTCATCCGCACTGGTCGTCGCTCGATGCGGCGCCCGCGGAGAGTGACGCGCGCGTCGAGGCGGTCGAGGCGCTCGCAGGGGAACTTGCCGCGTTCGTCGAAGACGCGGGCGGGCATTCAGCCGAACAGCCGTCGAATCGTCGATGACCTGCCTCTCGGCCGCCTTGGTCGACGCAGCGGGCAGCTAATCGGGCGGGAATCGATGGGAGCGGGCGGCGCGAAACCCGTGAAGGGATAGGCGCGAAGCGCGCCAAGGGGCGGCAGCGATACCTGCCACGGGGGGCGGCGCACGGGATACGGGCCGGAAGCGTGCGGCTTCCGGCCCGCGGAGTGGTCAGCGCTTGCGCTGCGGCGGCACGTCGGTGCAGCTGCCGTGGGCGACCTCGGCAGCCATGCCGATCGTCTCGCCCAGGGTCGGGTGCGGGTGGATCGTCTTGCCGATGTCGACGGCGTCGGCGCCCATCTCGATCGCGAGGCACACCTCGCCGATCATGTCGCCGGCCGACGGACCGACGATCGCGCCGCCGATCACGCGGTGCGTCTCGGCGTCGAAGATGAGCTTGCTGAAGCCGTAATCGACGCCGTTGGCGATCGCGCGGCCCGACGCCGCCCACGGGAACTTGGCGGTCTCGACCTTGCGGCCTTCGCGCTTCGCCTGCTCCTCGGTGTAGCCGACCCACGCGACCTCGGGATCGGTGTAGGCAACGTTGGGGATCACGGTCGCGTCGAACGCCGACTTCTGGCCCGCCGCGACCTCGGCTGCCACATGCGCCTCATGCACCGCCTTGTGGGCGAGCATGGGGTTGCCGACGATGTCGCCGATCGCGAAGATGTGCGGCACGTTGGTGCGCATCTGGGCGTCCACCGGGATGAAGCCGCGCTCGTTCACCGCGACACCGGCCTTGTCTGCGCCGATCTTGCGGCCGTTGGGCGTGCGCCCGGCGGCCTGCAGGATCATGTCGTAGCGCTGGGGGCCGTCAGCCGGCGCGTTCTCGCCCTCGAAGCTGACCCACAGGCCGTCGTCCTTGGCCTCGACCGCGACGGTCTTGGTCTTCAGCATGACGCGGTCGAAGCGGTGCGCGTTCTGCTTCTCCCACACCTTGACGGCGTCGGCGTCCGGGCCCTGCATCATGCGGTCGAGCATCTCGACCACATCGACGCGGGCGCCCAGCGTGGAATACACGGTCGCCATCTCGAGCCCGATGATGCCGCCGCCGATCACCAGCATCTTCTGCGGCACCTGGCGCAACTCGAGCGCGCCGGTCGAGTCGACGATGCGCGGATCCCGCGGGATGAAGGGCAGATGCACGGCCGCCGAACCGGCGGCGATGATGCACTGCTTGAAGCGCACGACCTTCTTCTCGCCAGTCTTGTCCTGGGCGGCGCCGGTGGTCAGCTCGACCTCGACGTGCTGCGGATCGAGGAAGCTGCCGTAGCCGCGCACGACTTCGACCTTGCGCCCCTTGGCCATGCCGGCCAAGCCCCCCGTGAGCTTGCCGACGACCTTCTCCTTGTAGACGCGCAGCTTGTCGAGATCGATCTGCGGCTTGCCGAATGTGACGCCGGCGGTGGCCATGTGCTCGGCCTCGTCGACGACCGCGGTGACATGCAGCAGCGCCTTCGACGGGATGCAGCCGACATTCAGGCACACCCCGCCCAGCGTCGTGTAACGCTCGACCAGCACGGTCTTGAGGCCCAGGTCGGCGGCGCGGAACGCCGCCGAATAGCCGCCGGGGCCCGCGCCCAGCACCAGCATGTCGCACTCGATGTCTGCGCCGCCGGCGTGGCTCGCGGCGGCCGGTGCGGCCACCGGCGCGGCCGCAGCCGCGGGGGCAGCCGCTGGGGCTTCTGTCGGGGCGGGCGCGGCAGCGCCGGCGCCGGCCTCGACCTTGAGGAGCACCGTGCCTTCGCCGACCTTGTCCCCGAGCTTGACCAGCACTTCCTTGACGACGCCGGCGGCCGACGAGGGGACGTCCATCGTCGCCTTGTCGGACTCCAGCGTGCAGATCGCGTCGTCCACCTTGATGGTGTCGCCGGCCTTCACGAACAGCTCGATCACCGGGACGGCATCGAAATCACCGATGTCCGGAACCTTCACTTCAACAATCTGGCTCATGTTCCGGCCTCCTCAGAGCATGACCCGACGGAAGTCGGCCAGCAGTTGCGCGAGATACACGTTGAAGCGCGTCGCGAGCGCCCCGTCGATGACGCGGTGGTCGGCCGTGAGCGACATCGGCAGCACGAGGCGCGGCACGAACTGTTTGCCGTCCCACACCGGCTTCATCACCGACTTGTTCACGCCGAGGATGGCGACCTCGGGCGCATTCACGATGGGCGCGAAGTAGGTGCCGCCGATGCCGCCGAGCGACGAGATCGTGAAGCACGCCCCCGACATGTCGGCGGGCCCGAGCTTGCCGTCGCGCGCCTTCTTCGCCAGCGCGCCGGTTTCGGCGGCGATGTCGAACACGCTCTTCTTGTCTGCGTCCTTGACCACCGGCACCACCAGGCCGTTGGGCGTGTCGGCAGCGAAGGCAATGTTGAAGTACTTCTTGTAGACCAGGTTGTCGCCGTCGAGGCTGGTGTTGAACTCCGGGAACTCCTGCAGCGCGCGCACCGAGGCCTTGATGATGAAGGCGAGCATGGTGAGCTTCTTGCCCGACTTCTCGTACTCCTTGTTCATCGCGACGCGGAAGGCCTCGAGGTCGGTGATGTCGGCGTCCTCGTGGTAGGTCACGGCCGGGATCATCACCCAGTTTCGGGCGAGGTTCTGGCCGGAGATCTTCTTGATGCGCGACAGCGGCTTGACTTCGACCTCGCCGAACTTGGCGAAATCGACCTTGGGCCAGGGCAGCAGATCCAGCCCGCCGCCGAGGCTCGCGCCCGCGGCAGCCGGAGCGGCCTTGCCCGGCACCACGCCGGTCTGCATCGCGCCCTTCACGAAGGCGGTGACGTCCTCCTTGACGATGCGGCCCTTGGGGCCGGTCGCCTTGACCTGGGCGAGATCGACGCCCAGTTCGCGGGCGAAGGCGCGCACCGACGGGCTCGCATGGACCTTGCCGCCGAGCGTGACCGCCGAAGCGGCGGCGGGCGCGGCGGGGGAGGCGGCGACCGCCGGAGCAGCCGCGGCCGGGGCGGCTGCAGCGGGGGCTGGTGCCGCCGGAGCGGCTGCCGCCGCAGGAGCGGCCGCAGCCGGGGCAGCGGTGCCTTCGATGACGATCAGCACGCTGCCTTCGGAGACTTTGTCGCCGAGCTTGACCTTGACTTCCTTGACGACGCCAGCGGCCGAAGACGGCACATCCATGGTCGCCTTGTCGGATTCGAGGGTCGCGATCGCGTCATCGACCTTGATCGTGTCGCCGGCCTTGACGAACAGCTCGATGACCGGAACGTCGGAGAAATCCCCGATGTCCGGCACCTTGACCTCGATCGGACCGGCCGCGGCCGGCGCGGCGGCGGGTGCAGCCGCCCCGGCCGGAGCGGC
>JARFTX010000019.1 GCA_029289265.1 Gammaproteobacteria bacterium
TCTTGGCCCAGCGGTGCTTCTCGGTCCAGTCGCGGAAGGACAGCGAGAACAGCACGTAGGCGGTCACCAGGCCGCCGATACCGAGCGAGATCGGCGTGTTGTAGGCGCGGCCGCCGACGCTGATCTCGCCGCTGATGGCGGCGATGCCGGCGCCGAGCAGGATGCCGGCCTTGATCGAGTTGGGGATGTTGTCGACCAGCTTCGAGCCCAGGCGCGTGACGGCCATGAACAGGAAGATGAAGGTCACCATGAGCTGCAGCGCGACCAGCGCGCGGATCGCGTCCGGGCCGGGTTCGAACTGCCCGACGAAGAGCAGCACGACCGGAATCGCCGGCGTGATCCAGCCCGGCACGAAGGGTACGCCGAGCAGGTTGGGCAGCAGGAAGCCGATGCCGCAGACGACGACATAGGCGAGCGCGACGTCGTAGGGCAGGCCCAGGTACTTCTGCAGCAGCGGGATCATGCCCATCGCCACGACGAACATCACCAACGCCTGGATGGTCTCGGCAAGTTCCCAGCGATAGTGGATGAAGGGCAGGCGGACCTTGAAGGGACCGGCCGGCCAGTAGGGGTGTTCTTCACCGTGTTTGCGTTTCAGGAGCACTCTGGTTTCCTTCCTCTGCTTCGTGGTTGATGTAATCCGCGATCGCCTGCCCGTTCGGGCTGGCGCGCCCGGTTCTTGCCCGCCGGGCGCGAGCCGGCCCGGGAACCCCGCGCAGGGCGGGGTTCCGGATCGGTCGGCAGGCGGATGACGCTGCGTTGCTTCAGCCGATGGCCGAAGCGGACTTGGCCTGTTCGCGCAGCACGAACTTCTGGATCTTGCCGGTCGAGGTCTTGGGCAAGACGGTGAACTCGACGAACTTGGGCACCTTGTAGCGCGCCATGTGGGCGCGGCAGTGCTCGATGATGTCCTCGGCCGTGACCGTCGCGCCTTCCTTCACCTCGATGTAGGCGGCCGGCACTTCGCCCCACTTCTCGTCCGGGCGGGCGACCACCGCCGCCGCCATCACGGCCGGGTGACGGTAGAGCACGTCCTCGACTTCGAGCGAGGAGATGTTCTCGCCGCCGGAGATGATCACGTCCTTGGAGCGGTCCTTGATCTTGACGTAGCCGTCGGGGTGCAGCACGGCGAGGTCGCCGGTGTGGAACCAGCCGCCGGCGAAGGCCTCGCGGGTCGCCTTCTCGTTCTTCAGGTAGCCCTTCATCACGAGGTTGCCGCGGAACATCACCTCGCCCATGGTCTCGCCGTCGGCGGGTACCTGGGTCATCGTCTCGGGGTCGAGCACGGTGATCGCGTCCTGCATGTGGTAGCGCACGCCCTGGCGGCCGTTGCGCTCGGCGCGGCGGTCGATCGGCAGGTCGTCCCACTCGGGATGCTTGGCGCACACCGACGCCGGCCCGTAGGTCTCGGTGAGGCCATAGACGTGGGTGATGTCGAAGCCGATGCGCTCCATGCCCTCGATGATCGCGGCCGGGGGCGCGGCGCCGGCGACGAGGCCGGAGACCTTGTGGGTGATGCCGGCACGCATGCCCTCGGGGGCGTTGATCAGCATGCCGTGCACGATGGGCGCGCCGCAGAAGTGGGTGACCTTGTGGGTGCGGATCTGCTCGAAGATCAGCGCGACGTCGACCTTGCGCAGGCAGACGTTCACGCCGGCGTTGGCCGCCATGGTCCAGGGAAAGCACCAGCCGTTGCAGTGGAACATCGGCAGCGTCCAGAGATAGACGGCGTGCTGCGGCATGCCCCAGCTGATGATGTTCGATGCGGCGTTCAGATAGGCGCCGCGGTGGTGGTAGACGACGCCCTTGGGGTTGCCGGTGGTACCCGAGGTGTAGTTGAGGGAGATCGCTTCCCACTCGTCGGAGGGCAACTTCCACGCGTAATCCGGGTTGCCGCCGGCGAGGAAGTCCTCGTACTCGATCTCGCCGAGCCGGTCGGTGCCGGGATACTCGGGGTCCAGCGCGTCGATGACGAGCGGCTTCGGGCCGGTCATCCGGTCGAGCGCAGCCTTCACGGTCGGCGCGAACTCGGGATCGGTGATCAGCACCTTGGCTTCGCCGTGTTCGAGCATGAAGGCGATCGCTTCGGCATCGAGGCGGGTGTTGAGCGTGTTGAGCACGGCGCCGACCATCGGGACGCCGAAGTGCGCCTCGAACATCGCCGGCACGTTGGGCAGCATCACGGCGACGGTGTCGCCACGGCCTATGCCCTGGGCCGCGAGCGCGCTTGCGAGCCGGCGGCAGCGCTCGTAGGTTTCACCCCAGGTGAGGCGGCGCGTGCCGTGCACGACCGCAAGGCGGTTCGGATAGATCTGTGCCGTGCGTTCGATGAAGCTCAGCGGCGAAAGCGGCGTATAGTTCGCCGCGTTCTTGTCCAGTCCCTGATCGTATGGCGTAGTGGCCATTTAAGCCCTCCTCGTCGCTCGAGTTTTCCTGCCGTTCTGCCTGCCGGCGATTCGAACCAGCCGTTTCGCATGTCCGGTGTTCAGCCCCGGAACGATGGCAGACAACTTTGTCGAAAATTGCGCCAGAATGTACGCAATCGTATCAACCCTGTCACAGTCCGCGCCGGAGCGCATGGCGCCGGCGGCGATAACCTCTAATGATGCCTGTTTCTAGCGAGCAACTCACCCGTTGTGGATGCGGTCCGTCCGCCGAGGAGGTCAGCGACCGTCTCTACCGCGACATGATGACCCGGGCGCTGGACAGCTTCGAGCAGGGGGTCACGGTGTTCGATGCCGGGCTGCGGCTGATCGCATGGAACCGGAGCTTTGTCGACCTGCTGGAGTTTCCGCCGGACCTGTTGCGTGCGGGCACGCCCTACGAGGCTTTCGTCCGTTACAACTTCGAGCACGGGGAGTACCAGGGCGGGGACCGCGAATCCCAGGTGGCCGAGCGCATGGCGAGCGCGCGCAGCTTCCGTCCGCATTACACCCGCTGGCTGCGGCCCAACGGGCGCGTGCTGGAGCTGCGCGGACAGCCCCTGCCGGACAACGCCGGCTTCGTCACCTTCTACGCCGACATCACCGACCAGCAGCAGCGCCAGGACGCGGTCGAGCGCCACAAGGCCGAGCTCGAGGCCCACATCCAGCACCGCACGGCCGAACTCACCGCGGCCAACGCCGAGCTGACCGCCGCGGTCGAGACCAACCGCCAGATCACCGCGGCGCTGCGCCACAGCGAGGCGCGGCTGCGCCAGATCACCGACACGATTCCTGCCCACATTGCCTACTTCGACAACACCTGGACCTATCGCTACGCCAACCGGCGCTATGCGGAGTGGTTCGGCTGGACCAGCGCGACCATCGTCAATCAGCCGATCCCGACCGTGCTGCCGCCGTCGTTCTTCGCCCAGGTCGCCGAGCACGTGCGGCGGGCGCTGACCGGCGAGGAGGTGACCTACGAGTATGCGATCACCGGCGCCGACGGCATCGAGCGCCATGCGCGCAGCACCCTGGTGCCCGACGTCGACGCCGACGGCGAGGTGCTGGGCTGCTTCGTGCACGCGCTCGACATCACCGAGCAGCGCCGTACCCAGATGGCGCTCGGCCAGGCGCAGAAAATGGAGGCGATCGGCCAGCTCACAGGCGGGCTCGCGCACGACTTCAACAACATGCTGACGGTGGTGACCGGCAACCTGACCGAACTGCGCGACGCTCGCCCGAACGATGCCCTGGTCGCCGATTTCGTCGACCCGGCCCTGCAGGCGGCGCAGCGCAGCGCCGCGCTGATCAAGCGCCTGCTTGCCTTCGCCCGCCAGCAGCCGTTGTCGCCGCAGCCGGTCGATGTCGGCGCGCTGATCCTCGATCTCGCCCGCCTGGTGCGCCGTTCGGTGCCGGAGAGCATCGTGATCGGCAGCACCATCGGCGACCCGCAGGCGATCGCACGGGTCGACCCGCATCAGCTCGAGAGCGCAATTCTCAATCTGGTGCTCAATGCCCGCGACGCGATGCCCAACGGCGGACGGCTCGACATCGAGTCGCGCTTCGTCGAGCTGTCCGACTCGGAGGCCTCCGACCTCGAGCTCGCACCCGGGCGCTACGTGCAGATCAGCGTCAGCGACAACGGTGAGGGTATGGACGGCGGCACGCTCGCGCGCGTGTTCGAGCCCTTCTTCACCACCAAGAAGTCCACCCACGGCAGCGGCCTCGGCATGGCGATGGTGTACGGCTTCATCAAGCAGTCGGGCGGCGGCGTGCGCATCCGCAGCCGCCAGGCCTGCGGCACGCGCGTCGCGCTGGTGCTGCCTTGCGCCCAGGACGCGCGTCCGGCCTCGGTCGTGGTCGGCGCAGGCGGCGCCGATCCGGCCCGCTGGCTCAAGGACAAGGTCGTGCTGCTGGTCGAGGACGCGCCGGACGTGCGCAAGGTCGTGCGCAAGCAGCTCGGTGCGCTCGGCTGTCTGGTGCTCGAGGCCGAAAACGGCCAGGAGGCGGCCGATCTGGTCGAGACGGTGGCCTCGATCGCGCTGGTCGTCTCCGACGTCGTGATGCAGGGCAGCATGGACGGACGAGCGCTCGCGCGCTTCATTCACCGTTTCCGCCCCGAACTGCCGGTCATCCTGATGAGCGGTTACACCGAGGCGGCCGACTCGATCAACGACGACCTGGCGCTACCGATCCTGGCGAAGCCCTTCACGCGCGAAGCGCTATACCTGGCGCTCAGCCGAGTCGCGCCCGGCACAGCCACTGAAAGCCATGACTGACCCCATCGCCCGAGAGCTGATTTACGTCGTCGAGGACGAGCCTGGCGTGGCGCGCCTCATTACTGGGGCGCTCGAGAGCTACGGCTACCGCACCGAGCTATATGGTTCGGGCGCGGCCGTGCTCGAGCGCTTGCGCGTCGCGCCGCCCAATCTCTGCATCGTCGATCTGGGCCTGCCGGATATGGACGGCCTCGATCTCGTCAAGCGCATCCACGCGCGTCACGCCTTCGGCCTGCTGGTGCTCACGGGGCGGGGCGACACGCACGATCGCGTGATGGGGCTCGAGCTGGGCGCCGACGACTACATGGTCAAGCCGTTCGAGCGGCGCGAGTTGATCGCGCGCGTGCGCAGCATCCTGCGCCGCTACCTGCCGCAGCTGCGGCCACAGGCGGGGACCGAGCCGCGGGTGGCGGAGTTTGCGGGCTGGCGCTTCGAGTTGGGCACTCACGAGTTGATCGCCTCGGACGGGCGCAGCGAGACGCTGAGCGTCGCCGAGGCGACGCTTCTGCGCAACATGCTCGAGCGGCCGAACCAGATCCTCACGCGTGAGCAATTGCTCGAAGGGCGCGGGCTGGAGGCGCTCGACCGGAGCATCGACCTGCGCGTGTCGCGCTTGCGCAAGCGCCTCGAGGACAACCCGCAGCACGCCCGGCTGATCAAGACCGTCTACGGCGCCGGCTATATGTTTTGCGCCGATGTGCGCTGGCAGTGACGGATTGCGCGTGGCGGCGTGTCTTGCCGCACGCAGGGGCCGGAGTGATCCGTTATCATCATTGAGGAGCCGGCCTGGGACGTCCAGCGCCGAGCGAGCGTTTCAACCCACGAGCGAGCGAGCCACTTGGCCGTAGAGGATATCTTCCTGGGCCGCCAGCCCATTCTCGACCGCAGGCAGCGGTTGGTGGCCTACGAGCTGCTGTTCCGCTCCGGGCATGACAACGTCAGCAACGTCACCGACGATCTGCACGCGACCGCCAGCGTGATCACGCACGCCTTCGGCGAGTTCGGCGTGCAGTCGGTGCTCGGCCCCCACCTGGGTTTCATCAACGTCAGCGCCGAGATGCTGCACAGCGACCTGATCGAGGTCCTGCCCAAGGATCAGGTGGTGCTGGAGCTGCTCGAAACCGTCCAGGTCACAGAGGCGCTGATCATTCGCTGCCGAGAGCTGAAGTCCGAAGGTTTTCGTCTCGCGCTCGACGACTTCGTCTTCGACGAATCCCTCGTGCCGCTGCTGCAGATCGCCGACATCGTCAAGATCGACCTCCATCTGCATGCCCGCGAGGATCTGCCGGGCATCGTTCGCCAGCTCAAGCGCTGGCCCGTGAAGCTGCTCGCCGAGAAGGTCGATCGGGCCGAACAGGCGGCCTATTGCCGCGAGTTAGGTTTCGAGTTGTTCCAGGGCTACTTCTTCGCCCGTCCGGCCGTACTCAGCTCTCGCCGCCCGGACGCCGCGGCATTGCACGTGCTGAAGATTCTCGACCTGGTCCTGCGCGATGCCGAGACGGAGCAGATCGAGGAGGCCTTGAAGCACGACCCGGCCCTCACCTACAACCTGATGCGCCTGGTCAATTCCGTGGCCGCCGGCATGCGCGAGAAGATCGGCTCGGTCGCCCGTGCCGTCGTGGTGCTGGGGCGGCGCCAGCTGCAGCGCTGGCTGCAGTTGCTGCTGTTCACGACCCAGCCCGATGCCGAGTTCCCCAGCCCGCTGCTGCAGATGGCGGCGGGGCGGGCGAAGCTGATGGAGAGCCTGGCGCTGCGCGAGCACGACGATCGCAACGTCGCCGAGGCGGCCTTCATGACCGGCATCGTGTCGCTGCTCGACGTCCTGCTCGGCATCCCGATCGAGGACGTCGTCGCTCGCCTGAATCTGGACGACGGCGTGGTCGCCGCATTGCTTCGGCAGGAAGGCGAGCTCGGTCGCCTGCTCGAACTCGCCCGCTGCGTCGAGGAGGCCGACCGGGACCAGGCGGCCCGACTGCTTGCCAACTTCGGCCGTATCGAGGTCAAGGACCTGACCGAGGCCGAGTTGGCCGCGCTTGCATGGGTGAACGAGATCGCCTGAATGGGGCTGCGCGACCGTGTGCTCCGGCGCAAACCTTGCCGCAGATCAATACTGCACCGCGGCAGTGGGTGTTAAATGAAATTGCAATATCGCAGGCCAATCGAAAGGAGCAGCGAACATGCTCACGATCGAGGATTGCATCGAGCTGTCCGAGCTCACCGAGGACGAAATTCTCGCCATTGCCGAGCACGAGCACATTCCCGAAATGGTGGCGATCGAGATGGGCGCCTACCTCGTGCATACTCCGGACGGCGAGCGCCGCATCAAGCGGATGATCGTCGAGGATCTCCAGGCTGCGAGAGACCGGGGCGACCGGCATCACGTGGCATTGCTGAAGATGGTGTTGCGACACTTCCTCGAGCAGCACGGGTGCGTGAAGTAGATCCGGATGCGCCCGTCGGCATGTGCCGCGCCGCGAGCGCCAGGCCCGCGGTGCGGGCGTGTGCTTCGCCTCCCATGACAGGTTGAACATCGACGCGGAGCCTTTACCTTGCGCTTCATACACACTGCCGACTGGCATCTCGGTCGGCTTTTTCATGGCCGCTCGCTCACTGAGGACCAGGCTTACGTGCTCGACCAGCTGGTCGCTCTGGTCGAGGATGCGCGCCCCGACGCGGTGCTGATCGCCGGCGACGTCTACGACCGTGCCGTGCCGCCGCCCGAGGCGGTTTCGCTGCTGGACGAGACGCTGTCGCGCATCGTCCTGGGTGCCGGCGTGCCGGTCGTGATGATTGCCGGCAACCACGACAGCGCCGACCGGCTCGGATTCGGCGCGCGCCTGCTGGCCGGGCGCGGCCTCACCATCGCAGGCCCAGTCACCGCCGAGGTCGTGCGCGTGCCGTTCGAGGCGCGCGGCGTGCGCGCCGTCGTCCATGCGTTGCCCTACGCGGAGCCGGCCGCGGTGCGCGACGCGCTGGGTGCCGAGTTCCCGGACCACGACGCGGCGCTCGCCGCGATGCTGGCAGCGGTCCGCGCGGCGCAACCGGCCGGAGCACGCTCGGTCGTGCTCGCCCACGCCTTCGTTGCGGGCGGCGAGGTGAGCGAGTCCGAGCGTCCGCTCTCGGTCGGCGGCAGCGGCGCCGTGTCGGCCGCACACTTTGCGGGCTTCGACTATGTCGCGCTGGGCCACCTGCACCGGCCGCAGCGGGTCGGCGCCGACCACGTCCAGTATGCCGGCTCGCTCCTCAAGTACTCGCTCTCCGAGGTCGGCCACGACAAGAGCGTGACGCTCGTCGAGCTGCCCGCCGCCGGGCCCGCGCGCGTCGAGCGCATTGCCCTCGCACCACGGCGCGACCTGCGGGCGATTCGGGGCGAGCTGGCGGCCCTGATCGCGGCCGGTGCCGCTGATCCGCGGACTGACGACTATGTCTTCGTCTCGCTCACCGACCGCGGTGCGCTCCTCGAGCCGATGGCCCGCTTGCGCGAGGTCTATCCCAACGCGCTGGGCTGCGAGCGCACGGTGCTGGCCGAAGGCGGCGAGGCGGGCGGGACGCGGCGCGCGCAGCGCGAGCTCGACACGCGCGAGCTCTTTGCCGATTTCTTCGCCGAGGTCACCGGCGAGCCGCCCGATGCTGCCGCGATGGCCGAGGTCGGCGCCGCGCTGGAGGCGCTCGCCCGCGCCGAGCGGGAGTCCGCATGAGGCCGCTCGTCCTCGCCATGCAGGCCTTCGGGCCGTTCGCCGGAGTGCAGGAGGTCGACTTCACCCGCCTCGGCGCCCGTGCGCTGTTCCTGATCCACGGCCCGACCGGCGCCGGCAAGACGACGCTTCTCGATGCGCTGTGCTTCGCCCTCTATGGCGACAGCTCCGGTGGCGAGCGCGAGCCGCGGGCGATGCGCAGCGACCACGCCGCACCGCAGCTCGCCACCGAGGTCGCTCTCGAATTCGCGCTCGGTGCCGAGCGCTACCGCGTCGTGCGCCAGCCGGCACAGCGCCGCGCCAAGCAGCGGGGCAGCGGCTTCACCGAGGCGCCGGCGACCGCCCAACTCGACCGCTTCGACGGGTCGGCCTGGGTGAGCGTCGCGGCCCAGCCGGGCAAGGTCACGGCGGAAGTCGCGGCGCGCCTCGGCTTCGACAGCGATCAGTTCCGCCAGGTGATCGTGCTGCCGCAGGGCCGCTTTCGCGAGCTGTTGACGGCGCGCTCCGACCAGCGCGAGGCGATCCTGCAGACCTTGTTCCGCACCGAGCGCTACCGTCTGCTGGGCGAGGAGCTCAAGCGCCGCGCCCGCGAGGTCGAGGACGACGCCAAGGTGCTGCGCCTGCGTCGCGAGACGCTGCTCGGGCAGGCCCAGGCCGAGAGTGTGGAGGCGCTCGCCGAGCGACGCGGTGCGATGCAGGAGGAGCATGCGGCGGCGCAAGTGCAGGCGCGCGAGGCCCGCGCGCTCGCCGCGGCGGCCCGGACCCGACTGGAGAAGGGGCGCGCCGATGCGCGGGCGCTCGCCGATCTGGCCGACGCGACTCAGGCCGTCGCAAGCCTCGAGGCAGTGCGCCCGGCAATCGAGGCGCAGCGGTGCGAGCTCGAACTCGCCCGCCGCGCCGAGCGGCTGAGTCCGCTCGACGAGGGTGCGCGCGAAGCGGCCGGGGTCCGGGATCAGGCGGCGGCGCGTCTCGTGCGAGCGCAGGCGGCGCTCGATGCCGCTGCGGCTGCACGCGCTGCGGCCGCCGCCACGCTTGCCACCGAGGCGGGGCGCGAAGTGCAACGCGAAAGTGCACGCCGCCGCCAAGCGGAGCTCGAAGGACTGGTCGAGACGGTGGCGCGGCTTGCCCGCGTTGAGGCGCAACGGCGTGCGGACGAGGAGGCGCTGCGACAGTGCGCGGTGAGGCTCGACGCGTTGAAGACCGAGCTGGTCGGGCGTCGTGCTCGCCAGTCCGAGGCGACGGCGCAGCTCGACGCGCTGCGCCAGCAGGCGGCCGCGGTCGAGCACCTGGGGCAGCAGGTCCGGGCGCACGAGGAACGGCTGCGCCGACTCGAACGCCTCGCCACCTCGCGTGAGCAAGCGCGCGCCGCCGAGGCGGCACTCGCGCGCCGCCGGACCGATCTGCAGACCGCCGACGCCGTGCTCGGCACCGCCCGGGCCTCGCTCGAAGCCGGCGAGCAGCATTGGTTCGAAGCGCAGGCGGCCGTGCTGGCTCAGGCTCTGGTGGACGGCAGCCCGTGCCCGGTGTGCGGCGCGACCGACCACCCGGCCCCGGCGCATCGGGCCGCGGAGGGCGAGCCCGCGCTGGTCGGCGATGCAGCGCTGAAGAAGGCGCGTGAGGCGGTCCGCAAGGCCGAGGCTGCGCGCGAGCTCGCGCTGCGCGCCGCGCACGACGCCGAGAAGCCGCTGCTGGAGGCCCGCGCCCGCGTTGCCGAGCTCGAAGCCGGCCTGGCAGCCGAGAGCTCTGCCGAAGATCCTGGCTCCGACGGTGAGCGTGGCGCAGCTGCGGTCGAAATTGGCCCGGCCCCCGCTACGGTCGTACTTGAACCCGGCTCGGTCCCCGCAGCGGTCGTGCTCGAATCCGGCCAGGCTCCCGCCACAGGCCTGGTCGACACCAACTCGGCCGTCGCTGCCGCGCTCGCCGCGCTGCAGAGTCGTCTTGTCGAGGCGCAAGCTGCCGCCGCTCGGCTCGCGCAGGCGGGCAAGGAGATCGAGGCGGGCGGGCTCGCCATCGCCGATGCCGAGGGTCGGTGCACGGCGCTCGAGACCGAGCGTGCCGCGATCGCGACGCGCGTCGCGACCTCTGACGGCGAACTCGGCGTGTTGCGCGGAGCCGTCCCTGAACCCTTGCGCAGCCCCGGCCGACTGGAGGCGGAGATTGCCGCCGCGAGGACCACGCGCGAGACGCTCGAACGTGCGTGGCAGGCGGCGGGCGAGGGCGACCGCAGCGCCGCCTCGGCGCTCGCCGCGGCACAGGCATCCCTGGCGGCAGCCGCGGCGGAGCGCGAACGCGCGATGCAGGCCGCCGAGCTTGCGCGGGCGCGCTTCAACGCGGGGCTGACGGAATCCGGTTTTGCCGGCGAGGCCGAGTTCCGCGCGGCCTGGCGCGCGGGGGATGCGATCGCCGCGCTGGACGCCGCCATCGCCCGCCACGAGCAGGCGCTGGCGGCCGCGGCCGATCGCCTGCAGCGGGCGCGGCAGGCAGCCGGGAATCTGGTCGCACCGGACCTGCCCGCGCTGGAGGCGGCCGCGGTCGCGGTCGATGCTCGGCTGGAGGCCGCGCTCAAGCGCGAGCAGGAACTCGCCGGCGCAATCGTCGCGGCCGAACGCACGCTCGCCGAGCTGCAGCGGCTCGCCGCACAGGCGGGCGCCTGCGAGGTGCGCTTCGCGGTGTTGGGGCGCCTCGCCGAGGTTGCCGGCGGCGCGAATCCGCGGCGCATGAGCTTTCAGCGCTTCGTCCTTGCGACCCTGCTCGACGAGGTGCTCGAGGCGGCCTCGCTCAGGCTCGTGCGGATGAGCCGCAACCGCTTCGAGCTGCGCCGCGTGCGCGAGGCGACCGATCTGCGCAGCGCCGGTGGCCTCGAGCTCGAGGTGTTCGACCACTACACCGGCACGGCGCGGCCGGCGAGCACACTCTCCGGCGGCGAGGGCTTTCTCGCCGCGCTCTCGCTTGCCCTCGGGCTCGCCGACGTCGTGCAGTCGCGCGCCGGCGGCATCCAGATGGAGACGCTCTTCATCGACGAGGGCTTCGGCACGCTCGACCCGGAAAGCCTCGACTTCGCGCTGCGCACGCTGATCGACCTGCAGCAGTCGGGTCGGCTGGTCGGCGTGATCTCGCACGTCGCCGAACTCAGGGAGCGCATGGACGTGCGCCTGGAGGTCGTCAGCGGCCCGCGCGGCAGCGAGGTGCGCGTCGTGCGCTGAGCGCTACGCGGCGGATCGGATCTCGTGTAGATGGACGTCGCGCTGCGGGTACGGAATGCGCACGCCCTCTCGGTCGAACGCCGTCTTGACGTTTTCGAGCAGCGCCGCGCGCACCGGCCAGAAGTCCTCGGTCTTGACCCAGGGCCGGACGTTGAGGTTCACGCTGCTCTCGCCGAGTTCGGCCACCGCCACCAGCGGTGCCGGATCGGCGAGGATGCGCTCGTCCTCGCCGAGGATGCGCTCGACGATCGCCTTCGCCTTGGCGATGTCGTCGCCGTAGCTGATCGCGAAGACGAGATCGATGCGGCGCGTCGGCTTGGCGCTGAAGTTGATGATGGTGCCGCGCGCGATCTGGCCGTTCGGCACGGTGATGCCGCGGTTGTCGGGCGTGCGCATCACGGTCGAGAAGATGTGGATCTGCTCGACCACGCCTGAGACGCCGCCCGCCTCGATGAAGTCGCCGACCTTGAACGGCCGGAGCACCACCAGCATCACGCCGGCAGCGAAGTTGCCGAGCGAGTCGCGCAGCGCCAGCGCGACCGCCAGGCCCGCCGCGCCGAACACCGCCAGCATCGAGGTGGTCGGCACGCCCAGGTGGTCGAGGGCGGCGATTACGATCACCACCAGCAGCACGACGTGGATGATGTTGCCGAGAAACTGCACCAGCGTCGCGTCGAGGCTCGCCTTGGTCATCACCGTCCGCGCGAGCGCGGTGATCCGGCCGGCGATCCACTTGCCGACGAACCAGATCGCCGCCGCGGTGACGAGCCGGATCGTCCACGGGATCAGGTAGAGGTTGACGAATCCGGGCTGGGTCAGGGCGGTAATAGGGTCCACAGTGCTCGTTTCCTGGAGGGATGAATCGGATGGGGTGCGCTCGAGTGGGGGCCTGCCGGCCGCTCTCGTGCTCCTGCGCAGCGTCCCTACTGCAAGGGCGACAGGAGCTCCGGTAAAGGTCTCGGCGTGTCGAGTGCGCGCAGCACGTTCGCGTCGCGCTGGTACACGTCGGGGCGGAAGGCAATCGCTCCGTCGGGGCCGACATCCGCCGTCCAGTAGGCGATCAGGACCGGCACCGGGCGGGCGAGATTGACGTTGCGCGTGCGACCGCGCTCGAGCAGCTCCGCGACGGTGTCGCGGCTGACGAGGCCCGCATCGGCGATCAGATGGTCGACCAGTTCCAGCGCATGCTCGACGCGCACGCAGCCCGAGCTGGTGGTGCGCCGGTCGCGCCCGAAGAGCCGCTGGCTGGGGGTGTCGTGCAGATAGACGTGGAACGGATTGGGAAAGCGGATCGCAACCTGGCCGAGCGCGTTATCCGGTCCGGCGTCCTGGCGCAGCAGGATCGCGCCCGGTCGGCTCCAGTCGATGCCCTCGGGATCGAGCTCGCGGCCGGTATGGTCGAGCACCCGCATGCGGTTCTCGGCGAGATAGCCGATGTCCCTGCGGATCTCCGGCAGCTTGTCCTGGCGCAGGATGGTCGGCGGCACCGTCCAGGTCGGATTGAAGGTGAAGTGCGTGATCTCGGATTTCAGCAGCGGGGTCGGACGGCTCGCCCGCCCGACCTGGATCCGGGTCTCCCATACCGGCTGGGCGTCGCGGTAATACGTGAGGCGCGCGCCGGCGACATCGACCAGGAGCATGTGCGGCTCGATGTCGGCGGCCAGCCAGCGGGCGCGCTCGAGGTTGACGCGCAGGCGGTCGAGGCGGACCTCGAACGGTAGGTTCAGGACGGCCAGCGTCGCCTGGCCCACCACGCCGTCGACCTCGAGCTGGTGGGTGTGCTGGAAGGCCATCACGGCGCGCGTGAGCGCCGCGTCGAAGCGCCGCTTCGCAGCGTCGGCTGCGCCCGTGTCCTCGGGCAGGTAGCCTTCGCGCGCCAGCCGCTCGCGCAACAGCGCGACACGCGTGCCCTCGTCGCCTTCGCGCAGCGCCGGCGGTCCCGCCGGCACCATCGGCCATGGCCCGTCGCGGACGGCGGGGTCGCGCAGTCGCGCGTACTCCGCGCGCAGCCCGCGGTACAGCGGCGTGTCGGGACGGGCGGCGTCGAAGACGGCGGCGAGATCGTCGAGCCCGTCGCCCGCCCGCATCACGAGCACATCGCGCGCCGCCGACCGGGGTTCGGCACTGGCACGCCACAGCGGCTCGACCGCGCTGCGCTCGGTGCGCCCGAAGGCGACGTCGGCGAGCGCGAGCAGATAGGTCCGGGTTGCCTGCACGTCGCGCAGCGCGAGTGCATCGGCGTCGGCCGGCATCTCGGGCAGCGTCGCAAGCGCGTAGTCCGCCGGAACGAGCCCATCGTCGACCAGGCGCTCGAGCTCGCCGGCCAGTCGCGCGAGGCGACCGGGCTCTACCCAGACCGGTGCATGACCGCGTTGCGCGTAGAACAGGGCGACGTCGTCAGCGTTCGCCCGAGCCGTGCCCCGCGACAGCGCCTGCAGGGTCTCGACGTAAGCCCCGATGCGCGCGGCAAGCCCCGCCTCCACAGGCTCTGCGCCGATTGCGGGCGCATGCCAGATGAAAAGTGCCGGCAGGAAGAATGTCAAAAAGCGTTGCAAGTGCTTGTCTCGATTGGCTTCGCTGATAGAATAGCCCGCGAGTTGGGGTTCTGTTGTGATGGACTGCGCAGAATTCCTGTACGTTCAACGCCCGTTTGCAGTAGGGAGGCGTCCGCGAGGAATCGGGTCCTGGAACCCGACCCGCAGGAGCGCTGCCAACCGGGGATGCTGATTCATGAGTTTTTCACTCGGCCGGCTGATGCTGGCAGCGGGGGCGTGCTGCGTCCTTTCGACCCACGCCCTGGCCGCCTCGCCGCGCGCGTCCGCGCTCGTCGATACGCTGGCCTTCCAGGCACCCAAACTCGATCGTACGGTCCTCGCCAAAGCGGTCGGTGCGATGGAATGCGCGACCGCCGGCGGTATCCAACCCGCCGAGCGCCTCGCGGTCATCGATTTCTCGCTGCCCTCGTCGGAGCCGCGCCTGTGGATCTTCGATCTGCGCGAACGGCGCCTGATTCTCGAGGAACTCGTCGCGCACGGTCAGAACTCGGGCGACAACTATGCCACGAGCTTTTCCAACACGCTAGGCAGCTACCAGTCCAGCCTCGGCCTGTTTCGCACCCAGGAGAGCTACTTCGGCCGTCACGGGTATTCCCTGCGCATGGACGGGCTGGAGCCCGGCATCAACGACCGGGCGCGTGACCGCGCCATCGTCATTCACGCCGCCGACTATGTCGACCCGAGCTGGATCGAGCGCCAGGGCCGCATCGGCCGCAGCCAGGGCTGCCCGGCGGTGCGGCCGGAGGTCGTGCAGCAGGTGGTCGACAGTCTCAAGGACGGCCAGTTCATGTTCTCGTACTACCCCGATCCCGACTGGCTCGCCTCGTCCGCCTATCTCGACTGCAAACCCGAACGGGTGGCGGCGATCCTCGCGCCGTGGCGGCGGCCGGAGAGCTGAGCGGCAGTTGTCGCCGCTCTCCGATGAGCTTTCGCTCGCAACGCGCAGCGCTTGGATAGACCGAAGGGGTGTCCCCGGGGCCTGACCTTCCAGGCGCTGAACGTGGGACCGCCCGGCGCTTGACGACTGAACGCTACCCTCAACGCGTCTGCCGCAGCGTGTCGAGCAGCCGTTGGCCCGCGCGCCCGTCCTGCTCCCAGCCGAGCTCGGCCTGCAGGGCGGCGATCGCCCGGCGCGTGTTGGTGCCGATCATGCCGTCAACCTCGCCGATGTCGTAGCCGCGTGCGAGCAGCAGCCGCTGCACCTCGCGCCGCTCCTCGCGCGACAGGCCCGGATCGTCGGTCGGCCACGGGGTGGCGAACGGGCCGCCGCCGCGCAGCCGGTCGGCCAGGTGCCCGATCGCGAGCGCGTAGCTTTCCGCCGCGTTGTACGAGAACAAGGCATCGAAGTTGCGCAGCACCAAGAATGCCGGTCCCTGCGGCCCGGCCGGCAGGAGCAGGCCGGCCGGCGCATCGGTGGCGGGCAGCGGCGCACCGTCGACGCGTTGCACGCCTCGTGCGGCCCAGGCCGACAGCGGCTGCTTGTTACGCCGTCCCGCCTGCGAGGTGTCGAAGCTGCGCGGTAGCTGCACCTCGTGCCCCCACGGCTGGCCGGTGCGCCAGCCCGACTGCTTGAGGTAGTTGGCGGTCGAGGCGAGCGCGTCCGGAACACTACCGAGCAGGTCGCGCCGGCCGTCGCCGTCGAAGTCGACGGCGATGCGCATAAAGGTCGACGGCATGAACTGGGTATGGCCGAAGGCGCCGGCCCAAGAGCCGACCAGCGCATCGGCGTCGACGTGACCTTCCTCGAGGATCTTGAGGGTCGTGAAAAATTCGCCGCGGAAGAAGTCCTGGCGCCGCCCGAAGCACGACAGCGTCGCCAGCGAGGTGACCACCTGACGACGCCCGAAGCTGCGCCCGTAGTTGCTCTCGACCCCCCACACCGCGACCACGGTCTCGGCATCGACGCCGAAGCGCGCCTCGATCGCGCGTAGCGTCTCGCTCCACTCGGCGAGCATGGCCCTCCCGTCGGCGACGCGTTCCTCGTCGACCAGGCCGGCCATGTAGTCCCAGATCGGCGTGCGGAACTCGGGCTGGAAATCCAGCAACTCGATCACGCCCATGTCCGGCGCGAGCGCTTGCGTGTGCCGATCGAAGGTTGCGGTCGCAACGCCGCGCGAACCCGCCTGGCCACGCAGGCTCTTGAGACATTGGTCGAACTCGGACGCAAACGCCGCCGGCGTGGTGGATAAGGCCGCGAGCAGGGCTGACAGGACAAGGGCTCGGATGCAGTTCATCGGGCTTCTCGGAATGGCGGCAGGTCGATACGTTCGGCGTCGGGTTGGCGCGCGAAGCTGCGCGGGTGTCCCCGCCGGCCTCGAATTTGCTGCCCAGTATGTCACGCCGGCACCGCAGATCAACCCGCGACCGCCGCCGCCGACAGGGCAAATTCGTAACCGGGTGTTGACCCGAGCGCGTCCTCAGTCTATAGTCTTGCTTCTCCAGACGCGGGGTGGAGCAGTCTGGCAGCTCGTCGGGCTCATAACCCGAAGGTCGCAGGTTCAAATCCTGCCCCCGCAACCAAACAAGATAGGCAAAAGGCCAGCTCTCCGAAGCTGGCCTTTTGCTTTTGTGCGGCTAGCATGGGCGCACACGAAAAAGCCCGCGCACCTTCCGGTACGCGGGCTCCATCGCCGTCGGTTCGGCAACTTTCTCAGCCGCAGGTCCCCACAGCTCCGCAGGCCGTGCAGAAATCGCACCCGTCCTTGCGGATCACCGCGTGGTTGCCGCACTCGGTGCAAAGCGCCCCTTGCATCAGCTTGGGCTCGTTGTCGTCGCGCGGGGCTTCGAGGATGCCCATCTCGCGGGTGGGGTAGCCCTGCTCGTCGAGCACGCCGAGCATTGCGTAGCGGTGGATGATGAGCTGGGCCATGTAGGCGACCGTGCTCGGGTAGTTCTGCTGGCGCTTGGTGCCGGGGACGAAGGCCATGAAGTCGCCGAGCGGCTCGGGGTAGTTGAGCAGCTTCCTCAGCTTCATGCCGATCCAGGCCGGGTCCATGACGCGCATGTCGAGCGACAGGATGCGCGTGAGGCCGTCGAGGGCGCGCGGGTAGTTCCCGGAGAGCCACACCGAGTAGGGGCGGGTGACGCCGTCGGGGAGCGTGATCTCCTTCAGGCCCAGCACGAAGTCCTCGCCGGTAGCGGGGTTGGCGATGTCGACCGTCCAGGACAGCGTGCCGTCGGTACCGGTCTTGGGCTCCTGAAGGCTGAACAGCATGTCGAGCACCGGCGTCGGCAAGTCGTTGGCTTCGAGCGCGCCGAGCGTCTCGCAGCGGTGGCGCACGACCTGGGCGAAGGCCGAGACCACGCCGGGGAAGAGCTTCTTCTCACCGTGCGGCGGGAAGGACATCTCGAAGGACTTCTCGCCGATCGTCCTGGCCAGCGTCTCGAGCTTGAGCTTGAGCCAGCCACGGTCGTTGGCGCGCATGTCCATCGACAGGGTCTTGGCGACCGCGCCCAGGCCGCGCGGCTGGTCGGCGCCGTTCACCCACACTTCAAACGGGAAGGAGCCGCCGTTGTTGCCGACCTGGCCGACGAAGAGCGCGAAGTCGCCGGTCGGGGTGCCCAGCATGTAGGTCCAGGCCATGTTGCCATCGGGCATCTCGGGGCGTCCCGGCCAGCGCAGGCTGGAGAGCACGGGTGCCGGAAGGCTCTTGATCGACAGGCGCCGGTTGGCGTCCGAGATCTCGACGTCGTGCGGCTGCTTCTGCTCGGCCGTGGGCGTGACCGAGAGCACCGCGCCCAGTACCGAGTTCGGCCGGTAGGTGGCGAGCCCCTTGAGGCCGGCCTTCCAGGCGGTGAGGTAAAGATCCTCGAAGTCGCTGTACGGGTAGTCCTCGGGGACGTTCACCGTCTTGGAGATCGAGGTGTCGACGTAGGGCGCGACCGCCGCGACCATGTCCTTGTGCGCCTGGGCGGAGATTTCCAGCGCGGTGACGAAATAGGGCGGGAGCTTCTCGACGTTGCCGCCGATGTGCTTGTAGAGCCGCCAGGCGTAGTCCTCGACCGAGTACTCCTTGAAGGTGCCGTCGGCCATGCGCTTGCGCCGCGTGTAGGTATAGGAGAACGGCGGCTCGATGCCGTTCGAGGCGTTGTCGGCGAAGGCGAGCGAAATCGTGCCGGTGGGCGCGATCGACAGCAGGTGCGAGTTGCGCAGCCCGTGGCGGCGGATCTTGTCCTTGATCTCGGCCGGCAGGCGCGAGGCGAAGTTGCCGCCCGACAGGTACAGGTCGGCGTTGAAGAGCGGGAAGGCGCCGCGCTCCTTGGCGAGCTCGACGGAGGCGAGGTAGGCGCGATCGCGCATGTACTGCGAGATCCGGGTCGCCTCGGCGCGGGCCTCGGTCGAGTCGTAGCGCTTGCACAGCATGATCAGCGCGTCGCCCAGGCCGGTGAAGCCTAGCCCGACGCGGCGCTTGGAAGCCGCCTCACTGGCCTGTTGCTCGAGCGGCCAATGGGTGACGTCGAGCACGTTGTCGAGCATGCGGATCGCGACGTCGACGACCTTGCCGAAGCCCTCGTAGTCGAACGCGGCCTGGTCGGTGAACGGGTTCTTGACGAACGGCGTCAGGTTGATCGAGCCGAGGTCGCAGCAGCCGTAGGGCGGCAGGGGCTGCTCGGCGCACGGGTTGGTCGCCTCGATGGTCTCGCAGTAGTACAGGTTGTTGTCCGCGTTCATGCGGTCGAGGAAGAGGATCCCCGGCTCGGCGTGGTCGTAGGTGGAACGCATGATCTGGTCCCACAGCTCGCGAGCCGGCAGCTTGCGATACACCCACAGCCCGTCGTCGCGCTGGTAGGCGCCGGCGGCCTTGAGCTCCTCGACCGGCTCGGCCTTGTGCGCGAGTTCGACGTCGGTGCCGGTGTCGACGGCCTTCATGAAGGCGTCGGTGACGCCCACCGAGATGTTGAAGTTGGTGAGGTCGCCGTGATCCTTGGCGTGGATGAACTCCTCGATGTCGGGATGATCGCAGCGCAGCACGCCCATCTGGGCGCCTCGGCGCGCGCCGGCGGATTCGACCGTCTCGCACGAGCGGTCGAAGACGCGCATGTAGGAGACCGGACCCGAGGCGTTCGAGAGCGTGCCCTTCACCAGCGCGCCCTTGGGGCGGATACTCGAGAAGTCGTAGCCGACGCCGCCGCCACGGCGCATGGTCTCGGCCGCCTGGGCGAGCGCGGTGTAGATGCCAGGCCGTCCGTCGACCGACTCGGAGACCGAATCGCCGACCGGTTGGACGAAGCAGTTGATCAGCGTGGCCTGCAGATTGGTGCCGGCAGCGCTGTTGATGCGGCCGGCCGGAACGAAGCCGTGCTCCTGGGCTTCGAGGAATTTTGCCTCCCAGTAGGCGCGCTTGTCCTCGGCTTCAACCGCGGCGAGCGCGCGGGCGACGCGGGCGCGCACTGCCGAGATCGACTTCTCGCCGTCCTTGGCATATTTCTCGATGAGCACTTCGGCGCAGATCTCTTGTTCGGGCAGCGTCGAGGCGTCAGCCCGGGTCTTCGGCGTGTGTTGTGTTTTTGCGCTCATGGTGGTTCTTTCCGTCTCCATCTGGTCGTTCGATTCAGTAGGTAAAGGATAGCTCGGAAACCCGTGATGTGCAAAAAAATAAAAATCATGAAAAACAATATGTTGCGAATATTCACGGTATGTCCATATTCGCTGAAATACTACATTTAGTAGCTTGATTTGCCCCGTTCAACTTTGTTTCTCGTGCCGATTCAGACCCTTGCGCGCTCCGGACGCCCCGAACCGGGGCTTGTCACCTGGCTGCGGCACCGTCGTCGGGGACGCCCAGTGTCGATGCAGGTAGAATTAATTCCATTGTCGAGACGGAGATGTCGATGCCCGAAGTCGATCCGGTCGTCCAGCAGGTCGTCGCGCGCCATGGTGGCGACCCCTCGCATCTGCTGCAGATACTCATCGAGGTGCAGGAGGTGTTCGGATATCTCCCGGCACCGAGCCTGACCGCGGTTGCGCGCGAACTCGCCGTGCCGCGATCGCGTGTCGAGGGGGTGGCGGGCTTTTACAGCTTTCTCTATCCGGCCCCGATCGGGCGCTACCGCATCCTGTTCTCCGACAACATCACTGACCAGATGCTGGGCAGTCGGGCGCTGCTGGAGGCGCTGTGCCGCAAGCTCTGGGTCGAGCCGGGCAAGCCTTCCGAGGACGGGCTGGTGAGCATCGATACCACCTCGTGCACCGGCCTGTGCGATCAGGGACCGGCGGTGCTGGTCAATGGGCGCGCCATCACTCGTCTCGACTATCGGCGCGTGAACGAGATCGCAGAGCTGGTGCGCAAGGCGGTTCCGCTGGACCGCTGGCCGGCGGCGTTTTTCCAGATCGAGGACAACGTTCGGCGACGCGATGCGCTGCTCGGCCCCACCTTTCAGCCGGGCTCGGCCCTGGCGGCTGCGCTGAAGCTCGGGCCCGCGGGATGGCTGGAACAGATGCGGCTCTCGGGCCTGCGCGGTCGGGGCGGGGCCGGCTTCACGACTCACGTCAAATGGAAGAGCTGCCGCGATGCCGCAGGCCCGGACAAGGTCGTTGTCTGCAATGCCGACGAGGGCGAGCCGGGGACCTTCAAGGACCGGGTCCTGCTTGCGAGCCACGCCGAGCGTGTGTTCGAGGGCATGGCGCTTGCCGCGTATGCGACCGGAGCGCGCACCGGCCTTGTTTACTTGCGCGGCGAGTACCGATTCCTGTTGGAGCCGCTCCGTGCCTTGCTCGACCGGATGCGGGGCGACGGTCTGCTGGGGCGCTCGATTCTCGGTGAAAAGGGTTTCGACTTCGACATCGACATCCATCTCGGTGCGGGCGCCTACGTCTGCGGCGAGGAGACGGCGCTCCTCGAGTCGCTCGAAGGCAAGCGCGGCACGCCCCGGATTCGCCCGCCGTTTCCGGTCACGCGCGGCTATCTCGGGCGGCCAACCGTGGTGAACAACGTCGAGACGCTCGCCAAGACGACGCTCATATCACTCGGCGGGGGGGCTGCGTTTGCCGCCACCGGCACGGCCCAGTCGACCGGCACCAAACTGCTGTCGATCTCGGGCGACTGCGCGCTCCCCGGCATCTACGAGTACCCCTTCGGCGTCACGATCGAGCGCGTTCTGGAGGACTGCGGCGCGGGCGACGCCCAACTGGTGCAGGTGGGTGGTGCCTCCGGGGTGACGATCGCCGGGTACGAGTTCCAGCGACGCATCGCCTTCGAGGACGTGCCGACCGCCGGCGCCTTCATGGTCTTCGACTCGGGCCGGGATCCCTTCGACATCGCCCGCAATTTCGTGCATTTCTTCGCCCACGAGAGCTGCGGTTTCTGCACGCCCTGTCGGGTCGGCACCGCACTGCTCAAGGGCTACATGGACAAGCTCGCGCTCGGGCGGGGCGCGAAGGTGGATCTCGCCGACATCGAGTGGGTGGATCGCTTGCTGCGTAACGCGAGCCACTGCGGCCTCGGATCGAGCGCCGCGAATCCGGTGGTCGATACGCTGATCAAGTTCCGGCCGTCCTACGAGCGGCGGCTCAAGTCACTCGAGTTCGAGCCGGCCTTCGATCTCGACGCGGCGCTCGCCGATGCGCGGCGCATCACCGGCCGGGACGACCCGGCGGCCCATCTCGACGGAGGACGCGGTCGATGACAAAGCAATTCCTGTTCGACGGCCAGCCGGTCGAGTTCGAGGACGGACAGACCATTCTCGAAGCGGCGCGTGCCGCCGGTCACTACATCCCGCATCTGTGCTGGCATCCGGACTTTCCGCCGCACGGCTCGTGCAAGCTTTGCATCGTGAAGGCGGGCGGGCGGCATGTCTCGTCCTGTGCGCTGCCGGCGCGCGAAGGCATGGAGGTCGAGAGCAACACCCCGGAGATGAATGCGGAGCGTCGGGCACTGCTGCAAATGCTGTTCGTCGAGGGCAACCACTTCTGCCCGTCGTGCGAGAAGAGCGGCAACTGCCAGCTCCAGGCGCTTGCCTACGAACTCGAGATGGCGACGGCGCGCTTCAATCACTTCTTCCCTGATCGGCCGGTCGATGCCTCGCACCCGGACGTGCTGCTCGACTTCAACCGCTGCATCTTCTGCGAACTGTGCGTGCGGGCGAGCCGCGATGTCGATGGCAAGAGCGTGTTCGCGCTCACCGATCGCGGCATCCACAAGCATCTGGTGGTCAATGCCGAATCCGGGCGGCTCGGCGATACCGACTTCAGCGTGGACGACCGTGCCGCTAACATCTGTCCGGTCGGTGTGATCCTGCGCAAGCGTGTCGGGTTCGCCCTCCCGATCGGCAGTCGCAAGTACGACGGCGCGGCCATCAGCGTGGTCGCGATGAAGGAGGGCGAGTGATGGACAAACCGAAGCTGCGGGTCGCAACGACCTCGCTCGCGGGCTGTTTCGGTTGCCACATGTCGCTGCTCGACATCGACGAGCATCTGTTCGAACTGGTCGGGCGGGTCGCTTTCGACCGCTCGCCCCTCACCGACATCAAGCATTGCGGACCGTGCGACATCGGGCTGATCGAGGGCGGCGTGTGCAACAGCGAGAACGTTCACGTCCTGCGCGAATTTCGTCGCAACTGCAAGACACTGGTGGCGGTGGGCGCCTGTGCGATCACCGGCGGGCTGCCGGCGCAGCGCAACCACCTTGACCTCGGCGCCTGCCTGCAGCAGGTGTACCGCTTCCGCGACGACATCGAGGACGCGGCCGTGCCCGACGATCCCGAACTGCCGCTGCTGCTCGACAAGGTTTATCCGGTCCACGAGGTGGTCCGCATCGACTACTTCATCCCGGGTTGCCCACCGTCGGGCGAGGCGATCTGGAAGTTTCTCGGTGACCTGATTGCGGGCCGCACGCCGCGGCTCGGGCACGCGCTCCTGCGTTTCGATTGAGGTGGAGATGGACTTCGAACTTGAAACCGCACAAAACCGCGAGCGCCTGCGCCGTGTCGTGATCGACCCGGTATCGCGCGTCGAGGGTCACGGCAAGGTGACGCTGCTGCTCGACGATCATGACCGTGTGCGCGAGGCTCGGCTTCACATCGTCGAGTTTCGCGGCTTCGAAGTGTTCATCGAGGGCCGGCCGTATTGGGAAGTGCCGGTCATGGTGCAGCGGCTGTGCGGCATCTGCCCGGTGAGCCATCATCTGGCCGCGTCGAAGGCGCTCGATCGTGTGGTGGGCGCGCGGCCGGTGCCGCCAGCCGCGGAGAAGCTGCGCCGCCTCATGCATTACGGCCAGATCCTGCAGTCCCACGCACTGCACTTCTATCACCTGTCGTCGCCGGACCTGTTGTTCGGCTTCGACTCCGAGGCGGGCCGGCGCAATATCGTCGGCGTTGCGGCCGAGCACCCCGAGATCGCGCGGCAAGGCGTGCTGCTGCGCAAGTTCGGGCAGGAAGTGATCCGCGCGACGGCGGGCAAGCGCATCCACGGCACCGGCGCGGTCCCGGGCGGCGCCAATCGCCACCTCGCCGTCGAGGACCGCGACCGGCTGGCGCAGGATGCGCCGCAGATGGTGGAGTGGAGCCGCGCCGCGGTCGGGATGATCAAGCGCCTGCACCGTGCCGATCCCGGTCTCTACGACACGTTCGGCACCTTCCGCGCGGGCATGTTGAGCCTGGTGCGCGCCGACGGGGCGCTCGAACTCTACGACGGGGTGCTGCGCGGGCGCGACGCCGACGGGCGGGTGCTGTTCGACGGCGTCTCCGACCAGGACTATCGCAGCCTGATTTGCGAGCAGGTCAAGTCGTGGAGCTACATGAAATTCCCCTTCCTGCGTGCATTCGGTCCGGAGCAGGGCTGGTACAAGGTGGGGCCGCTTGCCCGCGTCCAGAATTGCGACTTCATCCCGAGTCCGCTCGCCGAGGCCGAGCGCCAGGAGTTCGTCGCCCACGGCGGGGGCGCACCCATCCACGCGCCGCTCGCCTACCACTGGGCGCGGATGATCGAGATGCTGCACGCGGCCGAAGTCATCTCGGCCCTGTTGGGCGATCCCGACCTGCTCGCCGGCCCGCTCACCGCCGAAGGCGCCCATGCTCGCGAAGGCGTGGGCATCATCGAGGCACCGCGCGGGACGCTCATTCACCACTACCGCGTCGACGACGACGACCTGGTGTCGATGTGCAACCTCATCGTCTCCACCACGCACAACAACCAGGCCATGAACACCGCGATCCGAGCGGTGGCGAGCCAGTATTTCGATGGCCGCGCACTGACCGAGGGGTTGCTCAATCGCATCGAGGTCGCGATCCGTGCCTTCGACCCGTGCCTGTCGTGCGCGACCCATGCGCTCGGGCAGATGCCGATGGTGCTGGAACTCGCCAAGGCCGACGGGACCATCGTGGATCGGGTGACTCGTGGCTGAGCACCGGTGTGTCGCGGTCTTCGCGGTGGGCAACGAATCGCGGGGCGACGATGCGCTGGGCCCGCTGCTGCTGGAGCGGCTGGAGCAGCGATTCGGTGCCGGGGTGCGCGCATTCCGCGATTTCCAGTTTCAAGTCGAACATGCGCTCGACCTGATCGGCGCCGACATCGCTCTGTTCATCGATGCCGAACAGGGGCTCGAAACCCCGTTCCGGTTTCGGGAGCTGGCACCTGCGCGGGACTTGGAGATCTTTTCGCACGCCTTGTCGCCGGCGAGCATCCTGGGCGTTTTCGAGCGGGTGCTTCGCCAGGCTCCGCCACCTGCCTTCGCACTGGGCGTGGCGGGGAGCCGCTTCGGTCTGGGGGAGCCGCTTTCACCGCAGGCCGCGGCCGCTCTCGACGTGGCGTTCACCTTTGCCGGGGAACTGGTGCAGGATCCCGACCCTGTTCGGTGGCGCGCGCTCGCGCGCGACCGCGAAGCCGGATCGGACGAACCCGCGCGCGACGACGGCGATCAGTCGTTGAGTTTCGGGAAGAACAGCGCCAGATAGCCGGCCAAGCCGAGTTCCGCTGTCTCGCGCAGTTCGGCGAAGCTGGACGGCGGTAGATTGACCTGGGACCAGATGACCGGCGGAACCCGCGCGGCCGCGACCTCGCTCGCCTCGCCACGGCGGTCCGACTCGACGATCTGGTTCGCCAGATGGATGATCGAGGCTTCGAGGGTGAAGGCGCCGGCCAGGCGCGGATTGATCTGCGCCCCGATGATCTCGGCAAAACAGGAAGGAAGCCGCCACTGGTCCATCAGCGCTGCGCCGACCTCGGCGTGATCGCAGCCGACGATGCGGCGCTCGACCTCATGCAAGGGCTCTTCGGTCGCATCGGCGATGGTGCGTGCCTCGTCGGCCAGCGCCGGTACCACCTGATACATCACCAGATGGCCGATATCGGCGAGCAGGCCGACCACCAGCAGGCGTTCGGAGGAGGGCAGGTCGCTGCGGCGGCCGATGTCGCGCGCGCCGATTCCGCACATCACGCTGCTGCGCCAGAAGCGATTCATGTCCATGTGGGCGGGGCGAATGCCGGCGAACACCGAACCGAGCGACATCGCCAGCACCAGATCGTGCACCTGCTGAAGACCGAGTATGGTCACGGCCCGCGGAATCGTGTCGATCTTGCCGCCGTAACCGTACAGGGCGCTGTTGACGACATGCAGGAGGCGTGTCGTGAGGGCGGGGTCGGCCGAGATGATGCCGGCGACCCGCGTCATCGAGCTCTCCGGGGCGTCGAGCTCTTCGCGAATGCGCAGGTAGACGGTGGGCAGGGAAGTCAGCGCATCGATGTTTGCGACAAGTTCCTGGGCTGAGTGCATGATGATATTCCGGCGTTGTTGCGGGGATTATGGGCGATTACCCGGACGACGTGAACTGTCGTGCGCAGGGGGCTGCGCGTCGGTCGCGGCGGGCGGCCCGTCAGGAGCGATCCCGGGAGCGGGGTGAGCCGGTACGGGGACGCCGCGGTGCCGGATGGAGGGCGGGACATGCGCATCATGAGCTGGAACATCCAATGGGGGCGCGGCGCCGACGGCAAGGTCGATGTCGCGCGAACGATCGCGGCCATCCGGGCTGCCGGTGACCTCGAAGTGATCTGCCTGCAGGAAGTCGCACAGGGTTTCCCCGGGCTCAAGGGCGGGCACGGCGAGGACGTGGTCGCCCTGATCGCGGCCGCCTTCCCCCGCCACGAGGTGGCCTTCGGTCCCGTGCTCGACGTCTCGACCGCCGCTGGGCGAGGGCGCTTCGGCAATCTCATCCTGTCGCGGCCGGCGATCGACCAGATCTACCGCCACCTGCTGCCATGCCCGGCCGATCCCTCGGTGCCCGCGATGCAGCGCGGCTGCGTCGAGGTCGTGGTGCAGGGTCGCCGGGGCCCGTTGCGGATCATGACGACACACCTCGAGTACTACTCGGCGCGGCAGCGCCGGGCCCAGATCGCCGCCTTGCGCGCGCTGCAGCGCGAGGTCTCGGAAAGCGCCTCGCAGCCTGCAGCGGTCAAGGAGTCCAATCCTGCCTTTGCGCCGCGGAAACGTCCCGTGTCGGTGATTCTCTGCGGCGATTTCAATTGCGTCGCGGCGCGGGAGGATTACCGGGCACTGGCCGCACCGTTCGAGCGAGTCGAGCAGGGCTGGGTCGACGCCTGGACGATCGCGCACCCTGGGCTTGCCCATGCCCCCACGGTCGGGTTGCACGGCGCAGAATGGCCCGATCACGCCTATTGCTGTGATTTCTTCTGGGTCACCCGCGATCTCGCGGCGTACGTCGCCAAGGTCGAGGTCGAGTCCGATACAGCGGCCTCGGATCACCAGCCGGTCCTGCTCGAACTCGACGCCTGAACGAGGCGTCGCCGCGATCAGCCTGGTGCCGAAAGGGGTTCGACGAGGTCGCGATAGGCGTGCCAGGTCGCGTGGCCGAGTAGCGGCATCAGGACCACCAGGCCGAGATGGAAGGTCAGGAAGCCCACGATCGTCAGCGCAACGATCAGGCATGCCCAGAGGATCATCGGCAGGGGATTGCGGAAGATCACCGCGACGCTGGCGAGCATCGACGAGATCGCATCCTGGTTGCGGTCGAGCATGAGCGGGATCGATACCACGCTCACGGCGAAGGCGATGATGGCGAAGATCAGGCCGACCGAGAAATAGACCACCAGGAACTCGAGATTCTCGATCGACAGGACCTGCTTCAGGAAGCCGCTGAGATTGGGCACTTCGGTTGTGTAGAAGAGCGCGAAGACGATCAGCGACGCGCGGGCCCAGATCAGGAAAACGATGCCCAGCACGACCGCGAAAATGCCGATGTTGCCGGCGTTGCGCCGCCATACGGTCAGCGTCGGGGTGAGGGTGCAGGGCTGGCCGAGTTCGCGGCGCCGGCTGAGTTCGTAGAGGCCCATCGCGAGAAACGGACCGAGCAGGAGAAAGCCCGAGGTCACGGCCATCGTGTATTCGTAGGCGTGCTCGAAGACGAAAGTGACCAGCAGGCCCATGCCGGCGAAGCAGAAGCCGTAGAAAAGGCTCGGGATGAGGCAGTGCTTCAGATCGGAGAGCCCGCGCGCGAGCCAGCCGAACGGCGCGAGCGGCCGGACTTCGCGCGGTTGCGGGAAGGGCAGGCTCCCCTCTTCCATGTTTGCACTGTCCGGTTGCGACATCGGTGTCTCCTCGCTGGGGTTGTCAGCAATCGCTGCAGGGCTGGGCGGGACGCCTCTGCGTGCGTCGTTCCCGGCCATCGCGGACCCGCGCTTCGATCGCGCGGTGATTCGGTTACGCTTTTCCGTTCAGGAATGCCTCCAGGGCGTTGCTGACCGCGTCCGGCGCCTCGGCCATCATCGCATGACCAGAGGCCGGAATCGTCACGACGCGCAAACCACCGGGAACGCCTCCGAGCGCCTCGCGCAGCGGGACCGTTGCCCGTGACGGCGTCATCTGGTCGCGCTCGCCGCACAGCATTGCCGTTGGGCAGCGGACGCGCTGCGCCGCGTCGAGTCCGCCCTGGTAGGCATTGCAGGCCGCGAGATCGTCGGCGAGCACCCCTTCGGATTGGCGTTCCATCAGGCGCCGGTTCATGTTCACGACCCGCATTCCCGGCAGTGGGCTCGCCCCGAGTTGCGCCGCGGGCGTGTAGGACCACTGGTTGATCATCGTGTGCGCGACCGCGCGGCGGTTGCGTGCCGCATCGAGCAGAACCGACGCGACCGGCATCGGCGCGACGCTGCCGATCAAGGCCAGTCGGTCGATCCGGTCGGGGCAGCGTGCTGTCGTCTCGAGCGCGATCAGGGAGCCCATGCTGTGGCCGACCAAGGCCGCACGTTCGAGCGCGAGCGCATCGAGCAGCGCCTCGAGCCATTCCGCGTGAGCCTCGATGCGGGTCGCCGGGGTGCCCCGGCTCAGTCCGTGGGCGGGCAGGTCGGGGGCGTAGACATCGAAGCCGTGATGGGCGAGGCGACGGGCCTGCAGGTTCCAGACGCTGTGGTCGTGCCCCGCACCGTGGATCAAGAGGACCGCGCGCCGGCCGCCGTCGATGGCCCGCCCGCCGGTATAGACGAAGATCGGGCTGTCGCGGACTTCGATCCTCATCGCGTCTGGCCCTCGAGCAGGCGAGCCACGGCGGACAGCCCGCGTTCCAGGTCCTCGATCAGGTCGTCTCGCCCCTCCAGTCCGACCGACAGGCGCACCGTGCCCTCGCCGATACCGGCCGCGGCGAGATCCTCGGTCGACATGCGGAAGTGTGTGGTGCTCGCAGGATGGATCACCAGCGACTTCGCGTCGCCGACGTTCGCCAGATGGGAGAAGACACGCAGCGCCTGGATGAAGACCCGGCCGGCATCGCGCCCGCCTTCCAGTTCGAAGGACAGCACCGCCCCGGCGCCCTCGGGCAGCAGCCGTGCGGCGAGCGCATGATCCGGGTGATCGGGCAGGCCCGGGTAGGCGACGTGCCGGACCAGGGGGTGCGCAGCAAGGTGCTCGGCAACGGCCTGGGCATTGGCGACGTGGGCACGCATCCGCAGGGGCAGCGTCTCGATGCCTTGCAGGATCTGGAACGCATTCATGGGTGACAGGCAGGCGCCGAAGTCGCGCAGCCCTTCGCGCCGCGCCCGCAGCAGGAAGGCGGCCACGGGCGACTCCTCGGCGAAATCCATGCCGTGGAAGCCTGCATAGGGCTCGGTGAGCGTCGGAAAACGACCCGAGGCCTCCCAGTCGAAGGCGCCGCCGTCGACCAGCACGCCGCCGACCGCGACGCCGTGCCCGCCCAGATACTTGGTCGCGGAGTGCATGACCAGATCGGCGCCGAGTTCGAGCGGGCGCTGCAGGCAGGGTGTGACCAGGGTCGCGTCGACGAGCAGCGGGAGGCCCGCTTCGTGCGCGATCCCCGCGATTGCCGGGATGTCGAGCACGTCCAGCCCGGGGTTGCCCAGCGACTCGCCGAAGAGCAACCGGGTCTCGGGCCGGATGGCGGCCCGCCAGTCGTCGAGACGGCGCGGGTCGACGAAGGTCGTGGTAATGCCGAAGCGCGGCAGCGTGTAGCTCAGCAGGTTGTGCGAACCGCCGTAGAGCGAGCGCGAGGCGACGATGTGTCCGCCCGCGCCCATCAGGGTCGTCACGGCGAGATGCAGGGCGGCCTGGCCGCTGGCCGTCGCGATTGCGCCGATGCCGTCCTCGAGCGCAGCGACACGCTCTTCGAGCACGGCATTGGTCGGGTTCGAGATGCGCGAGTAGACGTGCCCGGGCCGCTCCAGGTTGAAGAGCGCTGCGGCATGGTCGGCATCGGGAAAGACGTAGCTGGTGGTGAAGTAGATCGGAGCGGCGCGGGCGCCGAAACCGGGATCAGGGCTTTGGCCCGCGTGCAGCGCGAGCGTGTCGGCGTGAAGGCTCTTGGGTTGGGTCATCAGCTAGGCAATCTCGGGCCCTCAGGCCAGTTCATCCGGTTCGAGCATCCGCTCGATGATCGCGATGCGGTCCTTCAGCATCAGCTTGCGCTTCTTGAGCCGGCGGATCAGCAACTCGTCCTCCTGCGGCGAGTCGACGAGGCGACTGATCGCATCGTCGAGGTCACGGTGTTCCACCGTCAACTCCTCCAGGCGGGCACGCAGATTGGTGACGTCTTCGAACAATCCGTCGTTCATGAGGACTCGGCTCGGGCATATTGGAACCCGCCGCCGCTGCGGCGAATCCGTCGCACTATGGTATGCCCATGCCGCAGGTGTTGACAACCGGATCGGGGCCGGCCCAACGGTGCATGGAAATGCGCTGGCGCCAGGCGTCGGCGCGCACGTTCGCCCCCGTGCCCGGGCACGCCGCTCACTCGGTGAAAGGCAGGGGCTGCATGCCGAAGCCTTCGTCCATTTCCCGGATCTGTGCGAGCAGCGCGTCCAGGTCGCTCTGCAGTCGCGCCAGCTCTTCGCCGGACGCCTGGCGCAGCGCTTCCGGCAGGACGCCACGTGCAGGCGAGGGGGCCAGTGCAAGCAACTCGGTGCCCTTGTCGGTGAGTGAGAGCCGGACGACGCGCTGGTCTGCGCTGCTGCGCTCCTTGCGGATCAGGCCGACGGATTCGAGCTTGTCGATCATGTTCGAGGCCGTCGACTGGTGCAGCGCCATCAGCTTGGCGAGCTCGCCGACGCGCAGGCCGGGCTGCTCGAAGAGCTCCTGCATCGCCCACAGTTGCGCCCCGGTCACGCCGCTCTGACGCTCGATCCACTGCGAATGGCGCTGCGCGGTGCGGATCAGCACGCGGAAGCGCTGCAGTACCGACAGCGGCGAGACCTGGGGTTCGGCACCGGTCGGGGGGGGAACGGGTTGGGCGGGCTTGCGGGGCATGAAGGGATTCTCCGGGATCTGGGGGCGAAAAATGCGGCGCATCTGAGACATGACGTGCGCACTCGCGTATCGTAGCGAAATGGCGCGAATCAATGTCCCCCAACATGATTTGACCACATGGAAAAAAAAGAAGGCACGGCACGACGTGCATTGAACCGGCTCAGACGCGGCGGCCTGCGCTATGCGATGCCATGGCTGTCCATGGGCCGCTGGCGCAAGCGTTTTCTGCTCGTCGGCGCGGCCCTGCTTGCGGGCCTGCTGGCCATCCTGTTCGCGATCGGCGCAGAGCTCGCGATCGACTCGCACGCCCGAATCATGGAGGCGGCCCCCTGGTTCACACTGATCCTCGCGCCGGCCGGTTTCGCGGCGATGGCCTGGATCGCGCGGCGCTTCGTGCCCGGCGCCCAGGGTAGCGGCATTCCCCAGGCGATCGCGGCATCGCTCACCGACGACCGGCGCGTTCGGCGCAAGCTGCTCTCCTTCAAGATCGCCATCGCCAAGATCCTGCTGACGCTGGGCGGGCTCTTCTCGGGCGCGTCGATCGGCCGCGAGGGGCCTTCGGTGCAGGTCGGCGCGTCGGTCCTGCACATGCTCGCCGGCCGCAAGAAGAACCGCATCGTCTCGAGCCGCGATCTCATCATCGCCGGCAGCGGCGCCGGCGTCGCGGCGGCGTTCAACACGCCGCTCGGCGGCATCATGTTCGCCATCGAGGAGATGTGCCGCCATCGCGCCTTCCAGGCCAACAGCACCACCCTCACCAGCGTGATCTTCGCCGGCCTGATGTCGCTCGCGGTGCTGGGCAGCTACACCTACTTTGGCCGAGCCCAGGCGACGCTCGACTGGCCGGGCGGGATCTGGCCAGTGCTCGCGGCGGGCGTCGCAGGCGGTCTGCTCGGCGGGCTTTTCGCGCGGCTGCTGATCGAGTCGGCCCGGGGGCTGCCCGGTCGGATCGGCACGATGTCGGCCTCGCAGCCGGTGCGCTTCGCCGCGTACTGCGGGCTGGGCACCGCCCTGATCGGGCTGGCGACCGGCGGGCTCACCTACGGCACCGGTTACGGCGAGATCAAGGCAGCGCTGGAGGGCTCGGCGATGCTGCCGGTGTACTTCCTGCTCGCCAAGGCCGCGGTGATCTGGCTTGCCTTCCTGTCGCGGATTCCCGGCGGCGTGTTCGCACCGGCGCTCGCGGTCGGCGCGGGCCTGGGCGCCAACATCGCCCTCTTCATGCCCCCGGAGCAGGCCGCGGCGCTGCTCACCCTCGGCATGGTGGCCTTCCTCGCCGGCATGACGCAGACACCGATCACCTCCTTCGTGATCGTCATGGAGATGACCGCGAACCACCAGATGCTGCTGCCGCTGATGGCGGCCGCGGTGATCGCGCACGCGATCTCGCGCTCGGTGTCGCCCGTGTCGCTCTACCACGCGCTCGCCTACCCGACGCTCAAACGGGCCCAGAAGCAGGTTCAGGAGGAAACGGCCCGGACGCGCGCAGCAACTGCCGCGGCGGCGTCCGGTGGGTCGGGTTCCGATTCGGAGGCGCAGTCGGCACCGGGCGGTCCCGAAGAAGCCGCCCGGCCGCCTGAGCGGCCGGGCGGCTGAGCGGGCGGCGCGGCGCTGGTCAGTTCTCGGCCGGACCGCCGCTCATCGCCAGCATGAGCTGGTTGATGCGTTTGACGAAGGTGGCCGGGTCGTCGAGTGTGCCGCCTTCGGCGAGCAGGGCCTGATCGAACAGCACCGCCGACCAGTCGTCGAAGCTCGTCTGCTCGGTCTTCAGGCGCTCGACCGCCGGGTGGTGCGGGTTGATCTCGAGGATGGGCTTGGAAGCCGGCGCCGTCTGCCCGGCGGACTTCAGGATGCGCGCCAGGTTCATGCCCATGTCGTGCTCGTCGGCAACCAGGCAGGCCGGCGAGTCGGTGAGCCGCAGCGTCACCCGCACGTCCTTGACCCGGCCCTCGAGGCTCGCCTTCATGCGCTCGACGAGCTCCTTGTACTCGTCGGCGGCCTTCTGTGCCTCGGTCTTCTCGGCCTCGTCCTCGAGCGTGCCGAGATCGAGACCGCCCTTCGCGACGGACACCAACGGCTTGCCTTCGAACTCGGTGAGGTTGCCCGTCACCCACTCGTCGACACGTTCGGAGAGGAGCAGCACCTCGATGCCCTTCTTGCGGAAGATCTCGAGGTGCGGGCTGTTCCTGGCGGCGTTGAAGCTCTCGGCGGTGACGTAGTAGATCTTGTCCTGGCCTTCCTTCATGCGGCCGATGTAGTCGGCGAGCGACACCGTCTCGTCGGCCGTGTCGGCGTGCGTCGAGGCGAAGCGCAGCAGGCCGGCGATCTTGTCCTTGTTGGCGAAGTCCTCGCCGATGCCTTCCTTGAGTACGCGGCCGAACTCTTTCCAGAATGTCGCGTACTTGTCCTGGTCGTTCTCGGCGAGGTTCTCGAGCAGGCCCAGGACCTTCTTGGTGCAGCCGGCGCGGATCGTGTCGATGTCCTTCGATTCCTGCAGGATCTCGCGCGAGACGTTGAGCGGCAGGTCGGCGGAGTCGACCACGCCGCGCACGAAGCGCAGGTAGATCGGCATCAGCTTCTCGGCGTCGTCCATGATGAAGACGCGGCGCACGTAGAGCTTGATGCCGTGGCGGGCGTTGCGGTCCCACAGGTCGAAGGGCGCGTGCGAGGGGATGTAGAGCAGCTGGGTGTACTCGTGGCGGCCCTCGGCCTTGGCGTGCACCCAGGCGAGCGGCTCGTCGAAGTCGTGGCCGACATGCTTGTAGAAGGCTTTGTACTCGTCTTCGCCGACCTCGCTCTTGGGGCGCGCCCACAAGGCGCTCGCCTGGTTGACGGTCTCGTCCTCGGCGGTCTCGACCTGCTCGCCCTTGTCCTGGTCCCACTCTTCCTTCTTCATCACGATGGGCTGGACGATGTGGTCGGAGTACTTGCGGATCAGGCTGCGCAGCTTCCAGCCCGAGAGCAGGTCGTCCTGGTCGGCGCGCAGGTGCAGCGTGATCGAGGTGCCGCGCGTGGCACGCTCGGCCGGCTCGACGCTGTACTCGCCGGCCGCGTCACCGCCGATCTCGCATTCCCACTTGACCGCCTCGTCGGCGGCGAGCCCGGCGCGGCGCGTCACCACCGTGACCCGGTCGGCGACGATGAAGGCGGAGTAGAAGCCGACGCCGAACTGGCCGATCAGGTGCGCGTCCTTGCGCTGGTCGCCTGTGAGCTGGCCAAAGAACTCTGCGGTGCCGGATTTGGCGATGGTGCCTAGGTTGGCGACCACCTCGTCGCGGCTCATCCCGATGCCGTTATCCTCGACGGTGACCGTGCGCGCGCCCTTGTCGAAGCTCACGCGGATCTTCAGATCGGCGTCGCCCTCGAACAACTCGGGCCGGTCGAGCGCCTCGAAGCGCAGCTTGTCGCAGGCGTCCGACGCGTTCGAGATCAGCTCGCGCAGAAAAATCTCGCGGTTCGAGTACAGCGAATGAATCATGAGGTGAAGCAGCTGCTTCACCTCGGCCTGGAAGTTGAGCTTCTGGGCGGCGGTTGCGCTCGACATCGTATGCGACTCCATGTGTGCAGGTAGACCTGCAGCAAGGTGGGAGCGCGGAGCGGCGATTTCAAGCCCCCGTGCGGCAGGGCGTGGTCAGCCCGCGATATAGCGGATCTCCAGCACCTCGATCTCGCGCCGGCCGGCGGGACTCATGAAGGCGACGACGTCGCCTTCGCGGGCCTTGAGCAGCGCCCGCGCGAGCGGTGAAATCCAGCTGATGCGCCCTTGCGAGGCGTCCGCCTCGTCGATGCCGACGATCTGCCAGGTCTGCTCCGGGCCGTCGTCGACGTCGGCGATCGTCACGGTCGCGCCGAAGAACACCTGCTCGGCGCCTACCTGTTCCTCCGGGTCGACGACCTCGGCGCTCTCGATGCGCTTGATGAGGAAGCGGATGCGGCGGTCGATCTCGCGCAGCCGCTTCTTGCCGTAGATGTAGTCGCCGTTCTCCGAGCGATCGCCGTTCGAGGCCGCCCAGGCGACCGTCTCGACCAGCTTGGGACGCTCGACGCGGACCAGCGTGTCGAGCTCGCCGCGCAATGTATCGTAGCCGCGGCGCGTCATGTAGTTCTTGCTGCCGGCGGGCAACTTCGGGGCACGCAGATCGTCGCCGTCGTCGGCGTCGGGCGCGTCGGTTTCCTTGACGAAGGCCTTGTTCATCGCTGCTCTCTCGCACTCATAAGGTGATGATAGACGAGCCGCGCGGGCCGCCAAGCGCCGGGCGAGGTCGGGCCTTCGGGCCGCGCACGCGCCTCGCGCGGTCGATTCGATGCCGCCTGCGGGGACGTCAGTGCTTGCGCGACAGGTCGCGGATGGCGTGCTCGATGCCGGCCAGGGTGGTCGGGTACATCCGGCCCCCGACGATCTTGTGGATGATGCCGATCGACTGGCGCCAGCTCCACAGGTGCTCGGGCTCGGGGTTGAGCCAGGCCGCCGACGGCCAGGCGTCGAGCAGGCGGCGCAGCCAGGCGGCGCCGGGCTCGCTGTTCATGTGCTCGATCGAGCCGTGCGGGTGCAGGATCTCGTACGGGCTCATGGTGGCGTCGCCGAGCAGGATGAGCTTGTAGTCCGGCCCGTACTTGTGGAGCAGGTCGGACACCGGGATGCGCTCGCCGTGGCGCCGCCGGCTGTCGCGCCAGACCGATTCATAGACGCAATTGTGGAAGTAGAAGTGCTCGAGGTGCTTGAACTCGGCGCGGCAGGCCGAGAAGAGCTCCTCGCAGATGCGCACGTGGTCCTCCATCGAGCCGCCGACGTCGACGAACAGCAGCACCTTGACCGCGTTGTGGCGTTCCGGGCGCATCAGCAGGTCGAGCCAGCCGGCGTTGCGTGCGGTGGCGGCGATGGTGCCGTCGAGATCGAGCTCCTCGGCCGCGCCCTCGCGCGCGAAGCGGCGCAGCTTGCGCAGCGCGATCTTGATGTTGCGGGTGCCCAGTTCGACCGAGTCGTCGAGATTGCGGTACTCGCGCTTCTCCCAGACCTTGACCGCGGTCCGGTTGCCGGCCGATTCGCCGCCGATGCGGACGCCCTCGGGGTGGTAGCCGCTGTTGCCGAAGGGCGAGCTGCCTCCGGTGCCGATCCACTTCGAGCCGCCCTGGTGGCGGCCCTTCTGCTCGGCGAGGCGCTTGCGCAGCTCCTCCATCAGCTTGTCCCAGCCGAGCTTTTCGAGCTTTGCCCGCTCCTCGGGCGAGAGAAGGCGGCGAGCGAGCGCGCGCAGCCACTCTTCGGGCAACTCGGCCTCGAGGCCGGGGATCTCGGTGACGTGCCCGAAGTACTCGCCGAAGGCCTGGTCGAAGCGGTCGTAGTGCGCCTCGTCCTTCACCAGACAGGTGCGGGCGTAGTAGTAGAACTCGTCGACCGAGGGGCTGCACACGCCCTCCCGCAGGCCCTCGAGCAGCGTCAGGAACTCGCGCGTCGACACCGGCAGGCGGCGCGACTTGAGGTGCAGGAAGAAGTCGATCAGCATCGGGTCGGCCTGCGCACGGTGCGCCGCACGCTCAGCGGTTCTGCCGCGCCATGTGGACCAGGCGCTCGAACAGGTGCAGGTCCTGCTCGTTCTTCAGCATCGCGCCGGCGAGCGGCGGCACGATCACCTTGCCGTCCTTCGAGCGCAATGCCTCGGGCGGGATGTCCTCGGCGACCAGCAGTTTGAGCCAGTCGAGCAGCTCCGAGGTGGAGGGTTTCTTCTTGAGACCGGGGACCTCGCGCAGCTCGAAGAAGACCTCCAGTGCCTCCTTGAGCAGCGCTTTCTTCAGGCCGGGGAAGTGCACGTCGACGATGCGCTGCATGGTCTCCCGGTCGGGAAAGCGGATGTAGTGGAAGAAGCAGCGGCGCAGGAAGGCGTCGGGCAGCTCCTTCTCGTTGTTCGAGGTGATGAAGATCAGCGGCCGGTGGCGGGCGCGCACGGTCTCGCGGGTCTCGTAGACATGGAACTCCATGCGGTCGAGCTCGCGCAGCAGGTCGTTGGGAAACTCGATGTCGGCCTTGTCGATCTCGTCGATCAGCACCACGGCGGGCTTCTCGGACTCGAACGCCTGCCACAGCACGCCCTTGACGATGTAGTTGGCAATGTCCTTGACCCGCCCGTCGCCAAGTTGGGAATCACGCAGACGCGACACGGCGTCGTACTCGTAGAGGCCCTGCTGGGCCTTGGTGGTCGATTTGATGTGCCACTGGAACAGCTCGAGGCCGAGCGCACCGGCGACCTCCTCGGCGAGCAGGGTCTTGCCGGTGCCGGGCTCGCCCTTGATCAGCAGCGGCCGCTGCAGACGGACTGCGGCATTGACCGCGAGCAGCAGGTCAGGGGTGGCGACGTAGGCCTGGGATCCTTCGAATCGCATGGAGGAGTTCCTCGGGGTCGAATTGCCTTGCGTTGGGCAACGATTATAGGCCCCATGAGCAGTCGACGAGATTCGGCGGCAATCGGCCTGCAACATTTGTTTGCAAGCGTTCTCGCCGCAGACGTAGAATTTTTCCGTCGTATCAGTCCCCGGCCACAATTCCAACAGAGAGGAGAGACAATGCAGGGACGACGCTTGTTGATTGCCGCCATCGCGGCGGTCGCCTCGTCAGGTGCGACGGCACAAGGGGGAGACCCCGAAGCCGCGCGCGAACACCTGTCGATGTGCATAGGCTGCCACGGGATCCCGGGCTACCGTACCGCCTTCCCCGAGGTTTATCCGGTACCCAAGCTGGGCGGTCAGCATGCGGCGTATCTGGTGCGCGCCCTGCAGGCCTACCGCAGCGGCGAACGCATGCACCCCAGCATGCGCGCAGTCGCCGAGAGCCTCACCGACCAGCAGATGGCTGATCTCGCCGCGTACTACGCGAGCGCCGGGGGAGGGCAATGACCATGCGCAGGCTTCTCGCAATCACCGCACTGACCGCGCTCGTCTGTTCAGCGTCGCCTGCCTTCGCATGGGATGCCGCGCGCGGGAAGCAGATTTCCGAATCGTGCGCCGCCTGTCACGGACCCGACGGCAAGAGTCCAAGTCCGGAATTTCCGCACTTGGCCGGTCAGCACGAGAAGTATCTGTATCGTGCGATGCTCGACTACAAGCTGGGCAATCGCCAGAACCCGATCATGGCGGCCATGGTTGCGAATCTGTCGCGCGCCGACATGCGCGATCTTGCGGCCTTTTATGCCAGCCAGGAAGGGCTGTATCTGAAGCGTTAGAGCCGGCCGTCGGCTGGATGGGCGGGCGCCGCGGCGCTCGCGTAGCGGAGTTGGGGCGGAACCGGGCAATCGAGTGCCTTTGCGATCGCTCGAAGCAGTTCCGCCTCGGCGGCCGTCACCTGGGCGTCGGTGAGCACCGCGGTCGCGCACGCTTCGATGAGTTTCTTGCGGAAGGGCGGACGCGTCGCGCCGAGTTCGGCGAGGATGCGGTCGAGTTCGCGCGCATCGAGCCGCGCGGTGCCAGCCGAGATGTCCCAGGGACCCTCGATCGGCGCGATGGCGGTCGCAGCCTCGAAGGCGGCGCGCCCGGCCTCCTTGGAGCCGCTGCCGACCTGAGACAGCAGGGCGAGCAGCCGGGCGATGTTCTGCTTGAGCCGTGCCGGCGAGGACGTTCCGCCGCCGTGGCGCTGTGCTGCGGGATCGAGCACGTGATGCAGCAGCCGCCGGAGCACGAATTCGAACAGCGAGGTCCGGCCGTCGGCCACGACCAGTGCGTCGACCGTGGCGACGACCTGCGCGCGCGCCTCGTCCGAGAGTTCGGCCAGAGTCGGGGTGGCGAGATCGAGCAGCGGCAGGCGATAGACCGGACCGGCCTCGCGCAGCCAGTCGGCAACGCGTTCGGTTGTCGCACGGGCCATTGTGCCGGAGCGCTTCTCGAGCTCTGCGAGTTGTCGCTCTCGAACAGCCGTGTCGCGGGCGAGCAGGAGCGCGAACACGACCTCGCGAGCGCCGCCGGCTTGATGGACGGCATCGGCAATCCACGGTGGCAGCCGTTCGAGCAGGGCGTGAGTGTAGGCGACGTGCTCGGCGCGGGGCTCTCCCACCGATGCGGCAAAACCCGCCGCCGCCGCGCCCGCGTCGAGTGCGGTCGTCGTGTCGGCGGCATCGGCGGCAGGCGCCGCGGCGGAGCGGGCGCGCGACGCCTCGGCGAGGGCCGGGTCGAAGGCGGGGTCGAGTCGCCGGATGCGCTCGGCGATCGGCGGATGGGTCGCGAACAGGCGCGAGGCCGCGCCGCCGCTGCCGAAGAACATGTGGCTCGCCTCTTCGGCGCGGGGGTGGCGGATGGTCGAGCCGATTCCGGCGATCCGCTTGAGCGCGCCGGCGATCCCGTCGGGGTTGCGCGTGAACTGCACGGCGGCCGCGTCGGCGAGGTACTCGCGCTGGCGCGACACCGCCGCCTTGATCAGCTTGCCGAACAGCACGCCGATGTAGCCCACCACGACCAGCGCGATCCCGACCAGGATCATCGGCGCAGCGCCGCGGTCCGAGCCGCGGGCGCTGCGCATCAGCACGCGCCCGGCGAGCGTGAGCAGCAGGATGCCGTGGAGCACGCCGATCAGCCGCAGGTTGAGCCGCATGTCGCCGTTGAGGATGTGACTGAACTCGTGGGCGATCACGCCCTGAAGCTCGTCGCGGGACAACTGCTCGAGGGCGCCGCGGGTCACGGCGACGACGCCATCGGTGCTCCGTGCGCCGGCCGCGAAGGCGTTGATGCCCTGCTCGGCATCGAGCACATAGACGGCCGGGACGGGCACGCCCGAGGCGATCGCCATCTCGTCGACGACGTTGATCAGCCGCCGCTCGAGCGGATCATTGCTCGCGCGCGCGACCAGCCGGCCGCCCAGTTCGCGGGCGATCGTCGCTCCGCCGCCGCGGGCGAGCGAGAGGGTCTTGAAGAGCGAGGCGAGCAGGATGAAGCTGCCAACGACGAGCGCGGTGACGGCAAACAGTTGCGGATCCCAGAGCACCGGCCGCGCGTCGGCGGTTGCGCTGGCGCCCAAGCCGAGCCCGATCGCAAGCGCCAGATAGACGCTTGCGACGATGCCGATCACGGCCAGCGCAAACCAGCCGACGAGGCGCCGGCTGTTGCGTCGGGCGAGGTCCTGCGCGGCGAAGAAGTCCATCTGTGATCGGGGAGGTCGAGGTTCAGCCGAAGCTCACCTTGACCGGTTCGCGGGCCGTGGTGTCGGCCATCGTCCATTGCTCGGCTGCCTGGAAGCCGAAGTTGTTGGCGACCAGCGAGTCGGGGAAGGACTCGCGCTTGATGTTGTAGCCGGTGACGGCGTCGTTGTAAGCCTGGCGCGAAAAGGCGATGCGGTTCTCCGTGCTCGCGAGCTCCTCCTGCAACTGCGCCATGTTCTGGTTGGCCTTGAGGTCGGGATAGGCCTCGGCGAGCGCGAAAAAGCGCGTGAGCATCCCGCCGAGCGCGGCCTCGGCCCCCATCAGCTCGCGCATCGCCGCTGCGTCGGCGGGATTGCCCTCGGCCTTGTGGGCCGCGGCCTGGGCCCGGTTGCGCGCGTTGATGACCGCCTCGAGCGTCTCCCGTTCGTGCTGCATGTAGCCCTTGGCGGTCTCGACCAGGTTGGGGATCAGGTCGTAGCGGCGCTGCAATTGCACGTCGATCTGCGAGAACGCATTCTTCACCCGGTTGCGCAAGGCGACCAGCCCGTTGTAGATGACAATGACGTAGCCGATGAGGGCGATGACGAGAAGGCCGACTACGATCGAGGTGCTCATGCGCAAGTGCTCCGGGACGAGTGAGATGCCCCGAATGTTACCGCGGTTGCGTGATGATTGGATATCAGTCCGATCGCCGTCAGGACCCGGTGGCGCGCCTTGCCACGCATTCGACGTAGGCGGCACCGTCGGGCGGGGTGTTGTTGCGCTGTGCGACGAACATCGTCTCGCCCAGGCATTCGAGGACGTCGTGCAGGGCAGCGTGGCGGTCGCCGCGTCGGGCGAGGCAGCTCTCGAAGGCGGCGCGCAGCCCGCGCGGCTGGTCGATCGCGAGTTGCTCCTCGATGGCGAGATGCAGCGACAGATGCAGGAAGGGGTTGATCTGCCCGTCCTCGGGCGCGAACTCGCGCTCGAGCGCGGCGGGATCTTCGAGCAGCGGGTGGTACTCGGGGTGCAGCGTCATCAGGTCGGCGGCGAGCGTCTCCATCGGGGTGAGCACTTCACGGTCGCGGTGCTTGCGCCAGGTCTCGATGAAGAAGCTGCGAACCTGGTCACGGGTCGGATTGAACATGGCGTCAGACGGTCTTGTCGCGGAAGTCGCAGAGATCGCGCACGCGGCAATCGCCGCAGCGCGGCCGGCGGGCGGTGCACACGTAGCGCCCGTGCAGGATCAGCCAGTGGTGGGCGTGGCGCAGATAGTCGCGCGGCACGCGGCGCATCAGCGCCTGTTCGACCGCAAGCACGTCCTTGCCGGGCGCGAGTCCGCTGCGGTTGGACAGCCGGAAGATGTGGGTGTCGACTGCCATCACCGGCTCGCCGAAGACGGTGTTGAGGACCACGTTGGCGGTCTTGCGCCCGACGCCGGGCAGGGCCTCTAGGGCGACCCGGTCGCGCGGAACCTCGCCGCCATGGCGCTCCAGCAGCAGGCGCGACAGCCCGACGACGTTCTTTGCCTTGGTGCGAAACAGGCCGATCGTGCGGATGTGGACCGCGACGCCTTCCTCGCCGAGCGAGAGCATGGCCTCGGGCGTCGGTGCGGCGGCGAACAGGCCGCGGGTTGCGAGGTTGACGCTCTTGTCGGTCGCCTGGGCGGAGAGCACCACGGCGACCAGGAGCTCGAACGGCGTGCGGTACTCGAGCTCGGTCTTCGGCTCGGGGTTGGCTTCGGCCAGACGCCGGAAGAACTCGCGGATTGCGTCGCGCTTCATCGCCCGGGCCGGTCAGCTCGCGGCGGACGTCTCGCCGACGACCGCGGGTTCGGCCACCGGCTTCGGCCGGACGTGGGCCCGTACCGTGGCGCGCGTATTGAGCCAGTTGAAGAGCGCGATCAGGCAGCCGAGCGCGAAGAAGGCCCCGGGCGGCAGGATCGCGATCAGAAAGCCCGGATAGTCGTGGCCGAACACTTCGATCGGCGCGAGGTTCGGGAAGATCATGTCGATCCCGGCGAAGAGCGTGCCGCTGCCGATCAACTCGCGCGCCCCGCCGAGCACCGCGAGCACCCAGACCAGTCCCAGGCCCATCAGGATGCCGTCCAAGGTCGAGGAGAGCGGGTCGTTCTTGGCGGCGAAGGCCTCGATGCGCGCGAGCACGATGCAGTTCGTGACGATCAGCGGGATGAAGATGCCGAGCACGAGATACAGCTCGTGGAAGTAGGCATTGAACGACAGGTCGACCATCGTCACCAGCGCCGCAATGATGAGGATGAAGACCGGGATGCGGATCTCGTAGGGAATGAAGTTGCGCAGCACCGATACCGCGAGGTTCGCCACCGCCATGACGAGAATGGTCGCAAGCCCCAGGCTCACCGCATTGACCATGGTGCTGCTGACCGCGAGGATGGGGCAGAGGCCGAGCAGCTGGACCAGGCCGGGGTTCTGTTTCCACAGGCCATTGAAGGCGCTGTCGCGAAAGCCTTGCAGGGTCATCGCCGTGGTCTCCTGTCAGATGCGGCTGCCGGTCTCGGCGGCGAAGAGCGCGTCGCGCCGTTCGTTGGCCCAGGCGAGGGCCCGGCCGGCGGCATCGGTGACGGCGCGGGCGCTGATCGTCGCCCCGATGCGGTAGGCGAAGGCGCCGCCGTCGCGCCTGACCGCCCAACGCTCGGGCGCCACCTCGGCGAACGAGATGTTGGCGAACTGGCCGATCCAGGGTTTGGCGCGTTCGCGATCCTTCTTCGGGTCGATGTAGTCGCCCAGGCCCGGCGTCTCGCGATGCGCGGTGACTCGGATGCCGGTCAGGCGTCCGCCCGTGTCCACGCCGACTGCGAGGCGGATGCGTCCGGCGTAACCGTCGGGGGCCACGGCCTCGAGAATCAGCGCCGCGGGTTCGCCGTTGCGCCGGGCGCGATAGATCCGCCCCCCTTGGTCGAGGCCGAGCTCGGCCACCGGCCCCACCTCGACGAAGTCCTCGAGCAGGACGTTGTCGTAGTTCTCGGGCGGCAGCACGTCGTTGATCAGGCGCATGCGCTCGGCCAGTTCCGACGCCTCGATCGCCGGCGCGGTGATGCGGTAGGTGCCCGCCATCAGCGCGGTGAACACCAGCGTGAACAGCAGCATGATGCCGGCGGTGCGTAGCGACGTGCGAGTCGCGGTGTAGCGATCCTTCATGGCGACTTGCCTCGGCGGTGGCCGAACACGCGCGGCTGGGTCTTCATGTCGATCAACGGCACGCACAGGTTCATCAACAGCACGGCGAAGGCGATGCCCTCGGGGAAGGCCCCGAAGGCGCGGATCAGGTAGGCGATCAGCCCGATGCCGGCGGCAAAGATGATCTTTCCGAGCGGCGTGGTCGCGCCCGAGACCGGATCGGTGACGATGAAGAAGGCGGCGAGCATCGCGCCGCCGCTCGCGAGATGAAACAGCGGCGAGGCGAACTGCGCGGGATTGGCGAGCCAGAACGCGCCCGCCGTGGCGGCCAGCGTGGCGAGAAAGGCCACCGGCATGTGCCAGGTGATCACCCGCAGCGCGAGCAGGAGGAGGCCGCCGGCGAGGTAGCCCGCGGCAATCCACTCCCAGCCCCGCCCGCCCAGCGTGCCGAAGGGCGGCTGCCGCAGGATTGCATCGACGGACTCGGCGCCGCGCAGGCCGGTGCGCAGCGCATCGAGCGCGGTGGCGCCGGTGATCGCGTCGAGGTTGCGGGCGCCACCCAGGATGAGGTCGAGTTGCGTGGCGAAGTCGAGGCCGCCGGCCGGTGGCCACTGCGACATCAGCGACGGAAAGGCGACGATCATCGCGCAGTAGGCGACCATCGCCGGGTTGAACGGATTCTGGCCGAGGCCGCCGTACAGGTGCTTGACCGCGGCAATCGCCAGCGTCACCGCAACCACCGTGACCCACCACGGCACGATGGGTGGAAAGCACAGCACCACCAGCCATGCCGTGACCAGCGCGGACAGGTCGCCGATCGCCGGAGCGATGGGCCGACCCCGCAGACGCCGGACCAGCGCTTCGGCCGCCACGGCTGTGGCGGACGCGATCGCGAGGTTCACCAGGATGCCAGCGCCGACCTGCCAGACGTAGGCTGCGATGCCCGGCGTGAGCGCAAGCAGCACGGTGAACATGACCCGTTGCACGCTCGCCGGCTTGCGGATGTAGGGCGACTGGATCATGGTCGGCAGCCGGGGAGGATTGCGGCGCGCGGGCGCTGGGGTCGGGTCATGGTCGGTCCTCGCGCGCGAGCGGCTCGGGGTCGCCTCCGGGCGGGGCGGGCGGCGTCGCGGCGGTGGTGGGGCCGGGAAGTGTCGGCAGGGCCGGCCGAACATCGCCCGCGTCGCCTTCGGATAAACCGAGCGCCTTGCGGCGCGCCTCGATCTCGGCGATCTCGGCAAGCGTCGCGGCACTCAGGTCTTCCGTGTTCTTGGGCTTCGCCGCTGCCTTCTGCTGCTTGGCGCGCTCGAGCGCGGCGGCGATCAGCGCCCGTTTGGCGTCGTCCTCGGACTGCGGTGCAGCCTCGGTCGGAGCAGGTGCCGGCGCAGTTTCGGTCTGAGCGAGCTTTGCCTTGGTCTCGGCGGCCTTGGCTGCGAGCTTTGCCGCCTTCTCGGCCTTCTCCCGCTCCTGGCGGAAATTGCGGAACTCGAAGCGTTCGCGCGCACCGTCGGCGGCGCGCGTCTCGCGTTCGCGCGCCCAGATCTCGCTCTTGGCGTAGCGGTAGTAGTCGACCAGCGGGATGTGCGAGGGGCAGACATAGCTGCAGCAGCCGCACTCGATGCAGTCGAAGAGGTGGTACTCCTGCGCTTTCCCGAAGTTGCGCGAGTGGGCGAACCAGTACAGCTCGAAGGGCTGGAGTTCGGCCGGGCAGGCGCGTGCGCACTCGCCGCAGCGGATGCAGGGCAGGGGCGGCTTCGATCGCGGAAACAGCGTGGGTGAAGCGCTGAGCACGCAGTTCGTGCCCTTGATGACCGGCACGCTGAGGTCGGGCAGCGCGAAGCCCATCATCGGGCCGCCGAGGATGTAGCGGTCGGTGTCGGCGCGCGGTTCCGCGAGTTCCAGCAGCGAGGCGACGGGGGTGCCGATCAGGACCTCGTAGTTGCCGGGACGCTCGACATTGCCGGCGAGCGTGACGATGCGCGAGACGAGCGGCTCGCCAAGGGCGAAGGCGCGATGCACGGCGGCGGCCGTGCCGACGTTGAAGCACTGCACGCCGAAATCCGTGCCGAGCCTGCCGTGCGGAATCTCGATGCCGGTGAGCACGCGGATCAGCTGTTTCTCGCCGCCGGCCGGGTAGACGGTCGGGATCGCCACGATCTCGATCGGCGCGGCCTGTGCCGCTGCGGCCGCGCGCATCGCCGCGATGGCCTCGGGCTTGTTGTCCTCGATGCCGACGAGCACCCGCTTTGCCCCGATCAGGTCGGAGAGGATCGCCGCACCAGCCAGGATCTGGTCGGCACGCTCGCGCATCAGGCGGTCGTCGCAGGTGATCCACGGCTCGCATTCGGCGCCGTTGATCACCACCGTGTCGACGCCGGTCCCCGAGCCCAGCTTGACGTGGCTGGGAAAGGCCGCCCCGCCGAGGCCCACGACACCTGCCTCGCGCAAGCGGTTGAGAGCGCTCTGGCGGTCGATGCTGCGATGATCGAGGGGTTCGAGCGCGACCCAGCGCTCGTCGCCGTCGGGCTCGATCACCACGCAGTGCGTGTCGAGCCCGGACGGGTGAGCCATCGGGTGCTCGGTGACCTCGATCACGGTGCCGGAGGTGGGGGCGTGCACCGCCGTGCCGAGCACGCCTTCGGCCTCGCCGATGCGTTGGCCCTTGAGCACGTGCTCGCCGGCCGTGACGATGCCGTGTGCGACGGAGCGCGCATTCTGGCGCAAGGGCACGATCAGCCTTGGCGGCAGGGGCGCGCTGCGGATTGGCACTCCGGCCGATTCGGCCTTGTGGTAGTCGAGATCGACCCCGCCCTTGAATCGGTGCAGGCGCTTGGTCATGCGCGCTTCCTGATCTCGATGACGGGGTACTTCCACTTCCAGGTCTCGACGGTCTCGGCCACGGGCTCCATCGTGATGCAGTCGACGGGGCAGGGCGCGACGCACAGCTCGCAGCCGGTGCACAGCGGCTCGACGACCGTGTGCATCTGCTTGGCGGCGCCGACGATGGCATCGACGGGGCAGGCCTGGATGCACAGCGTGCAGCCGATGCAGGTCTGCTCGTCGATGCGGGCGACCGCCTTGGGCTTCTCGACGCCGAACTCCTCGGAGAGTGGCTTGAACTCGCGCCCGAGCAGGTCGGCGAGCTTGCGGATGCCTTCCTCGCCGCCGGGCGGGCACTGGTTGATGTCGGCCTCGCCGTTGGCGATTGCCTGCGCATAGGGCTTGCAGCCGGGGTAGCCGCATTGGCCGCATTGTGTCTGGGGCAGGATCGCGTCGATTTTTTCGACCAGCGGATCGCCCACGACCTTGAAGCGGATCGATGCGAAGCCGAGGGCCGCGCCGAGTACCAACGCGATCGCGGCCATGATGAGCAGCGCTGTCAGCATGGATGTGCGGGCGGCGTCACGGGCGCGCGTTCGGTCATCGGGCGGGAGGAGGTGGTGGGCATCGGGAGGCGTTCTTCACCGCTCAGTGAAAGCGGTCCAGGCCGGCGAAACCCATGAAGGCGAGGCTCATGAACCCCGCGGTGATCATCGCGATCGCCGTGCCCTTGAACGGTGCCGGCACGTCGGCGCCGTCGAGTCGCTCGCGGATGCCGGCAAAGAGCACCAGCACCAGGGTGAAACCGAGCGACGAGCCGAAACCGAACAGCAGGGACTCGAACAGATTGTGATTGAGGCCGACATTGAGCAGCGGCACCCCGAGCACCGCGCAGTTGGTGGTGATCAGCGGAAGGTAGATGCCGAGCACCCGGTGCAGCAGCGGGCTGGTCTTGTGGATCACCAGTTCGGTGAGCTGGACGATGGCGGCGATGACGACGATGAAGGACAGCGTGCGCAGATACGCGAGATCGTTGGGTTGCAGCAGGTAGCGATCGATCAGGTAGCTGGTGCCGGCGCCCAGTGTGAGCACAAAGGTCGTCGCGGCACCCATGCCGATCGCAGTCTCGAGCTTCTTCGATACCCCCATGAATGGGCAGAGCCCGAGCATGCGCACGAGCACGACGTTGTTCACGAGTACCGCGCCGATGACGATGAAGATGTAGCTGCTCATTATGGGAGACCCGAGGCGAAGCGGGAATTATCGCCTGCCGCGCCGGGGCGCTCAACCCTGACGGGCTTACAGGCTTGGGCCGCGATCGGCGGCGGCGCGGGGCGCGGGTGCCGATTCGGGAGTTTCGGCGAACGACCCGGTCGCCCGGGCGCATTCGCGCACCAGCGCGGGACCGCGGTAGATCAGTCCGCTGTAGAGCTGCACCAGCACCGCACCCGCCTCGAGCTTGGCGCGGGCCTGCTCGCCGCTCATGACGCCGCCGGCGGCGATGATCGGCACCTCGCCGGCGAGCGCCCCCGCTAGTGCCCGGACGACTCCGGTCGAGGGCTCGAACAGCGGCGCGCCGGAGAGGCCGCCCGCCTCGTCCGCATGCGGGAGTCCCTCGACCCGGCTGCGCGAGAGCGTGGTGTTGGTCGCGATGACGGCGTCGATGCGGTGCCGGCGCAAGGCGTCGGCGATGTCCGCAAGCTGGGCGAGTTCGAGATCGGGCGCGATCTTGAGCACCAGCGGCACGTAGCGGCCGTGATCCTGTGCGAGTGCGGCCTGGCGGGCCTTGAGCCGGCCGAGCAACTCGTCGAGCTCGGACGCGCCCTGCAGCTGGCGCAGATTCGCCGTGTTCGGCGAGGAGATATTCACCGTGACGTAGCTCGCCAGCGGGTAGGCCTTATCGAGGCAGGCGACATAGTCGTCGGCTGCGCGCTCGATCGGCGTGTCGAAGTTCTTGCCGATGTTGATGCCGAGGAGGCCGCGATACTTGGCGGCCTTGACGTTGGCAAGCAGCGCGTCGATGCCGTGATTGTTGAAGCCCATCCGGTTGATGACGGCATGTGCCTGAGGCAGCCGGAATAGGCGTGGGCGTGGGTTGCCGGGCTGCGGACGGGGCGTGATCGTGCCGATCTCGATGAAACCGAAGCCGAGTCGGGCGAGGCCGTCGATCGCTTCGCCGTTCTTGTCCAGGCCGGCTGCAAGGCCGATTCGGTTGGGAAATTCGAGGCCCATGACCGTCACCGGCGTCGCCTGTTCCGGCCGGCCGGCGGGAAGCAAGCGGCCGCTGGCATGAAGCAGCGCAATCGTATGTTCGTGGGCGGTCTCGGGATCGAGCGAGAACAGCAGGGGGCGGGCGAGTTCGTAGAGCATGGGGCGGGATTCTACCGCTTTGCGCGCGGGGCGGGCGGCTGCCGCGCCGCCTCAGCGGCCCGCTTCGAGCTCCCGCCAATGCCCGTGGACTCGGCCTTCGAGCGGGTCGAAGCGCTTCTTGTAGGCCATCTTGCTGCTCTCGCCGATCCAGTAGCCCAGGTACAGGTAGGGCAGGCGCAGATGCCGGCAGGCCTCGATTTGCCACAGGATGCCGTAGGTGCCGTAGCTTGCGCGCGGGATGTCCGGGTCGTAGAAGGTATAGACGCTCGACAGTCCGTCATCGAGGCGGTCGGTGACGCTCACCATGCGCAGCACGCCGTGTTCGCGGAATTCGACCAGATGCGTGTCGATGTGGCTTTGCAGCAGGAAGTGCGTGTACTGCTCGCGATTGTCCTGGTCCATCCCGCCGCCGGCGTGGCGTGCGCGCTGGTAGCGCTGATAGAGGGCGAAGTGCTCCTCGACGAAGATCAGCGGGCGCTCGATCGTCTGCAGCACCGCATGACGCTGTAAGGCCCGGCGCTGGGCGCGGTCGGGCCGGAAGCGCTCGACCGGGATTCTGACCGGCACGCAGGCGCGACAGTTGTCGCAATAGGGACGATAGGTGAACACCCCGCTGCGGCGAAAGCCGTTGCGCACCAGTTCGCTGTAGATCGGCGTGTCGATGAGGTGGCCGGGCGTGGCGACCTGCGAGCGGGCCATCCGGTCGGGCAGGTACGAGCAAGCGTAGGGCGCGGTAGCGTAGAACTGGATCAGGCCATACGGATAGTCGTTCTGCATCGACGCGAATCTCCGTCCTCGCCGCTCAGAAAAACCCTGCACCCGCGTCGGGGGGCCAGGGTCCGGGCGACAGACCCTCGCTGGTCAGGCGCGAGATCTCGACACAGAAATCCGCGCGGGAGATCTCGGAAGCGCCCAGCGAGAGCAGGTGGCTGGTGGTCATCTGACAATCTATCATGCCGAAACCGCGCGTCTCGAGGAAGCGGGCGAGGTGGGCGAGTGCCACCTTGGAGGCGTCGCTCTCGCGACTGAACATCGATTCGCCGAAGAACGCCCGCCCCACCGCGATGCCGTAGAGTCCCCCGACCAGCCGGCCGTCGGCCCAAGTTTCGACACTGTGCGCATGGCCGAGTTCGTGCATGCGCCGATAGGCCCGGCGCATCGCCGGCGTGATCCAGGTGCCGCGTTGTCCGGGGCGCGGCGCCGCGCAGGCGCTCACCACTTCGGCGAAGGCCGTGTCGAAGCGGACCTCGAAGCAGTGCCGGCGCAGGGTCCGGCGCAACGAGCGGCTGATGCGTATCCGGGCGGGCTCGAGCACCAGGCGCGGGTCGGGACTCCACCACAGGATCGGCTCGCCGGGCGAATACCACGGGAAAATGCCGCGTCGATAGGCCGCGAGCAGCCAGTCTGGATCGAGCGCTCCGCCCGCGGCGAGCAGGCCGTTCGGCTCGGTGAGCGCCGTCTCGACCGGGGGAAATTCGGGGCTGTCAGCGAGCCACGGAATCATCGGCGCAGCAGCGGGGCCGGCATCGGGCGACGCTGCGTATGCGCAGCCTCATCGGAACTCTCGTGGAAGGTGATGACGTGGTCGACGTCCAGTCGGATGCCGATCATCTCGCCAAGCGCGTGGTTGTGATGGCTCGGCACCAGCGACAGCACCCGGGCGCCGCTGTCGAGTTCGAGGGTGTACAGGATCTCGGCGCCGCGGAAAGCCTTCTTGATGACCTTGGCCTTCATCGTGCTGAGGTCATCGTGGATGATGTCGTCGGGGCGCAGCAGTACCTCGACCGGGCAGGTCCGGTCGCAGCTGCCGCAGCCGGCGCTGCACTCGACCGGGATCACGCTATTGAGCACGCCCAGCTCGACACTCACCTGGTGGTCGTTGAGCACCGTGCCGGGCAGCAGCACGCCCTGGCCGATGAAGTCGGCAACGAAGCGGTTGGCCGGCTTGTGGTAGAGGTTGTACGGGCTATCCCATTGCTGGATGCGTCCCTGATGCATGATGCCGATCTCGTCGGCAACGGCAAAGGCCTCATGCTGGTCGTGGGTGACGAGGATCGCGGTGGTGTGCGTTGCCTTGATGATGTCGCGCACCTCGTGCGACAGGCGCTCGCGCAACTCGACGTCGAGATTGGAGAAGGGCTCGTCGAGCAGCAGCAGGCTGGGGCTCGGGGCGAGCGCGCGGGCGAGGGCGACGCGCTGCTGCTGGCCGCCCGACATCTCGTGGGGATACTTGGCACCCTGGTCGGCCAGTCCGACGATCGCGAGCAGTTCGGCAACGCGGGCGCGCCGCTGCGCGCTGTCCATCTGGCGCAGGCCGAAGCCGATATTGTCGGCCACCGACAGGTGGGGAAACAGCGCGTAGTCCTGGAAAACCATACCGATGCGGCGCTGCTCGGGCGCGACGTGGACGTCCGGGCTGCTGATCGTCTCGCCCGCCAGCACGATGCCCCCGGCGCCGACCCGCTCGAAGCCGGCAATGCAGCGCAGTACCGTCGTCTTGCCGCAGCCCGAGGGTCCGAGCAGGCAGCCGATGCTGCCGCGAGCGAGGCGGAACGACAGCTTGCGCACGATCTCTACGGCCCCGTAGGCAAGGTCGATGTCGGTAAGTTCGAGGTGGGCCATGGGCGAAATGCGGGTTTCGGAAAGTGCGATGTCCATTATTGCATCGCAGGAATCCAAATGCGATCAATTATAATTCCGGAAACTTCGGCGCGCGGACGCTTTCCGCGAGGCCAGAACCCCCGGGATCGCGATGACCGTCGACCGCCTGCTCGAAAAGTACAGACCGCGCTGGTCGCCCCTGACGCTCGCGGCGCTGGTGATCGCGCTGCTGATTGCGGTGCCGGTGTTCTCCGTGTTCTCCAATGTGCTCGTCGGCGGCACCACCGATACCTGGTCGCACATGGCGGAGACCGTGCTGCCGGAGTTCATCCGCAACACCGTCATTCTGTGCGTCGGCGTGGGGCTGGGCGTGGCGAGCATCGGCGTCACGGCGGCGTGGCTCACGACGATGCTGGATTTCCCCGGCCGGCGCTTCTTCGAGTGGGCGCTGATCCTGCCGCTCGCCGTGCCGGCGTACGTGATGGCCTATGTATATACCGATTTCCTGCAGTTCGTCGGACCGGTGCAGAGCGGGCTGCGCGAAACCTTCGGCTGGCGGGCGGGCGACTACTGGTTCCCGGAGGTGCGTTCGGTCGGCGGGGCGGTCGCGATGTTTATGTTCGTGCTCTACCCGTACGTCTATCTGCTCGCCCGGACGGCGTTTCTCGAGCGCGCCTCGGGCATGCTCGAGGCCGGCCGGTCGCTCGGGCTTGGGCCGTGGAGCTGCTTTTTCCGGGTGTCGCTGCCGCTCGCGCGCCCGGCCCTCGTCGCCGGCACTGCGCTAGCGCTCATGGAGACGCTCGCCGACTTCGGCACGGTCGCCTATTTCGGTGTCCCGACCTTCACGACCGGCATCTACCGCGCGTGGTTCTCGCTCGGCGATCGCACCGCGGCGGCCCAGTTGTCGGCACTGCTGCTGGGCTTCGTCGTGCTCGTGCTGGTTCTCGAACACGCGACGCGGGGGCGCGCGCGCTTCAACAACACCTCGCGCATGAGCGCGCCGCCGGTGCGGGTGCGCCTGCGCGGGGTGCTCGGACTGATCGCCGCCGTGCTCTGCTTCATGCCGCTTTTCTTCGGTTTCCTGCTGCCCGGCGGGCTGCTGCTGAAGATGGCGCTCTTCGAGGGGGATGCCCAGTTCGGCCCGCGCTTCGCGCATCTAGCCCGCAACAGCTTCGTCCTTGCCGCGGTGTCTGCCGTGCTCGCGGTCGGGCTCGCGGTGCTGCTCGCCTATGCGGCGCGGCTCGCCCGCTCGTCGCTGCCGCGGGTGCTCAACCGCATCGTCGGCTTGGGTTATGCGGTGCCGGGTTCGGTCATCGCGGTGGGGGTGCTGATCCCGGTCACGCGCCTCGACAACTTCATCGCCGCGTCGTGGCAGGATCTCTTCGGGGTCAATCCCGGCCTGATCCTCACCGGCGGCATCGCCGCGCTGGTGTACGCCTATCTCACGCGCTTTCTCGCCATCGCGCTGCATACGGTCGAGTCGAGCCTCGGCAAGATCACGCCCAGCATGGACGATGCGGCGCGCAGTCTGGGCCATGGAAAACTGGCGACGCTGTGGCGCGTCCACGTGCCGATGCTGCGAGGGAGCCTGCTGACCGCGGGCCTACTGGTGTTTGTCGACGTGATGAAGGAGTTGCCGGCGACCCTGGTGATGCGTCCCTTCAACTTCGATACCTTGGCGACGCAAGCCCACACGCTCGCCGCCGACGAGCGGCTCGCCGAGGCCTCCACCGCGGCGCTCACCATCGTCGCCGTGGGCCTGGTCCCGATGTTCATCATCTCGCGCCAGATCGTGCGAAGCCGCCGTAGTGCCGATGCCGCCGACCAGGCCGTGGGCAGCGCCGCGCCTGGGCGCGCGGCGGCGGGCGTGTGATCGTCGCGCACGGCTGAAAAAAAGAACCGCCCGGAGGCGGTTGTTTCGGCGTCATCGCCCGACGGCGTGCCCATCGGGCGGGCCGTCCGGCGATTCTCCTGATCGACGAGCGCCCTGCGGACTCGGGGGTCAGCGGAAACCGGCGCGGTCGAAGATGCGCTGCGCTTCGGGCACGGCACCGGCCAGTTCGGTCATGGGCAGCGTGTCCACCTTGAAACCGCCCAGCTTCTCCAGCGCCGGATTCTCGATCGCGACGCCCGTCACCGCGGGCCACTCGTTGTTGCCGTTGGCAAAGTAGATCTGGGCCTGATCCGAGGCGAGGTACTCGAGGAACTTGAGCGCGGCGTCCTTGTTCGGCGCGTGCTTGAGGATGCCGGCGCCCGAAACGTTGATGTGGGTGCCGCGGTTGTCCTGATTGGGCCAGACGTAGCCGACGCTCTCGACCACGCGCTGGTCCTCGGGCTTGTCGGAATTCATCAAGCGCGCGAAGTAATAGCTGTTGGCGATCGCGACGCCGCACTCGCCCGCAGCGACCGAGCGGATCTGGTCGGTGTCGCCGCCCTTGGGCGCGCGAGCGAAATTGGCGACCACTGCGCGGGCCCACTGTTCGGTCTGGTCCGCGCCGTTGTGCTTGATCAGCGAGGCGCCCAGCGACAGGTTGTAGGGGTGGCTGCCGCTGCGCGAGCACACCTTGCCCTTGAGCGCCGCGTCTGCCAGGTCTTCGTAGTTCTGCACCTGCTCGGGCTTGACCGTCTCCTTGTTGTAGATCAGCACGCGCGCGCGGGTCGAGAAGGCGATCCAGGTGTCGGTACGCAGATGCGGGGGGATGCGTTCCTCGAGCACCGCCGACTTGATCGGAGCGAACAGGCCCAACTCGTCCGCGCGGGCCAGCCGCGAGGCGTCGACCGTGATGAGGATGTCCGCCGGACTGTTGGCGCCCTCGTTGCGGATACGCTCGAGCAGCTCATCCTCCTTGGCTTCGATGCGGTTGATCTTGATGCCGGTCTGCCGCGTGAATTCGCCATACAGGGCCTCGTCGGTCTGATAGTGGCGGGCGGAGTAGAGGTTCAGCTGCTGATCCTCGGCCTGGGCGGATGCCGTGGCGACGCCGAGTGCGGCGACGAAGGACAGCACGAGCGACTTCTTGGTCATGGAACGCTTCCTTGCAGGTTGTAGGGGAATACGGGTGGGATGATAACGAGAGTGATTCGCAATTGCAAACATTCCTCAATTCCGTCACTATGGTTGAGAACGATTCGCAAAAAGGAATCCAGCATGAACGCTCTGATCGTCGGCGCGGACCGACTCGGCAACATCCCGGAAGTGCTCGAAGGCTTCGGTATTCGCATCGCCGCGCATGTGACCGGGCGGGATTGCACCCATCAGCGGCGCTCGGCGGCGCTACCCTCCGGCATCGAGCTGGTGATCCTGTTTACGGACTTCCTCGGCCACAACGTCATGAAGCGCTTTCGCGAAGCGGCCGGACGCAAAGGCGTGTCGACGATCTGCTGCCGTCGCTCCGTATGCGCGCTGGAGCAGGCGCTGGGGCGCGCACTGCCGGAGCGCGATTGCCGCAATTGCCGCGTGCGCTGCCGCTGAAGGGGCTGCGCCGCGCCCATGGCAGGTGATTCTTCAGCGCGCCGCCGGGCTGCGCAGGACGCGCTGCTCGAGCTCGGCGAGGCTTTGCGGCGTTGCAAAGCCACGGCGCAATGCGCGCGCCTGCAGCGCGAGCAGCAACTGCGCGATCGCGTAGGCGTCGCCGAAGGCGTGGTGGCGCTGGAAGGTCTCGATGCCGAAGCTCTGCATCCAGTCCGCAAGTCGGGCCGGGCGGCCGATGCGCTCGGGAAAGAGGCGCGGCAGCAGCCAGTACAGGTCGATCCAGGTCCAGTCCGGAGCGATGCCGAGTTGCTCCGCCAGGGCGCGCTCGATCAGGGTGCGGTTGAGGCTTGCGCTATAGACGACGATCGGCGCGCGGCCGGCGAAGGCGAGCACGTCGGCGAGCGCGGTCGGTGCGTCGGGCTGGAGCCGCACATAGAGGCTCTCCCGCGCCGCCAGCACGCCCGAGTCGATCGCGATCGCTCCCACCGCAAGCGGACGGTCCTTGTCGATGTTGAGCCCGGTGGCCTCGGTGTTGAGGACGACGTAGCGGGTCTCGTGGTGGGTCCGGGCGAGATCGGCCGGCGGCAGGCTCTGCCAATGGGCGAGGGTCTCGCGCAGGGCCGTGTCGAGCGACGCCGCATCGGCGCGCGTCGACAGCAGCCGTCCGAGCCAGCTCATATCTGGTAATCCAGCTTCAGCCGCAGCTGCAGCTTGCGGGCCTGGCGGAAGGCTTCCTTGAGGATGCGGCGGTCGAGCTCGTTCAACTGGTCGGGCCGCACCTTGTTGTCGCCCGCCGAGTCGTGCTCGGTGTCGAGGTGCTGCGAGCGCAGGCGCAGGAGCTGGATGAAGTGGAAACCGTCGGTCATCGCGGCGAGTTCCTCGGTGGCCATGCCCATCTTCGTCCCGGCCTGGCGCAGGCGCTGCACCGTGCTGCTCGAGCTCACCTCGGCGCGCAGCGCGAGGATGCGCGCGACGTCGACGAAGAGCCGGGCGCCGGCCTTCTTGAGGTCGATGGTGCCGTCGTCGTCGAGCACGAAGTCGCGGATCAGGCCGAGCGGCGGGGCGACCTGCAGCGCGTTCATCGCCATCAGGCGCTGGAAGGTGGCGTTGCGCTTGGCCGTCGCGTTGAGCCAGGTGCGCAGGCTCTCGCCGAGGCGCTCGTCGCCGGAGAGCACGCGAAAGTCGAAGAAGATCGACGCGTTCAGCAGCGCCTGCGGGTCGGGCTCGCTGATCCAGGCGGCGAAGCGCCGCTTCCATTCGTCGAAGGTCAGGCACAGCTCGGGGTTGCTCGCCATGATGTTGCCCTTGCAGAGCGGAAAGCCGCAGGCCGCGAGGCTTTCATTCACATCCTTGGCGAAAGCGAGCAGCTGCAGCTTGAGCGGATCCTTGCGTGCCGGGTCCGGGCAGACGTAGATCAGGCCGTTGTCCTGGTCGGTGGAGAGCGTCTGCTCGTGCCGGCCCTCGGAGCCGAATGCGAGCCAGGCGTACTGGGCGTCGTGCAGCCCGTGGCGGTCGAGCTCGATGTCGATGATGCGGCGCGTGAGGGCGTCGTTGAGCGCCGAGATGAACTGGGTGAGCTGTTCGGCCCCGACCCCCTGCGCGACCAGGTTGAGCGCGAGCTCGCGAATGTCGCGGCTCGCCCGCTGCAATGCCTCGATGTCACCGGCGCCCTCGATGCTGGCGCGGATCTGGCGCAGGCTGGTACGCTGCAGCGAGAACAGGTCGCGCTCCGAGACCACTCCTTTCAACCGCCCGTGCGTGTCGACCACCATCAGGTGCCGCACGCCGTGGGTGGCCATCTCGAGGACGGCGTCGTAGGCCGAGGCATTGACCGACATCGTGTGCGGGCCGGGCGTCATCACGTCGACCACCGATTGCGACAGGTCGAGCCCCGGCAGCACGATGCGCGGCAGCAGGTCGCTCTGCGTGAGCACCCCCAGCGGGCGGTGCTCGTCGTCGAGGATCACCATGCAGCCGACGCGCTTCTCGGCCATCTTCTCGAGCGCCTCGCGCGTGCTCGCCTCGGGCGTGACGAAGACGGGCTCGCGCTTGATGAGCTTGCCGAGCGAGGTCGTCATGGTCTGCTGCTCGGCGGCACGCTGCGAGAACGCCGTCTGCAGTTGCCGGCGCGACTGGTTGAGCAGGCTGGCAATGTATTGCGTGCAGAACAGATGGAAGATCGGGCTCATTTCCAGCAGGCGCCGGAAGTCCTCGGCGGCGAGCTGGTAGACGAAGCTGTCCTCGACCACGACGTAGGCGTTGGTCGAGGCGCGCTGGGCCGAGATTGCGCCGATCGGGAAGCACTCGCCAGGGCCGAGCGGGATGGTGGAATACTCCATCACGCTGGTCGAGCCGGTCTGCCGCGCCAGCACCTTGCCGCGCTGGATGATGTAGAAATGCGTCGGCGCGCCCATCTCCGGCGTCAGGATCTCGGCCCCGCTCGGATGGAAGACCAGCTGCAGATGCTCGGCCAGAAAGGCGAGGGCAGGCGCTTCCATCCGGTCGAAGGGCGCGAAGCGCCGCAGGAAGTCCGCGCTGGCGCCGGTCAGCATTTCGGGTGCGGTCGGAGTCATGACCCAATCATCTGGTGGAGTTGAACGCCCCATTGTAGCCGGACGCGTCGGCGCTGATCTGATCTAGCTCAGCAAACCCACGGGTGCCCGCTCCGCGACCGGACTGGCGCCTTGGGCCCAGCGCGCCGCGTCGTCGCCGCGGGCTACAGCACCTCGGCAGCGTGATCGGCCAGCCGCGAGCGCTCGCCGCGTTGCAGCGTGATGTGACCGGCGTGCGCCCAGCCCTTGAAACGGTCGACGACGAAGGTCAGGCCCGAGCTGCCCTCGGTCAGATAGGGCGTGTCGATCTGCGCGATGTTGCCCAGACACACCACCTTGGTGCCGGGGCCGGCGCGGGTGACGAGCGTCTTCATCTGCTTGGGCGTGAGGTTCTGCGCCTCGTCGATGATCAGGAACTTGTTGAGGAAGGTGCGGCCGCGCATGAAGTTGAGGCTCTTCACCTTGATGCGCGAGCGGATCAGGTCGCGGGTAGCGGCGCGGCCCCACTCGCCGCCTTCGCCGGTGGTGCCGTTGAGCACATCGAGGTTGTCGTCGAGCGCGCCCATCCACGGCGCCATCTTCTCCTCCTCGGTGCCGGGCAGGAAGCCGATGTCCTCGCCGACCGGCACGGTGACGCGCGTCATGATGATCTCGGCGTAGCGCTTGGCCTCGAGCACCTGGGTGAGCCCGGCTGCAAGCGTGAGCAGGGTCTTGCCGGTGCCGGCCTGGCCGAGCAGGGTGACGAAGTCGATTTCCGGGTCCATCAGCAGGTTGAGCGCGAAGTTCTGCTCGCGGTTGCGCGCGGTGATGCCCC
>JARFTX010000080.1:0-3793 GCA_029289265.1 Gammaproteobacteria bacterium
CGCTCGACTCCGAGGTCGAGGCGGCGATCCAGTCGAGCCTCTACCGCCTGATGGAGGGCAAGACCGTGGTCGCGATCGCGCACCGGCTATCGACCATTGCGGCGATGGACCGCCTCATCGTGCTCGACCGCGGCCGCATCGTCGAGGAGGGCGACCACCGCAGCCTGCTCGCGCAAGGCGGCCTCTACGCGCGCCTGTGGGCGCACCAGAGCGGTGGATTCCTCGGCGAAGAGGCGGACGACGAACTCGACGCGGGATTGCGGACGCAGGTGTCGGAGCCGGCCTGACGCGTCACTAGCCCGCATTTCTCACGCGGGCGCGTAGCGAGGCCGTCGAGACGCCGGCGTGGCGGGCCGCACGGACCGAGGGGCGGCGAAGGCGTGGTTGCGCTACGTCGAGCCGGCCCGCAGGGAGTACGGCCCGCCACGGCGAGCGTATCGGCGGCCGCAGTAGCGACAGTGTGAGAAATGCGGGTAAGCCTGACAGGAGGCTCACATGAACACGGGCAGATTCCTGAAGGCCATCGGCATGGCAGTTGCGGCGACCCTCGCGGTCGCGCTCGCCGGCAGCGTCCACGCCGATGGTCTGCTGGACAGGGTCAGGGCGGGCGAGACCGTCCGCATCGGCTATTCGAACGAGGCCCCCTACGCATTCCGCAACGACGCCGGCGCGATGGACGGCTTCGTCAATCGCGTCGCCCTCGCCGTGCTCGAGCGCATGGGCACGACCCGGGTCGAGGGCGTGCTCACCGAGTGGGGGTCCCTCATCCCGGGGCTGCACGCCGGGCGCTTCGACCTCATCACCGCCGGCATGTTCATCCTCCCGGCGCGCTGCGAGCAGGTCGCGTTCAGCGAGCCGATGGGCGTGTTCGCCGAGGCCTTTCTGGTGCCGGCCGGCAACCCCCTGGGCCTGCACAGCTTCGAAGACGTGCGCGACCATCCCGACGCGGTGCTGGTGACCGGCGCCGGCTACGCGACCGTCGATTACGCGCGCCGCATGGGCGTTCCCGACGCCCGCATCATGCAGGTGCAGGACGCCGGGGCGATCCTGCAGGCGGTGCTGTCCGGCCGCGCCCAGGTCGCGAGCGCGACCGTGTTCGCGATGCAGGATCTGGTCGACAAGGGGCGCGGGCGCGTCGAGCTGGCCGAGCCGTTCGAGGCGCCGGAGTTCACCAAGGGCTACTCCGGCTACGCAGTGCGCACCAGCGATGCCGACTTCATCGAGGCCTTCAACGCCGAGCTGCTCGCCTTCCTCGGCACCGACGAGATGCTCGCGCTGGTCGAGCCCTACGGCTACGGCCGGGCGCAGCTGCCCGACGGCTCGGTGACGACCGCCGAGCTGTGCGCGCGGCGGTGATGGGCGGACGCGGCGCCGCCAAGGCGCCGGCATGGACCTGATCGTCCCGCTGCTGCGTGGCGCGCGCGTCACGATCGAGATCGCGGCGCTCGCCTCGCTGGTCGCGATCGCGGTCGGGCTCGTGGTGGGGCTCGCGCGCCTCGCCCCGTGGCGCGCGGTGCGTGCGCTGGCGGTGTGCTATGTCGAGCTCTTTCGCGGCACCTCGCTGCTGGTGCAGCTCTTCTGGTGGTTTTTCGTGCTGCCGCACTTCGGCATCTTCCTCGCCCCCGAGACGGTCGGCATCTTCGGCATCGGCATGAACATCGGCGCCTACGGGGCCGAGGTCGTGCGCGGTGCGATCCGCGCCGTGCCGCGCGCCCAGCACGAGGCGGCGATCGCGTTGAACATGCCGCCGGCGCTGCGCATGCGCCGCATCATCCTGCCGCAGGCCTTTCGCGCCATGCTGCCGCCGTGGGGCAACCTGCTGATCGAGCTCCTCAAGGGCACCTCGCTGGTGTCGCTGATCACGCTCCACGACCTGACCTTCGTCGCCGCCCAGCTCAACGTCGCGACCTTCCGCACCCTCGAGATCTTCTCGCTGGTGCTCGTCCTCTACTACCTGCTCGCGCGCGGCGTGATCACGCCGGCGGTACGCTGGCTGGAGCGGCGGGCGAGCCGCGGCTGGGTCCGCAGCGAGGTGTGAGCAATGCTCTTCGACTGGGCCTTCGCCTTCGAGATCCTGCCGGTGATGGCCAAGGCGGCGCTGGTGACGCTGCAGGCGACGATCGTCGGCTATGCGCTCGCGCTCGCGATCGGGCTGGCGATGGCGCTCGCGCGGCGCAGCCGGCGCCGCTGGATCGCGCTGCCGGTGGGCGAGACGGTCGAGTTCATCCGCTCGACGCCGCTGCTGGTGCAGATCTATTTCCTGTACTTTGTCGGCCCGCAGTTCGGCCTGGCGCTGAGCGCCTGGCAGGCGGGGCTCGCCGCGCTCGGGCTGCACTACGGCACCTACGTCTCCGAGGTCTATCGCGCCGGCCTCGACGGCGTGCCGCGCGGCCAGTGGGAAGCGGCCGCGGCGCTCAACCTGTCGCGCTACCGCACCTACCGCGACATCATCCTGCCGCAGGCGATCCCGCCGATCGTGCCGGGTCTCGGCAACTACCTGATCGGCATCTTCAAGGAGACCCCGCTGCTGTCCGTGATCGCGATCATCGAGCTGCTCGCGCGCGCCAAGCTGATCGGCTCCGAGACCTTCCGCTACGTCGAGCCGATCACCCTCACCGGCGCCTTCTTCCTCGTCATGAGCCTCGCCGCGGCGGCGCTGGTGCGGCTCGCCGAGCGCCGGCTGAGGATCCGGTGAGCGCAATGGCGAGCGACCCCCCGGCACCGCAGGACGCCCCGCCGATGGTGAAGTTCGACGCCGTGGTGAAGCGCTACGGCGGCCTCGTCGTACTCGACGGGCTCGACCTCGAGGTCGCCGCCGGCGAGCGCGTCGCGATCATCGGCCCATCGGGCTCGGGCAAGACCACGGTGCTGCGGGTGCTGATGACGCTCGAGCCGATCGACGGCGGCATCATCCACGTCGACGGCGAGCCGCTCACCCATATGGCGCGCAACGGCCGCCTGGTGCCGGCCGACGAGCGCCACCTGCGGCGGCTGCGCGGCAGGATCGGCATGGTGTTCCAGCACTTCAACCTGTTCCCGCACATGACCGCGCTCGAGAACTGCATGGAGGCGCCGCTGCACGTGCTCGGCCTGAGCCGCGCCGAGGCCCGCGAGCGCGCCGCCGGCCTGCTCGAGATGGTCGGCCTCGGCGACAAGCGCGACGCCTACCCGGGCGCACTCTCCGGTGGCCAGCAGCAGCGCGTCGCGATCGCCCGGGCGCTGGCGATGCGCCCGAAGGTGATGCTGTTCGACGAGGTGACCTCGGCGCTCGACCCCGAGCTCGTCGGCGAGGTGCTGCAGGTGATCCGCCGCCTCGGCGAGGAGCACGGGCTGACCATGCTGATGGTGACCCACCAGATCGCCTTCGCCCGCGAGTTCGCGCATCGCGTCTGCTTCTTCGACGCCGGCCGCATCGCCGAGCAGGGCCCGCCCGATCGCATCCTGGTCGAGCCCGAGCACCCGCGCACGCGCCAGTTCCTGAGCGCCGTGCTCGAATCGCACTGAGCGCGCCGCGGAGCGTCGGACGGAGGCGGCGATTCCGGTTATGCTGTGCGTCCCCCGGCCTCGCCCCGTGCCATGACCCGGACCCTGCGCACGCTTCGCTTCCTGCTCCTCGCCGTCGGCGCGGCGGCGGGCCCCGCCGCCGCCGCGCCACCGCTGCCGGCGCTTGGCGCCGACCTGGCGCGCGTCACCGTCTCCGGCGTCTCCTCCGGCGGCTACATGGCGGTGCAGCTGCAAGTCGCGCATTCGACGCTCGTCAAGGGCGCCGGCGTGATCGCCGCGGGTCCCTATG
>JARFTX010000080.1:3803-10772 GCA_029289265.1 Gammaproteobacteria bacterium
GGCCGCATCGATGCGCGCGACGGGCTCGCCGACGACCGCGCCTGGGTGCTCGCCGGCGGCGCCGACGGCACCGTCGCACCGGCCGTCGTCGCGGCGCTCGCGCGTTTCTACGAGGCGCTGCTCGCGCCCGGCGCGGTGCACTTCGCCGAACTGCCCGGGGCCGGCCACGCGATGATCTCGATCGCCGACCCGGAGGCCAAGGCCTGCGCGAGCTCGGAGCCGCCGTTCATCAACCGCTGCGGCGACTTCGATGCGGCCGGCGAACTGCTCGCGCACCTGTACGGCCCGCTCGTCGCGCGCACCGAACGACCCGGCGGCGAGCTCGCCGCTTTCGACCAGCGACCCTTCGCCGAGCGCGCGCCGCTCGATCTGAGCCTGGCCGATGAGGGTTACGTCTATGTTCCCGCCGTCTGTCGGGGCGGCGGCTGCGCCGTACACGTCGCCCTGCACGGCTGCCGCCAGAGCGCCGCGCAGATCGGACGGCGTTTCGTCGAGGGGGCCGGCTACAACGAATGGGCGGACACCAACCGGCTGATCGTGCTCTACCCCCAGACCGTGCCGCGCAGCGGTTTCGCCTGGGGCTCCTGGCGCTGGGTCTACAACCCCAAGGGCTGCTGGGACTGGTGGGGCTACACCGGACCGGCCTACGCGACCCGCGACGGCGAGCAGATCCGGGCACTGCGCGCGATGCTCGCGCGCCTCGCCGAGCCGCCCCCGCCCGCCGCCGGCCGCTAGCGGCGTTCCGATCCGCCGGCACGCGTCGCGTGTCCGGGCGATGTTGACCGAGCGCAAACCGCAGCCGCTCTCACGCGCCTAGAATATCCGCAGGGTGCGACGAGGCCGCGGTCGCCGTCGGCCGGCTGCGGGGGTGCGACATGGGAACGTTTCTCTCGATCTGGCACCAGGAGCATCTGCGCTTCGCCCGGGTGCTCGATCTGCTGGAGGTCCAGCTCCACGCCTTTCACGCCGGCGGCGAGCCGGATTACGCGCTGATGTGCGAACTCGTCACCGGGCTGCGCGACTTCGCCGACCGCGTCCACCATCCGCGCGAAGACGTCGCCTTCGAGCGCATGGCGGCGCACGATCCCGACACGCGCTTCATCGCGAACCGGCTGCAGCAGGAGCATCGCGTCATTGCCCGCGCCGGCGAGGAACTGGTCGCTCGGCTCACCGCGATCGGCGAGGACGTGATCGTCGAGCGCGCCGCGGTCGAGGCCGCGGCCGGCACTTACCTGGTCTACTACCGCCATCACCTTGCCACCGAGGAACGCGAGGTGCTCCCGCGCGCCGCGCGCCTGCTTACCGCGGAGGACTGGGCGGCCGTCGCGTCGGCGGTCGTCTCACCGCCCGACCCGCTCTTCGGGCCCGACTTCGAAGCGCGCTACGACCTGTTGCGCCGGCGGGCAGCCGCCGCCGTCGACCGGCGCTGACCGTCCCGCCGCGGCTCAGGCCTGCTGCAGGATCTGGCGCGCCTTGTCGGCGTCGGCCTGCGAGTCGAGCGCGATGTAGGCGACGAACTGCGGGCCGATCGCAGCGGCCGAAAGTCCGCGCAGATTGATCCCCGCCTCGGCGAGCTTGCGCGCCATGTCCGCGCCGACGCCCGGCTTGTCCGGCCCCATGACCCGCACGCAGTGCAGGCTTCGGGCCACGCCGAACCCGGCTTGATCTGCCGCGCGCAGTTCGCGATCACCCTGCAGTGGCGTGATGAAGACGACGCCCTTGCCTGGCTCCTCGGGAGTGCGCCGCGCGATGACGAACTGCAGGTTTGCGCCGGCGTCCCGCACCGCGCTCAAGGCTTCGGCCAAGCCGCCCGGGCGATCCGGGATCGTCGCCGCCCAGACGTCGACCTGTTCAACGAGCGTATCCATGTCCAATACCCCCAAGAGTTTGTGGGTCTTGATGCAATCTAGGTCATGGCGGGAGCGGCATCAAGCGCCGATGACGGCTTCGCGGTGTACCTCGACGCACCGGGCGGCCGGCGCCGGGCATCACTCTGGAAAGGGCGGGAGAACTCACCTATGTTTAGATTGGTGCCGATGCTCGGGTTCGGACGCGCGCAGGACGTTGCCTGCCTGACTCGTGCGGTGCCACCGGCGACGACGACGAAGAGCGTTGCGCCTTTTCCGACAGAGGAGACGGCCATGTCCGACCAGCGAATCGAGCGCGGTCTGCGCGAGCTCTACGACCAGGATCCCGAACGGGCCGACTGGCTCGTGTTCGGGCGCATCCCCGAGGCCGACCGGCGCGGCTTTCTCAAGGGGGCGGGCCTCGCGGCAATGGTCGCGGCGGTCGGGGCGGCGATCCCGTTCGCCCGCAACATGCCCTCTGGCCTGATCCCGGCGGCGCTTGCCGACACCCACGCCGGCTTCACCCTCTACGGCAAGGAGGGGCTGATCGTGCGCAACGACCGGCCGGTCAATCTGGAGACGCCGCCGCATCTGCTCGACCCGGACGTGACGCCGATCGCGAACTTCTTCGTGCGCAACAATGGTGGCGTGCCAGACGAAGCGTCCGACCGAGACGCCTGGAAGCTCACCATCGACGGCGAGGTCGAGCGCCCGCTCGAGCTCACGCTCGCCGAGCTCAAGGCCGGCTTCGAGCCGGTCACGCTGCAGCTGCAACTCGAGTGCGGCGGCAACGGTCGCGCCGGCTTCAACCCGTCGCCGCGCGGCAACCAGTGGGTGATCGGCGCGGTCGGCAATGGGGAGTGGACCGGCTGCCGGCTCGCCGACGTGCTCGGCCGTGCGGGCGTGAAGCCGAGTGCCGTCTACACCGGCCACTACGGCGCCGATCCGCACCTGTCGGGCGAGGCCGGGCGGCCCTCGATCAGCCGCGGCGTGCCGATCGCCAAGGCGATGGATCCGCACTCGCTTATCGTCTGGGGCATGAACGGCGAGCCGCTGCCGCTCATCCACGGCGGGCCGCTGCGCGTGGTCGCGCCCGGCTGGCCCGGTTCGTGTTCGCAGAAGTGGCTCACCCGCATCTGGGTGCGCGACCGCGAGCACGACGGCCCGGGCATGACCGGCATGTCATACCGGGTGCCACGCCATCCGGTCGCCCCCGGTGCCGAGGTGCCGCCCGAGGACATGGTGGTGATGGAGTCGATGCCGGTGAAATCGGTCATCACCGCGCCCGAAACGATGGCTCGGGTGGCCGCCGCGGCCCCGTTCGAGGTGCGTGGCCACGCCTGGGCCGGCGATCGCGCAGTGCGCGCGCTGCACGTGTCGATCGATTTCGGTGCGACGTGGATGGCGGTGCCGATCACCGAACCCGTCAACCGCTACGCCTGGCAGCACTGGCGGATACTCGTTACCCTGCCCACCGTCGGCTACTACGAGATCTGGGCGCGCGCCACCGATGATGCCGGCGTGATGCAGCCGCACGTCGTGCCGGGCTGGAATCCGCGCGGTTACGGCAACAACGCGATGCACCGGATCGCCGTCACCGCGACATGAGGGCGATCGGGGTGGCGATCGGCCTCGCGCTCGCGGCGGGGGCCTCGGCGCAGGGCGATGACTTCGGTGGCCTGCCCGAAGGCGAGGGCCGCGTCGAGACCTACGCCCACTGTGTCGCCTGCCACTCGACGATGATCATCCGTCAGCAGCGCCTCGCGCGCCGTACCTGGGACGAGGTGCTCGACTGGATGGTCGAGGAGAAGGGCATGGCGCCGCTGGCGCCCGACGTCCGCGCCAAGGTGCTCGACTATCTCGCCGAGCAGTTCGGAGTCGACGTGCCGCGCTGAAGTGGGACGCCGGCTCCGAGGCGAACTGCGCTCAGAAGGCGCGGAAAGCGTGAAGGTGCCGGTTGAGCGAGAGGGCGTTCCCTGTGTCGATTCCCACCGAACCGCCTTCACGCGGTCAGCGCCCCCGGTGGGTCGTCGTGCGCAGCGGCGGGCACCGGCTGTGTGCGTCTCCGCGTCGCCCCGTCCGAGTCGGCCCGTGCGTCCGCCTCGCGGGGAGGCCCGGCCTGCGCCTCGAGCGCCAATTCGGGCGAGGGGAAGGGTATCCGCTCGTTTTCCATGCCTTCGCCGCCGCGATAGATCAGTTCGGACGACTCGAAGCTGTATTCGGGGTTTGCCGGGTCGTCCCACCGATTCAGGAAGTACGAGAAAAGCGCCGGGAAGAATCCGCGTTCGGGCCGCCGCGGCTGCAGGGCGAAGGCGTACTCCGGGCAGTCCCGGGTGTCGCGGCCGTCGTGGCAATATTGGACCCAGACCCGGTCGCCGGCGAAGACGAGCTTCCAGAGCGGACGCTCCTCGTAGAGCTTGAGCGAGACCTTTCTCCCGCTCTCGCGCAATTGCGCCAGATACTTGATGCTGTCGGCGACCTCTCGCCGGAATCGCGCGAGCACCTTATCGGGCTCACCCAGCGAATTCGCACGCATTCGCGCGCCGCGGCTGTTCGGGTTGAGCAGCATCACCCGCAGCTCGTGGCAGTCCTTGAGCACATTGCGCAGGCCCGACGGCTCGGCGTCGAAGATCTCGCGACCGGTCACGTCCATGACGAACAGGTCGCGATTCCACGGAAGGGCCTCCCTGAGGCTCTGGTCGGCCAGACGCGCCAGCCAACCGTCCGTGATGTCGCGCGCGTGGACCAGCGAGGCGATCTCGTTCAGCTTTGCCTTCCGCCAGCAGATCCAGGCGAAGCGGATCATGTGGAACAGGAACACCAGGAAGGCGGCAAGTGCGATCTCGGTGATGAGCAGCGCCTCGGAGTTGTCCTGAACCTTCGGCCACCACACGAAAAGAATATAGCTGGCCGCCTCGGGGAGCCGGAAAGCGATCCACACGGCAAGCAGGGTAATCGCCGTGTGGTGCATCACGAGGCGGAGGCTGCCAAGAAATTGGCCTGAGGTGTCCTCGGGCTGCGCGAAATATTTGATCAGGTTCATGGCATGCGACCTCCATCGACACTCCAGAGCGGATAACAACATCCGTGCCATCGCCGCAATGGCGCTCGCGACGGGGAAAACCTGGCGGCCTGGGCGGACCTGGGCGTCGGGCGACGACAACAAGTTCGGCCTCGACGGATCGGCCGGTCGTCGATCCGGACATCCGGCCCGACCGCCGCCCTGGGGCGAGAGGGGGGCGGCGCTGATGCGCGCTGCTGCGCCGGCTCCGCCGAGTCATCGCCGGTGTCGCCTGGAGACGACACCGATTGCCACGGTCAGGTCGTTGCCCCTTGATCGCAAACGGAAAGAGCCGTGTCGCCGCACGGCGACGGCGTTTGCCGGACGGGGCCATCGACGTCGCGTCGGCGCCTCCTGTCGGTATTGGCCGACGGCGCTGCAGGCCGAGCGTCCCGAGCCGAAGCTCGGGTCGGCGGGTCAGCGCACCGAGTCGCCCTTGCGCATCAGCGCCACGTCCTTGCGCGGAACCTCGCAGCTCAGCCCGTGCCGGGCTGCGATGGCACGCAGCGTTGCCTCTCGATAGAACACGACGTGGGTCGGATCGCGCCGGTAATGCCAGGCGGCGAAGCGGGCGTCGTCGGTCTGGAAGCAGGTCATGATGGCCAGCCAGCCGCCTGGCGCGAGCAGCGCCGTGAGCCGCGCGAACTCGTCGGCCGGGCGGTGGAAGTGCTCGGCCGCCTCGGTGCAGGTGACGAAGTCGTAGCGCCGGTCGAGCACGGTCGGGTCGGGATGGAAGATCGGATCGTAGAGCGCCACCGCGTGGCCCGCTTCGCGCAGCATCGCGGCAAGTGCCGGCCCCGGTCCGCAGCCGTAATCGAGGCCGCTGCTGCGCGGCGCGAGACGGGCGAGCAAGGGATCGGCGAGCCGGGCCAGGAAACGCCGGTAGCCGGGGTCCGCGGCATCGTTGCGGTGGGTGAGGTAGCAGGCGCGCTCGGCCGCCGGATCGGGATGGTGCAGCGGATCGACGAAGGTCGCGAGGCAGGTCTCGCAGCGCCAATACCGGCGATCGCCCGCCATGATGAAGGCGCGCACCGCCCCGCCGGCGCAGACGGGACAGAGGGGAATGTCGCGCGACGGGTTGCGCATGGAGTGCTCGAGGGCGGGCGGGCCTGGAAGTTTAGCGCGACTTCGCGCCGCCCCGCCCGCGCGAAGCCGGGGCGCGAGGCCTATACGGCACCGAGCATGCGATGCGCGCCGCCGCGCGCCCGCGCGAAGCCGGGACAGGGGTGATGCGGCGCTCGCGGCAGGCTAAACTGCACGGTCCGACCGCCAGCCGCGGCGCCGTACTCCAGGGAATCCGGATCCATGAAGCTCACCATCGACTGCGTCTCCGACTTCGTCTGCCCGTGGTGCTTCATCGGCAAGGTCCGCATGGCGAAGGCGCTCGAGGAGGTGCGCGCGACGCATCCCGCGCTCGACGTGCAGGTGAACTGGCTGCCGTTCTTCCTCAATCCCGACACCCCGCCCGGCGGCGAGCCCTACCGCCCGTTTTTCGAGGCGAAGTTTGGCGGCGCGCGCCAGGCCGATGCGCTGCTCGCGCGCGTCGCCGCAGCCGGCGCCCAGGACGGGCTGCGCTTCGCCTTCGAGCGCATCGCGACCCGCCCCAACACGCTCGCCGCGCACCGGCTCGCCTACCGCTTCCAGTCGCGCGGCCATACCCGCGAGCAGGTGGCGGCCCTGGTCGATGCCCTGTTCGCGGCGCACTTCCAGGAGGGGCGCGACATCGGCGATGCCGCGACGCTGGCCGACATCGCCGCCGCGGCGGGCGACGATCGCGAGGCGACCCTCGCCTGGCTGGAAAGCAGCGACGCCGCCGCCCCCGTCACGCGCATGGCGGCGCAGATCCAGGCGCAGGGGGTGACCGGCGTGCCGTTCTTCATCCTCAACCGCAAGCTCGCGGTCTCCGGCGCGCAGTCGCCGGCGACGCTCGGCGCGGCGATGCTGCAGGCGCTCGCGTAGGCGCATGTCGGCGCGCGCAGCGCGGCAAGTTCAGGGTATGGTGCGCACAGTCAAAAATCTTGTAAATCATCTTGATGTGTGTGAATTCTCACCTAATCTATG
>JARFTX010000081.1 GCA_029289265.1 Gammaproteobacteria bacterium
CGCCGCAGGAGCAGGCGCTGGTGCTGGTCTTCGGCGCGCTGCCGCCGGCCGTGCTGAACTACATCTTCGCGGAGCGCTATCATCAGGAGCCCGAGGTCGTCGCGTCCATGGTGCTGATCGGCAACATCGCGGCGCTCCTGTTCCTGCCGGTCGCGCTCGTCATCTCGCTCCCCTGAGCGGGTCGTCGGATGAGTCATCCATGAAGCTCCTGTTGCACTGCATGCACCTGGTCGAAGCGCATCATCGCGCCAACCTGCTGCGGTCGGCCGGCATCCATGCCGAAGTGCGCAATACCTTCCTGTCGGGCGCAGTCGGCGACATCCCCTATCTCGAGGCCGGACCTCAGGTCTGGATCGACGATCGTCAGGACGCGGAACTCGCCCGCAGCGTCATCGCGCAGGCCGAAGGGGCGCCGACCCAGCCGGACTGGCGCTGCAAGGACTGCGGAGAAGCGATCGAAGGGCAGTTCGCCCAGTGCTGGAACTGCGGCACGATGCGACCCTTCGACGACGACTGAGGCGGCGATCGAACACGCGCCGTCAGGGCTCGCGCCGCGCCGCATCGGGCGCGAGCGGCGCGCCCGATTTCTGCCCGAAGATGCCGGCCATCATGTCGAGCGGCACCGGGAAGACCAGCGTCGAGCTCTTGTCGCCGGCGATCTGCGTGAGCGTCTGCAGATAGCGCAGCTGGATCGCTGCGGGCTCGCGCGCGAGCATTTCCGCGGCCTGCATCAGCGTCTCGGCCGCCTGCTTCTCGCCCTCGGCGTGGATCACCTTGGCACGGCGCTCGCGTTCGGCCTCGGCCTGGCGGGCAATCGCGCGCACCATGGTCTCGTTGAGGTCGATGTGCTTGATCTCGACGTTGGTGACCTTGATGCCCCAGGCGTCGGTCTGGGCATCGAGGATCTGCTGCACGTCGAGGTTGAGCTTCTCGCGCTCCGAGAGCATCTCGTCGAGTTCGTGCTTGCCGAGCACGGCGCGCAGCGTCGTCTGCGCGAGCTGGCTGGTGGCGTCGAAGTAATGCTCGACCTGGATGATCGCCTTCTCGGGGTCGACGACGCGGAAGTACAGCACCGCATTGACCTTGACCGAGACGTTGTCGCGCGAGATCACGTCCTGGCTCGGCACGTCCATCGTCACCACCCGCAGGTCGACCTTGACCATCTGCTGGACGCCCGGGATGACGATGATGAGGCCCGGCCCTTTGACCTTCCAGAAGCGGCCGAGCATGAAGATCACGCCGCGCTCGTATTCGCGCAGGATCCGGATCGCGCTGATGACGATCGCGACGAGGACGATCAGGACCGTGCCCAGGCCCAGGTTGAAGTCGAAGATCATGGCGTGCTCCTTGTTGTCGTGTTGTTGTCCGGGGCGATCCGTTCCACCTTCAGCGTGAGCCCGTCGATGCCCGTCACGCGCACGCGCTCGCCGGGCGCGAGCGGTCCGTCGGCCGTCACGCGCCAGCTCTCGCCGTGGATGTGGGCGTAGGTGCCGATCGCGTCGACCGTCGCGATCGTGCCGATTGCGCCGACCATCTCCTCGCGGCCGCTCACGACGCGACGCGAGCGCGCCCGCACGGCGAAGCCGCCGACCGCGAACAGCGTACCGGCGCTGACGACGGCAAGCCCGATCAGGAACGGCAGCGGAATGCCGAAGCCGGGCACGTCGGAATCCATCAGGAAGAGGCCCCCGACCACGAAGGCGACGATGCCCCCTATGCCGAGGACGCCGAAGCTCGGCAGGAAGGCCTCGGCAAGCATCAGAATCGCCCCGAGCGCGATCAGCGCCACCCCGGCCCAATTGACCGGCAGGAGCTGGAAGGCGTACATCGCGATCAGGATGCAGATCAGGCCCGCCACGCCGGGCACGCCGAAGCCGGGGCTGGTGAACTCGAAGAACAGCCCGTAGATGCCGATCATCATCATGATCAGCGCGATCTGAGGGTTGGAAAGCACGGCGAGTACCTGATTGCGCCAGTCGGGGGTGACGCGCTCGATGGTCGCGCCGGCGGTGGCGAGCTTGACCACGTTGCCCGAGTCGAGCTTCACCTCGCGGCCGTCGAGCTTCGCGAGCAACTCGTCGAGATTCACCGCGATCAGCTCGATCACGCCCGCCTCGAGCGCCTCGGCCGCCGACAGGCTGGCTGCCTCGCGCACCGCCCGCTCGGCGAAGTCCGGATCGCGCTCGCGCAGTTGCGCAAGCCCGCGGATATAGGCCGCCGCGTCGTTCGTGGCCTTGTCCATCAGCGCGCTGCCGGTGCTCGCGCCACTGCCGCGCTTCGCCTCGGGTTTGGCGTCGGTGCCTTCCTTGTCGGATCTTTCGGTTTCGGCCGCGCTCTCCTTGTCGCGCTCTTCGCGCTTGCCGTCGCCGCGCGGCGGCTGGCCGCCCGGCGCGCCGATCGCCACCGGCGTCGCCGCGCCGAGGTTGGTCGCCGGCGCCATCGCCGCGATGTGGCTCGCATAGAGGATGAAGGTGCCTGCGCTCGCGGCGCGCGCGCCCTCGGGGCTGACATAGGTCGCGACCGGCACCGGTGAAGCGAGGATGGACTTGATGATCGCCCGCATCGAGGTGTCGAGCCCGCCGGGGGTGTCCATCTCGATCACCACCAGTCCCGCGCCCTGCTCGGCGGCAAGTGTGATGCCGCGGGTGATGAAATCGGATGTGGCCGGCCCGATCGCGCCCTCGACGCGCAGCGTGACGACCTTCCCTGCGGACGGGACCGGGTCGGTCGCAAGCGAGACGCCCAGCAGCACCAGCCCCAGGAGGAAGATCGAGAGTGCCGACAATCGTCGCAATGTCGATGACATGGGCAGGCTCTCCTGCGGTCGCCCGCGGCGGCGCTTCGGTCGATGCGCCAATGACCATGGGCTTTCCAGTTCAGAGTGTAGCCGAGCGTGCTTGTTCCCGCAGGCGATCGGTTCGGTGCGCTTGCAGGCGCTGCCCCGGCGGGCTAGGCTCGGGACATTGGTCGTCCCGTTTCCCAGTGGAGTTCCCATGAAGACCGTCGTCCGCATCCTCGCCGGCCTCGTCGGCGCCGTCGTGCTCGTGTTCGTGCTGCTCGCCGCCTATCTGTTCCTGTTCTTCGACGTGAACGATTACCGCGACCGGCTCGCCGAGCAGGTGCGCACGCATACCGGGCGCGAGCTGGTGATTTCCGGCGAGATCGGGGTGTCGGTGTTTCCGTGGCTCGGGGTGGAGATCGGGGCGACGAGTCTCGGCAACGCGCCGGGGTTCGGCGACGAGCCCTTCGCGAGCGTGCGCGAGGCCCAGGCACGTGCCCAGCTCATGCCGCTGTTGCGCGGCGAGGTCGAGGTCGATCGCGTCGTCCTGAAGGGTCTGGTACTCAACCTCGAGCGCGACGCCCAGGGGCGCAACAACTGGGACGATCTGGTGCGCGAGCCGGGCGAGCCGCACGAGGCTCGGCACGACGGGCCGGGCGACGTGGGCGCGGCCGGCCGCGGCATCGCCGCGCTGGCCATCGGCGGCCTCGACGTGGAGGGGGCGCAGCTCGTCTGGCACGACCGCAAGGCCGGCGTGCGCCAGCAGGTGAGCCGCCTCGACATCACGTCCGGTCGCATCGTGCCGGGCGCGGCCTTCCCTCTCGAGATCGGCTTCGACATCGATTCGAGCGCGCCGGCCGTCCAGGGGCGTGTCGAACTTTCCGCCTCGCTGCTGGCCGATCCGGAGCGTGGCCGCTATGCCGCCGACGGGCTCGATCTGCGCTTCAACGGCCGGGGCGCGGCGTTGCCCGGCAACGCGGCCGACCTGCGCCTGCGTGCGAAGCTCGATGTCGATATGGCGGCGGGCAAGCTGTCGCTGGCGGGGCTGACGCTGTCGGGGTGGGGGCTGGAGGCGAAGGGCGAGCTCGCGGGGCAGGGCCTCCCGGACGCGCCGAGCGTGGAAGGCCGACTCGAACTCGCCCAGTTCAGCCCGCGCGCGCTGCTGACCGCGCTGGGCCAGGAGGTGCCGCAGACCACCGATCCGGCTGCACTGACCCGGGCGAGTCTGCGTACCCAGCTCCAGGCGAGCGACAAACGGGTCATGTTGCAGGGCCTGGAGCTCAAGCTCGACGACAGTACCGTGCGCGGCACGGCCGGTCTCACCGACCTCGTGCGCCAGGCGATCGCGGTGGACCTGCAGCTCGACGCGATCAATCTCGACCGCTACCTTCCGCCGGGCAAATCGACGCCGGCGGCGACGCCGGGTGCGGCGGCCGCGGCGATCGACCTGTCCGCGCTGCAGGGGCTCAATCTCGACGCCAAGCTCGTGGTCGGCGAGCTCGTCGCGAGCGGGATGAAGATCTCCAACCTGACGGTCACCGCGCGCGCCGCCGACGGCGTGCTGCGCCTGCAGCCGCTCGGCGCGGAGCTCTACCAGGGGCGCTACGCCGGCAATGCGACGGTCGATGCGCGCGGGCGAGCGCCGCGCATCACCCTCGACGAGTCGCTCACCGGGGTGCAGATCGGCCCGCTGCTGCGCGACCTGACCGGCAAGGAGGCCATGCTGACCGGCCGCGCGCAATTGCGCGCGAAGCTCCAGGCGAGCGGCGCCGACACCGACGCGATGAAGCGCAGCCTCTCCGGCAATGCCGATTTCATGTTTGCGGACGGGGCGGTCAAGGGCGTGAACGTCGCCCAGTTTCTGCGCGAGGCGAGCGCGCGTCTGCGCAACCAGCCGGTTCCGCCGCAGAGCGGGCCGAATCAGACCGACTTCTCCGAACTCTCGGGCACGCTGCAGATCGCCAACGGCGTGATCCGCAACGACGATCTCGCCGCCAAGTCGCCGCTCCTGCGCGTCTCAGGCAGCGGCAGCGCCGACCTGACGAGCGAGCGCATCGACTATCGCGCGCGGGCAGCGCTGGTCGGCACACTCGAAGGCCAGGGCGGCGCCGAGCGCGATGCCCTGCGCGGCGTGACCGTGCCGGTGCGCATCGGCGGCACCTTCGCCCAGCCTACCTACGCGCTCGACGTCGAGACGCTGATCGCGGAGAACGTCAAGCAGCAGGTGCGCGACCGGGTCGAACAGCGAATCATCGAGCAGCTCGGCGGCCGCCAGCAGGCGGCACCCCAGCCGGGCAGCGAGCCCGCGCCGGCCGAATCGCCGCAGGAGCAGCTGCGCCGCGGACTGCGTGGCCTGTTGCGCTGAAGGCGCGCGGGGGGTCTTGTGCGCCCCCGCTTACTCGGCCGCCGGCAGCGCGATCTTGTTGTCCTTGCTGAACTGGTAGTCGTGGAAGATGTGTTCGGCGCTCAGCAACTGGTAGCTGCCGTCTTCCCGGCGTCGCGTGGTGTCCTTGAGCCGGTAGGTGTAGTGGCCGCAGGTCCAGCAGTCGAAGTTGCGCATGTGCGTGCACAAGCAGGTCTTTTCCATCACGCGCAGGCGCTTCTCGTCCGGGTGCAGGGCGAGCTCGCGGTTGTAGGCGTTGATGTAGGCGCAATTGCCGTTGGCGTCGAGCAGGTAGCCGTAGGCTTCGCAGTTCGGGCGGATGCCGGAGCCGATCGCCGGGCTGCTCTTGAGCATCCGCATCGGGTAGCCGGTGGGCGAGATGCTGTTCACCTCGATGTCCTCTTCGCTCGCCTTGAAATACTCCTGCTGCACCTCCGGCGGCAGACCGCACTCGTGCGCCACGGTGAAGCGGGTCGCGACCTGCACCGCGGCAGCGCCTTGGTCGAGGAAGGAGACGGCATCGCTGCCGGTAAAGATGCCGCCGGCCGGGATCAGCGGGATGTCGAGCTGCTCGGCGGCAAGCCACGCGCGGATCTCGGCGACGATGGCGTGCAGGTCGTACTGCGCCCAGTCCAGGCCGAAACCGAGGTGGCCGCCGGCGAGTGGCCCTTCGACCACGACGTAGTCGGGCAGCCGCTCGGTGCGTGCCGACTTGCGCAGGAAGAGTTGCAGCGCGCGCAGCGAGCTGACGATGATGCCGAGCTTGGCGTCGCGAAAGCGCGGGTGGTCCTCGATCAGCGCGAACGAGCCCAGGTGCAGCCCGGCGGCGAGCGTGATGCCGTCGATGCCGGCATCGAGCGCCGAGCGCAGGCGCACGCGCAGCGTGTCCTTGGGGCCGTTCATCGTCAGCTTTTCCATGCAGTTGATGAAGATCAGCCCGTCGCCGCGCTTGCGCTCCATGGTGCGCCGCACGTGGGTCTCGGTCGCCTCGGCGAGCAGCGCGAGGTCGAACTGGACCTCGGACTTGTCGGTGTTGGCGACGTTGTACTTGTACTGCTTGAGCTTGTCGCGCACGTACTTGGTGTCGTAGCGGCGGTCGCTCACGGTCGGCACCATCGCGTCGGAGATGTGGCCGATGCCGCCCAGGCGGGCCGCCTCCAGCGACAGGTCGGCGGTGGAGATGTCGACCCCCATGCCGCCGATGACGATCGGCACGTACTCGCCCTTGCCGAACTTCAACCGAAAATCATCTACACATTTCATCGTGGTCTCGTCTTTCGAGCGTTTCGCGCCCCGCGTCGCGACATGGACCCGTGCGGGCGCCGGCAGCGGCTCCGTGCTTCGTGCTTTCGGCCCCGGGGCGTTGCGGCGGTCCGTTCGGCCGCAAAGCGGCGTGCGCGCAGCGTCTCCACGTTCTTGTCGTTCTCGCTGTCACGCGCTCGGGCGCGCGGATGCTTGCCGTTCGGGCCTCTGCCCGGTTCGGGCCGGTTGAGTGCTGCTTTTTACCACGAAACGGCCGGGGGGGCATTGCGCCCCCCCGGATTTTTGCTGCGGATACGCAGGCGATCAGCGGATCATGCCGGCGCCGACCGTGTTGTTGGTGCTCTCGTCGATGAGGATGAAGGCGCCGGTGGCGCGGTTCTCGGCGTAGCGGTCGGCGAACACCGGCTGCGCGAGCTTGAGCGCGACGCGGGCGATGTCGTTCATCTCGAGGGCGGCGGCTGGCCCGTGGGCGAGCGTGTTGACATCGAGGCGGTACTCGATCGCCGCCACCTTGGCCTTGACCTCGCGCGTGGTGTGCCGCAGCAGGTAGGTGCGCGCGGTCGACAGCGGCGTCTCGGAGAGCCAGCACAGGGTCGCCTCGACCTGCTTGGTCGCCTGCGGCTGCTCGCTCGTCTTGACGATCATGTCGCCGCGCGAGACGTCGATCTCGTCGGTGAGCAGCAGCGTCACGGACTGCTCGTGGATTGCGCACGGCAGGCTCGCGTCGCCGACACGGATCTCGCGCACGGTGCTGGTACGCCCCGAGGGCAGCACCGTCACCGCGTCGCCGACCGCGATCTCGCCCGACTCGACCCGCCCCATGAAGCCGCGGAAGTCGTGCAGCGCGGGGTTGGCGGACTCCTGCGGGCGGCACACATACTGCACCGGGAAGCGGAAGTTCTCCGGCCGCTCGGTGTGCGCCGCCGGCGCCGACTCGAGGATCTCGAGCAGGGTCGGTCCGGTGTACCAGGCGAGCCGCGCGCCGCGCTCGACCACCATGTCGCCATTGAGCGCCGACATCGGGATGAAGCGCACGTCGGGGATGCCGAGCTGCGCGGCAAAGGCGAGGTAGTCGGCGCGGATGCGCTCGAAGCTCGCCTGGTCGTAGTCCACGAGGTCCATCTTGTTCACGGCGACGACGAGATGCGGGATGCCGACCAGGTGGGCGAGGTAGGAGTGGCGGCGCGTCTGCGTCTGCACGCCCTTGCGCGCATCGACGAGGATGATCGCGAGGTTGGCGGTCGAGGCGGCGGTCACCATGTTGCGGGTGTACTGCTCGTGGCCGGGCGCGTCGGCGATGATGTACTTGCGCGTGCCGGTCGAGAAATAGCGGTAGGCGACGTCGATGGTGATGCCCTGCTCGCGCTCGGCCTGCAGGCCGTCGGTGAGCAGCGACAGGTCGACCGCCGTGAGGCCGCGTCGCTGCGAGCTGCGCTCGATCGCGCTCAGGGTGTCGGCGAGGATGGTCTTGGTGTCGAACAGCAGGCGTCCGATCAGGGTGCTCTTGCCGTCGTCGACGCTGCCGCAGGTGAGAAAGCGCAGCAGGCCGTTGTCGATGCCGGGCAGGTTTTCGGGGGCGGACATGTTCATTCCTCGGGTCTTTATACGATTGTCGGGGGCAGAGGCGCTCAGAAGTAGCCTTCCTTCTTGCGCTGCTCCATCGACGCTTCGCTGGTCTGGTCGTCCATGCGGGTCGCGCCGCGCTCGGTGATCGTCGTCGTCGCGGTCTCGAGCAGGATCTTGGCGACCGAGTCGGCGTCGGATTCGACCGGCGCCGTGCAGCTGATGTCGCCGACGGTGCGGAAGCGCACGCGCACCTCCTCGACCACGTCGCCGGGCCTGGCCGGGGTGAGCTCGGTAACCGGCTGGAGCAGCCCGTTCTTGCGCACCACCGGCCGGGTGTGGGCGAAGTAGATGCTCGGCAGCTCGAGGTTTTCGCGCTCGATGTATTGCCAGACGTCGAGCTCGGTCCAGTTGCTGATCGGGAAGGCGCGGATGTTCTCGCCCTTGTGGGTGCGGGCGTTGAACAGGTTCCACAGCTCCGGGCGCTGGTTCTTCGGGTCCCACTGGCCGAACTCGTCGCGGAAGCTCATGATCCGCTCCTTGGCGCGCGCCTTCTCCTCGTCGCGCCGCGCCCCGCCGATGCAGGCGTCGAAGCCGAACTCCTCGATCGCCTCGAGCAGCGTCACCGACTGGTGCTTGTTGCGCGACTCGAGCGGGCTCTTCAGCACGATGGTGCCGCGCGCGATCGAGTCCTCGAGCGAGCGCACGATCAGCCGTTCGCCCAGCTCGGCAGCGCGCTGGTCGCGGAAGGCGACGACCTCGGGGTAATTGTGACCGGTGTCGATGTGCATCAGCGGGAACGGGAAGCGGCCCGGGCGGAAGGCCTTCTCGGCGAGCCGCAGCAGGCAGATCGAGTCCTTGCCGCCGGAGAACAGCAGCACCGGATTGGCGCACTGGCCTGCGACCTCGCGCAGGATGTGGATCGCCTCGGCTTCGAGCCAGTCGAGGTGGGAGAGGGTCTGTCTGGTCAGTGTCGACATCGTGTTCACCGTCTGTATGTGTTGCCGCGCAGCGCCCGCAGCGCCGCCAGCAGTCCGGCACGCAGCGCGGCGAGGCGCCGCCGCGTCGTGCCGTTGGAAATCGGGGTCGGATTCCGGCTCATCGTGGGCGCTCCCGTATCGTTCGGCGTACTCAGGCCTTTTTCACGTGCAGGCCGCATTCCTTGCTGTCGGCCTGCTCCCACCACCAGCGCCCGGCGCGCACGTCCTCGCCGATCGCCACCGGGCGCGTGCACGGTGCGCAGCCGATCGACGGATAGAACTTGTCGTGCAGCGCGTTGTAGGGCACGTCGTGGAGCCGGATGTAGGCCCAAACTTCCTTCTCGCTCCAGTCGGCGAGCGGGCTGAACTTCTCCAGCCCGTTGGCGGTGTCGAACTCGCGCACGGCGAGCGCGCCGCGGGTGGCCGCCTGCTGGGCGCGCAGGCCCGTGATCCAGGCCTTGCGGCCGGTGAGCGCGCGTTGGAGCGGTTCGACCTTGCGCGCGTGGCAGCAGGCCTTGCGCAGCTCGACCGAGTCGTAGAAGCCGTTGATGCCGTGCGCTCGGGTGAAGGTCTCGACGTTTTCGTGGCGCGGGTAGTAGAGCGTGAGCTTGAGCCCGTAGCGGCGGCGCACCTCGTCCATCAGCGCGTAGGTCTCGGCCGGCAGGCGCCCGGTGTCGAGCGAGAAGATCTCGATCGGCAGCGCTTCGCGCACGATCAGGTCGGTCAGCACCATGTCCTCGGCGCCGAGGCTGTTGGCGAACGCGGCGGGGCTGAAGTCGCGCGCGACCTCGCGCAGGACGCTTCGCGCGGCCTCGGCCTTCGCCTCGACGGCGGCGCGCAGCCGGGCGTCGGCAAGGTCGGGGTTCATGTTCGGATGCATGCGGGTTCGCTCTCTGGCTTGGATCAGGCAGCGCGGCGCACGCGGCGGAACAGCGGCTCGTGCGGCGCGATCGCGCCCTGGTAGGGCTCGGTGAAGTCGGCGAGGCTCGCCACGGCGGCCTCGAGCTGCGCGTCGGTGTAGCGTCCCTCGCGCGGCGCGAGTGCGTCGAAGCCGCAGCGCACGAGGTAGTTGAACTGGTCGCGCAGCACGTCGCCGATCGCGCGCAGCTCGCCGGTGTAGCCGTAGCGGCCGCGCAGCAGCACCGCGATCGAGTAGCCGCGGCCGTCGGCGAACTTCGGGAAGTCGACGCCAACGAGCGGCAGGCGCGCGAGATCGGCGGCGAGCTCGGCCGGATCGTCAGCGCCGCCGAGCCAGACCGCGACGTCGCCACGCGCGGCGAGCTCGTCGCGGCGGGCACGCCACAGCGCCAGCGGGACGATCACACGCCCGGCGGGCAGTTGCGCGCCGGCGGGGTCGGCATCCGCCTCGAGGCGGACGATCTGCCAGTCGTCGGCGACGACGCGGCCGTTGTGGATGAGCTTAGCCATTGGCGACCTTCCTCTGCGGCTGGCGGCCGCGATAGACGCGCGCCTTGAAGGGCTCGACGCCGATGCGGCGAACCGTGTCGATGAACCGCTCGTCGGCGTGACGGTGCGCTAGATAGGTCTCGATCAGCTGCTCGACGACGTCGGGCATCTCGGCGGCGGAGACCGACGGGCCGATCACGCTGCCGATTGCGGCATCGTGGCCCTGGCTGCCGCCGATCGTCACCTGGTACCACTCCTCGCCGTTCTTATCGACGCCGAGCACGCCGATGTGGCCGA
>JARFTX010000082.1 GCA_029289265.1 Gammaproteobacteria bacterium
GAACCAGTGACCCCTGCCGTGTGAAGGCAGTGCTCTACCGCTGAGCTAACCGCCCTGGGGGGGCGCGACGACGAACTGCGGAGGATGCTGCTGGTGGGCGGTACTGGGATCGAACCAGTGACCCCTGCCGTGTGAAGGCAGTGCTCTACCGCTGAGCTAACCGCCCCGGATAAAGAGCGCGAATTGTAGAAGGCCCGCCACGCACCCGTCAAGCCGACAGGTGAACCGCGCCAAACGTCCGGCCCAGCCCGCTTCACCAGACGCGACGAAGCCCGGAACAAGTCCGGGCCTCGAGGTGTTGGTGGGTGCTGACGGGGTCGAACCGCCGACATTCGCCTTGTAAGGGCGACGCTCTACCAACTGAGCTAAGCACCCGCGCTGCCCTGATCCACGCTAGGCGCGGCTCAGGCAAGCCTGCTATTTTACGGCATCCTTCAGGCCTTTGCCAGCGCGGAACTTGGGTACGACCGCCGCCTTGATCTTGATGCTCTTGCCGGTGCGCGGGTTGCGACCGGTGCGTGCCGATCGTTCGCCCACATAAAACGTACCGAAACCTACCAGAGTGACCGAATCTTTCTTCTTCAGTGCGCCCTTTACGGCTGAAATCGCAGCGTCCAGTGCCCGGCCGGCGGCCGTCTTGGAAAGTTCTGCGTTAGCAGCGATCTCGTTGATCAGTTCGGATTTATTCACTTATGCCCCCTGGCGTATTGTCATGTGGTTTTCTGTCTCTGGGGAAAAGCCACTACAGCAGGGCCCACGTCAGGTGAATACTCGGGATCGGTGCCCTGCAAGAGTTTTATAGCGCTTGGGAAACGGACGTGTCAAGGCGACCCGTGGTGCGCCGAGGCACACCACGGGGTTCGCAGGGAAGCAGGGAAATACGTCTCTCAGTGCGCGCGGATGCTCTTGCCGGCGCCTTCGGCCTCTGACGGAGTACCCGCAACGGGCAATGCGGGCGACTCGTCCTCGGCAAGCGGCTCGGGCTTGCGCTCCAGCGCGAGCTCCAGCACGCGGTCGATCCAGCGCACCGGAACGATCTCGACGGCGTTCTTGATCGTCTCGGGAATCTCGGCAAGATCCTTGACGTTCTCTTCGGGGATCAGCACCGTGGCGATGCCACCGCGAATCGCGGCGAGGAGCTTTTCCTTCAATCCGCCGATCTGCAGAACTTCGCCGCGCAAGGTGATCTCGCCGGTCATGGCCACATCGCAGCGCACAGGGATTCCGGTCAGCACCGAAACCAGGGCCGTGCTGATGGCCACGCCCGCGGACGGACCGTCCTTGGGAATCGCGCCTTCAGGCAGGTGGATGTGGATGTCGCTCTTCTGGTAGAAATCCTCGGCGATACCGAGCGAACGAGCCCGCTTGCGCACCACCGACAGCGCGGCCTGGATCGACTCCTGCATCACCTCGCCGAGCTTGCCGGTCGTGACGACCTTGCCCTTGCCGGGGAGCACCACCGATTCGACCGTAAGGAGCTCGCCGCCGACCTCGGTCCAGGCAAGCCCCGTGACCTGGCCGATCTGGTTTTCCTTCTCGGCCATGCCGAAGGTGTACTTGCGCACACCCAGGTACTTGGGGAGATTGGTCGCATTGACGACCAGTTTGGTCGCACGGCTCTTGAGCACGAGCGACTTCACTACCTTGCGGCAGATCTTGGAGATCTCGCGCTCGAGTCCACGTACCCCTGCTTCGCGGGTGTAATAGCGGCAAATGTCGCGCAAGGCCTCCTCGGTCACCGAGAGCTCGTCGCGCTTCAGGCCGTTGGTCTTCATCTGCTTGGGCAGCAGATAGCGCTGCGCGATGTTGACCTTCTCGTCCTCCGTGTAGCCGGACAGCCGGATCACTTCCATGCGGTCGAGCAGCGCCGGCGGAATGTTCAGCGTATTGGCCGTGGCGACGAACATCACATCCGACAGGTCGAAATCGACCTCGATGTAGTGGTCCTGGAAAGTGTGGTTCTGCTCCGGATCGAGCACCTCGAGCAAGGCCGAGCTTGGATCGCCGCGGAAATCCATGCCGAGCTTGTCGACCTCGTCGAGCAGGAAGAGCGGGTTCTTGACGCCGACCTTGGTCATGTTCTGCAGGATCTTGCCCGGCATCGAACCGATGTAGGTGCGACGGTGGCCGCGGATCTCGGCCTCGTCACGCACGCCGCCCAGCGCCATGCGCACGAACTTGCGGTTGGTGGCCTTGGCGATCGACTGGCCGAGCGAGGTCTTGCCGACCCCCGGGGGACCGACCAGGCACAGGATCGGCGCCTTCAGCTTGTCCACCCGCTGCTGCACGGCGAGATACTCGACGATGCGCTCCTTGACGCGCTCGAGCCCATAGTGATCCTGGTCGAGGACCTTCTCGGCGGCCGCGAGGTCCTTGCTGACGCGCGACTTCTTCTTCCACGGCAAGCCGATCAGGGTTTCGATGAAGTTGCGCACGACGGTGGCTTCGGCCGACATCGGCGACATCATCCGCAGCTTCTTGAACTCGGACTGCGCCTTCGCCAGCGCCTCCTTGGTCATGCCCGCGGTCTTGATCTTCTTTTCCATCTCGTCGAGGTCGGCGCCCTCCTCGCCCTCGCCGAGCTCCTTCTGGATGGCCTTGACCTGTTCGTTCAGGTAGTACTCGCGCTGGCTCTTCTCCATCTGGCGCTTGACGCGGCCGCGGATGCGCTTCTCGACCTGAAGGATGTCGAGTTCGGTCTCGAGCTGCGACAGCAGCTTCTCCAGCCGCTCGATGACGCTGAACATCTCGAGCACTTCCTGCTTCTGCTCGAGCTTGAGCGGCAGATGCGCCGCGATCGTGTCGGCCAGCCGGCCGGCATCCTCGATCCCCGCGAGCGAGGCGAGGATCTCCGGTGGGATCTTCTTGTTGAGCTTAACGTACTGGTCGAACTGCGCGATGATCGCGCGGCGCATCGCCTCGGCCTCGTTGTGGTCGATGCCGGGCACCTCGACCGGCGTCGCGCGCGCGACGAAGAGCGCGCCGCGATCCTCCACCGCATCGAGCTGGGCGCGTTCGACGCCCTCCACCAGCACCTTGATGGTGCCGTCGGGCAGCTTCAGCATCTGCAGGATGTTGGCGATGCAGCCGATGTCGTAGAGATCCTCAGCCGAGGGCTCGTCCTTGGCCGCCGATTTCTGGGCGACGAGCAGAATGCTCTTGCCCCCCTCCATCGCGTCCTCGAGCGCCTTGATCGACTTCGGGCGGCCGACGAACAGCGGGATGACCATATGGGGAAACACCACCACGTCGCGCAGCGGCAGCAGCGGCAGTTCGAGTTGCTCGTTGGGGAGTGCAGGCGTGCCTGGCATGATTATTCGTACCTCTGGAGACATGTCGAGCCCACATGGGGGCTCGACATCAATAAATCAAGCGCCGGCGGGCCGCGGCTCGCTCAGTTCGAGCCGGAAACCTTCTGCTGGTCGGCGTAGATCAGCAGCGGCCGGGCCGACTCCTCGATAGTGCCCTCGTCGACGACCACCTTGGTCACGCCTTCCAGCGTCGGCAGGTCGTACATGATGTCGAGCAGGGCCGCCTCGATGATGGAGCGCAGCCCGCGCGCGCCGGTCTTGCGGCGGATCGCCTTGCGTGCGACCGCGTGCAGCGCGGCCGGACGGATCTCGAGCTCGACGCCCTCCATCGCGAACAGCTTCTCGTACTGCTTGACCAGTGCGTTCTTGGGTTCGATGAGGATCTTGATGAGGGCTTCTTCGTCGAGCTCCTGCAGCGTGGCGATGACGGGCAGACGGCCGACGAACTCGGGGATCAGGCCGAACTTGATCAGGTCCTCCGGTTCGACCTCGCGGAACGACTCGGAGGTGGATTTGCCGCTGCGGCTCTTCATCTCGGCACCGAAGCCGATGCCGGCCTTCTCGGTGCGGTTGCGGATGATTTTCTCGAGCCCGTCGAAGGCGCCGCCGCAGATGAACAGGATGTTGGTGGTGTCGACCTGGATGAAATCCTGGTTCGGATGCTTGCGCCCACCCTGCGGCGGGATCGACGCCGTCGTGCCTTCGATCAGCTTGAGCAGCGCCTGCTGCACCCCCTCGCCCGAGACGTCGCGAGTGATCGAGGGGTTGTCGGACTTGCGCGAGATCTTGTCGATCTCGTCGATGTAGACGATGCCGTTCTGGGCCTTGTCCACGTCGTACTCGCACTTCTGCAGCAGCTTCTGGATGATGTTCTCGACATCCTCACCGACGTAGCCGGCCTCGGTGAGCGTCGTCGCGTCGGCCATCACGAAGGGCACGTTGAGCATGCGGGCGAGCGTCTGCGCAAGCAGCGTCTTGCCCGAGCCGGTCGGCCCGATCAGCAGGATGTTGCTCTTCGAGAGCTCGACGCCGTCCTTATCGGACGATACATGGCGCAGGCGCTTGTAGTGGTTGTAGACCGCGACCGACAGGTTGCGCTTGGCCTGCTGCTGGCCGATCACGTACTGATCGAGAATCTGGCAGATCTCGTGCGGTGTGGGCAGACTTTCGCTCGCCCCGTCGGTGCCGGGGCGGTCGATCATCTCGTCGCGGATGATGTCGTTGCACAGCTCGATGCACTCGTCGCAGATGAAGACCGACGGACCCGCGATCAGCTTGCGGACTTCGTGCTGGCTCTTGCCGCAAAAGGAGCAATACAGCAGCTTGTCGCCACCCGTTTTCTTGTCCGCCATGATCGTCTCCCTATTCGGCCTCGGCGCGAGAGGTCAATATCTTGTCAACGATGCCGTAGTCGAGTGCCTCGGCTGCGCCCATGAAATTGTCGCGGTCGGTGTCCCGGTCGATGCGCTCGACCGGCTGGCCGGTATGCTTGGACAGCATCTCGTTCAAACGCTTGCGGATATTGAGGATCTCGCGGGCATGGATCTCGATGTCCGAGGCCTGGCCCTGGAACCCGCCGAGCGGCTGGTGGATCATGACGCGGGAGTTCGGCAGGCAGAAACGCTTGCCCTTTTCCCCGGCCGCGAGCAGGAAGGAACCCATGCTGGCGGCCTGCCCGATGCACAGGGTGCTCACGTCGGGCTTGATGAACTGCATCGTGTCGTAGATCGCCAGCCCGGCCGTGACCGAACCGCCGGGCGAGTTGATGTAGAAATAGATGTCCTTGTCGGGATTCTCCGACTCGAGGAACAACAATTGGGCGACGATCAGGTTGGCCGTGACGTCATTGACGGGGCCCACCAGGAACACCACGCGTTCCTTCAGGAGTCGCGAGTAGATGTCGTAGGCGCGCTCGCCCCGTCCGCTCTGCTCGATTACCATCGGAACCAGGCCGAGCCCGACCGGGTTCCAGGAACTGCCGCCATCCGATACCGGGTTGTTCATGTGCAGACCCCTTGCAGCCTCAGGCCGCGTTGCCCATCAATTCGTCGAACTCGACCGGGCGATCCGTTGCCTCGACCTGGGACACGACCCACGCGACCACATTGTCCTCGATCACGACGGCCTCGGCCTGCGCGAGGCGCTCCGGCTGGGCGTAATACCAACGCACCAGCTCGGACGGATCCTCGTAACTCTGAGCCATTTCCTCGACGAGAGTTCTGATCTGCTCGGGCTTGGCGAAGAGTTCGTGCTGCTTGACCAGCTCGGCCATGATGAGCCCCAGCTTGACGCGTCGCTGGGCCTGCTCGACGAACCACTCCGGCTGGACCGGGATATCCTTGGCGTTCATGCCACGGGCTTCGAGATCGCGCCGGGCGTTGTCGGCAAGCTGACGCGATTCGGCCTCCACCAGCGCCTTGGGCACTTCGATCGGGTTGGCGGCGAGCAGCGCATCCATGACCTGCTCCTTGACCCGAGCCTGGATACGGCGCTTGACCTCGCGCTCGAGGTTGTTGCGGACCTCGCTGCGCAGTTTCGCGACGTCACCGTCGGCGACACCCAGCGCACGGGCAAAGTCGGCATCCACTTCGGGCAGCACGGGCGCGTCCACGCGCTTGATTGCGAGTTCGAACTGCACCGCCTGACCGGCGAGCGCCTCGGCGTGATAGTCCGCCGGGAAGGTCATGTCGAAGGTCTTGCTCGCCCCCGCACTCAGGCCCTTCGCAGCCTCCTCGAAGTCCTTGAGCATGGATCCGCCGCCGATCACGAACGGGAAATCCTGGGCCTGACCGCCCTCGAAGACCTCGCCGCCCTTGCGGCCGGTGAAGTCGACCACCACGCGGTCACCCTCTTGCGCCGCGCGCTCGACCGTCGAGAAGGTGGTGCGCTGCTTGCGGAGGACGTCGAGCGTCTTGTCGACTTCGGCCTCACCGACCGCCAACACCGGGCGCTCGACCTTTTTACCCGAAAGGTCGCCCAAGGTGATGGAAGGGTAAACCTCGAACACGGCGCTGAACTCGAGCGCGCCCTCGCTGGCCGCTTCCTTGGGCTCGATACGCGGGCTGCCGGCGACGCGCAGCTTCTCTTCGCGCACCTTGTCGCCGAACGCCTTCTCGACAGCGGCGCCGATCGCCTCGGAGCGGGCCTGCGGGCCGTAGCTCTGGGCGACGATCTTCATCGGCACCTTGCCCGGCCGGAAACCCGGCATCTTCACCGTGCGGGCGATGCGCTTGAGGCGGGCATCGACTTCTTTTTCGATGTCGGCGAGCGGCACGGTCATGTCGATGCGACGTTCGAGAGCGTTCTGCGTATCCTGGTTGTTCTGCATCTATCGTTTCCTGACAAGTCGAAATTTCGGCCTAAAGCGCGACCTCGCGGCGGGCGCCTCGAACACCCGAACGGGGCGCGCACAACGGGTCCGTCGTGCAAACAGGCGGAAATTCTAGCACATGCGACCGCCACCCACCCCGCCGCCACGCCCCTGCGCGGGCGAGATTGCACACGCTGAGCCAGGTCGGAACTCGGCCCATGTGGAACTCTCTTAGGGATAGAACTTGCAGCCCTGCCGTGCAGTGATAGGATTTGCATGCAGAGGGTAGCGCGGCAACCGCTCCGGATGGGAGTCCGGTCGAGGTTGCTCCGGGGCAACTTGCAGCTTGGCGAGCGAGGAGACATCCCATGAGCATCTTCAATGCCTATCAGGCACGGTACGAAACCTCGCGTGACGAGGAGCTTTCGATCCAGGAATATCTCGAGCTCTGCAAGACCGACAAGTCTGCATACGCGACCGCTGCCGAGAGGATGTTGATGGCGATCGGGGAGCCCGAGTTGGTCGACACCCGCCTCGACCCGCGCCTGTCGCGAATCTTCTCGAACAAGGTCCTCAAGATCTATCCGGCCTTCCGAGACTTCTACGGCATGGAAGAAGTCATCGAGCAGATCGTCGCGTACTTCCGCCATGCCGCTCAGGGTCTCGAGGAGAAGAAGCAGATCCTCTATCTGCTCGGACCGGTGGGCGGCGGCAAGTCCTCGCTCGCGGAGAAGCTCAAGACGCTGATCGAGAAGGTGCCCTTCTATGCGATCAAGGGGTCGCCCGTGCACGAGTCGCCCCTGGGCCTGTTCGATCTCGCCGAGGACGGCCCGCTGCTCGAGGAAGACTTCGGCATTCAGCGCCGCTATCTCGACAACATCATGAGTCCCTGGGCGGTCAAGCGCCTGCACGAATTCGGCGGCGACATCACCCGTTTTCGCGTCGTGCGGGTGCGCCCGTCCGTGCTCCGCCAGGTTGCAGTCTCCAAGACCGAGCCGGGCGACGAGAACAACCAGGACATCTCCTCGCTGGTCGGCAAGGTCGACATCCGCAAGCTCGAGCAGTTTTCGCAGGACGACGCCGATGCCTACAGCTACTCGGGCGGTCTGTGCCTCGCCAACCGTGGGTTGCTCGAGTTCGTCGAGATGTTCAAGGCGCCGATCAAGGTGCTGCACCCGCTGCTGACGGCGACGCAGGAGGGCAACTACAAGGGCACCGAGGGCTTCGGCGCGATTCCCTTCGACGGCATCGTGATGGCGCACTCGAACGAGTCCGAATGGGTCTCGTTCAAGAACAACAAGAACAACGAGGCCTTCCTCGACCGCATCTACACCGTCAAGGTGCCCTACTGCCTGCGCGTCACCGAGGAGATCCGCATCTACGGGAAGTTGCTCGCCAACAGCTCCTTGTCCGAGGCCCCGTGCGCGCCCGACACGCTGCGCATGATGGCGCAGTTCGCCGTGCTGTCGCGCCTCAAGGAGCCGGAGAACTCCAGCATCTTCTCGAAGATGCGCGTCTACGACGGCGAAAACCTCAAGGACACCGACCCCAAGGCGCGCAGCCTGCAGGAATACCGCGATTACGCCGGCGTCGACGAGGGCATGACCGGGTTGTCGACCCGCTTCGCCTTCAAGGCGCTCTCCAAGGTGTTCAACTTCGACCACCGCGAGGTCGCCGCCAACCCCGTGCACCTCATGTACGTGCTCGAGCAGCAGATCGAACGCGAGCAGTTCCCGCCCGAGACCGAGGCGCGCTACCTGCGCTTCATCAAGGAGTACCTGGCGCCGCGCTACGCCGAGTTCATCGGCAAGGAGATCCAGACCGCCTACCTGGAGAGCTACTCGGAGTACGGCCAGAACATCTTCGACCGCTACGTCACCTACGCCGACTTCTGGCTGCAGGACCAGGAGTTCCGCGACCCGAACACCGGCGAGATCCTCGACCGTGCGGCCCTCAACGACGAACTGGAGAAGATCGAGAAGCCGGCCGGGATCAGCAACCCGAAGGACTTCCGCAACGAGGTGGTGAACTTCGTGCTGCGCGCGCGCGCCAAGCACGACGGCCGCAACCCGAGCTGGACCAGCTACGAAAAACTGCGCGGTGTGATCGAGAAGAAGATGTTCTCGAACACCGAGGATCTGCTGCCGGTCATCAGCTTCAACGCCAAGGCGAGCACCGACGAGCAGAAGAAGCACCAGAACTTCGTCGACCGGATGATCCAGAAGGGCTACACCGAGAAACAGGTGCGCCTGCTGTGCGAGTGGTATCTGCGGGTGAGAAAGGCGTCCTGAAGCACAGCATGGGCTGCGACCCAGGCATTGTCCGAGTCGTCCCTGACGAGACCCGTGGCCGGGAGGCTTCGCCATGACCCGCATCATCGATCGCCGCTTCGACAGCAAGAAGAAGAGCGCGGTCAATCGCGAGCGCTTCATGCGACGCTTCAAGCAACAGATTCGCCGCGCGGTCAGCGAGGCGATCCGCAGCCGCTCGATCCGTGACACCGACACCGGCGAGCATGTCTCGATCCCGGCCAAGGATCTCAACGAGCCGCAGTTCCAGCAGGGCCGGGGCGGCATCATGGAACAGGTGTTTTCCGGCAACGACCAGTTCTCGACCGGCGATCGCCTCAACCGGCCGCCGCAGGGGGGCGGCTCCGGCTCGGGCCGAGGCAAGGCCAGCAACGAAGGCGAGAGCGAGGACGATTTCGTCTTCCACCTGTCGCGCGAGGAGTTCCTCGACATCTTTTTCGAGGACTTGGCGCTACCCGACCTGGTCCGCACCCAGCTCGCACGGGTGACCGACTACAAGACGCAGCGTGCGGGCTTCGTCTCGGCCGGCTCGCCGACCAACATCAACATCGTGCGCTCGATGCGCGGTGCCCTGGGGCGTCGGCTTGCGCTCGGCACACCCTCGCACAAACGCCTGCGCGAGCTGCAACGGGAGCTCGAAGAGGCGATCGAGGAATTCGGCCAGGACAGCGACGAGGTCGCGGCCCTGCACGAGGAGATCTCCCGCCTGCGGGCCAAGATCGAGGCGATTCCCTTCATCGACAGCTTCGACCTGCGCTACAACAACCGCATCCGGGTGCCCAAGCCGACCACCCAGGCCGTGATGTTCTGCCTGATGGATGTCTCGGGCTCGATGGACGAAGGCAAGAAGTCGACCGCCAAGCGCTTCTTCATGCTGCTTTACCTGTTCCTCACCCGCACCTACGAACACATCGAGGTCGTCTTCATCCGCCACCACACGATCGCCAAGGAGGTCGACGAGGACGAATTCTTCCACTCGCGCGAATCCGGCGGCACGGTCGTATCGAGCGCGCTCGAATTGATGCACCAGGTCATCCACGACCGTTACGCCGGCGGGAGCTGGAACATCTACGGCGCCCAGGCCTCGGACGGCGACAACTGGGACAACGACTCGCCGATCTGCCGCAAGCTGCTCGACGAGCGCGTGCTGCCCTACTGCCAGTATTTCGCCTACGTCGAGATCACCGCGGGCGAGGCCCAGAATCTCTGGCGCGAATACGAGAAGCTCCTCGGCGCGCACAAGAACTTCGCGATCCAGCGCATCGAGAGCCCCGCGCAGATCTATCCCGTTTTTCGCGAACTCTTCAAGAAGAATCTCGTATGAAGCGACGCATCGAGAAGAGCAAGATCCTCCCCGACACGTCGGAATGGACCTTCGAGACGATCGAGCTCTATCACGAGGAGATCGCCAAGGTCGCGGAGGAGTTCGGGCTCGACACCTACCCGATCCAGGTCGAGATCATCACCGCCGAGCAGATGATGGATGCCTACGCCTCGGTCGGGATGCCGGTGAACTACCACCATTGGACCTTCGGCAAGCACTTTCTCGCCACGGAGAAGAACTACAAGCGCGGGCAGATGGGCCTCGCCTACGAGATCGTCATCAACTCCAACCCCTGCATCGCCTACCTGATGGAGGAGAACACGCTGACGATGCAGG
>JARFTX010000083.1 GCA_029289265.1 Gammaproteobacteria bacterium
CGGGCGAAGTCGGTGAAGCGGTAGTTGCCGGCGTTGTAGACCAGGGTGTTGGTCTGGTAGCCGATGGGCGTGGCGAAGCTCGCGCTCGCGGCGAACATCACGCCGACGACGAAGGGGCGCGGATCGACGCCGAGCTGCTGCGCGACGCCGATCACGACCGGCGTGAGCAGCACCGCGACCGCGTTGTTGCTGATGAACTCGGTCGCGATGGAAGCGATCAGGATCACCAGCGCGAGCATCATCCACGGCGACAGTCCCGCCCCGGCGCCGACCAGGCCGGTCGCGAGCAGGTCGGCGAGCCCCGACTCGCGCATCGCGATGCTCACCGCCAGCATGCCGAAGATCAGCACCAGGATCGGCCATTCGATCGCCTTGTAGGCCTCGTCGGGGCGGATGCAGCCGGTGGCGATGACGACGGCGGCGCCGATGATGGCGAGGCCTTCGATCGGCATCACATTGAAGGCGGCGAGCACCATCACGCCGGCGATGGTGGCGAGCGCGATCGGTGCGCGGCTCTGACGGTTCGCCGGCGCGCGCCCCTCGGTGATCGCGAAGAGGTCGCCGTTCTCGCAGAAGCGCTTGATCTGCGCCGGCGTGCCCTCGACCAGCAGCACGTCGCCGAACTGGAGCTGGAAGTCGTCGCCGATGTCCTGGATCGACGCGTCCTTGCGGTGCACCGCGATCAGGTGGATGCCGTAGCGGGCGGCAAGGTCGAGGTCGCGGATCGGCCGCATCACGTAGCGCGAGGTCTGCCCGACGATCGCCTCGACCATCACCACGCCGCGCCGGCGCAGTGTCTCGAGGTCGTGCGGATCAGCCGTCTGCGCCGCCTGCAGCCCGACCAGATCGGTGCTGCGCAAGTCCATCATCGCGCTGCTGCGGCTGTGCACGATCAGGCGGTCGCCCACCATCAGGCGCGTCTCCGGTGCCGGCGACGAGAGCTCGTCGTCACCGCGGAAGAGCTTGAGCACCTTGATGGTGCCGTTGGAGAGGCGCGCCTCCTTGAGGCTGCGGCCGGCGAGCCGCGAATCCTCGGGCACGAACAGCTCGGTCATGAAGAGCCGGTCGCCGCTGCCGGTGAACTGCTGGGTGAGCGTCTCGCGCACCGGCAGCACGCGCGGCGCGACGAAGAACATGAAGGCGCAGCCGATCAGCCCGAGCACGATCGCCGGCGCGCTGATCTCGAACATGTGGAAGGGCGCGAGCCCCATGTCGCGCGCCACGCCATCGACCAGGATGTTGGTCGAGGTGCCGACCAGCGTCACCAGCCCGCCGAGGATGGTCGCGTAGGAAAGCGGGATCAGCAGGCGCGACGGCGCAATGTTGTAGCGCCCGGCCATCGCGATCACCGCCGGGATCATCACCATCACGACCGGGGTGTTGTTGATGAAGGGCGACACCAGCATGCCGACCAGCAGCAGCGCGACCAGCAGCCGCGCCTCGCTCGCCCCGGCCATCGTGCCCAGCCACTCGCCCAGCCGATCCACGCAGCCGGTCTTGCCGAGTGCGCCGCTGATGATGAACAGGCACGCGACCGTGATCGGTGCGCTGTTCGAGAACACGCTCAGCACCTGCTTCGCATCGAGCAGCCCGAACCCCAGCAGGGCCGCGACCGCGACCATCACGGCGACGTCGGGCTTGAGCCACTCGCGCACGAAGGTCGCGAACAAGCCCAGCAGCACGAGACCGACGACGAGAGCCTGCAGGTTTTCGGGGATTGACATGGTGCGCCCTGTCCAGGGGATCCGAACACGGCTGGCACGTTACAGGACAGGCGATAAACAGTGAAAGAATAAAAGATTAGTTTTATAGTGCGCTCCGGTTATATATCGCCAACCCGACCACCGCACATGATTGGACGGACCTCGGCGGCACTGTGCGAGCGCCCGCGACAGTGCGACAATCACCCCTCCCGCGCGCCCCTACGCCCATGTCCGAAGACGCCTTCGCCCCGATCGCCGCCCTGGTCTACAAGCCGACCGATCACATCGAGCCGATCCTCCTCGAGGCGGCCCGCACGCTCGCCGCGCGCGGCGTCAGGCTCGGCGGCGTGCTCCAGCACGACATCGCCAGCGCGACGCCCGACCCCTGCGGCATGGAGCTCGAAGACCTCGCCAGCGGCGAGCGCTTCGCACTTTCACAGGAGTTGGGCAGCGGCTCCGAGGCGTGCCGGCTCGATCCGGCTTCCCTCGCCTACGCCGCGATGGCCGTGCGCGCCGCACTCGAGAGCGGCGTCGATCTGGTCGTGATCAACAAGTTCGGCGCGCAGGAGGCCGTCGGCTCGGGCCTGCGCCACGAAATGGGCCTGGCGGCCGTCTCGGGGGTGCCGGTACTTACGGCGGTGGGCGAGCGCTTCCTGCCCGAATGGCAGCAGTTCACCGGCAACGCCTCGACGCTGCTCGAACCGTCGGCCCAGGCCATCCTCGATTGGTGGACGGGCCTGCAGGCCGAGCGCTGAGCGCCCGCGGACAGGCTTCCACCCCCTGAGCGAGGCGTCGTCCCGCGCGACCGCACCCAGGCAGCCGACCTGCGCCCTCCGACCGTCAGATTAGAGTGAAGCCGTAGCCCACCCGTAGCCCGATGATCATTTACCTGCACGGATTTCGTTCCGCCCCCTCCTCCATCAAGGCTCGCGCGCTCGAACGCCATATGGCAGCCAGGGGGCTCGCCAGCCAGTTCTGGTGCGAGCAATTGCCCGTCTCGCCGCAGTCGGCCATCGCCCTGGTGGAGGCGCAGATCGCGCGCTGCCGGGCGATGCCGGGCGCACCCGCACCGACCCTGGTCGGAAGCTCGCTCGGCGGCTACTACGCGACCTGGCTCGCCGAGCGCCACGACCTTGCGGCGGTTTTCGTCAATCCCGCCGTCGTCGCGCCGCTGGCGCTGGAGGCCTGGATCGGCCCCCAGACCAATCTCTACACGGGCGAGCACTTCGAATTTACGCGCGAGCACATCGCCGAGTTGAGGGCGCTCGAGGTGCCGGAGATCACGCGTCCCGAGCGGTACTGGCTGCTGGTCGAGACCGGCGACGAATTGCTCGACTACCGCGAGGCGGTCGCCCGCTACGCCGGTGCCCGCCAGACGGTGCTCGAGGGCGGCGACCACGGCTTCTCGCGCTGGAACGATTACCTCGACGGCGTGCTCGAGTTCGCCGGCCTGGCGGTGCCGCAGTGAGCGGCGAAGGCTTCGATCCGCGCCGCTTCAAGTCGCTCGAGCGCGCGGGCTTCAACCGCATTGCAGCGCGCTACGCCGACGGGGCACATCTGCGCGCCGATCTCGCCGCGGCGCTCCTCGATGCTGCAGAGCTCGCGCCGGGCCAGCATGTGCTCGATCTCGCCAGCGGACCTGGGCTGCTCGCGTGCGACGCCGCACTGCAGGTCGGCGCGTCGGGCTACGTGGTCGCGACCGATATCGCCGATGCGATGCTGGCCGAGGGCCGGCGCCGTCAACGGGAATTTTCGGGGGGCGTCACGGCGCTCGGCTACGCCGCCGCCGACGCCGAGCACCTCGGCTTCGCCGACGGCCGCTTCGATCGCGTCCTGGCCGGGCTCGCGTTGTTCATGTTCCCGCATCCGGAACAAGCGCTCGCCGAGATGCGCCGTGTGCTGCGCCCGGGCGGATGCGTCGCGCTGTCGGTGTGGGGCGAGCGCGAGCAGGTGCCGCTGATCGGCCGCGCCCAGGACTGCATCGCGCGGCTCCTGCCGGCCCCGCGCGTGCCTCGCCCGTCGGTGTTCCGCTTCGGCGAGCCGGGACAGCTCGAGGCCGTCCTGACCGCGGCAGGGTTTGCCGAGGTACGGGTGTTGCCGTGCCGTTTCACCTGCCGATTCGACGATCCGGGCGCCTACTGGCAGGCCTTTCTCGACCTGGCGGGCGGCGCGGCGGAATCACTGGCAAGGCTGCCCGAGTCCCTCCAGTCGAAGCTACGCGATGAGGTCACCGAGGAACTGCTGCCGCATCGAAGCCCCGACGGCGCCGGCTACGCGGTCGACGCGACCGCGCTCGTCGCCACCGCGCGCAAACCCTGAACCGTCAGTAATCGCGTGGCGGACGGGGCGACTCCTCGCGAGGTGCGGATGGCTCGGCGCGGCGAGCCCGATCGTCGCCGTCACCTTCCTCTTTTTCCCCGGCTTCGTCGTCGGAGCCGCGCGCCGGCCGAGCATCGCCATTGCCATCGCCGGCACTAGCTGCAGCACGGGCACCGGCCGTATCACCCCCACCGGCCGCGATCTCGTCCGTCTCGCCGTTACCGGCGGGTTTGCGCTCGCGCTCGACCGCCTGCCCGGCCTCCGGTTCGGACCCGTCCGGCTCCGGCTTGGCGTCGGGCTCGGGCCCGTCCAACTCGGGCTTGGCTTCGAGCACCGGCTCGCTCTCTTCCTTGTCGGCTGCAGGCGGCTCCCCTGCGGGCGACGGGATCTTGTCAGCCGCGCCGGCAGCCACCTCGTCTTGGGATGTCGGACCGTCCGTGCCGTGTTCCAGCACCGCCCGCTCGTCCCCACCGTTGCCCTTGGACCCGTCGAGCAGGAGTGCAGCGACCCGATCGCGGAACAGATCGCGCTCGCTCCCGGCGGAGAGCTTGCGATAACCGCTGGACAGATGCTCGAACAACTCTTTGTAGGATCCGGCCATCGACACGAACAGGGTCGCCGTCTTGTCGAAGTGGGTATCGACCTCGCGCTTGTACTGGTCCATCGCCGCTTTCTGGCCGGAGAGTTCGGTTTCGAGTTCCTCGACCCGCTTTCTTGCACCCGACCACTGCCTTCCGGCGAAGAATCCGATCAGCCCCGCCACTGCAACCGCGATCAGCGCGACCACCCACCACGCTTGTGCCGTCATGTCGTCCCCCATCTGTCTCGTCGCATCGTTGCTCCGGGTCGCAACACCCGCCGTGGCGCCGCATGGCTGCGCACCCGGCACGGGCGGCTCCGGAACACTCGTCGGCCAGCCAGTATACGCGATGCGTCCCAAGTGGCCACGCGGGCACCCGCGACCATCCGGGTTAAACTATCAAGTCTTACTTGAGAAGGCGCTAGTACATGTTCGTGCTGTTTGAGGAAAGCGGAGCCTTCAAGGCCGGGACGATTCTGGCTGACAAGGACGCGTCGCTGCAGGTGGAGACGTCCCACGGCAAGCGGGTGAAGCTCAAGAGCAGCCATGTGCTGCTGGAGTTTCGTGAACCGGCGCCGGCGGAGCTGCTCGACCGGGCCGAGGCCGACGCCGAGGCACTCGACGCGGATTTCCTCTGGGAAGTCTGCGGCGACGACGAATTCTCCTTCACCGAGCTCGCAGCGGACTACTTCGGCCATGCGCCGAGCGCGGTCGAGGCCGCCGCGCTGCTGCTGCGCCTGCATTCGGCGCCGATCTACTTTCACCGCAAGGGGCGCGGCCGCTTCCGCAAGGCGCCCTCCGACATCCTCAAGGCGGCGCTCGCCGGTCTGGAGAAGAAGCGCCAGCAAGCCGAGGCGATGGAGCACATGCGTGCCGAGCTGGTGGCCGGACGCCTGCCGCCCGAGCTCGCCGGCATGGTGCCGCAATTGCTTTACCGCCCCGACCGCAACCGCCTCGAAGCCAAGGCGCTCGAGGCCGCCTGCGTCGACAGCGGCCTGTCCGCGGCGCGCCTGCTGCTCAAGTGCGGCGCGCTCGCATCGACCTACGACTTCCACTTCAATCGTTTCCTCTTCGATCAGTTCCCCGACGGGGTCGGATTTTCGCACTACGAACTGCCGGCAACCGAGCCCGACCTGCCCCTCGCCGAGGTTGCGGCGTTTTCGATCGACGACGCGACCACCACCGAAATCGACGACGCGTTCTCGGTCACGCCGCGCGAAGGCGGAGGCTGGCGCGTCGGCATCCACATCGCCGCCCCTGCGCTCGGCTTCGAGCGAGGCTCGACGCTCGACGCGATCGCCCGGCAACGCCTGTCGACGGTCTACATGCCGGGCAACAAGATCACCATGCTCCCCGACGCGGTCGTCGAGCGCTACACGCTGGCTGCCGGCCGCGACTGCCCGGCCGTGTCGCTCTATCTCGACGTCTCGCCGGCGCTGGCGATCACCGGCCACGAGAGCCGGGTCGAGCGCGTGCCCATCGTCGCCAACCTGCGCCACCACGATCTCGAACCCGTCTTCAACGAGCGCTCGCTCGAACAAGGCTTGCCGGAATTCGCCTGGAGCCGGGAGCTCAAACTGCTGTGGGATCTCGCGACCGTGCTCGAGGCCGGACGCGGCAAGGCGAGCACGGCCCAGGCCCAGACCGACTTCAGCTTCTACGTCGACTGGCAGACCGCGACCGCGGACGGCCCCGGTTACGTCACGATCAGCCAGCGCCAGCGCGGCTCGCCGCTCGACAAGCTGGTCGCCGAGCTGATGATCCTCGCCAACTCGACCTGGGGACGGTTGCTCGATCAGGCCGGCGTCCCCGGCATCTACCGCGTCCAGAACGGCGGCAAGGTCCGGATGTCGACCGCCGCCGAACCCCACGACGCGCTCGGTGTCGATTGCTACGCGTGGTCGAGCTCGCCGCTGCGCCGCTACGTCGACCTGGTCAATCAGTGGCAGATCGTCGCGGTGCTGCGCGACGGCCCGCCGCCGTTCGCGCCGCGCTCGGCGGATCTGTTTGCGGCAATGCGCGACTTCGACCTCACGTACTCGGCCTATGCCGAGTTCCAGCGTCACATGGAGCGCTACTGGAGCATTCGCTGGCTGCGTCAGCGCGGTGCCGAGACTGCCGAGGCACGCGTGCTGCGGGACAACGTCGTGAGATTCGAACAACTGCCCCTGGTCATCAAGGTGCCCTCGCTGCCGCTGCAACTGCCGGGCGCACGCGTGCTGCTGGCGATCACTGGCAGCGACCTGATCGACGTCGACGTCGCGGCACGCCACGTCGAGACCCTCGCCGAACCGGCGCCGGACGAGTCGGGCGAGGCCCTGTTCGAGGCAACGTCCTAAGGTCGCATGGCCACGGATCACGCACTTCCCGCCTACGCCTTCGGCCAGTCCGCGCGAACCTCGCTCCTAGCCGAGCTGACGGGCGCGTTACTCGCCGATCGGCGACTGCGGGTCGCAGTCTTGTTTTCCCTGCTGCTGCACGGACTGGTGCTCAGCATCCATTTCGGCATCGAACCACGCCGTCCGGCCGACAACGCCCAGCGCAGCCTCGAGGTCGTCCTCGTCAACGCGCGCCATGAGCGGGCGCCCGACAAGGCCGAGGTGCTTGCACAGGCCAACGTCGATGGCGGCGGCGCAAGCGAGCAGGAAGTGCGCCCGACCACGCCGCTGCCGCCGCAGGAGACGCAGCGCGACGGCGATGCGCTGGTGAGCGCGCAGCAGCGCACCCCCGAGCAGCCGGCACCGCCGCGGCAGCAGGTGCTGGCGCAGCCAGCCCCGCCCAAGCCGGCACCGGCGGTGCGCGAACGGGTCGAACCGCCGCCCGAGACGCCGCCACCCGAACCCAAGCGCATCGCCTCCGGACTCGACCTGATGGACAGCGTCGCCGCGATCGCGCGCATGGAAGCGCAGATCGACCGCCAGCTCAACGAGTACGCCAAACGCCCGCGGCGCCTGCCGATCGCCGGCATTCGCGCCCGCCAGCACCACTATGCCCAGTACCTCGAGGACTGGCGCATGAAGATCGAGCGGGTGGGGGCCCTCAATTATCCCGAGGCTGCGCGCGGCAGAATCTACGGCAATCTGCTGCTCACCGTCGAGATTCGCGCCGACGGCTCGGTCTCCCGGGTGGAGATCGAGCGTTCCTCGGGCCACCCCGAGCTCGATCAGGCGGCGCTGAGCATCGTCAAGTTGGCCTCGCCCTTCGCCGGTTTCCCGCCGGAGATCGCCCAGGAGGCCGACCTCATCACCATCACCCGAACCTGGACCTTCACCAACTCCGACCGTCTGAGCACGCGATGACGTCTCCCGACCGCTATGCCGTGATCGGCAACCCGATCGCCCACAGCAAGTCTCCGCTCATCCACGCGGCCTTCGCCCGCCAGACCGGCGAGTCGCTGGTCTACGAGGCCCTGCTCGCGCCGCTCGACGGCTTCGCGCAAGCGGTGGAGGACTTCCGCGCGGCGGGGGGCCGCGGCGTCAATGTCACGGTGCCCTTCAAGCTCGAAGCCTTCGCGCTCGCCCAGCGGCGCTCGCCGCGCGCCGAAGCGGCCGGGGCGGTGAACACGCTCGCCTTCGACGGCGCCGAGATCTTCGGCGACAACACCGACGGAGCGGGACTGGTGCGCGATCTCCAGTTCAACCTCGACACGCAACTCGCCGGTGCCCGCATCCTGCTGCTCGGCGCGGGGGGCGCGGCGCGCGGCGCAGTGCTGCCACTGCTCGGAGCGCATCCCGCCTCGCTGACGATCGCCAACCGCACCGCCTCGAAGGCGGTCGCGCTCGCCGGCGCGTTCGGCGAGGCCGCGGGCGACATACCGCTGGACGGCTGCGGCCTGGACGACCTCGGCGGCCGCGCCTTCGACCTCGTCATCAACGCCACCGCATCGAGCCTCGCAGACGAGGCGCCACCCTTGCCGTCCGGTCTGTATGCCGCCGGCAGCCTCGCCTACGACATGATGTACGGCCGTGGCGACACAGCGTTTCTGCGCGCCGCACGCGCCGACGGGGCGAATCGGCTGGCCGACGGGCTGGGCATGCTGGTCGAGCAGGCGGCGGAGAGCTTCTTCGGCTGGCGGGGCGTGCGCCCCGACACCTCGCCGGTGCTGGCCGAACTGCGCCGCCGCGTCGACGCGCAATGAAGCGGCTCGCCCGGGCCGCCGGCTGGACGCTTGCCGCGGCCGCCACGGCACTGCTGCTCTATCAGGGCTGGATCTTCGCGCATGTGCTGTGGTGGACGAACAACGATCCGACCAGCACCCGCTTCATGCGCATCCAGCAGGCCGAGCTCGCGCAACGCCGCCCGGGGGCGCGCATCGACCACCGCTGGGTGCCCTACGAGCGCATCTCGATCCACCTCAAGCGCGCCGTGGTGGCCGCCGAGGACGACAATTTCCTCGCCCACGGCGGCTTCGACTGGGACGGCATCCAGCGCGCCATCGAGCGCAATCGCGAACGGGGCGCCCGTGCGGCGGGCGGATCGACGATCACCCAGCAGTTGGCGAAGAACCTCTTCCTGACGCCGTCGCGCAGCTACGTGCGCAAAGCGCAGGAAGCCGCAATCACGGTGATGATCGAATCGACCTGGAGCAAGCGCCGCATCCTCGAGGTGTATCTGAATGTGGTCGAGTGGGGTGACGGCGTGTTCGGGGCCGAAGCCGCCGCCCAGCATTATTTCGGCCTGTCGGCCGATCGGCTGGGCCCGGCGGAAGCCGCGCGTCTGGCGGTCAAGCTCCCCAATCCCCGCGGCTATGGGACGCGCTTCAGCCCGCGCCTCGCCAACCATGCCGAACGGGTCCGCGCCCGCATGATCCACTCGCGCGTACCCTGATCCGAGCAGCGCCGCGGCACCCCCCGTACGTCGGCGGGTTGGCCGCGACGGTTGCGCGTTGCGGCAAAAAAGTCATCGCGGGGACGGCCCGAGCCCGTAAAATCGCGCATTCCCCGCCACACCGGTTTCGAGACCCGCATGTCGAGCGAAGAACAAGGCCATCCCGACGACGTCCAGCAGCACCTGCGCGAAGTGCAGGAACTGCTCGCGCGCCAGAAGGTGGTCGAGGACCTCGTTCACCGTCAGGACATGCCTCGGCACGATCTCGTCGAGAACCTGGTGCACCGCCAGCACATCGCCGAGTTGCAGAACAAGCTCGACGCGCTCCACCCTGCCGACATCGCCTACATCCTCGAGGCGCTGCCGCTCGAGGAGCGTCTGTTCGTCTGGGACCTGGTCAAGGCCGAGCGCGACGGCGAGATCCTGCTCGAAGTCTCCGACGCGGTGCGCGAGTCGCTCATCGAGACGATGGACTCGGACGAGCTCAAGGCGGCGGCCGAGACGCTCGATGCCGACGAACTCGCCGACCTGGCGCCCGACCTGCCCCCCGAGGTGCTGGAGAACGTCTTCCAGTCGCTCGACAGCGAAGGGCGCGAGCAGCTTCGCGCCGCGATGTCGTATCCCGAGGACACCGTCGGCGCGCTGATGGACTTCGACATGGTGACGGTGCGCGACGACGTCACCCTCGAGGTGGTGCTGCGCTATCTGCGCCGCTTCACCGAACTGCCCGACCACACCGACAAGCTCTTCGTGATCGACCGCGAGGGCCACCTCAAGGGCATCCTCACGCTCGAATCGCTGCTCACCAACGACCCCGAGCGCGAGGTCGGCGAGCTGATGCGCACCGAAACGGTCATCAGCTTCGAGCCCGACGACGACGCTGGCGAAGCCGCGCAGGCCTTCGAGCGCTACGACCTGATCTCGGCGCCGGTGGTCGACAAGGAAAGGCGCGTGATCGGGCGCCTCACGGTCGCCGACGTGGTCGACTACATCCGCGAGGAATCCGAACAGGAGATCCTCGCCAACGCCGGTCTGCGCGAGGAGGAGGACATCTTCGCCTCGGTCTGGGATTCGGTG
>JARFTX010000020.1 GCA_029289265.1 Gammaproteobacteria bacterium
CGGGCGACGTGCTGCTGATGGTGATCCTGGGCGGCATGGGCAACCTCGCCGGGGCGATTGCCGGGGCGTTCGCGCTGGTCGGGCTGCAGGAGCTCTTCTCCGACTGGACCAAGCACTGGCAGCTCCTGATGGGGGGCGTGATCGTCGCCGCGGTCCTGTTCATGCCGGGCGGGTTGGCCGCGCTGCCGCGCCGTCTCGGCCTCAGGCTCGGCAAGGAGGCGAACCATGGCTGAAATGCTGCTTCAGGCGGAAGGCCTCACCCGCCGCTTCGGCGGCCTGATCGCCAACCAGGACGTCGATCTCGCGCTCGAGCGCGGCGTGCTGCACGCGCTGCTCGGGCCCAACGGCGCCGGCAAGTCGACCTGCATCAACATGCTCTCGGGCGACCTGCCGCCCTCGTCCGGCACGATCCGGCTGCGCGGGGCGGACATCACGCGGCTCGCCGCGCACCAACGCTCGAGGATCGGCATCGGCCGCAGCTACCAGCGCACCAACATCTTTCCGAAGTTCTCGGCGCTCGAGAACTGCCGGCTCGCCGCCCAGTCGCGCCGCCAGCAGCCGTGGCGCCTCTTCACGGACGCGCTGCGCCTCACCGACACGGTCGAGCGGGCGCGCGCGGCGCTCCACGAGGCGGGGCTCGGCGGGCGCGAGGGGCGCGTCGCCGGCACGCTCTCGCACGGCGAGCAGCGCCAGCTCGAGATCGCGATGGTGCTTGCCACCGACGCCGAGGTGCTCTTGCTCGACGAGCCGCTCGCCGGCATGGGCTCGGACGAGTCGGCGCAGATGGTGGCGCTCCTGAACGAGCTCAAGAAGACCCGCGCGATCCTGCTGGTCGAGCACGACATGGACGCGGTCTTCGCGGTCGCCGACCGCATCACCGTGATGGTCAACGGCCAGGTGCTGGCGTCGGACGCGCCGGAGGCGATCCGCCGCAATCCCGACGTGCAGCAGGCCTATCTCGGACAGGAGGGAACCCATGACTGAAGCCATTCTCCAGCGCCGGGGCGGCGACGCCTTGCCGTTTGCGCCGGTCCCGAGCCTGAGCGCGCAGTTTCAGCGCGAGGCCTCGCCCGAGCCGGCGCGCACGACTACCCCCGCCACGCGCGCCGCGGCCGCACCCGCCGACACGACGATCCTCGAGGCGCGCGGGCTGCACACGCACTATGGCTCGAGCCACATCCTGCACGGCATCGACTTCGCGATCCGCAAGGGCGAGGCGGTGGGCCTGATGGGCCGCAACGGCATGGGCAAGACCACGCTGATCCGCTCCATGCTCGGGCTGGTGCGCCCGAGCGACGGGACCGTGCGGGTGCGCGGCGAGGACATGACGCGCGCGCCCACCCACCGCATCGCACGGCTCGGCATCGCCTACGTGCCCGAAGGGCGCGGGATCTTTCCCAACCTGACGGTGCGCGAGAACCTGGTGATGGCCGCGCGCGCCGGCGTAGACGGCCGTCGCGAGTGGACCTACGAGCGCGTGCTCGAAACCTTCCCGCGGCTTGCCGAGCGGCTCGGCAACGGCGGCGGCCAGCTCTCGGGCGGCGAGCAGCAGATGCTCACCATCGGCCGCGCGCTGATGACCAACCCCGACCTCCTGATCCTCGACGAGGCGACCGAGGGGCTCGCGCCGCTCATCGTGCGCGAGATCTGGCGCGTGATCCGCACCATCCGCGACAGCGGCATCGCCACCGTGGTCGTCGACAAGAACCACGCCGCGGTCACCGCCCTCACCGACCGCTCGGTGATCCTGGTCAAGGGGCACATCGTCTACGACGGCGCGAGCGAGACCCTGCGCCATAATTCCGAGCTGATCCAACAGCATCTGGGGGTGTGATGAAATTCGTCGAAGTGCGCGGAACCCGCCTCGAATACGTGCGGCTCGCGTCGGCCCATCCGCGCGAGGGGGCGCCGGCCATCGTCTTCCTGCACGAGGGACTCGGCTCGGTGGCGATGTGGCGCGACTTCCCGCAGCGGGTGGCGGATGCGACGGGCTGCGAGGCGGTGGTTTTTTCGCGCGCCGGCTACGGCCGCTCCGACCCGGCGCGGCTGCCGCGCTCGGTGCGCTACATGCACGACGAGGGGCTAGAAGTGCTGCCCGCCTTCCTCGCCGCGCTCGGGCTGGAGCGCCCCATCCTGTTCGGCCACTCCGACGGCGGCTCGATCGCGCTGATCTGCGCCGGCGGCACCGCGACGCCGCTCTCCGGCCTCGTCCTGATGGCGCCGCACGTGATGGTCGAGGACCTCTCGGTCGCGAGCATCGCCCAGGCCAAGATCGCCTGGCAGACCACCGACCTGCCGGTGCGGCTGGGCAAGCACCACGCCGACGTCGAGGCGGCCTTCCGGGGCTGGAACGACATCTGGCTGCATCCGGACTTTCGCGCCTGGAACATCGAGGAGTACCTGCCGGCGATCGCCTGCCCGGTGCTGGCGATCCAGGGCGAGGACGACGAATATGGCACCATGGCGCAGATCGACCGCATCGCCGCGCAGGCGCGCGACGTGGATCTGGTCAAGCTCGCCGACTGCCGTCATTCGCCGCACAAGGATCAGCCCGAGGCGGTGCTCGAGGTGGTCGGCGCCTTCGTCGCCCGCATTCTCGACTACTGAGCCGCGCGGGCGAAGGCCGAACCCCCGACGACAAGAGGCGAACCGTGATTTTCGAACGCAAGAAACTGATCCGCTTCCACCACTGCGACCCCGCCGGCATCGTGTTCTACCCGCAGTACCTGGTGCTGTGCAACGAGCTGGTCGAGGACTGGTTCGACGAGGGCATCGGCGTGAACTTCTTCACCCTGCACGCCGAGCAGCGCCGCGGCGTGCCGATGCGCCACCTCGAGGCCGACTTCCTCGCCCCCAGCGTGCATGGCGACGAGCTCACCTTCAGCCTCGCGGTGGAGAGTATCGGCGGCAGCTCGATGCGGTTCGCGATCGCTGCCGAGAAGGACGGCAAGGTGCGCTTCCAGAGCCGCCAGACGGTGGTCTGGGCCGACCTCGAGGGCGCCCCGCGCGCGATCCGCATCGACGATGCCTGGCGCGAGCGCTTTGCGCGCTGGATGCGCCCGCCAACCGGTTAGCGGCCCCCGGCAAGGCCCCGATCGACCGAACACAGCGCCGCAGAGCGCACCAGAAACCCCCAACCCCATCACAGAGACGAGGAGACCCCCATGGCCATCTACCAGTGCAGTGCCTGCTACTTTCCCTACGACGAGGCCCAGGGCCTGCCCGACGACGGCATCGCGCCCGGCACCCGCTGGGAGGACGTGCCCGCCGATTGGGTGTGCCCGGACTGCGGCAACGGCAAGGAGCACTTCAACCCGGCGCCGGACGCCGGTGACTGAGCGGAGAGGACGACGATGAGCGCACTCACGACCGACGTGAAGGTGCTGGTGATCGGCGCCGGCGCCATGGGCAGCGGCATCGCCCACGTCGCGGCGGCCGCCGGCCATCCGGTGTATCTCTACGACACCCGTGCCGAGGCGATCGAGCGCGGCCGCGACGGCATCGCCCGCGACCTGCGCTTTCTGGTCGGCAAGGGCAAGCTCGGCGAGACCGAGGCCGAGGCGACGCTCGCCCGCGTCGTGCCGGTCACCGAGCTCGTGGCGGCGCGCGACGCGGGTCTCGCCATCGAGGCCGTGGTCGAGCACCTCGAGGTCAAGCAGAAGCTCTTCCGCGAGCTCGAGGGCCTGCTCGGGCCCGGCGCGATCCTCGCGACCAACACCTCGTCGCTGTCGATCACGCTGATCGGCGCGGCGCTCGAGCGCCCCGAGCGACTTGCCGGCCTGCACTTCTTCAATCCCGCGCCGCGCATGAAGCTGGTCGAGATCGTCTCCGGCCTCGCCACCGAGCGCGCCGTCGCCGACACGCTCTACGCGACCGCGAAGGCCTGGGGCAAGGTGCCGGTGCATGCGAGCTCGACCCCCGGCTTCATCGTCAATCGCGTCGCGCGGCCCTATTACGGCGAGGCGCTTCGGGTGCTCGCCGAGCGCGGCGCCGAGCCGGCCACGATCGACGCCGCGCTGCGCGAGAGCTGCGGCTTCCCGATGGGGCCGTTCGAGCTGATGGACCTGATCGGCCACGACGTCAATTTCGCGGTGTCGAACTCGGTGTTCGACGCATACTTCGGCGACAAGCGCTTCACGCCGAGCCTGATCCAGCAGGAGCTGGTCGCCGCCGGGCGGCTCGGGCGCAAGAGCGGGCGCGGCTTCTACGACTACGCCGCGGGCGCGCCGCGCCAGGCGCCGCAGGTCGAGCCGGCGCACGAGGGCGTCGCCACGGCCACCGTCGTCGGCGAGTTCGGACCGGCCGAGCCGCTCGCCGCGCGGCTCGAAGCGGCCGGCATCGCGGTCGAGCGCCGCGCCAGTGCGGGCGCAGGCTGGATTGAAGTGGGCGGCGCGCGCGTCGCGCTCTCGGACGGGCGCACCGCGACGCGCCGTGCGGTCGAGGAGGACGTCGCCGACCTCGTGCTGTTCGACCTCGCCCGCGACTATGCGACCACCCCGCGCCTCACGCTGGCGCGCGCCGACGCGTGTTCCGAGGCGGCCTGGGCGGCGCTCGTCGGGACGCTGCAGCGCGCCGGCCTCGAGGTCGGCCGCATCGACGACGTCGCCGGGCTCGTCGGCCTGCGCACCGTCGCGATGCTCGCCAACGAGGCCGCCGACGCGGTGCTGCAGGGCATCGCCAGCGCCGCCGACGTCGACACCGCGATGCGCTACGGCACCAACTATCCGCAGGGCCCGCTCGCCTGGGCCGACCAGCTCGGCCCCGCCTTCGTCGCCCGCGTGCTCGCCAATCTGCGCGAGCACTACGGCGAAGAGCGCTACCGCATCTCGGTGCTGCTGCAGCGCGTGGCACTGCGTCCGGGCGGACGGTTTCACGCGGGCTGATCTGCCTTGTCGCGCGAGCCGGCCGGCTGTACGCTGGCAGCATGGTCAAGACCGCTGCATTCGCTACGCCCCCGCCCGTTGCCGAGCCCTCGACGCTCTCGTTGCGCCGCGTCGCGATCGACACCTGGCGCGAGAACGTCGCCTATCTCCACCGCGACTGTCCGGTCTATCGCGCCGAGGGCTTCCAGGCGCTCTCCAAGGTCGAGGTGCGGGCGAACGGTCGGCGGGTGCTGGCCACCCTCAACGTCGTCGACGACGAGAGTCTCGTCGGTTGCCGGGAGCTGGGACTCTGCGAGGATGCTTTTGCCCAACTCGGCGTCGACAACGGCCATCCGGCGGCGATCTCGCAGGCCGAGCCGCCGGGCTCGATTCCGGCGCTGCACCGCAAGATCGCCGGCGAGCGCCTCGGCCATGACGACTTCCGGGCGATCGTGCGCGACATCGCCGACCACCGCTACTCCAAGATCGAGCTCACCGCCTTCGTCGTCGCCTCGCACAAGGGCGATCTCGACCGCGAGGAGGTGTATTTCCTGACCGACGCGATGGTCGAGAGTGGGCGGCGCCTCGACTGGCACGAGCGGCTGGTGGTCGACAAGCACTGCATCGGCGGCATCCCCGGCAACCGCACCTCGATGCTGGTGCTGCCCATCGTAGCCGCGCACGGCATGCTATTCCCCAAGACCTCGTCGCGCGCGATCACCTCGCCGGCCGGCACCGCCGACACCATGGAGGTGCTGGCCGAGGTCGAATTGCCGTTCGAGCGGTTGGCCGAGATCGTGCGCGAGCACCGCGGCTGCCTCGCCTGGGGCGGCACCGCCGACCTGTCGCCCGCCGACGATGTGCTGATCTCGGTCGAGCGGCCGCTGTCGATCGACTCGCCTGGCCAGATGGTGGCGTCGATCCTGTCGAAGAAGGTCGCGGCCGGCTCGACCCATCTTCTGCTCGACATCCCGGTGGGGCCCACCGCCAAGGTGCGCTCGATGCCCGAGGCGCAACGCCTGCGCAAGCTCTTCGAGTACGTCGCCGGCCGCCTCGGCCTGGTGATCGACGTCGTGATCACCGACGGGCGCCAGCCGATCGGCTCCGGTATCGGGCCGGTGCTCGAGGCGCGCGACGCGCTGCGCGTGCTCGAATGCGACCCGCGTGCGCCCAACGACCTGCGCCAGAAGGCCTTGCGGCTCGCCGGCCGGCTGCTCGAGTTCGACCCCGACGTGCGCGGCGGAGACGGCTTTGCGATCGCGCGCGACATCCTCGACTCGGGCCGCGCGCTGGCGAAGATGGATGCGATCGTGCGCGCCCAGGGCGCGCGTCCGTTCGATCACAACGCGCCGCAATTGGGCGGCCTGAGCTTCACCGTGAGCGCCGCGGCGGCGGGCGTGGTCACGGCGATCGACAACCAGCAGATCGCCCGCATCGCGCGGCTCGCCGGTGCGCCCAAGGTCCAGGGCGCGGGCGTCGATCTCGCCCGCAAGCTCGGTGAGACGGTCGAGGCCGGAGAGCCGCTCTATCGCGTCCATGCCGAGTACGGCGCCGATCTCGAGTTCGCGCGCCAGGCGAGCGCGCGGGGGTCCGGCTACACCATCGGCGGCGCCGACGAACTGCCGCACGTCTTCGTCGAGTTCTGACCATGGCCGGCGCGGCGCTGCTCTGCTTCGAGGACGAGCACCGCCTCGCCGCCAAGATCGCCGCGCCGGCCGGCCTCGCCTTGCACACCATCGCGCGTCACCGCTTTCCCGACGGCGAACTCAAGCTGAGCCTGCCGGTGCCGCTACCCGAGCGCGTTGTCTTGTTGCGCAGCCTCGACCTCCCCAACGAAAAGCTCGTCGAGCTCTTGCTCGCCGCGCGCACGGCGCGCGACCTGGGTGCCCGGCGTCTCGCGCTGGTCGCTCCTTATCTTGCCTACATGCGCCAGGACGTCGCCTTCGCGCCCGGCGAGGCGGTGAGCCAGCGCATCGTCGGCGAGTTCATTGCCGGGTTGTTCGATGCGCTCGTCACGGTCGATCCGCACCTTCACCGCGTCGCGCGTCTGGACCAGGCCGTGCCGGTGGCTCAGGCCGTGGCGCTCACCGCTGCGCCCTTGCTCGGAGCGCTGGCCGCGCGCCGCCGGGCGCGGCCGCTGCTGGTCGGCCCGGACGCGGAATCCGCCCGCTGGGTGGCGGCCGCAGCCGCGGCGAAGGGGCTCGATCACCTGGTCTGCATGAAGATCCGGCGCGGCGACCGCGACGTCGAAGTCGTGCTGCCCGACCACGCGCGCTCGATGCTTGCCGGGCGCGCCGCCGTGCTGCTCGACGACATTGCAAGCACCGGGCACACGCTCGCTCAGGCTGCCCGCGCGCTGCGCGAGGCCGGCGCGGCCTCGGTCGACGTCGCGGTCACGCATGCGCTCTTCGGCTCCGGCGCGCTCGAACTGCTGCACTCGGCCGGCGTCGATGCAATCTGGAGCTCGGACTGCATCGCCCACGAGTCGAACGCCGCCACGATCGCCCCACTGGTGGTCGAGGCGCTTGCGGGACTCGAGATGTTGAACGGCGTGTAAGGGCTCGGCCGGGCACCGAAGCCGTGCGCTCGCGGAGGAGGAAACTGCCATGAATTCGCGCTGTGGCTGGGCCGGGACCGACCCGCTCTACATCGCCTATCACGATGCCGAATGGGGCGTGCCGGTGCGCGACCCGCGCATCCTGTTCGAGTTTATGGTGCTCGAGGGGGCACAGGCGGGTCTCGCCTGGATCACCGTGCTGCGAAAGCGCGCGCGCTACCGCGAAGTGTTCGACGGTTTCGACCCGGAGCGTATCGCCCGTTACGACGAGGCGAAGAGGGCCGCCCTGCTCGCCGATCCCGGCATCATCCGCAATCGCGCCAAGGTCGAGGCCGCGGTGGGCAACGCCCGGGCCTGGCTGGCGCTGCAGGACTCGGGCATCGATCCGGTCGAGTGGCTGTGGGGCTTCGTCGAGGGCACGCCCCGTCAGAACGCCTGGCCAAGCCTTGCCGAGGTACCGGCCAAGACTGCCGAATCCGAGGCGATGAGCCGGGCGCTCCTCGCCCGCGGTTTCAAGTTCGTCGGCGGCACCATCTGTTACGCCTTCATGCAGGCTGTCGGGATGGTCAATGACCATACGGTCGACTGCTTCCGACACCGCGAACTCGCGGCGACCGTTCCGACTCGATGAATTTTCTCGCGCACGCCTATCTCGCGGGAGACTCGGCCGACGATCGCGTCGGCGGGATGATGGGCGACTTCGTCAAGGGGCACTTGCCCGGCGCGCTGCCCGAGGCGCTTGCGGCCGGGGTGCGCCTGCATCGCCGCATCGACGTCTTTGCCGATGCCCATCCGGCGTTCCGGCGCAGCCGCGCACGGATCTCGGCGGCGCGTCGCCGCTATGCCGGCGTGATCGTCGACATGTACTACGATCACTTTCTCGCCGCCCATTGGGCGCAATTCCATCCCCAACCGCTCGAGCAGTTCGCGGCGGAAACCTACGCGCTGCTGGCCGAGCGCGCGCCGCTGCTGCCGCCGCGGCTGGTGGCGATCCTCCCACGCATGCGTGGCGACGACTGGCTGAGCGCCTATCGCTCGGCCGACGCGGTCGCGCTGGCGCTCGACCGCATGGCGTCGCGGCTGCGCCGCGACAACCCGCTCGGCGGGGCTGGCGACGAACTGTACCGCGACCGGGCGGGTTTCGAGGCCGATTTCTTCGACTTCATCGCCGCGGCCAGCGCGTTCGCCGCGCGGCACCGGGCCGAGCGCGACCGGTTCAGCGCAGCGGAATGACCAGAGGCGGAATGCTGACGCCGATCACGATGGCCGGGTCCCTGCGGTACGGGTAATAGACCGGAGCAGGATAGACCGGATAGGCGGGATACACGTGCCGGTGGCTGATGGCCGGCGGGTAGACGTAACGCTCGCGCACGACGTGGCGGGTCACCACGCGCTGCGAGTGCCGGTGCGGCGCGGCGTGATGTCTCTTGTGTCCGTAGCCCGGTCCGACATGCCTATGGTCGTGGCGCCACTCGCGAAAATCGCGGCGATCGTGACCGGCTTCGGCCGGAAGGCTGGCGAACAGGGTGCCCGCGGCGAGCAGGAGTGCGGACAGGGTCAGGGTGCCGGTTTTCATGGTCGTACCTCCCGGGGGAGTGGAACACGCCCACCGCGCCTTTTGGCGCGTCGGGCCCATGACTGCATGAACGTCTCACGGCCAGTTTCGGTTGGCAGTCAAATGTAAGCAAACTCTGCGGGGGAAGACTTGGGGGCGGGACCCAACTCTTCGCTCGAATTTGGGTGAAATAACCCAGTTTGACCCAGGCTAAGGCGACTCGCCGAGCCCGCTGCGGCCTTGCACGCCGCGCCGTTCCTGAGGGAGGGGGCCGGGGCTGCGTCTGGTACGGCGTGTGCTTGCGATCAAACTTGAACGCCATCGAATCATGATCCCGAGGCCCGTGGTGCGTCCTAAAGTCTTCACTGCAGCACCCGCTGCACACCGCTTTGCATTGCTGCGCGGCGCCGCCGCAGCGCATACGCGCTCTGCTATGCTTCCCCTGTTGCCGCAGGGGGAATTGCCATGGACGCGAGCAAGCGTGATTCGAAAGGCGAGGCTGGGATGAATCTGCGGCAATTCTCCACATCGGTCCGCCAGCAGCCGTTCAACCTCAGCCGCTGGTTCGCGCTGGTTGGACTGCTTTCCATCGCGACGATTTCGGCCGGCGCCGGCTACCTGATGTCGATGTTCGTCACCGACCGCATGCTGCAGCAGGAGGGCGAGCTCACCAAGGAGTTCGTGCGCAGCGTGGTGTTGGTCGAGCGCCCCCTGCTCGATTACTTCTCGAACCCGGATGCGACCATGGTCGACGGCGACAGCGCCGCGCTCGAAGAGTCGTTCGCGCACATCGCGCGAATGCCCGATGTATTGCGCGCCAACGTCTTCGACCGCGAGCGTCGGATCGTCTGGTCGAGCGACCAGATGCTGATCGGACGCCGCTTCGATGCCAACGAGGAGCTGGACCAGGCCCTGTCCGGTCAGCTCGTCGTCCATGGTGCCCACCATGATTCGCCCAAGCCCGAGCACGAACATCTCGCGCGGCGTGCCAACTTGTTCGTCGAGATCTACGTTCCGGTGCGCGACGAGCAAGGCGAGCGTGTGCTCGGAGCGATCGAGTTGTACAAGAATCCGCAATCACTGTTCGATGCGCTGCAGTCGCTGCGCAACTACATCACCGTCGGCGCGACCTTCGCCGGCGGCTTCCTGTACCTGGCCCTGTTCGGGCTGGTCCGGCGGGCCGACCAGACCATCCGCGAGCAGCAGCAGCGGCTGGTCGACAGCGAGACGCTGGCCGTGGTCGGCGAGATGGGCTCAGCCGTCGCCCACGGCATTCGCAATCCGCTCGCCTCGATCCGAAGCTCGGCCGAGCTCATCCTCGAGACTGATCCCGAGACCGGACGCGACGCGGCTGCCGACATCATTGCCGAGTCGGATCGGCTCGAGGCCTGGATCCGCGAACTGTTGTCCTACTCCCGGCCGATCACCGAAGTGCCCGATGCGGTCGTGCTCGCGCCGCTGCTCGGGCGCAGCATGGACGAGTTCGGGCGGGAGTTGGAACGCCGCCATATCAGTGCGGCGCTGCACCTTGCCGACGACCTGCCGGCCGTTCGGGGCGATCCGCTGTTGCTCGGCCAGGTGGTGCACAGCCTCGTCGCCAACGCGATCGAGGCCATGCAGCAGGACGGGCGGCTCGAGATCGTCTGCGAGCCGGCGTCCGGACGGCAAAAGGTCCTGCTGTCGATCCGCGACAGCGGTCCGGGCATGACCGCCGAGCAACTGCAGCGCGTGGGCAAGCCGTTCTACACGACCAAGGCAAAGGGGCTGGGGGTAGGGCTGGCATTGACCAAGCGTGTGATCGAGCGCTTCGGCGGCCAGTTGGAGATCGACAGCGCACCCGGGCGGGGCACTGTCGTGCGGGTGGTCATGGAGCCCGCCTGACGAGGAGAACACTATGGGCAATGCCATTCTGGTCATCGAGGACGAAACCGTCCTGGGCAAGAACATCCGGATCTATCTGGAGCGCGCCGGTTACGACGTCCGTCTTGCGGCGACGGCCGAGGAGGGGCTTGGCCAGCTCGACGAGTTCAAGCCCGATGCGGTGGTGATGGACTTCAATCTGCCCGGGATCAACGGGTTGGAGGCGCTCTCCCGGGTCAAGGTGTTCGACGCGAACATTCCCGTGATCATGATCACAGGGCATGGCAGCGTGGAACTCGCAGTCGAAGCGATGAAAGCGGGCGCCTACGACTTCCTCAACAAGCCGGTGGCGCTGAGCAAGCTCAAGGTGCTGCTCGAGAAGGCCTTCGGCGACAAGCAGCGCGAGAGCGCGCTCGATTACTACCAGCGGCGCGAGGCGGGCAATGCCGCTAACATGGAGAACCTGTTCGGCGAGTCGCCGCCGATGCAGGACTTGAAGAAGTCGCTCTCGCAGCTCCTCGAAGCCGAATCGAACCTCCAGGACGTCGATGCACCAGCCGTGCTGGTTCTCGGGGAGACCGGCACGGGAAAGGAGCTGGTGGCGCGGGCTCTGCACTTTAACGGTCCGCGCCGCGACAAGCCCTTCGTCGAGATCAACTGCGCCGCGATCCCGCCGCAGTTGCTCGAATCCGAGCTCTTCGGCTACGAGCGGGGCGCCTTCACCGACGCCCGCCAGCGCAAGCTCGGTCTCGTCGAGACCGCCGACGGCGGGACGCTGTTCCTCGACGAGATCGGCGACCTCGATCTCGGCCTGCAGGCGAAATTGCTGAAACTCCTCGAGGAGCGCACGGTGCGCCGCATCGGCAGCCTGCGCGATCAGCGGGTGAACGTGCGAATCGTCGCCGCGACCCACCGGCCGGTCGAGGTGCTGGTACGCGAAGGGCGCTTCCGTGCCGACCTGTACTTCCGTCTGCGCGTGCTGCAGTTGCACCTGCCGCCGCTGCGCGAGCGCGGCAACGACATCCTCGGGCTCGCCCAGCATTTCATCGTCGTGCACAGCTCGCGATACGGCAAGCGCGCGCCGCTGCTCTCGCCCGGCGCCGAGCGGGCGCTGCTCGCCTATCGCTGGCCGGGAAACGTGCGGGAGCTGCGCAACGTGCTCGAGCAGGCTGTCTTGATGGACATGGACGGTGTGATCGAGGCCGGCGAACTGGCGCTCTCGCCGGGGTTGCTCGAGCAGGCAGCTCCGGCCGCATCGGCTGGACCGGGCGCCCACGCGCATGCTGCGCCCTCGGAGGGTGCGCTCACGCTCGAGGAGATCGAGCGGCGTGCGCTTCTAGACGCTTTGCGGCAAACAGGCTGGAACGTCTCGCGCGCGGCGCGGCTGCTCGGCGTGACGCGGGACACCCTGCGTTACCGCATCGACAAGTTTGGCCTGTCGGCGCTCAATTGACGTGTCACGCCGCGAGGCCTGGCAGCCTGAACCCGCGCGCGTCAACGCATCGCTTGTTGCGCGCATCGGCGACCGGTGCGCGCACCTCGTCTCGGCAGGCCAAGTGCCACGCACTACGCGCAGCCTTGGACGGGGAACGCGCCTCAGCGCAGCGGAATGACCAGCGGCGGGATGCTGACGCCGATCACGACGGCCGGATCGCGCGAGTAGAAATAGGCGGGTGCCGGTTCGTAGTAGTGATGAACCTCGCGCACCACCGGGCGGTGCACGATGGTCGTGCGCTCCTTGATCACGACGCGTTCGCGCTTGTGGTGTTTCTTGCCGTGGTCGCGGTAGTCGATGCGTTCGCGGTACTCGTAGCGGTCGCGTCCGGCCTCGGCCGGCAGGCTGGCGGCGAGCAGGGCGCTACCTGAGACGACGATCGCGAGTAGTTTGAGGGCGGCAGTGTTCATCTCGGGGGCTCCGGATCGTTGCTGTCGTGCCGGCGCATCGGGCCGGTACGGAATGGACCCCATTTTAGGTAGGCCGTGCCCTCCGGACTGCGAGCAAATGTAAGCGCCGCTCAGCCGACCAGGATCACGTGCACCCGGCGCGGGCCGTGAGCGCCGAGCTGGATCGTCTGCTCGACGTCGGCCGTGCGCGAAGGACCGGAGATGATATTCGTCGCCCGCGCGATGCCCTCGGGCCGGGCGCGCAGCATCGCCCAGGCTTCCTCGAAGTGCATCACGATCTGCTTCGCTTCCAGCACGACGACGTGGTCGTCGGGCACGAAGTTGTGGGTCGTGGGGCTGTCCGGGCCCGAGGCGAGCAGCAGGCTGCCCGTCTCGGCGATGCCCGCGAGCGCCGGCGACACGGCGAGCGCCTCGTCGGAGCCGGCTGCGCCGTGGTGGACTTCCCAGCCCTTGGCCCAGCGCAGCGACTTGAGTCCCGCGCCGACTGCCGCGCGCTGAGGGAGACCCTGCGCCTCGCGATAGGCTTCGACCGCGGCCGGGACGTTGCGCAGCGTCGCCACCCGCGCGACCGTACCGGCACGGCTCTCGAACTTCCGAACGAAGCGTTCGACCGCGTCCTCGTCGATGGCGGGCCGGGTGTGGGCCGGAACGCGCGTTGCCAGCGCGCTCTGCTGCGTCGCGTCGAGCGGGCCGCGCTTGAGCGCGCCGCGTATGCCCTTGAGGATGTCCTCGCGTGCCGAAGTCATGACTTGCCCCGCTTGCCCTGCCACAGTTCGAGAAAGGTGCGACCGGCGGGTGCGGGCAGGTCGCGCACGTCGGTCCAGGCGGAAGCGAGCGGCAGCCGCCGGATGCGTCCCTTGCGTCCGATCGCGGCCAGCAGGCGCGCCGCGATGCGCTCGCCGGCGTGGTAGAGGCGGGGCTGCGTCGCGGCAAAGCGCCACAGCTTGAGCGCACGGCGCTGCATCGCCGGCGTGATCTCCTGCTGGTGCTGCATGTGGCGCAACTCGCGCAGCAGGTCGGGCAGCGGGATCTTGACCGGGCACACCGAAGCGCAGCGGCCGTTGAGCGTGCAGGCGTTGGGGAGGTCGTAGGCGTTGTCCAGGCCTGTGATGAGCGGCGTCAGCACCGAGCCCATCGGCCCCGGATAAACCCAGCCGTAGGCATGACCGCCTACCGCCCCATAGACCGGACAGTGGTTCATGCAGGCGCCGCAGCGGATGCAGCGCAACATCTCGCGGAAACGTCCGGCGAGCATGCGCGAGCGGCCGTTGTCGACCAGCACCACGTGGTACTCCTCGGGGCCGTCGAGGTCGTCGGCGCGGCGCGGGCCGGTCGAGAGCGTCGTGTAGGTTTCGGTTTCCTGCCCGGTCGCGCTGCGTGCGAGCAGCCGCAGGAACAGCGTCGCGTCGTCGAGCGTCGGCACGACGCGCTCGATGCCCGAGGTGACGATGTGCACCTTGGCAAGCGTCTGCGTGAGATCGCCGTTGCCCTCGTTGGTGACGATCATCGACGAGCCGGTCTCGGCGACCAGGAAGTTGCCGCCGGTGATGCCGACGTCGGCGCGGAAGTACTTGTCGCGCAGCATCCGTCGCGCCTCGTCGACCAGCTCCGGTACGGTGGTCTTGCGCGGGCCGCCGTGGGCGGCCTCGAACAGATCCGAGACCTGGTCCTTGGTCTTGTGCACGGCTGGCGCGATGATGTGCGAGGGCGGTTCGTGGGCGAGCTGGATGATGTACTCGCCGAGGTCGGTCTCGACCACTTCCATGCCTTCGTCGATCAGCGCCTCGTTGAGGCCGATCTCCTCGGACACCATGGACTTGCCCTTGGTGACCGTCTTCGCGCCGACGCGCTTGCAGATGCCGAGGATGATGGTGCGCGCCTCTTCGGCATCGCGCGCCCAGTGCACCTGGCCTCCGGCCGCGGTGACGGCCTGCTCGTAGCGCTCGAGGTAGTGGTCGAGGTGGTCGAGGATGTGGTTCTTGAGCGCCTTCGCCTCTTCCCGCAGTTGCTCGAACTCGGGCAGCTCGGCGGCCTGCTGCGCGCGCTTGCCGACGAAGCCCTCGCGCGCCTTGCCCAGTGCCTGCTGCAGGCTCGCATCGTGGATCGCGAAGACGGCCCGTCCCTTGAATTCGTTCGAGCGGATTTCCATTATCGGGTCTCCCCGGGTTCGGACGCGATACCGCCACCGCCGGCGAGTCCGGCCAGCACTTCGGCGGTGTGGAACACCTTGACGGGCGCGTTGATGCGCTTGAGCCGTCCGGCGATGTTCATCAGGCAGCCGAGATCGCCGCCGAGAAGCGTGTCGGCGCCGGTCGCCAGCACGTTGCGGATCTTGTCGTCGACCATCTTCTCGGAAATTTCGGGGTACTTCACGCAGAAGGTGCCGCCGAAGCCGCAGCACACCTCGGCATCCTGCATCTCCTTGAGCTTGAGGCCTTCCACGCCGGCGAGCAGCGCGCGCGGCTGCCCCTTGATGCCGAGCCCGCGCAGGCCCGAGCACGAGTCGTGGTAGGTCGCGACCGCGTCCAGACGGGCCTGGGCCTGCGTGACGCCCAGTTCGTCGTGCAGGAAGGAGAGCAGTTCGAAACTCTTCCTGGAAAGCGCCTCGGCACGTGGCGCCCAATCGGGGTCGCCTTCGAAGAGCGCCGGGTAGTCGTGGCGGATCGTCGCCATGCACGAGCCGGACGGCCCGACGACATAGTCGAAGTGCTCGAAGGTCGCGATCACCTGCCGGGCAAGCGCCCGGGCGGCGTCGAAGTCGCCGCTGTTGTAGCCGGGCTGGCCGCAACAGGTCTGGCTGTCGGGCACCTCGACCGTGCAGCCGGCGTCCTCGAGCAGCTTGACCGCGGCGAAGCCGATGTTGGGCCGGAAGACGTTCATCAGACAGGTGGCGAACAGCCCCACGCGCGGGCCGTTCTTCGCTGTTTCGGGCATATCCGTCCCCATCGACTCGTTTGGATAACGCGACATGGTAAGCATGCGCGGCGCCGGCGCCTAGTTATGGTTTTCCCGCGCCCCTGGAATCCGGGCGCCGTACGCCGACCGCATCAGTGGCCGCCGCCCTGTATGCGGTCCATCAGCGCGTAGAGCAGGCCCGAGACGATGAATGTGAGGTGGATGCCGACCATCCACGCGAGCTCGCGATCCTCGAGATTGCCGACGTTCATGAACCCCTTGAGCAGTTCGATCGCCGAGATCGCGACGATCGACCCGATCAGCTTGATCTTGAGATCCGAGAAGCCGATGTGGCCCATCCACTCCGGGCGATCCGTGTGCGAGTGCAGGTCCTCCATCTTCGAGACGAAGTTCTCGTAGCCGCTGAACATGATGATGATCAGCAGGCTCATGATGAGCGCGATGTCGACCAAGGACAGTACGCCGATGATCATCTCGGCTCCGGTCGCGGTGAGGATGTGGGCGAAGAGGCTCCACACTTCCTTGCCGAACTTCACGAGCAGCACCAGCAGCGCGAGGATCAGTCCGAAGTAGACGGGTGCCATCAGCCAGCGGCTGGCGAAAAGCAGATGTTCGAACGAAGTCTCAAGTTTCTTCATTGGGTCGGTCGGAAGTCGTTGATTGCGCCGGGGCCACCGCGGGGCAGGCGGCGGCGATGCGGACTGCTCGCCGGTCCGCGATCAGGCGGTGCGACCGGCGGGCGGGGCCGCGCGATTGTAGCGTGATCCGGGGGCGCCTACGCGGCCGCCGACGCCTCCGTTACATGGGTCAAATTCCCCGATTTGTGAAGGGCTTGAGGTCGGTCGTGACAATAGTCACATACGCAATACGGTTTTTTTGAGTTGTTTGATCTACGTCAGCTGTCGTAGGTCCCGGCTTTCGTACGATCGGGCGCTCGTCATGAAACCCGAACTATCACTGAGGATATAACCCATGCGCTTTCGTCTCGTGCGCTACTTCACAGTCGCCAGTCTCGGCGTATTCGGCCTGGTGGCGGGTTCGCTGGTGTATTTCGAGCATCAGCAGGGGGAGTCCTTCAAGCAGATGAAGGAGGAGCAGAGCGCCTTCTTCGGTGAAGTACAGCAAGGCTTCGCCGAGCGCCAGGACGCTTCGGCACGTCGCGACCTGCTGGCGATTCACGAGGCGGGCAACGTCAATCTGACCCGACTCTTCGCCAATGCCTTGTGGTCGAGCGACTTCCAGCCCTTCGTCGCGCGCGCCCAGGCGATCGACGTGCACCAGTGCCGGGCGATGCCGGACGTGCCCGATGCGAGCGGTCGGATGACCCCGCCGCCCGAGAAGAAGGCTTGCTTCTCCGAAGTGGGGCGGCAGATCATGGCGATTCCGGGTTTCGCCGAACTCGACGCCAAGGTCTACGACGCGATGAAGAAGAGCACCGTGTTCAAGATCAAGGTGTTCGACCTGCGCGGCATCACGATCTACTCGTCCGAGCACGCCCAGATCGGCGAGGACAAGATGACCAACGCCGGCTGGCGTGGCGCCGCGCTCGATGGGGTGGCGCAGAGCGAACTCACCCACCGCGACACCTTCTCCGCCTTCGAGGGGGTGGTCGAGGATCGCGACCTGATCTCGAGCTATCTCCCGGTGCTCGAACCCGGCTCGGCGAAGATCGTCGGCGTGTTCGAGGTCTACTCGGACGTCACGCCCTTCCTCCAGCAGATCGAGGCGACTTCTGCACAGATCCGCGAGGTCGCAGAGGCGAACCAGCGCAGGGTCGAGGCTGCCGGCGTGGCCGGCCTCGCCGCCATCGACGAGGCCTCCAATCGCCAGTTGGCAGTGGTCGGCGGCCTGCTCGCGCTGCTTTTCGTGGCGCTCCTCCTGATCGTGCGCCGCGCCGACAGGATCATCGTCGAGCAGGAGCGCGACCGCGAGCACACCCACCAGCAGCTCACCCAGTCCGAGAAGATGGCCTCGCTCGGCCAGATGGTCGCCGGTGTCGCGCACCAGCTCAACACCCCGCTCGCCTTCTCCCAGAACAACGTGCTGATGGTCAAGGACGCGCTGCAGAGCATGCAATACCCGATGAAGGTCGCGACCCGGATGTCGGAGATCCTGCGCGATGTCGATGGCGACCATGTCACGCTCAAGGTCGTGCGGCTCAAGCAGAACCTCGACCAGCTCGAGAACGGCAGCGTCGATGTCTCGATGCTGCAGGAGATGCTCACCGACGTGCTGGATGGCATCAACCAGATGTCCGAGCTGGTGGTCAACCTGCGCGACTTCACGCGTCTCGATCGCGCCAGCACGACCCGTGCCGACCTCAACAAGTCGCTGCGCACCGTCGCCTACATCGCCAAGACGGTGATCTCCAAGGACATTCAGGTGGCCGAGGAGCTCACCGAACTGCCGGCGGTGGAGTGCAATGTCTCGCAACTCAATCAGGTCTTCCTCAACCTCATCAACAACGCAGCCCAGGCCATCGACGGTGCGGGCCGCATCGTCGTGCGCACGGAGACCGATGGCAATACGGTGCGTGTCAGCGTGGCGGACACCGGCAAGGGCATCCCGAAGGACGTCCTGCCGCACATCTTCGATCTTTACTACACGACCAAGCCGGCCGGCGAGGGCACGGGATTGGGGCTCGCGATCGCACGCGACATCGTGCGCGAGCATGGCGGGGACATCGAGGTCCGCACGGAGGTCGGTGTCGGCACCACCTTCACGGTGGTCCTGCCGGCCTGCGAAGCCCAGACCCTGCCGCTGGCGGCCTGAGGAGGACGATCATGAAGAAGAACGGACGAATTCTCTGCGTCGATGATGAGCCCAACATCGTTCGCTCCTTGCAGTGGCTCCTGCAGCGGGAGTTCGAAGTCCACACGGCGAGCGACGGACAGGCGGCCCTCGCGCTGGTCGGCGCGAATGATTTCGACGTGGTGATCAGCGATCAGCGCATGCCGGTGATGAGCGGCGTCGAGTTGCTGCGCGAGGTGCGGCGCCTGTCGCCGCGCACGATGCGCATCCTGCTCACCGGCTACTCGGACATGCAGGCGGTGGTGCGCTCGGTGAACGAGAGCGAGGTGTTCCGCTTCATCAACAAGCCGTGGAACATCAGCGAACTGCCCAAGATCGTGGCGCAGGCGGTCAAGATCGCCCGCACGCAGCCGGCGCAGGCGCCGATCGAGGAAGACGGCGAGATGGCCGCGGCGCTGGCCGACGAGGCCAGCATTCTGGTCCTCGACGACAATCCCGGCATGGCCGAGGCGGTGACCGAGGCGGTCGGTAATGGGGCCAAGGTCGCCTACACGGGCAACCTCGCCGAGGCGGTGGGCATTCTCAACAACGAACCGATTTCGGTGATCGTCTCCGAGACCCGCGTCGGGTCGATCGACGCGACGCGCCTGGTCCGCCTGATGAAGAGTCGCCACCCCGAGATCGTCACCATCATGCTGAGCGACGAGAGCGACTTCGAGACGGTGACCACGCTGATCAACCAGGGGCAGATCTACCGATTCGTGCCGAAGCCGGTCCGTCCCGGCTACCTCAAGCTGATCGTCGCCTCGGCGCTGCGCAAGCATGTCTCGCTCAAGCAGGAGCCGGGGCTCGCCGGACGTCACGAGGTCGAAGCGACGCCGGCTGCCGTAGCCGCCTCGCTGGTGTCGGACGTGCAGTCGGTCGCGAGCCAGGTCGCGGCGCGCAATCCTGGCCTCGCCGCGGGTTTTCTCGGTTCCATCGGGGCCGGCTTGCGGCGTTTATTCGGCGCCACCGCACATTGAACGGGGCACTGCCGGGTTCGCATTGCAGCAGGCGAACCCGGCACGACCGGCCGGGGCGTCCCCGCAGTCTTACCAGTAGCGCATCGCCGCGCGGAACAGTTCGGACAGGTGGGTCGCCTCGACCGGCTTGGGCGCATTGCGCACCAGTCGCTGCTGCGCCCACGCGCCTGCCGTGAGCGTGTCGATGTCCGACTCGCCGTAGCCGACGCCGCCGACGCCGTTCGGAATGTCGGCCCTGCGCATCAATTCGATCAGCCTCTGCGCGACGATCTCGCCCGCATCGGCGGAGGCGGCGCCGCCGGTTTCGGCGCCCAGCCAGCGTGCCGCGTCGAGATGGCGGTCCGGACAGGCATCGGCGGTAAAGCGGAAGACCGCCGGTGAATTGACGATCACCGACATGCCATGCGGCACCATGGGCTCGTCCTGCGGATAGCCGGGCGCGCGGAACTCGCGCACGCCGCCCGCGACCGCATAGGCCATCCCATGGGGCAGATGCACGCCGGCGTTGCCGAAGGCGATGCCGGCAAGCGTCGCCGCCCACATCATGCCGTCGCGCGCCTCGCGGTCCGCGGCGTCGCGCACCGCGCGCTCCAGATAGGCGCCAGTCAGCTGCAACGCCTTCTCGCAGCCGAAATCGCTCCACGGGTTCGCGCCCTGGCTCATCGGACGCTGGCTCGGCCGCTCGGGCCGGGCCCGGCAGGTGTGCGGCAGCGCGGTGTAGCTTTCGAGCGCGTGCGAGAGCACGTCGAAGCCGGAGGCGGCGACCACCGAGGCGGGCAGGGTGTAGGTGGTCGTCGGGTCGATCAGCGCCAGCGTCGGGCGCAGCCGTCGCGACACGATGCCCGTCTTCACGCCGCGTGCGACCCAGTCGAAGATCGAGATCCCGGTGCATTCGGCGCCGGTGCCGCTGGTGGTCGGGCAGGCGATGTGCGGCTTGAGCGGCCCCGGCACGGCGCGGCCCTCGCCGAGCGGGGCATTCACGTAGGCGGCCAGCTCGGCCGGGTAGGTCGAGTAGAGGTTCGCCGCCTTGGCGGTGTCGATCACCGAGCCGCCGCCGAGCGAGACGTAACCGTCGAACCGGCCCTCGGCCGCGAAGCGCGTCGCCTCGGCAAAGGACGCGTCGGTCGGCTCGACCTTGACGTCCTGGTAGACCGCGACGTCGACGCCGGCCTGCGCGAGCGAGCGCCTCACGATGTCGAAATGCTCGAGCGCGGCAAGCCGCGAGTCGGTAAAGAGTGCGATCCGTTTCAGGCCCAGATTCCGGGCGTGGTCGCCGATCTCGGCAAGACAGCCGGGGCCGAAGGTGATGGCCGAGATGTCGACCGAAAAGACGGCATCCCCGCCCTCGGCGAGCGCGTAGTGGTGGCAGCAGGCCATGTGGGTGTCTCCTCTTCTGGTTATGGGGTGGCGCAAGCGTCCCGTAGCAGTTTAGCCGCTGCGGGGCCGGGATACTCAGGCACTGCGAACGAGTGCCAGATGGACGCCCAGCCCCAGCAGCACGGCCCCGCAGACACCTTCCAGCCAGCGCCGGACGATCGGCTTCGACAGCCAGCGCCGTGCCGAGCCGATCAGCCAGACCAGCAGCACTAGCCACACCATGCCGATGGCGAAGTGCACGCCGGCAAGCAGCAGCGACTTGACGAGCGCCGGCTCGCCGGGGCGGATGAACTGCGGCAGAAAGGCGAGGTAGAACACCGCGGGCTTGGGGTTCAGCACATTGTTGAGCAGGCCCTCGACGAAGCTCGTGCGGACGCCCGTGGCGCGGGCCGCGACCGGCAGGTCGCCCGGCGCGGCCTGGGCCGGGCCGAGGGCGTGGCGCAGCGACGCGCTGCCGAGCCAGATCAGATAGGCGGCTCCGGCGAGCTTGAGCAGCTCGAAGGCGGTCGCCGAGCGCGCCAGGATGGCCGAAACCCCCAGCGCCGAGAGTGTCGCGTGAATGAACAGGCCGCAGCAGATGCCGAAGGCGGTCACCACGCCGGCGCGCCGGCCGCGCACCAGCGCCGAACGCAGCACCAGCATGGTGTCCGCCCCCGGGCTAAGCGTGAGCAGCGTCACGGCGACGAAGAAGGTCAGGAATTGGGCGTCAAGGGCGAGCATCGGGCGACGGGACGAATCGGTTGGATCGGGGTGGGCGGCGGCTGCGATGGCGTGGGGCGGACGCGTCCCGAACCGCAGCGGATCTTAACAGCGAACGCGGCGGTGCAGCCCGCCTGGCCGGCCCGGGTGTCGCGAACATTTCAGTGGCGTGAAGCCGCGCGTCACCGGGTCGTCACGCCGGCTTCATCGCGCCGCAACCGGGCGTTTCCACAATCGTCGGGGCTCGCGCGCTACATGCAGGACAATGGCTACGACTACCTGATCGGGTGCGCCTCGGTGAGCATGGCCGATGGCGGGCATTTCGCGGCGAGCCTGTACCATCGCATCAAGGATCGGCACCTCTCGCCGCTCGAGTACCGGGTCTTCCCGCGTTGTCCGCTGCCGCTCGAACGGCTGCGCTGCGATCTCGACCCCGAGGCGCCTGCGCTGATAAAGGACTATCTTCGGGCCGGTGCCTGGGTGTGCGGCGAGCCGGCATGGGATCCTGACTTCAATACGGCCGATCTGCCCATCCTGATGCCGATGAGTCGGGTCGATGGACGCTACGCGCGGCACTTCATGGAGCGAGGAAACTGACGAATCGGGACAACATGACCCTGGCCAAGGACGGCGCGAGTCCCCGCCCATTCCTGCGCGACGCCTGCGACGAGGCGGCGCGGCGCGAACTCGCCCACGCGTGCCGGCATGCAGTGATCCAAGGGCTCGCGGCCGAAAGGCCGGAGGCGAGCGAGCTTCAGCGTGGCCTACGCTAAAGGGTGAGGGCGGGGGCGCGTCGCCGCAGCCCGGTCTTGCGGCGCAGGAGGCGCGATGCCCCGGTCAGGCGGCTGCGCCCTCGACAGGCGGCTCGTCGAGCGCGGCCACCAGCCTCGCGATGCGGGCGAGTTCCTGCGGCTGCCCGCGCGACTCGACGCGCAAGTGGGCATTGCGCGCAAGATTGCGCAAGCGCCAGCCCACTTCGCGCACCACCAGGCAGATCTCCCCGGCGATCTCGGGATCCTGGTCGAGTTCGCCGAGCTGCGAGACATCGGCGAGGCCCGTCGCGCGCAGGCTCTTGTCGATCGTCGCGAGCACGGACATCACGTAGCGGACGGCGTCGGCCGAGACCGACTGTTCTGCGCACAGCAGCGCCTGGGCCTCGTTGCGTGCTGCGTGAAGGCGCTTCAGGACTGGCGTGACGCGGCCGACGCAGCTTTCGCCCGGGGCCGCGCAAGAGCCGCCTTCGGCCGTGCGCAGCAGGTCGCCGATGGCGGCGACCGCGGCGCGGTCGAATTCCTCGGGCACGATTCGCAACGCAACGGCGATGCGTTGGTGCACATCGCAGCCGCCGCGCGAGGCGATCGCCGCGACGGAGTCTGCGACGGCGAGCAGCGAATCGAGCTGTCCCACGCGGCTGCGTTCGACTTGCAGTGGATAGCCGCTGCCGTCCAGGCGCTCGTGGTGGTGCAGCACGCACTGCGTGACCGCGGTGGGAAAGCTCGTGAACTCGCGGATGAAGGCCTCGCCGACCTTGGGGTGCAGCGCCACGTGCTTCCAATGCTCGGGAGCGAGGCGGGTGGAGCCGTCGAGGTAAGCCGGATTGATGTACATCTCGCCGATGTCGTGGATCAACGAAGCGAGGATGAGATGCGAGGCGTCGTGCTCGGTGAGCATGAGTCGGGACGCGAGCCCGGCGCTGACGAGCATCGCGGCGAGGCTATGCCGGTAGCTCTCCTGCTTGTGCTTGCGCACCGAGGTGAGCAGCAGGCGGAGCGGCCCGGGCAGGGGCAGGCTCTCGACGCCACGCATCAGTCCGCGCGCATCGCTCGACCCGGCGATCAGTTCCAGGGTCTTGTTGCCCGCCATCAGCGACCGACAGTCGTCGACGATCGCCTTCATGGTCGCACCGCCTTCGACGCTCAAGGTCGCTTCGAGCGGCCGGGCCAGGCGCCTGCGCAGGAGCTTCTCCTGCAGACTGCGCGATACCGGATGGCCTTTCGCCCAAAGCTTGTGGCCGTGCTCGTCGTGGATGTCCTCGGCGGCAATGACCTCTTCCTCTTCGGACAACTGGACGATGCTTTCGAGGCAGTGCTGGTTGACGGAATTGAAGGCACCATCGGCGCGATTGCCGTTTGTCTGGATACCGGGTGCCCCATGCATACGTGTCGTTCCGTCTCGAGTCGGTGGTGATTGGCCGGGTGGGCGGCGCAGGACGAAAGCTTCGTCCGCGGTGAAGGGTTGCCTCGAATATTACTAGACAGCTACCCAGAATGGGGCGCCAATTCTGACCGGCGCCGCAAGCCCGTAGTGGCGATTGTCCCCTATAATTTCGATCCAAAACGTGAGGTATTGGGCATACCGGATGCGGGTCGATTGGCTAAGCACTGTGGTCGCGCTGACGGTGTCGTGGGCTGCCGGGGCGTCGGCCGCCGTGCCCGACTGCCGCGACTGCCATGGCGAACTGGCCGGCAGGGCAGCGGAACTCGCCGCCTATTACGGCGAGCCGGGTCGTCACCATCCCGTCGGCGTCGCCTTCCCCGACAACCCGGAGGCTGCGAGCCTCAATGCGCCCGACGGCACGGGCGATGGGTTTGCCTACTTCGACCGCAACGGCAATGGTGAGCCGGATGGCGACGAGGTTCGACTCTACGGTCCGGGCCGCAGCGTCGAATGCGCGTCCTGCCACCGCGAACACGACGGGGCCGTGTCGCCGGGATTCGTGCCGGCCTGGCTGCGCATCGACAACACCGCCGATGCGCTGTGCCTGACCTGCCATCGGCGCTGATCGTCCGCAACAAGTAGAATCCACGCCTTTCGTGCCGCGCGGCGCGGGAACGGCCGCCCTGCGCGTGCCGGGCCGGGGGCGCGGCGCGAGGGCGGACCGAGAACCAGCGGACTGAAAACCAGGAGTGCGAGCAATGTCGGCAATGACCGAGGGCAAGAACATCTACATCCTCAAGGCGAGTTGCGGAGGGGCGATCGGGACGGTCGCGCGCATCTCGACGTTTCTCGCCCAGCGCCGCTGCTACATCATGGAAATGTCTCAGTTCGACGACGTGCTGACGCAGCGCTACTTCTCCCGCACGGTGTTCTCGACCACGCCGGGCGAGACGCCGGGCTTCGGGCAGCTGCTGGAAGAGTTTGCCGGGACCGCCGCGGAGGAGAGCATGGTCTGGGAGATGCACGATTCGCTGGTGCGCCCACGCGTGCTGATCATGGTGTCGAAGTTCGATCACTGCCTGAACGATCTCCTCTACCGCCATCGCACCGGCGAGCTGAAGATGGACATCACCGCGATCGTCTCCAACCACCCGGACCTGCGCCGGCTCGCCGAATGGCATGGCATTCCCTACCATCTGCTGCCCGTCACACCCGACAACAAGGCGGAGCAGGAGGCGCGATTGATGGGGCTGGTCGAGGAGACCGGCACCGAACTGGTGGTGCTCGCGCGTTACATGCAGGTCCTGTCGGAAGACTTGTGCGAGCGCCTTGCCGGCCGGGCGATCAACATCCACCACTCATTTCTACCCGGCTTCAAGGGCGCACGCCCGTATCACCAGGCGCACGAGCGCGGCGTCAAGCTGATCGGCGCGACGGCCCACTACGTGACCTCGGATCTGGACGAGGGGCCGATCATCGAGCAGGTGGTCGAGCGCGTCGATCACACCTATCAACCCGAGCAACTCGTCGCGGTCGGGCGCGACACCGAGTGCATCGCGCTCGCCCGCGCAGTGCGCTACCACGTCGAGCATCGGGTTTTCGTCAACGGCAACAAGACGGTCGTGTTCCGCTGACTGCGGAGAGACGGACCGGGCGGACCGCCGGCTCTTCAAGAGCGGTCTCCGCGCGGATTCGGTGCGGACAGGGCGCGCGAGGGCGACCCGGTCCGGCGAGTGCGCTTCAGCCGCGGGGGCTCAGATGGCGGAAATACTCCGACCACTCGGAGAACGAGACGCGGCCGTCGCCATCGGCGTCGATATCCTCGAAGCGTCCGAACAGGGGCGCCGACTTGATCGCTTCATGGGCGGCGATATAGCCGTCGCGGTCGGCATCGAAGACCTCGAATGCGAACAGCCGGTCGGCTGCCATGCGTGCGATTCCCGTGTCGTCCAGGCCTACCGGCGCCTCGGAGGCGACGGTGTCGGGGACGTGGCGATTGATTGCGGCATGGGCCGCGAGGACACCGGCGGCGAGTGCGAGGGCTACGGCGGGGATGCGGATTTTTTTCATGTCGTCGCTCTACGATTGGGGTCGGGGTCGTTGTCAGTTTCCCGGCAGGCTACAGCAATGCCCAGGATGCGCTGTAATAAAGTGTGTGAATTCATTGCGTTAAGAAGACGTTCGCGGAAGTCGCGGGCCGCTGGGGTGGAATTTGTGTCGGGCTGCAGCGACGGCCGTGGCCGGTGTCGGCCCCGATTCGGCGTGATGACGGGGTTGTCGGCTGTCGCCGAATCACGACATCTCGATTGCACGCTTGCCAGCAGCCGTCGCCTCGCCATGTTGAATTCGCCGGCAAGGGTCCGCGCCTCCTCGCGATGCGGTGGACGTGCCATCGCGCTGCGAACAGAATCATGCGTTGTTCCGGGGTGCACGATGCGACTCGACGCCCGATTGACGGTCTGGGAAAGACGATGAAACACCTGCTCCTGATGCTGTTCGTGCTGCCGGCGATGGCCGCGGCAAGCGAGTGGACCTCGCGCCCTCTCGGGGAGATTGCGCTCTACCCCGAGTTTCGCGCCACGGCGAGGATCGAGGCGGTGGACGAATCGCGCCTGGCACCCGAGATTGCCGGGCGGATCGAAGCGCTGCCGGTGCGCGTCGGCACGCGCGTCGCGAAGGGCGCGGAGCTTGCGCGCATCGACACCGCCGACTACCGGATCGCGGCCGACCGGGCGACGGCGCAGGTGCGATTGGTCGAGAGTCGGCTCCAGCTCGCGCAGGCCCAGCTCGAACAGTCCCTGGCCCTGGCCGGCCGCGGCTTCATCAGCGACGAGGCGCTCAGGGTTCGCAGGACCGAGCTGGCGGTGCTGCAAAGCGAGCTGGCGGCGGCCCGCCAGGCGCTCGCTGCGGCGCGGCTCGCGCTCTCGCGCACGGTGATCCGTGCGCCGTTCGCCGGCGTCGTGCGCGAGCGTCTCGCCTCGGTCGGCGAACTGGCGACGCCGGGCATGCCCCTGCTGGTGCTCGCCTCGACCGACGAGGCCGAAGTGCATGCGCGCGTCCCGACTGCGCAGGTCGAGGGCCTCGAAGCGGCCGGTGCGTGGACGCTGTGGGTCGGCGAGGCGGCCCATCCGCTGCAGCTCGTGCGCGTGCTCTCCGTCGTCGAGGCGGCGGGGCAGGCCCGGATCGTGGTGTTCTCGGCGCCGGTGGAACTCGCGCCAGGACTCGGCGGCGAGGTGCGCTGGCGCGCCGTCCAGCCGCACCTGGCGCCCGATTTCATCGTCGAGCGCTCCGGCCGACGCGGGGTCTGGGTCGAGCGCAACGGCGCCCCCGAGTTCGTCGAGCTGCCCGGCGCCGCCGTCGGCCGCCCGGTCCCGGTCGACTGGCCGGCGCAGACCCGCATCGTCGAGGAGGGGCGCTTCGGCCTCGGGGTGCCGCCAGCCCCGGTGCAGGGGGATGCGCGGTGACGTTCTGGTACGAGCGGCTGATCGCCAACCATCCGCTCGCCAACATCACCTTCGTGCTGGTGCTGGCAGGCGGCATTCTCACCTACCTGTGGATGCCGCGGGCGCAGGATCCCGAGATCAACTTCAACTGGGTGAACATCATCACCGCCCTGCCCGGCGCCTCGGCCGAGGACATCGAGCGCGAGATCACGGCGCCGCTCGAGGACGCGATCGCCCAGGTCAAGGACATCAAGTTCGTCTCCTCGTCCTCGCGCGAGGGCCTCTCGTCGATCCTGGTCCGCTTCGAGGAGATCTCCGAACGGCTCTTCGACAAACGCATCAACGACCTGCGCCGCGAGGTGCAGAACAAGGCCGCCTCGGAACTGCCGCTCGACGCCACCGACCCGCAGATTCTCGAGATCACTTCGTCGAACGGCTTTCCGACCGCCCACCTGGTGGTCTATGGCAGCGGCGGCGAGAGCCTGCGCTGGGCGGCGGCGACGCTCAAGAAGGACCTGGAGCAACTCCCCGGCGTAGATCAGGTGCTGGCGATCGGGCTCGACGACCCCGAACTCCACGTCGACTTCGACCCGGCCCGCGTGGCGGCGGCGGGACTCGCGCCGCACGAGGTCGCCGACGGCGTCGCAGCCTGGTTCGCCAATGTGCTGGCGGGGCGCATCACCGCGCTCGACCTCGAGTGGCTGGTGCGCCTGGAGGGCAAGACCGCCGATCCGGTGCGGCTCGCCGAGGCAGCGATCGTCACGCCGCAGGGGCGGGTCGCGCTCTCCGAGATCGCGACCGTCGCGCGCGGCCACGAGCGTAGCGCCCACCTCGTGAGCTACCAGGGCCTTCCGGCGGTGCTGCTGTCGATCAACAAGCAGGCCGGCGCCAATACGCTCCAGTTGGTCGAGCGCCTGAACGATTTCGCCGATGCACGCAATCCGCTGCTGCACGGCCAGGGCGTGCAGCTCGTGATGATCGACGACCAGACCCACGCGACGCGCCACGCGATCTCGGTGATGGAGTCGAACGCGCTGATCGGACTCGCCGCCGTGCTTGCCATGTGCTGGCTCTTCTTGGGCACGCGGCTCGCCGTGCTGGTCGCGCTCGGCATCCCGTTCTCGCTCGCCGGCGCCTTCCTCGCCGCCGACCTGATCGGCTCCACCCTCAACCTCACGGTGCTGCTCGGCATCGTCATCGCCCTCGGGATGGTGGTCGACGACGCGGTGGTGGTCGTCGAAGCGATCTACTACCGCATGAGCCGCGGCGAGGCACCGCTCGCCGCCGCGGTCAACGGCGTGCGCGAGGTCGCGGCGCCGGTCGTCGCGGCGATCCTCACGACCATCGCGGCCTTCCTGCCGCTGATGCTGCTGCCGGGCATCCTCGGCAAGTTCATGTTCGTCGTGCCCTTCGTCGTGACCATGGCGCTCTTGATCAGCCTGCTCGAGGCGTTCTGGATCCTGCCGACCCACGTGCTCGCGATCCGTCCCGATTTCAGCGCCGCGCGCTCGCCCATGCAGCGCCGCCGCGAGGCCGCGACCCACTGGCTGCGCGTGCGCTATGCGCGGCTCTTGATCGGGGTGATGCGCTGGCCACGCACCGGCCTCGCGATCGTGGTGCTGACGATGGCCGGCGCGGTCGGCCTCGTCACCGAGGGCGTCGTGAAGCGCGACTTCTTCGCCTTCGACTCGGTGCGTCAGTTCTTCATCCACGTCGACATGCCGCCGGGCGTGCCCCTCGCCCGCACGCTCGAGCAGGCCGAACGTGCCGCCGCGGTGGTGGCCGAGCGCCTCGGCGACGACGAGTTGCGCTCGGTGACGGCGGTCGCCGGCGTCAAGTTCACGGATACCGAGCCGCTCTACGGCCCGCAGTACGGGCAGGTCATCGTCGCGCTCAAGCCCCGCGGCGCCGACATGCGCGACACCGCCGAGATCATCACGGCGCTGCGCGAACCGGTCGTCGCGCTCGACGGCATCGCGCGCTTCAACTTCCTCGAACTCAAGGGCGGGCCGCCGACCTCGAAGCCGATCAACGTCAAGGTCCGCGGCGACGACTACGACGAGCTGCGCGCCGCGACCGACGCGCTGCTCGCGGCGGTGCGCGCGATCCCCGGCACGCGCGACATCACCGACGACGACGTCGCGGGGCGCTCCGAGTTGCGCCTCGCGCTCAACCGCGAGAAGCTCGCCCGCGCCGGCGTTTCGCCGGGCGAGGTGACGCGCCTGCTGCGCCTCTACGGCGAGGGCGAGACGATCGGATCGACGCGTGACCGCGGCGAGAAGGTCGACGTCGTGGTGCGCGCCCGGCCCGAGACCTTCAGCGACATCGTCGAGGTGCTGCAGCATCCGGTGCGGCTTGCGAGCGGCGAGCTGGTGCAGCTGGAGAGCCTGGTCGATGCCGAGACCCGCATCGCCAAGGGCTACATCCGCCACTATCAGTTGAAACGCGCGATCACGGTCGAGGCCGAACTCGACCGCGAGCACATCGATACCGTCGAGGCGAACCGCCGCCTGCAGGCGGCCTGGGCCGAGCTGCAGCCGCAGTTTCCCAATGTGACGCTGGACTTTTCCGGCGAGCTCGACGACATCCAGGAGAGCCTCGATGCGATGGCGGGCTTGTTCCTGTTCGGCCTCGGCCTGATCTACCTGATCCTCGCCGCGCAGTTCCGCAGCTATTTCCAGCCGCTCATCATCCTCGTCACCGTGCCGCTCGCCTTTACCGGCGTGGTGCTGGGGCTCCTGGTCTCCGGCAATCCGCTCTCGCTCTACACGCTCTACGGGGTCGTCGCGCTCACCGGCATCGCGGTCAATGCAGCGATCGTGCTGATCGCCGCCGCCAACGAGCGCCTCGCCGCCGGCATGAGCGTGCAGCACGCCGCGATCTACGCCGCGCGGCGGCGCGTCGTGCCGATCCTGATCACCACGGTGACGACCATCGGTGGACTGCTCTCGCTCGCAATCGGGCTGGGCGGCAAGTCGCTGATGTGGGGGCCGGTCGCGGCGAGCATCGTCTGGGGCCTGGGGTTCTCGGCGCTGCTCACCCTGTTCGCGATTCCGCTGGTGTGGCGGCTGGCAATGGGGCGCCGGCGGGCCCGCGCCGCGCCGGCCTGACCCCGGCGCGTCGCGGGACGTCGCAGTCTGGGGGAGCCGTATTGAAAAGTCCGAAGGGAAAGACGGACGGGAGTTACGAACGGGAACGGCGAAAGGGAACGCCGGCCGCCGTCGGCGGGTCGACCGGCCTGAATCATGCTCCCGATCCACCCCCGGCGCGCCCGCGCCGGGCAGTACAATGCCGCGATGAACGCTCCGGAACCGATCTTCAGCCGCGCCCGCCCGCCCGCCGCGCCCGCCCCCTTCCTGCCGATGTCCCGCCGCGAGATGGAGGCGCTCGGCTGGGAGTCCTGCGACGTCGTGCTCGTCACCGGCGACGCCTACATCGACCACCCGAGCTTCGGCATGGCGCTCGTGGGGCGGCTGCTCGAGGCGCACGGCTTTCGCGTCGGCATCATCAGCCAGCCCGACTGGACCAGCGCCGAGCCCTTCCGCGCACTCGGCCGCCCGCGGCTTTTCTTCGGCATCACCGCGGGCAACATGGACTCGATGGTCAATCGCTACACCGCCGAGCGCAGGATCCGCTCCGACGACGCCTACACGCCCGGCGCCGAGGCGGGCCGGCGGCCGGACCGCGCGGTCACCGTCTATGCCCAGCGCGCCCGCGAGGCCTATCCCGGGGTGAGCGTCGTGATCGGGAGCATCGAGGCCTCGCTGCGCCGTATCGCCCACTACGACTACTGGTCGGACAAGGTGCGCCGCTCGGTGCTGCCGGACTCCAAGGCCGACCTGCTGATCTTCGGCAACGCCGAGCGCGCGCTGGTCGCGCTCACCCACCGGCTCGCCGCCGGCGAGCCGATCGCGGCGATCCGCGACCTGCGCGGCACAGCCTTCATGGTGAAGCCGGGGTGGCTGCCGGGAGAGGACTGGGTCGAGCAGGACTCGCTCACCCTGGACCGCCCCGGGCACATCGACCCGCATCCCGACCCGTACGCGATGGAAGCCGAACGGGCGCCAGCCGCGAGCGCCGTAGGGGGCACCCAGCCGGTGCGCATCGTGCCGGCGGCCGAGCGCATCGCCGCCCACCGCGCGCAGCGCAGCCGCACCGTGATCCGGCTGCCGGCCTACGAGGCGGTCGCGGCCGATCCAGTGCTGTACGCGCACGCCTCGCGCGTCTTCCACCTCGAATCGAACCCGGGCAATGCGCGCGCCTTAGTGCAGGCGCACGGCGAGGGGCCGGGGCGGCGCGACGTGTGGCTCAACCCGCCGCCGCTGCCGCTCGCAACCCCCGAGATGGATTTCGTCTACGGCCTGCCGTACGCCCGCCGGCCGCACCCGGCCTACGGCGAGGCGCGCATCCCGGCCTGGGACATGATCAAGTTCTCGATCAACATCATGCGCGGCTGCTTCGGCGGCTGCACTTTCTGCTCGATCACCGAGCACGAGGGGCGCATCATCCAGAGCCGCTCGGAGGCGTCCATCCTGCGCGAGATCGAGGAGATCCGTGACCGCACGCCGGGCTTTCGCGGTCACATCACGGACCTCGGCGGGCCGACCGCGAACATGTACCGGATGGCGTGCAAGGATCCGAAGATCGAGTCCGCCTGCCGGCGCCTGTCCTGCGTCTACCCGGGCATCTGCGAGAACCTCGACACCGACCACGCGCCGCTCGTCGCGCTCTACCGCAAGGCGCGCGCGATCCCCGGCGTCAAGCACGTCACCATTGGCTCGGGGCTGCGCTACGACCTCGCCGTGCGGTCGCCCGAGTATGTGAAGGAACTTGTCACCCATCACGTCAGCGGGCTCCTCAAGATCGCGCCCGAACACACCGAGGAGGGCACGCTCGCCAAGATGATGAAGCCGGGGATCGGCGCCTACGAGAAGTTCGCCGAAATGTTCGAGAAATATTCGAAACAGGCCGGCAAGAAGCAGCATCTCGTGCCGTACTTCATCGCCGCCCACCCCGGCACAAGCGACCAGGACATGGTGAACCTCGCGCTCTGGCTCAAGGCCCGAGGGATCAAGCCCGACCAGGTGCAGACCTTCATGCCGACGCCGATGGCGCTCGCGACGGCGATGTATCACACGCGCAAGAATCCGCTGCGCAAGGTCTCGGTCGACTCCGAGGCGGTCGAGACGGCACGCGCCGGCCGGCTGCGCAAGCTCCACAAGGCGCTGCTGCGCTGGCACGATCCGGAGAACTGGCCGCTGATCCGCGAGGGCCTGAAGTCGATGGGGCGCGCCGACCTGATCGGCAATCGCCCCGACCAGCTCGTGCCGCATCATCAGCCGGTGGGCGCGCAGCCGGTGGCACAGCCGGCTGCGGCGAAGCGTCCCGTCGCTGCGCCTGCGCGCGATGGGCGGTCCGATCGGAGCCGAGGCGGCAGGCCTGCGGCCGCGTCCACCGGAACGCGCCGTCGCGCCGCCCGCGCCTGAACCTGTCCCGAAATCGCTATCGCCGCCGCCGGTCGCGAAGAATCGCCTGCGCCGCGTTGTGCCCCGGCGCGCCGCTCACGCCGCCGCCCGGATGCGCCCCTGCGCCGCAGTGGTAGAGGCCCGCGAGCGGTGAGCGGTAGTCGGCGTAGCCGAGCATCGGGCGAGCGGAAAAGAGCTGGTCGAGGTTCATCGCGCCGTGGAATATGTCGCCGCCGACCAGTCCGAAGGTGCGCTCGAGATCGAGCGGCGTGAGGATTTGCCGCCCGACCACGCTCGCCGCGAAGCCCGGCGCGTAGCGCTCGACGGTGGCGATCATCAGGTCGCCGACCGCCTCGCGGTGGGCCTCCCACGAGCTGCCGTCGGGCAGTTCGGGTGCGACGTGCTGGCAGAACAGGCTCGCGACATGCGCTCCGGGCGGGGCGAGCGTCGCGTCGAGCGTCGACGGGATCAGCAACTCGATCACCGGCTCCCGGCTCCAGCCGAAGCGGCGCGCATCCGACCAGGCACGGTCCATGTAGGCGAGGCTGGGGGCGAGGATGATGCCGGCGGTGTGGTGATCCTGTAGCTCGCGCCCGGGGCGAGCGGTGAACTCGGGCAAGCGGGCGAGCGCGACGTTCATGCGGAAGGTGCCCGAGGCGCAGCGCCAGCGCGCGATGCGCTCCGCGAACGCAGCCGGCAGCGCCTCGCGCGGCACCATCGTCGTGTAGAGCAGGCGCGGATTGACGCCGGCGGCGACGATCCCCGCGCGTACCAGGCGTCCGTCCGCAAGGGCCGCGCCGGCGGCGCGGCCGCGCTCGACGACGATCTCGCGCACGGTCGCGCCGGTCTCGATCTCGACTCCGTATTGCCGCGCCGCCCGCGCGATGGCCAGGCTGATCGCGCCCATGCCGCCGATCGCGTGCCCCCACGTGCCCTTGCGCCCGGCCACCTCGCCGAAGGCGTGATGCAGCAGGCCGTAGGCGGTGCCCGGTGCGTACGGGCTCGCGTAGTTGCCGACGATCGCGTCGAAGGCGAACAGCGCCTGCGCCGGCTCGGATTCGAACCAGCGGCCGAGATAGTCGGCCGCCGACTGCGCGAGCAGATCGAGCAGGGCGCGCCGCGCCGCGCCGTCGAGGCGGCGCAGCCGGTTGCCGAGTAGCGCGGCGCGCAGCAGCTCGCGCAGGCTGCGCAGGCTCCAGCCTTCGCACAGATTGGGCGGGGGCTCGAGGGCAAGCGCGCGCAGCACGTCGGCGACCGCGTCGAGCTCGGCGCGAAAGCCGGCGTAGCGTTCGGCGTCGCGGGGGCTGAAGCGGCCGAGCGCAGCGGCGGTGTGCTCGCCGCCGGTCAGCAGGTAGCGGCCATCGGGCAGCGGCAGGAAGTTCTGCGCCCGACGTTCCACCACGGTGAGTCCGTGCGCGTGCAGATCGAGCTCGCGCACGATCTTGGGCGCGAGCAGGCTCACCGTGTAGGCCGCGACCGAGTTGCGGAAGCCGGGATGGAACTCCTCGGTCACGGCCGCGCCGCCGACCACCGCGCGGCGCTCCAGCACCTTGACGCGCAGGCCCGCCTTGCCCAGGTAGGCGGCGCAGGTCAGCCCGTTGTGACCGCCTCCGACGATCACCGCATCGTATGCGCTCACGGGAATCCCCTCGCCACCCTGGCGGCGACGGTGCCGAAATGGCGCTGGGGACTCACGGCCGGCGCGCGGCGCGCGTGGCGGGGTCCGGTGCGGTGTCCGCCTCGGTGTCGGGTGCGTCCGGCAGGGGCAGGCGGCGCTGCACGTACACGTAGAGCGGAATCCCGAGCAGCAGCACCGCGACGCCGACGAGTGCACCCAGCCCGGTATAGGCGAGGCTCGCGTAGAGCAGCCACGCGCAGGTCAGGCAGAACAGCAGCGGCTTGTAGGGGTAGAAAGGCACGCGGAAAGGGCGCTCGCGCTCGGGCTCGCGCCGGCGCAGCACGAAGAAGGCGATGCCGACCAGCAGCAGGAACAGCCAGAACACCGGCGCCGTGTACTCGACCATCGCGTGGAAACCGTCGGGCCGGAAGGCGCCGAAGGCGACCAGCGCCATCGCGATCGCGCTCTGCACGAGGATCGCATTGCGCGGGTTGTTGCCGCGACCGTTCCACAGGCCGAGGCCGCGCAGGCGCGCCATGTCCTCGCCCAGGGCGTGGTAGACGCGCGCGCCGGTGAAGATCGTCGCATTGAGTGTGCTGAGGGCGGCGGCGCAGATCACCAGCGAGAGCACCTGGGCGCTGCGCTCGCCGAGCACGAGGCGCATCATGTCGGCTGCGACCGCGCTGCTCTCGCGCAGCGCGGCGAGGCCCAGCACGTGCAGGTAGGCGAGGTTGATCAGCACGTAGGCGGCGGCGATCGCCGCGGTGCCGAACACCAGCACCCGCACGACGTCGCGCCGGCTGTCGCGCAGCTCGGCCGAGATGTAGGCGGCCTCGTTCCAGCCGCCGTAGGTGAGCAGAATGAAGATCATCGCGAGACCCAGCGCGCCGCCCGCCTCGCCCAAGGCCGGCGCCGCCACGGCCGCCGCGGCCGGGCTCGGGGCGGCGAGCCCGATCGCGGCGAGCGCGATCAGCGCGCAGAAGGTGAGGCCCGTGAACAGGTTTTGCGCGCTCTTGCCCTGCAGCGTGCCGGCGACATTGAGCGCCGTCAGCGCCGCGAGCGCGGCGGCGGCGTAGAACGCCGTGCCGTAGGGGCCGAGCGGATGGAGCTGCTGCGCATAGTCGCCGAACACGAACGCGACCGCCGCGATCGCGCCGGTCTGGATCACCGAGATGCGTGCCCACGCGAACAGGAAGCCGGTCGGCTGGCCGAAGGCGCGGGCGAGAAAACGGTACTCGCCGCCGGTGCTCGGGTAGGTCGCGGCCAGCTCGGCATAAACCAGCGCCCCGACCAGCGTGATCGCCGCGCCGAGCACCCACACGGCGATGAAGGTGAACTCGCTGCCGACGTTGGCGGCGACCAGCGGCGGCGTCTTGAAGATGCCGATGCCGACGACGATGCCGACCATTACCGCGACCCCGTCCGTCACGGACAGGCTCGCCCGCGGCAGCGATCGCGCCGGGGTCGTCATCGCGGTCGACTACGCCGGCAGGCGCATTGCGGACCAGGGCCGGGTGCTGCCGTCGACGCCCTCGATGCGGTCGCCTTCGACGCGCCCGTAAAAGCTCTGGCGGTTGCCCGGCTCCTCGAGCACGAAGGCGATCGCGGCGCCCTCGAGCCGTCCGTCCTGGATCGCGTAACTGCGCCGGTCGATCGAGGCGTTGCCGCGGAAGTCCTGGAAGCTCTGCACGATGGTGAGCTCGAAGCTGCGCTCGCCCTGCTGCACCTGCCAGCGCCCGTTCACCCGCGCCGGCACGACCCAGAAGTAGATCGCCCGGCCGTCGACGCTGTCGCGCGCATCCGGCCGCCACTCGTCCATGTCGAACTGGTGCGAGACGACCCGCGCGCCGGGTTTCATGGCTTCGAGAATCTTCGGCCGCAGGCGCAGGTTGATCTCGCGCAGCAGGTAGATCGCGAGCACGTCGGCCTTGCCGATGTCGGTCTCGAACAGATCGCCGACGCGGAACTCGACGCGATCGGTGACGCCGGCCCGGGAGGCGTTCTCGGTGGCCTCGCGGATGCGCTCCGGGTCGATGTCGATACCGAAGCCGCGCGCCCCGAAGTCGCGCGCGGCGGTGACCACGATGCGCCCGTCGCCGCAGCCGAGATCCATCAGATAGTCGTCCGGCCCGACCGACGCAATCTGGAGCATGCGGTCGACGACCTCCTGCGGGGTCGGGACATAGGGCACGTCGAGGCGCACGCCGGCCGTGACGCAGGCGATCGGCCCCAGAAATCCGGCCGCCATGGCGATCGCGCTGTGCCAAAGAAAGTCCCGCCTCGACACGGTCGGCGAGATGGCGGAGTAGCGCCCTGGCATGGGTCGAGAGTGGGTCATCGTTCCCTCCTGTGCTTGTCGTTCGTTGGCTTCGGGCAGGGGCGGTGCGCTGCGGAACGCATGCCCGCGGAGGCTGGATCCAGCCCTTGAGCGTCGCCTATCTCGGGCGGCACGTCACGATTGCAGCCGGGCCCGATCATCGAGTCCGGCGGTCGACCTTTTCGTTAGGCGGGAGTCGTCGGGATTGGTTCATCGCCGCGCAGGCATGGCCCTTGGCGTGCGAGGCGCTGGCCGCGTCGTCGCGGCTGTCGCAGGTGGCGAAGACGTCCGGGTAGAGCGCCGCATCGGCCGCCTCGATGTGCAGCTTCATGCCGGCGATGAAGGCGCGGCAACGGCTGCCGCGCAGGGCTGCCTTGAGCAGGGAGTACGTGTTGCCGAGGATCGTGTAATGCGCATCGGAGCCGCCCGACATCGCGAACACCTCGCCGGCAACGAACTCGTGGCGTTCCTCCTGGGTCTCCTCCCAGGCCATGTAGGCGTCGAAGTCGAAAGGTTGCTCGGGTTTGGGCGGGGCCATGGCGGCATCCACGCTGGCGGCTTTCCTCGAATGATAGCGAAACCGGCGCGGGCGTGGCGTGGTCTCCGGCAGGCCGGGCGCGCTCGAGTTCTGCCGTATCATCGTCGACATCCACCCGAGTCCGCCCCGGCGACGCGATGCAGACCGAGCCCCCGATGACCGAACCGGCCGCAGCGGCCGTGGCCCCCGCCGGCCCTGCGGCCGGGGGCGGCCGGCGCCCGCCCTGGTGGCGGCGGCGCTATGCGTTGGTCGCGCTCCTGGTCGCGCACGCGCTCGGCCTGATGTCCTCGCTCGACGCGCTGATGTCGACGCGCACCGCACCGGGGACGGTCGCGTGGATGGTGTCCCTCAACACCTTTCCCTACGTCGCCGTGCCCGCCTACTGGGTGTTCGGCCGCAGCCGCTTCCAGGGCTACGTGATCGGCCGCCGCGAGGGCGAGACGCTGCTCAACCAGGAACTGCACGACAAGATGTCGCTGGTGCACCCCTACGCGGTGACCTTGCCGCCCGGCGAGCGCCACGTGCAGGCGATCGAGCGGCTGGCGAAGATGCCGCTCGTCGGTCGCAACCAGGTCGAGTTGCTGGTCGATGGCGAGGCGACCTTCGCCAGCATCTTCGAGGGCATCGCGGCGGCGCGCGACTACGTGCTGGTGCAGTTCTACATCGTCCGCGACGACGCGCTGGGCCGGCGCCTGGCCGCACTCCTGATGGACAAGGCGCGCGAAGGCGTGGCCGTGCACTTCCTCTACGACGAGATCGGCAGCTACCGGCTCGGCAGTCGCTACCTCGAGGACCTCGTCGCGGCCGGCGTGCAGGTGCGCCGCTTCCACTCGACCCGCGGCAGCGGCAACCGCTTTCAGCTCAATTTCCGCAACCATCGCAAGGTCGTCATCGTCGATGGGCGCTACGGCTGGGTGGGGGGGCTCAACGTCGGCGACGAATACCTCGGCCGCGATCCGCGCTTCGGCCCCTGGCGCGACACCCACCTCAAGATGGAAGGGCCGGCGACGCTGTGCCTGCAGCTCTCCTTCGTCGAGGACTGGCACTGGGCGAGCGGCGAGATCCTCGCGCTCGACTGGACGCCCGCGGTCGCCCCTGACGGCGACGTGCCGGTGCTGGTGCTGCCTAGCGGCCCGGCCGATCGCTTCGAGACGGCGAGCCTGATGGTGCAGCACGCGATCGGCTCGGCGCGCCGGCGACTGTGGATCTCGAGCCCGTATTTCGTCCCCGACGAAGGGGTGCAGGGCGCCCTCAAGCTCGCGGCGCTGCGCGGCGTGGATGTGCGCATCGTGATTCCCGAGCGCCCCGACAACGTCCTCACCTGGCTTGCCGCCTATGCGTTCATCGGCCCGCTGCTCGAGGCCGGCGTCAAGGTGCACCGCTACGACGCGGGCTTCCTGCACGGCAAGGTGTTCCTGGTCGACGACGTGGCCGCGGCGGTCGGCACGGTGAACCTCGACAACCGCTCGTTTCGCCTCAACTTCGAGATCACCGCCTGGGTGATGGATCGCGCCTTCGCCGCCGAGGTCGAGCGCATGTTCCGCGCCGATCTGGAGCGCTCCCGCCTGATGCACCCGGGCGACGTCGCCGTACTGCCCTGGTGGTTCCGGGTCGGCTCGCGGGCGGCTTATCTGACAGCGCCGGTGCTCTGAACCGCGGGCTCGCGCCGTCTACCGTGTCGAGTCGGCGATCGGGGCGCGCTCTCAGGCGGGCGACGCGAGCCCCGGCCGACGACTTCCGGCACGCTCGCCCAAGCGAGGATCGGCGCGGCCCGCGCCCGCATCGGCCGCCGGCGCCGGATGACACGCGCACACCTGCCCGTGGGCGGCGGCGACCAGCTCGTGGAGGATGCCGCACTCGGCCGTCGTGTGGCCGGCCTCGCAGCGCGCGCGCAGGGTTTCGAGCTGGGCTTCGAGGGTCTGCAGCGACAGGAGCTGCGCCCGCACCCGCGCGAGGTGCGCGTCGATCGCGCGATTGATCTCGCCGCAGTCGGCCTCGGGCTGCGCGACCAGATCGAGCACGCGGCGGATCTCGGCGAGCGACATGTCGAGCGCGCGGCAGTGGCGGATGAAGCCGAGGCGCTCGCGCTGCGCCGGGCCGTAGGTGCGGTAGCCGTTCGGCGACCGCGCCGGTGGCGGCAGCAGGCCTTGCCTCTCGTAGAAGCGGATGGTTTCGACGTCCACGCCGGTGGCGCGGCCCAGTTCGCCGATGCGCATGACGGTCTCCTCTCGGGTCGAGCCGATCATAGACCGTTGACCCCGGAGCGGCTACAGGGTTTTCAATGGTGGCGACAAGTCGAACAAGGCCGAAAGAGGGGCGCCTGCGATGAAGCGAGCGGTTTTCGTCGTCACCAACATGGACTGTCCGACCGAGGAGGCGCTGATCCGCAAGCGTCTCGCCGCGCTGCCGGGCGTGGTCGAGCTCGGTTTCGATCTGACCGGGCGCCGCCTCACGGTGGCCCACACGCTGGCCGACGAGCAGCCGCTGGTCGGCGCGCTGGGCGAGATCGGCATGATCGCCGGACTCGTGCGGGGCCAATCCGGCGCGGATCCGGCGCCTGCGCCGCCTCCCGGGCCCGGCATGGGCGAGGGTGCAAGCTGTGGCGCCGTGGCAGTCGCGCGGCCATCGGCCTGCACGTCCTGCGCAGCCGACCCGACTATCGCCGCCCCGGCGCAGCCCTGGGGACGGCTCGCGGTCGCGGGCGTCGGCGCGATCGGTGCCGAGATCCTCGCCTGGACGCTTGGAGCGGACACCGCGCAGCTCGTGGTCGCGCTCGCGCTGGCCTCGATCGGCATTGCCGGCCTGCCGACCCTGCGCAAGGGCTGGATCGCGCTCAAGACCTTCACGCTCAACATCCACTTCCTGATGAGCCTCGCCGTGCTCGGCGCCGTCGCGATCGGCAAGTGGCCCGAGGCGGCGGTGGTGATCTTCCTGTTCGCGCTGGCCGAGGCGATCGAGGCGCTGTCGCTCGAGCGGGCGCGCGATGCGATCCGGGGCCTGCTCGCGATGGCGCCGGAGACCGCCTCGGTGTGCGGGGCCGACGGCGAATGGCGCGAGGTCGATGCCGCCGCGGTGCAAGTCGGGCAGCTCGTGCGGGTGCGCCCGGGCGAGCGCATTGCGCTCGACGGGGTCGTCACGGCCGGCGCGAGCGCCGTGAATCAGGCACCGATCACCGGCGAGAGCCTGCCGGTCGACAAGGTGCCGGGCGATCCGGTGTTCGCCGCGACCGTCAACGAGCGCGGCGCCTTCGAGTTCCGCGTCACCGCCGCCAGGGGCGAGACCACGTTCGCGCACATCATCCGCGCCGTGCAGCAGGCGCAGGCAGAGCGCGCGCCGACGCAGCGCTTCATCGACCGCTTCGCCGGCTTCTACACCCCGGCGGTGGTGCTGGTGGCGGTGCTGATCGCGACCGTGCCGCCGCTCGCCTGGGGCGCGCCGTTCGCCGAGTGGTTCTATACCGCGCTGGTACTGCTGGTGATCGCCTGCCCGTGCGCGCTGGTGATCTCGACGCCGGTCACCGTCGTCAGCGGGCTCGCCGCGGCGGCGCGCCACGGCATCCTGGTCAAGGGCGGCGCCCACCTCGAGAACGGCCGCCGCATCCGCGCCGTCGCCCTCGACAAGACCGGCACGCTCACCCACGGGCGTCCCGTCGTCACCGACGTCGTGCCGCTGGTCGACCGTCCCGCCGCCGAGCTGCTGCAGCTTGCCGCGAGCGTCGAGGCCCATTCCGAGCATCCCGTCGCCGAGGCGATCGTCGCCGCATGGCGGGCCGAGGCGCGGCGGCCGCTGCTCGACGTCGTGGCGTTCGAGGCGCTCGCCGGCCGGGGCGCGCAGGCCATGATCGGCGACCGACCGTATCTGCTCGGCAATCACCGCCTCATCGCGGAGTCGGGCCTCGGCACGCCGCAGGTCGAAGCCGCGCTCGGCCGTCTGGAAGGCGAGGGCAAGACCGCGATCGTGCTCGCCTCGGGCACCGCGGCGCTCGCCGTGATCGGCGTCGCCGACACCGTGCGCCCGCACAGCGCCGAGGCGATCCGCGCGCTCCGTGTGCTGGGCGTCACCGCGACCATGCTCTCCGGCGACAATCCCACCACCGTGCGCGCGATCGCCGACGCGGTCGGCATCGCCGATGCCCGCGGCAACTTGCTGCCGGAGGACAAGCTCGCCGTGATCGACACGCTCGCCGCGCGCCACGGCACGGTCGCGATGGTCGGCGACGGCATCAACGACGCCCCGGCACTCGCCCGTGCCTCGATCGGCTTCGCGATGGGCGCGGCCGGCACCGACACCGCGCTGGAGACCGCCGACGTCGCGCTGATGGACGACGACCTGCGCAAGCTGCCGCGCTTCATCGCCCTGTCACGCGCGACGGCGCGCATCCTCGCGCAGAACATCGCCCTTGCACTCGGCATCAAGGCCGTCTTCTTCGCGCTCGCGCTCACCGGCCAGGCGACGCTGTGGATGGCGGTGTTCGCCGACATGGGAGCGAGCCTGATCGTGGTGGCGAACGGGCTGCGACTGCTGCGGGAGTAGGTACGTTTCGCGCCCCTTTGCATGGCAGCCGCGGCACCAGATGGGTGGATCCTCGCCGTGCGTCGCGAGCCTGCGGACAGGCCGCGGAGATCAGTAGCCGGCCGCGCGCCCGCAAAACCCGTCGTAGCTACGCGGAACCCACCGGATCCTGACCCCTGCATGTCCACTCAATGAAGAATATGTAACGCGTACGTCATGTTCGCGTCGGTCGTGCTTTTTTAATATGTGCCCAGGGTCGCTCAAACAAGAGCACCTGATTCGGATAGCCGCTGGTTGTAAGAGAGGTCTCTCGCGCCTGGCCGCAGTTGCCGAATCCGCATTGCGCCTCGCGCAATCCAATGATGTTCGACAAGGAGAGAATCATGCTCAAGAAACTCGCGCTCGCAGCCCTGACTACCTCGTTCGCTGTCTCCGCGATGGCGGCGTTGGGCAGCGTGGAGAAATCGGTCGAGTTGAAAGACGGCTCGACGGTGTATGTCTTCGCCGATGGCAAAATGGGAATGGCCGATCGCTTTGGACGCGCCTTCTCGGTACCGGAGACCCATGTCATGGAGACCCGGGACGGACAGACCATCCAAATGGTCGGCAACGAGGTCGCTCGCGTCCATTCTCTGACCGTGGTCACGCCCTGAAACCAAGACGCAGTCGTACGGCCGGCCCCTGTTGGGGCCGGCAATCCAGTGCGGGCGGTGGCGAAGCTCTGACGATCGGGTGAACCCGCACAGGCGTCAATCACCTCCTTTATTGACTGCGCTGTAGAGCGCCATCGTCCCGAACATCGTGGAAAACGTGCGCCGTTCTGTCACGTCGGCGAAGCCGGCGCCGGCAAACAACTCGACGAGTCGGCCTTCGGCGTTGTCGCGCGTCGTCGCGAAACCGTCCAGCAGCTGAATCGCCATGAACGCGGTGCGCATCAGCGGCCCGCGCGCGCGGCCCCAGTCGGCGACGTGCAGCTCGCCGCCGGGACGCAACACACGCCGGATCTCGTGGGCGGTGCGCTGCTTGTCAGGCCAGGACAGATGGTGGAAGAACAGGCTTGAAACGACGCGATCGAAACGGCCGTCGGCGTAAGGCATCTCGAACGAGAGCCCCTCCTCGAAGCGGATCGCCACCCCGGCGCGGGCCGCCTTGTGTGCGGCGATCGCGAGAATCGCGCGGTCTCCGTCGAGGCCGGTCAGATCGACATCCGGATAACGCTGCTTGATCATGAGCGCCAGGGTGCCCGTGCCGCACGCGAGGTCGAGCACGCGCTGGCCGGGTGCGAAGCGTGCCTGCGCAATCAGCGCCGACTTGAACGTGCGCTCGCGAGTGGTCGCGCCGACGACGAGATCGTAAGCGGGCGTGAGAAAGCGATAACCCAGCGCCGGAATGTATCCGTGATCGTCCTGGCCTGCCATGATTATTCCTCCCCCCGACGCTACCAGGCTGTCGCCCCCGAATACGCATTATCGGGCCGGATTGTTCGGCGCGCGGAGCATTGATCGCTTGCAACCCTTCGTCAGAGCCCAGGCGCTTGCCGGTAGCAGGACTGCCGAACGGTTCACGCATGCTCCTCGCGCATCGGGCTTTCTGCTTTCGCCGGGCCCGGGTGTCGGTGATAATGATGCCGACCGAATTACCGAATTACCGAATTGCCGAATTGCCGAATTGCCGAATGCCCCGATGACCGAACTTCTCTGCACCCTGATCGAGCGTTGGAAGCTCGATGCCGGCAGCACGTATTCCACCTGGTTTCTGTGGGCCGAGCGGTTGAAGAACTTTCGCTCGATCCGGCGTGGCATTGCGCAGGTGGTCGAGGAAATCGACGCCGGCAGCTTCGGAAACGCCTATCGCGGCTCGTCGCTCGAGACGGTGGTGGGCTCGGTTGCTGAGCAGCGCCAGATATTCAAGGGGGCAGACCATGCCTTCCTGTGGAAGCCGAAGCTTCGCATACCGGACATCTACGAGAATCCCGAGAATCAGAAGGCCTTTGCGCGCCTGCTGCACACGTGCAACTGCTGCACCACCGAAGGGCAGATTCTCCAGGCGATCCGTCACATTGATTCCCTCGGCATCAAGGGCTTGGGTCCGGCGGTGGCCAATCTACTCTACTTCATTCACCCGACTCTTGTTCCACCGTTCAACACCGCGATCGTGAACGGTTACAACGCGCTCACCGGCGCCAAGGTGAAGCTCGGCCGTTGGGACCACTATCTGGCGATGCGCGAGGGCATCCTGGCGCTGAATGATCGCTTTCGCAATCTTCTCTCAAACGATCTAGGGGCGATCGCCGGCCTGCTGTTCGACATCGGGGCGGGACGCTATCCGGCCCCGCCACGCGACGGCGACGACACAGCAAGAGTAGCCTGGGAGACCGACCTTGCCCGTGTGCGCGAGGAATCCGCCGCCATGCGCCGGACGCTCGATGCGGCACGCGACAGCGACCACACCCACACCGAAGTGCAGGGCTGGCTGCGCGATCTCGGCAAGGCCCTGGGTTTCGCGGTTTGGATCGCTGCGAATGACCGCAGTCGTCCCTACGGCGCGGGCAGTCTGAGCGACGGTTGTCTCGTCGCACTACCCGAGCGTGTTGCGTCGATGCCGGGTGCCGAAGCGGTGCGCCTCATCGACGTGATCTGGTTCGCACCCGACAGCGGACGCGCGGTGGCCGCCTTCGAGGTCGAGCATACGACGTCGATCTATTCCGGCATCGTCCGGTTGCTCGATCTGGCCTATGGCAGCAAACTCGAGTCGAGTGAAGGCCTGTTCCTCGTCGCACCGGACGAACGCGAAGCCGACGTGCGCCAACAGATCAGGCGGCCCGCGTTCGCCCGCATCGCGACGCTCGGCATCCGCTATCTGCCTTACGGGCAACTTCGCGCCGAACGCGAGGCGATCGCCCGGTTCGGCTCGGGACTGAAGCCGATGCTTGCAATATCCCATTTGCTCGACTGAAAGGGACCGCCTGTTCCTTCACCCGGCCGGTGCCCCGGATCGAACCTTCCCGACAGTCTTGCAGGTTGCTGCAAGCTGTTAACGAAGGCGGTTTCGCAAAGGGTGTGGCGCACCCGCAACAGTTTCCCTCGCATCGCACGTCTTCGGCTTCGTACATGCCGGTGACTGCGTCGTCGACCTGTCGATCCTCATGTCACGTTCGGACAATGGCTCCGACGACTCGTATCAATGGGTTGGTCGGACCGGTGCCATCGTGCCGGGTTCAATGTGAATTCGAGGAGAAACGCATGCAGAAGAAACTGATCGTGCTGGCGGTGGCGAGTATGGCTGCGCTGCCGGCCCTGGCGCAGTCGAACGTCACCATTTACGGTGTGGCCGACGTCTATTTCAAGTCGACCTGGGGTGACGGCAAGCGCGTCACCGGTGTCGACGCCGGTGGCGAGAACGGCTCTCGCCTGGGCTTCAAGGGGACGGAGGATCTCGGCAACGGCCTGAAGGCGATTTTCGACTTTCAGTTCGGTTCATTGAACCTCGATCAGGCCCAGGGCATTAACAGTACCCGCTACTCGTTCGTCGGCTTGCAGGGCGGCTTCGGGACGGTGGTCGCCGGTCGCCTGCAGACGCCGGGCTACTACAGTTCGTACTATTTCGATCCAGCGGCCGCTCATTTTTTTAGTGGCTACCAGCGTCTTAGCAAGGGCATTGCGGCCAATGGCGTCGGCGGCAGCATCAATACGGGCTGGAGCGCGCCGTCACGCCAGAACAATTCGGTCGCCTACATGCTTCCCGAGTTCGGCGGTGTGAAGACCACGGTCTTCTACGGTTTCGGTGAGCAGGAGCAGGGTGACCGCCAAGGATTCGGTGCGCTCGGATTCGACTATGCGAACGGCCCGGTCCGGGCGAGCTACACGTATCACCGTATCGACAACGTCGGCGGTACCAGTACCGACCAGCAGGAGCACTTCGTCGGCGCCAGCTACGACTTCGGCATCGTAAAGGTGCTCGGCTCGTGGCAGAACGCACGCGTCAAGCGTACCGGCTTCGCGACCGAGACCGACAAGGTGTGGAACGTCGGCGCGACGGTGAAGGTCGGCCCAGCCGGCATGCTGATGGTCGGCTATGCGAAGGCGGACGTGGATCGCGTCGCGAGCGATGGCAAGGGATACACGCTCGGCTACATGCATTCGCTGTCGAAGCGCACCCACCTGTACGGGGGTTACGGACGTGTTACCAACGAGGCTGCGACCACCCGATTCAACTGGCGCGAAGACTTCGCGATCGCTGATGGCAAGGCAGTCAATACCGTCGGCTTCGGCGTCAGTCATCTGTTTTGATGGACGCTCACCGGGCGCCAGGCCGTCGCCTGCCGCCTGATTGAAACACGGGGGCCTTCACGGCCCCCGCTTTCGTTCGGACCAGGCCCCACCTTACTTGATGTCGCGTTGGTGATCGTGGCGCCTCTTTGGTGCCGGCGCCGCATCCTTGGTTGATGCGACGGGCTTGGTCACGACCATCTCCCGCTGCCGTGCGTTCAGTCGCTCCTTGGCGTGGTTGTGGAGGCGCCGCGCCCCCTCTGCTTCACTGGCTTTTGCATTCTCGGCTTCCTGAGGCGCCGTCGCCTCCCCGCTCGTGTTGGCCGCGACATTGAACGACAGGGCAGCCATCGCAGCGAAGAGGCTGCTGCCTATAAGGATATTGAGTTTCATCACATGCTCCAATCAAGATCATAAAAGTGGAAACAAGCAGGCGTTTCCACCGGACTCGCCTTTCATTACGGGCAACTCGAGTGTGCTCCGTGATCACTGTCGATATCATGACTCATGGGTTACTAATACGTCATTCAGTCGAGCGAACGTCTGGCACGTGTCCACCGCCACGCGGACGGTTTGTGTTCATGCTGGATCCTGACCCGAGCATGTCTCGGCAATTAGAAACATGTAACGCCCGCGTCATGTTCGTGTCGGCGAGGCTTTCTTAACATGTGCTCAAGGTTGCTCAATCAAGAGCACCTGATTCGGACAGCCACCGCTGCTTGCAAAAGAGATCCCCAACTCTCCGCAGTGGTTGCCGAATCCGCGTTGCGCCTCGCGCAATTCGATCACATTCGACAAGGAGAGAATCATGTTCAGGCAACTCGCACTCGCAGCCCTCGTGACAACCTTTGCCGCTTCCGTGGCGGCCGCCTGGGATCACGGTAAGGTCGAGCGTTCCGTCGAGCTCAAAGACGGCTCCACCGTCCACATCTTCGCGGACGGAAAAATGGGCATGGAGGACCGCTTCGGACGCGCCTTCTCGATGCCGGAGGGACACGTCATGGAGACTCGCGATGGCCAGAAGATCGTGATGCAGGGGAATGAGGTCTGGCGTGTGAATGCGCTCTACGAGTTCTACCGCACGCCGTGAAGCGGAGACGAAGTGACGCACGGCCGGCCCCGGCAGGGGCCGGCCGTGCGATATGAACCGCCACGCGCACCCGCCCCCGAGATTCCGTGCGCTCATCCTGGATCTGCGTTTCGAGCCGCGCCGTGGTTCCGAGTGCCGTCGAAAACGTCCATCGCTTAGCGCTCGGCGTCAATCAACTGCAGCGGCGATCGACCTGCGACGTTGTGCTGCGCTGGGTACTTCGGCACGGGTTCGCTCCAATGACGGATCACCAGTCCGCCCGACTCGCGGGGCAACCGGCGCTGAAGATGTCGTCAGGGCTGCGAATGTGCTCGGGTTATCGCGACTCGGGCCATCGCCAAGCTCGACTCCGCGGGCAGCGACTCTGCGAAATTGAACCGTTGCGGACGTGGGCCACGGCCAACTCCGATTCGTAGGTGAAGTCATGAAGACACTTAGCGCAGGTATTCTGGTCGCTTCCGTCGTCGCCCTCGGCGGTTGCGCAAGTAGTAGCATGGTCTATGAAGGCAAGTTTGCTCGCGCCGACGGATGGCGCAGCGGAGCTGTTGTCGCAATTGGCCCTGCACACGCCGTTTCCCGAAGCGCATTTCGTGACTGCCGCCCCGACTTTGTCAGAGCCACCGACGACAGCGCGTATGTCATGGTCAGGTATCGTCGCAGCGGCCATCGGCACACGCGTGTCACCCGTCTGCCCGCCGGCGCCGATCTCGACGTTGGGGACTTGGTTTATGTGAATATCGAAGACTGCGAAGCGCCCCTGCCGAAGCGCAATAGATGATTGAGCCGAGCTCCGGGCTCCAGCACAGGAGAGGGTTTGGCGCACGGCATGCCGACCTGGTAGGTGGCGGGCGCGCCCGTTGATGAGCGGTTTTCGGCCCTTGAGGCGGTTTAATTTAGGGAGGGCCGGTCTTTGTTCGATCAATGGCGTGCGCCAGCACCCCCGCCAGCCGGTAAATTTAGCCATCGGCCGATCGCTCGGCTGGTCGCTTCGTCAGAAGAAACGATCAGCGCGGCCCGAACGCGTCGATCATATACCTCACGACAGCTCGTGCGTCCTGCTCGGTCAAGGCGGCATTGCCGCCTCGCGGAGGCATCGCCATCGGTGAGCCGGGACTCTGGAAGCCGTTGATCGTGTGTTCGATCAGCAACTCCTCCGGCTTGGTCAGGCGCCCGCCCGGCTCGGTCAGATCGGGAATGCCGGGAAGCACGCCCGTTCCGTCCACCCCGTGGCATGCGATGCAAGTCTGCTCATACACGTCCTTGCCAGTCGCTTGCGCCAGCACATTGCTGGCCGACGCTAGCAACCCGATACAGGCGACGGCGAGCGAGGCTTGGCGAATCATTGAGTGGGCCTGCATCAGTTACTCTCCTGTAGGAACCTCAGAATGTCACGTGTATCCTGCCCGGTGAGACCTGCCCGCAGCCGCATGTGGTACATGCTGGCGATCCATTGGTCGTCACGGAGATCCTTCGGGTCGCGCACAATGTGGCAGCGGGTGCAGTTGCTTGCCCACAGTTTTGCGCCGCGCACAAAGTCGGCTTTCGGTGCCGCGTCGCGTTGTGCCGCGGCTGCGGGCAGTTGGGCAGCCCCGAGCGCGATTGCCGCGCAAACGAGGACAAGCCGCGTCGTCGTAGATTGCGTCCAGTTCATGGCAGAGTCCTCCTCAGAAGCCGTATGACAGTTGCACCAGGAGACGATCGTCGTCAGTCGCCGCGCCTTTCAGACTGTCGTTGAATTCGTAAGCCGCTTTGGCGAAAACGTTGCTCGCAAACAGGTAATTGAGCCCGAGGGCCCACTGTTTCTGGTTGCCGCTTGCATGGGGTGTGTCAAGCCGTCCGTAGCGCAGTACCGGTTCCCAATTGGTGTTGCCGAGGCGGTGGCTCGCCTGGAGATACCAGGCCTTCCACTCTCCTCCTTCCGGTGCCGCACTGACCGCGGCGTCGCCGACCTTTTGCCGCACATACTCGCCCCGCAGCTCGAACCTCGCAGGCCGCCACGCAAAATCGGCACCCACGACTTCATAGTCCCGCTTGATATCGGACTCCATCATGCCGGCCACCTTGCCGGTCGCAGCCGACAGCCCAAGATCGAGTCTCTGCGACGGGACGAAGAAGCCGATGCGACCTCCCCAGACCTTGCTGCCGTCGCGGTCGCGACCGAACCCTTCCGACTCGACCATCTCGATCTCGCCGTCCTCGATCTCGACTTCCGGACCGTTGCCCACGTAGACGGCGTAATTCACCCGATTTTCGCCGGCACCCAATGGCGCACCTCCTCGCAGCTGGATTCCGACCTCGGCGATCGGCGCCGCGCCGCCATGCCCAAAGCCGGTCGGTGCCGACGGCAGCTTGTTGATCCAGCTCGGGTGCAGGTTCTGCCGAAATTGGCCGATCGGGCTCTGGAACTTGCCGGCGACGAGCGCCGCGTGGTCGCCAAGGAATAGGTTCAGCGCGGCGTATTCCAGATCGACGGTGGTCTCGCCGGTTTCGTCGATGCTGATCGACGGCTCCGCCTCGACGAGGAGCAGATCCTTGTACTGGAAATGGAATATCGGATTGAACGAGAAGGGGGTGAAGGTGCCCGATGCGTTTTTCGTGTCGGTGTAACCGGCATCGGCGTAGCCTGCCAGGTGGATCACGGTGTTGGCCTGCTTCCATTCCTGGGCGGATTTCACCTCCTGTTTGAGCTTCGAGACCTCGGCGGCAAGATCCTGACTGGCTCCGCCCGAGCGCTGCTGCGTGACTTCGTTGCGCAATTGCTCGAGTTGCTTCTGCAGCGCTTCGATCTGCGCCTGCAGGGCCTCGAGCGGCTCCGCCGCGCCGGCGGCAAGCGGAAATGCGGCCGCGAGCACGGCCGAAATTACGGTTCTTCGAAGCGTTAGTGTCTGAGATGTCACGAGCTTTCTCCTTGGTTGAGTCGCCAGAGCCTCTCTGCTAGTGGCTGGTGCCGGACAGGGCAAGCAGGAGCCGTTACCACGAGACCGAGGCAAACCAGACTCGCTCGGCAACGCAGCGTGGTCACTGTTGCAGCGCGGGCATGTGTCCGGTCTATGCCGTCGGTGTGCGATTGTTGCTTTGCAATATGCTCGGACATAAATGCTGAGCAGGTGTGGCGACATTCGACCGAATCTGAGACGCTCGGAATTTCCAGGCGCCCCCGGTTCTCGCCATCGTCAGGTCGGGAGCCAATCGGCACAGAGGCAGTTGGTGGCAGGGCATGCGCACGCCCGGCGCTGAAGGCCCGGGCTCAGCCGGCCACGCGAATCATCGTCACGGGCGAAATTGGCGTTTGCCGGGGCGGCTTGTTCGTCGAAAATGACAAATCCGTCAGATTGCGGTCATCGACCGGAAAGCGGTGGTCCCGCATGATGGTTCGAGACGTGTCGTGAGGCCACCATGTCCATTGATCCCGTCTGCGCATGCTGTCATGCCCCAATTGGCAATCGCCTGTTCCTGGGCGAAAGCGAATCATGTTGCTGCGAGAGCTGCTTTCTCGCCCTACTGCTTCCCCTCGACCGGCGCGGTGCGATCGGTGATCCATACTCGGATTTTGTCGAGGCGCTGGCGGAGGCCCTGGACGTCCGCGAGCATGAGACGGGCTTGCACTCGCGGCGCGTGGCCTGCCACACGCAGGTGCTGGCACGCCATTTCGTCACGGATCCCGGGGAGCTGCGCCAGATTTACTGGGGTTCGCTCCTCCACGACATCGGCAAGATCGGCGTTCCCGACCGGATTCTGCTCAAGCGTGGCCCACTCAGCCCCGGCGAGTGGAAGACCATGCAGGCTCACGCCCAGATGGGCTATCGCATCGTCAGCCGCCTGCCGGGCATGGACGAAGCGGCGCAGATCGTTCTCTGCCACGAGGAGCGCTTCGACGGCACGGGCTATCCCCAGGGGCTGAAGGGGGAGGCCATTTCATTTGGGGCACGGCTGTTCGCGATCATCGACACACTCGATGCGATGACCTCCGATCGTCCCTATCGCCAGGCTCTGGCGTTCGACGCGGCCAAGGAGGAAATCGTGCGCCTGGCGGGCATCCAGTTCGATCCGCTCGTGGTCACGGCGTTTCTCGCCGAGGAGCCGACGCTGCGCGATATGGTGGCGCTGAAGTGCGGTCCGGACGGGCTGCGAATTGCCGCCACGTTTCCTGCCCGTCGCTAGAGGCGGTCTGTGCCGACGGCGGATCCGTTCGTCTAAACAGGGGGGTGAGGAGTGCCTCGCTGGACCATCACGATGCTCGCCAGCACCAGCATCACGCCGGCTGCCTGGACCCATTCGAGACGCTCGTCGAACATCGCTGCGCCGACAGCTAAGCCGAAGATCGGCACCAGGAATGTGAAGACGTTGGCGCGGCTGAGCTCGACTTCCTCGAGCGCCCGGAACCATAGCCAGAACGCGAGCGACGTTCCGAATACGGAAAGCACGAGTAATACGACGATGAATTCGGACGACCAGGCCAGTAGCGAAAGATCCTCCGTATGGACCGACAGCAGCGCCAGCGGGAGCGCGCCAAGCAATAGTTGCAGGCCCATGGCCATGACGGCATCGACCTGGCCGGCCAGGCGCTTGATCGCGATGTTGCCGCAAGCGACGCCGGCTGCAGCCAGGGCGACATAGCCGATACCCAGTGCAAGGCTTTGCCCATCGCCGGACGCGAGGCCTGGCCACGCAATTGCGGCAATGCCCGCCAATCCGGTGATAAGGCCGAATTTGCCGATGGGCGTAATCCGTTCGTCCAGGAATGCGTGCGCGAGCGCTGCGGCCAGCAGGGGCTGAGCGTTGGCGATGACCGTGGCGAGACCGGGCGAGATGAACTCGGCGGCATGGAACATGCCGAGAAATCCCAGCGACGTCGCGCCAAGAGCGACAATGGCAAGCAAAGCCCAGGCGCGTAGACCCCGGGGAAACGAGCGCCGGAACAGCGCCCCCAACAGGAGCAGGCACAGGCCGGCAAGCGCAGCGCGCAGCGCCGCAAAGGCCAGATGAGGGGCAAGGCCGAGGCCGACGGCAATCAGAGGAAAGCAGGCTGCCCACAAGGCCATGACGGTCAGCAGCCGCAGCGCGGCAGGCATGGTCATCCGTCAAACCAAGCGTGTCCCGAACGGGCCATGCAGCGCCCGGGCGCTCGTTTGCTGGTCGCAAGCCGGATTCGCATCAGAACGCCCCGAACAGCGTACCGAGCGTGACGATCAGCACCAGCGCAAGGATCGGGAACGCCACCGCGACCATGAAGATGTCCTTGTACGCCTCGCGGTGGGTGAGCCCGCAGATGCCGAGCAGGGTCACCACCGCGCCGTTGTGCGGCGCTTGAGTTTCGTCGTTCCGTTCATCGCAGTTTCTCCAATATGCCCGTTGTGATTCCGCCGAGATGCGCACGGGGTAACTCGACGAGTTGAGTGCCTTCGTTGCCCCGTGGGGAACGAGCTAGTCATGCCGGTGCGGTTGCAAGCCCTCGCGCACCAGGCGCCAGGTGAGCCAAAGCGCAGCAACGTAGCCGAGTACGGCCAGCATCGGCGTCTCGCCCCAGCGCGGTCCCAGGCTGTGCTGCATCAGCAGCGAGGCGGCGACGTAAAGGCCCAGCGTCACGAGCGCGAGCGCAATGCGGCTACTGCCGCGCGCAAGCTCGCCGTGCAGCGCGTCCAGCCCGTGATGACGCACCGACAACTCGACACCTTCGGTGCGCAGCCGGTGCAGCAGCCGGGCGAGCTCAGTGGGCATCTGCTGCACCGCAATAAGGCTCTCGTACTTGAGACGTGCCGTCGCATCGGCTCCACCATCCGCGCCGGTCTGCGCCGCCACCATCGCACCGGCGCGCGCGAACAGCCCCTCCATCAGGTTGAACTGCGGATCGAGTCGCCGCACGGTGCTTTCCATCAGAAAGATCGCGCGCATCAACACCAACAGGTGATGCGGCAGGCGCGCGTTGCGGCCCTGGCCAATGCGCGCGACGCGCACGAAGGCTTCGCCGAAGGACCAGTCCTTGAGCGGCTTGCGGGCGTAGTCGCGGATCACCTCCTCCATGCCGCTGCGAAAGATCCGGTGGTCGAGCGTGCCGGCCACTATGCCGAGCTCGACGAACGTATCGAGCAGCCACGCACCGTCCTGTTGCACGAAGGCGAGCATGAACGCGAGCAGGTTTGCGCGCGTGGAGCGGTCCAGGTAGCCGACCAGGCCGAAGTCGTGCAGGCAGATGCGCCCGTCCTCGAGCACGAAAAGGTTGCCGGGATGCGGGTCGCCGTGAAACACGCCGGCGACGAAGAACTGGTGCACATAGGCTTCGACCAGATGCGTTGCGAGTTCGGGACCGCGCGCTTGCAGCGACGGGTCGTCGATGCGCACGCCGGGGCTCATTTCCTGCACGATGACCCACTCGGTGTAGAGCGCGTCGACCACACCCGGTACGTACACGGTCGGCGAATCGTGAAAGACCTCTTCGAAGCGCCGGATATTGTCGGCCTCGCGGCAAAAGTCGAGTTCCTGGTGCAGGTTGCGCGCGAGTTCCTCGACGAGGTCGAGCGGGCCCGCACGCCGCAGCGCCGGCAACAGCCATTGGACGCTGCGCACGAACCAGCGCAGGATGCGAATGTCTTCGCTCACCTGACGGCGGATGCCGGGGCGGCGGACCTTGACGATCACCGGCCGTCCGTCGGGCATGTGCGCCCGATGCACCTGCGCGATCGAGCCCGCTGCGAGCGGCGTCGGGTCGAGTGTCGCGAACATTTCCTCGGGCGGCTTGCCGAACGAGGCCGCGATCTCGGCGCGCGCCTCTTCGAAGGCGAACGGCTCGACGCGGTCGTGAAGGCGGGCGAGCGCGGCGACGTAATTGTCGGGCAGCAACTCGCGGTGCAGCGACAAGCCTTGGCCGAGCTTTATGAAGGTCGTGCCCAAGCGCTCCAACGTTGCGGCCAGCCTTTGTGCCGGGGCTTGCCCGCCGCGCAGCAGCCCGACGTGCACCGCGCCCCACCACAGCAGGTAACCCCACAGCGCGCTATTGATGCGGATCAGCCGAACGATCGCGTGCATGCCTGCTCATCGCGTTCACGCGTGGCCGAGACGCCCGGACCCGAGCCGCGTCCCGAACGCCGTCATCCTTTGCCATGACAGGAAGCCCCACCCGGTGAGCGGAGGCTTCCGAAGCGGGGCCCGACTTCGAGGTGACCCACCTCGCACTCCTCCGTGAAGTGAACGAAGCCTCGTTTCAGCGTAGCGGCCCAGCCATTGCCGAGTTTCGCGCCGGCCGCGACGAGTTCGGTCTCGATCTGCTCCGCGGTGACCTGCAGCAGGTCATAGGCAATTCTGACCTTGCGGCCCGCGGCCTCGATCGACTCGATGCCCATCAAGGCGCCGACATGCTCGATGAGCATGCGCGCTTGCTCGGCATCGAGGGGTGTCTCGAGCTCGAAGCTGCGGCGCTTGAGCACGGTGCGTCCCTCCTGCTTCGGGGCTGGCCGGCCCGCATGACCGATGAACAGATGCGGGTGCGCGAGAAAGCGGTCACGGCACTGCGCGGAGCAGAAGGCATACATCGTTCCGGCATAGTCGTGCGCGAAGCTGTCGGCATTCACTTCCATGCCGCAGACGACGTCTTTCAACTTGAGATTCATGATGCCCTCCGTTCGATTCATGTTGCACGGCCCTGTGCATGTGCGTTGCGCTTCAGTCTCGTGATGCCGCTGGTAAATTCTGGCCGCGTCGCGGAATGAAGGCCGGCGTGCGCGCCATGTATCGCCGGTAGGCTTCGCCGAACTCGGCGAGCGAATCGGACTCCTCGCGGCGCGCGAGCCGCGCGTACATGAACAGCAGCACCGGAAACAGCGCGAGCGTGATCAGCGTCGGCCACTGCAGCAGGAAGCCGAACATGATCGCGACGAAACCGACGTATTGCGGGTGCCGGATGTGCGCGTACGGACCGGTGTCGGCAACGCGGTGCTCGCGCTGCGCTTGGTAAAGCACCGGCCACGCCTTCGCCAGGAGCCAGAAGCCGGCGACGATGAATGCGGTGCTCAGGAGGTGGAAGGGGCCGAAGTGCGGGTTCGCCTGCCAGCCGAACATCATCTCGAGGAGGTGGCCGGCGTCGTGCGACAGCCAGTCGACGCCCGGAAAGCGCGACGATAGCCAACCCGAGAGCAGGTAGATCGTCAACGGAAAGCCGTACATCTCGGTAAACAGCGCGACGATGAACGCCGAGTAGGCACCGAACGAGCGCCAGTCGCGCTTCGTCTGCGGCTTCGCGAAGCTGAAGGCGAATGCGATGAAGATCACCGAGTTCAGCAGGACCAGCGACCACAATCCATAGGAGGCGCCATTCATCTGTCGTCTCCCTCGGAGGCATCCTTGCGGGATGTGCGTGTGTGGTCACCGTGTCCGCCATGGCCGTGCCCGCCGTGCATGAATACGTGCATCAGCGGGCAGAGGAGCAGGATCAGCCACGGCAGGAAGCCGAGCACATGGGCACGGTGCTCGAGCACCAGAAAAAACGCGGCAAGGGCAAGGAAGCCGTAGAAAACCCACCTCGAGCGGTGTTCGGCCGCCGGCAAGAGTCGGTCCGAGTGCGCCTCGCGGCGCGACGTGTCGGGCGGCGCGCCGCGTGACTCGGCCCTGCCCGCAGGTTCGTGGGGGTGCGTATGCTTTTCCATGATATTCAGCGGTGTTGGTGGTCGAAGCGGGCTTCGATGGGTCGGCGAGCGCCGGGAAGGCGGATCTCGAGCGTCACGCGATATGGGCCGGCGCCTTGCATCGGGAAGTAGTTGCCGAACGTGGTCGCATCGCCGACAGCCATCGCGTCGAGCGCCCTGCGTGTGCCGGCAAGGCCCAGTTCGCCGACCGTTGCGTCGACCTCGGCCTCGGTGATGCGCTGGCCGTTGCGGTCGAACAGGGCGACGATCAGGTGGTAGTCGCCCCGGCGGGGGGCGCCGTGCATGGGCTTGGTGTCATGCGCTGCGGTCGATCGGCCGGCAATCTCGGCGGGAAGGAAGCCGTAGTAGATGTCGACGGCCCCCGCTGTCACATGCTGCCGCAATTCCTGGGCCCCGGCGGCAACTGCCGCGGCAATCATCGCCATGGCTGCAACAGCGGAAAGCGTGGTTCGAAAGCTTGACTTGATCATGATTCTCTCCTCGCGTGTTCCTGGGCCGAGGCGCGCCGCAGGGGCTGTCTTGCCCGGCGGCGACCGGCCCCGAGTCGGCCGGGCGTTTTCCTCGTGTCGCTCGGCCGCGTCGTGCCGTCGGACGCCGACGAGCCCCCGCTCAGCGCTCGACTCCCAGCCTCGCGCGTTTCAGCAGCAGCGAGTTGCCGATCACCGACAGCGAGCTCGCGGTCATCGCGACGACGCCGATCATCGGGTGCAGCAGGCCGAGCGCCGCGATCGGGATCGCCGCGACGTTGTAGAACCAGGCCCAGAACAGGTTCTGCACGATCTTCGAGAAGGTCGCCTGCGACAGGCGGATCGCCTCGACGACCTTGGTCAGCTCGCCCTTGACCAGCGGCACATCGGCCGCCTCGATTGCGACGTCGGCGCCGGCGCCGATCGCGATGCCGACGTTGGCCTGC
>JARFTX010000084.1 GCA_029289265.1 Gammaproteobacteria bacterium
CTGCGGCGCGAGCGCGGCGACGCGCGCCGGGGTCGGGAAGGTGCGCCCCAGCTCGGGCCACGGAGTCTCGATCGCCTCGCCGAAGGCCGCCGCGAAACGCCCGGCGAGCGTGACGGCCGCGGCGACCGTGACCTGCTGCCCGAGCACCGCGCGCACCGCCGTCTCGAAGCCGTCGAACGCGCCCGGCACGCGCAGCCCGGGGCGCGCCGCGGCGAGCGGACCGAGCGCGGCGGCGATCTCGGCGGGGACGCAATCGAGGTCGAAGAGGCGGCGCAGGCGCGCGAGCACGATCGGCAGCACCGGCAACAGCGACGCCGCGACGCGCAGCCGCAGCCGCTCGCCCGCACCGGCCCCGGCGGCCTCGATCCAGCCGGCGTGGCTGCGCCCGTCCTGCTCGAGGCGCACCGTGCGGCGGTAGCGGCCAGCGGCAGGGTCCGCGTGCTCGACCCCCGCCACCGAGCGCCGCCCGAGAAAGCGCACGAGGCGCGCCCCGTCGAACGGCGGCCGGAAGGCGAGTTGCAGGCCGAGCGAGGCGCCGTCCGGCGCGTCGTCCGGCCCGGGCGCGCGGCGCAGCGCGCCCGGGGCGAGCCCGTAGCGCGTCCTGAACGCCGCGTTGAACGCGCGCAGGCTGGCAAAGCCGGCCGCGAACGCGACCTCGGTGACCGGCAGCGCGGTCTCCGTCAGCAGCCGCTTGGCGAGCAAGAGCCGGCCGGTGCGCACGAAGGCGGCCGGGCTCACGCCGAAGGCCGCGCCGAACACCCGCCGCAGGTGGCGCCCGCTCACCCCCAGCCGCGCCGCGAGCGCACCGCAGTCCGGCTCACCGTCGTCGAGCAGCGCCAGCGCCGCCTGCGCGAGCCGCCCGCGTCCGTCGGCCGCGCCCAGGCCCGGCGCGAGTTCCGGCCGGCAGCGCAGGCAGGGGCGGAAGCCGGCCGTCTCGGCCGCCGCGGCGCTGGCGAAGAAGCGGCAGTTCGCGAGCCGCGGACGGCGCACCCGGCACACCGGCCGGCAGTAGATGCCGGTCGAGGTCACGCCGACGAAGAAGCGCCCATCGAAGCGCGCGTCGTGACTCAGGAGGGCCTGATAACAGGATTCGGGCGGCGGAAGCATGTCGCGATTATCGGCCCGTCGCGGCCTCGCTGCGCGCAGAAAACGGACATCGAATTGCAGCGCAAGGTACGGCGGACGCGACAGACCGACTGTGGAGCACCGATCGCCGGACTTCATTCGTCGCCCCGCCGCGAGCAGAGGGGCTTGCGGTGCCTGCACGAGCGACTAAATTGGAAAGTGTCGCGCTCGATTCAGCCATACGTGGGACCATCGTCCGTGCCGTGGCGCGATCACGACGATCCCGTGAACAAGCATGACAGAGGAACCATGCACTATCTGATGTTCTACGAATTCGCGCCCGACTATCTCGAGCGCCGCGCACCGTTGCGCCGCGAGCACCTGCAACTCGCCTGGGACGCGCAGGCGCGCGGCGAGATCATGCTCGCCGGCGCGCTCGCCGATCCGCCCGATCGCGGCGTGCTGCTGTTCCAGTGCGACTCGCCCGAGGTGCCGCGGCGTTTCGCCGAGGCCGACCCCTACGTCAAGCACGGCCTGGTCGCGCGCTACGAGATCCGGCCGTGGACCACGGTGGTCGGGGAGCAGGCCTTTACGCCGGTTCGGCCGGAGGCGTGACGCGCAGCCTGGTGCGGGTCTGCAAAGCTGGTCCGTCAGTCGATCAATCCGCAGGCGATGGATTTTGCACGGGGAGATACGAATGGTCAGCGTGGATTGGCGGCGATCGCTCACAGCGGCGGCGATGTGCGCAGCGATGGCTCTCGGCGGCTGCGCCGCGCCGCTGCCCATCGCCGACCCGCGCGAACCACACGGTTCGGCGCTCGCTATACGATTGGCGCTCAAGGCTCCCATCGGCGTGTTCAGCAATAGTCCCCGCCAGGTCTACTTCGCCCGGATCGACGGCGCCGGCGGCGTGCTTCAGCAATCGATCGTCCGCTCCAATCTCGTGCGGGGCGACCGCGCCTACCTGCTCAACGCGGAACCCGGAACCTGGGTCGCCGTCGCGGCGTTCTTCTCGCGTGGCCCGATCCCGGCCGCCCCGCCGGCAGGCGGAGTCAGTATCTCCGCGAGCGTGGGGCGTACCGGTTATACGACGTACTTCTCGGAAGAGTTGCTGGAACGCACGAAGGTGAGCCTGGGCGACGGCGCCCTAGTCTGCATGGGCGCGTTTGTCGTCGATCAGGCGGTCGGACTCGCCGGGGCCGATGCCGTACAGCTGCACTACCAGAATGTCATTGCTCCCGGCGCCACGACAGGCGGCCTGATGCACCTTCTCGGCGGCGACTACCACTACCGCGGCACGCTGCTCGAGGGAAGCGCCGACGACTCCGCGCGTGACGAGTTTCTCCGCGACGCTCGAAGCGACCTGGCCGGAACACGCTGGACGACTCGTCTCGAATGACCTCGAGCGCGAGAGGCGAACCGCCCATGACGCCTGATTCGATTTCGGCGACGGACCTCTCGATCGCACTACGGCGGGCCCATCTCCTGAACGCCCTGGGGCACCTTGCGCCACGGACGCAAGAGTTCCGCTAGCCCGCGATCTGGATGGAGGTAGCTGGACGGTGCGCGACAAGATCTTCATCAGTTACCGACGAACGGACGCAGCCGCAATCGCCGGACGTCTGCGCGATGTCCTCGACGACGTCTTCTCCGGCCATGTCTTCCTCGACGTTCACAGTATCGCCGCGGGCCATGATTTCGTTTCGGTTCTCGAGAATAACCTGGAATCCGCCGCTGTCTTGCTGGTCGTGATCGGAACGAGTTGGACTGGGGGTTCGAGCTCCGGTAGTCACCTCGGGGATCCCGATGACTATGTGACGTTGGAGGTGCGAACGGCAATCCACAGCGGGATCGTGCTCATTCCGGTACTCGTCGACGGGGCAACCATGCCATCGGAGCATCAATTACCGTCGGATCTTCGGATGCTCGCCCGGTCCAACGCCGTCGAGATCCGTCATTCGAGCTTCCGCCGGGACTGTGAGCCCCTGCTGAAGGCGCTCTACGATGTGCTCGGAATTGTTCCACCCACAGCACTCGAGCGCTTCATGGAATCCATGATTTCAAGGGCAACGATCGGGTCTCATCGATTCAGGTTCGATGAGCGAACGCGTGCCCAGCACGCTCTGTTCGCAGCCATGGGTGGCGCGCTCGCCATACTGGCGACGGGCCTCTTCATTGCATTCAGTGTTCCTCCGGACGCGGAATCGCTCGTCCTCCATGCAGCGCCCGCCTATCTGTCCGTGATCGGCCTCAATTCCAAGAAACGAAGGCGGTGGGCCGCTGGGGGCCTGGCTCTATTGGCGCTGTCCTTCGGAATCCAGTTCGCAATGTATGCGATCGGTTCCCTCGAGGACGGGAAGAGGTTCGGCGAACCCATTGAGCCTGTGCGGCAGTTTCCTTGACGCACTCTTGCTCCGATCGCCCCTCGTCGAACGCAAGATTCTGATCGATTCGCCTACCTGCCGTTGGCGCGCAAGCGAAGCTAACCTCCAGCCGGTGAGCAGTCTTCGCGCCACTCGCCCGCGGCAAGGTGAGCGTTCTAGACGGGCAATGCACCGAGTGGCCCAGTTTCCGGAGCCCCCGGAGCCGGCGTGCGGGCGACGTTCATGACCCAGCACACGCACGCGAAGTAGCCGATCAGCGCGCTCAGCTCGACCACGCCCTGCTCGCCCCACAGCGCCAGCACGCGCGCATAGGTCGAGTCGGCGACGCCGTGGCGGCGCAGCAGCTCGGTGGCGAAGTCGTAGGCGGCCGCCTCCTCGTCCGCCATCGCGCGCGGCCGGCTGCCCTGGGCGAGCTCGGCGAGGGTCTCGGCGGCGGTTCCGGCGGCGAGCGCGAGCGGATGATGGATCGCCCACTCGAACTGGTTGGAGGTCTCGCGCGCGACGACCAGGGTCACGAACTCGTTCACGCGCTGCGGCAGCACCGACTCGAAGCGCAGCGACTCGCCGACGCGGGCGAGCCGCTCCATCAGCACGGGGCTGCGCAGCAGCGGGATGAACGGCCCCTTCACGCCCTTGCGCGGGCCGGCGATCAAGGCATCGGCCGCGGCCCGCTGCGCGTCGGTCATCGATTCGCGCGCCGGCAACGGCAGCCGCTCGCTGCGGTCGGCGCCGAAGCCCTGGGCGATGGGCGATCGGTTCTCGGTCATGGAAGCTCTCCTGTCCCGGGGTGGGTCGACAAGCCACGGCGCGTCGGGCCGTGGCCGGATTGATCGGGTTCGCGGCGGTCCGGCGCCTGCACGAGCAGTGCCGCGCTCGCGACCAGACCGAGCGCCGCGAGCGCGAGCACCGCGTCGATCGGCCAGCCGGCGGCGCTCGCCGCGCCGACGACCAGCGGGCCGACCAGCTGGCCGGTCGCGAATGCGGCGGTCATCGCCGCCATCAGCCGCTGGGCCGCGGCTTGCGCGACGTGGCGCGCCTCCTGCAGGCCGACCATGGTCACCACCATGAAGGTGCCGCCGACGCAAAGCGCCGACGCCACCAGCGCGGCGAGCGAGGCCGACACCGCCGGCAGCGCCACCCCCACGGCCATCACGAGGTGGGACGCGGCCCACAGCCGGCGCCGCGGCCACGCCGCAGCCCAGCGGGCGGCGATCAGCGTCGAGGCGATCGCCGCCAGGCCGAAGACCGGCCAGACCCAGCCGAACACGACGGGATCCGGGATGAGTGCCCGCGCCTGGGCCGGCAGAAAGGTCGCCGGGACGATGTAGCCGAAGCCGAACAGACCGTAGCAGGCGACCAGGCGCCAGCCCTCGCGGCGGGCGGCCCGGCCCTCGACTTTCGGCACTGGCGCCTCCGTCGCGACTCCGGTCGACGCGTCGTCACGCCGAACCGCGTCGGACTCAGCACGATCCGGCCGCGCGTCCGGAGACGACGACGCGACGACGCGCTGACCGCCGCGACCTGAGGGTGTCTGCGCAAGCGCGGCGCGGCGCAGGGCGACGACGACCCAAAGCGTCCCGGCCGCACCGACCAGCGCGAGCAGCGCCCAGCCCGCGCGCGAACTCCAACCCGCGACGGCGATTGCTTGGCACAGCAGCCCGGCGAGCACGATTCCGAGGCCAACCCCTGCGAACACGACACCGGGCAGCCGGACCGCGCCGGCCGCGGCGAGGTGGGCGAGGCTCGCCGCGGCCGTGCCGACCAACACCCAGGCGCTCGCGACGCCGGCAATGAAGCGCACCAGCGCCCACAGCGCGAGCGAGTTCCCGAAGGCCATCAGCGCGGTCGTCACGACGACCAGCACGAGCCCGGCCCGCAGCAGCAGCGCCGGCCCAAGACGCGGCCGGGCCGCCATCAGCGCGCCGACCAGGTAGCCGAAATAGTTGGCGCTGGCGAGCCAGCCGCCTTCGGCGAGCGTCAGGCCGGCGTCGCCCTGCATCAGCGGCAGCAGCGGCGTGAAGGCGAAACGGCCGATGCCCATCGCGACCGCCAGCGCGACGAGTCCGGCGAGGGCGATGAGGAGATTGGAGCGGTCGGTTTGCGCTGGCATGCCGCGCACTGTAGTGCGATCGCGTCCGTTTCGCCAGCACCGAGCCGGATCGGCCGACCCGCCGCGCCGCGTGACCGGGCGAGGTCCAGCGCGAGCTGTTGCGCGGAGCCTTTGTCTGTATATACTTACAGCTATTGCAGCAGTGACGGCGTCGCCTGCGCAGCTTCCCCAGCCTCGCATACGGGTCCGACGCCGCTGCCGCGCCGCATCGAGGAAGCACCATGCACGCCCGTTTCGCCTGCCCACACTGCCATGCCTCGCTCGATCCGGCGAGCATGGATCGCGCCTTCAGCGCGCTCGCCGAGTACCGCATCTGCCCGGAGTGCGACGAGCCGGTGTTCGTCGCCGTCCGCGCGGCGCCGCGCATCCCGGCCTGGCTGCGGCGCGAAGGGGCTGTCGGCCCTCACCGCACGCCGGCCGCGGCGGCGCGCTGCGCCGCGTCGTCATGAACGCAACGACCGATGCGCCCGACAAGCCGCTCGAGCACGGACTCGCCCGCCTCAACGATGCCCAGCGCGAGGCGGTCGTCCATGGCGGCGGCGACGGCGCCGAAGTCGGCGGCCCGCTGCTGGTGATCGCCGGCGCCGGCTCGGGCAAGACCGGCACGCTCGCCCATCGCGTCGCCTATCTCGTCGCCCAAGGCGCCGACCCCGGACGCATCCTGCTGCTCACCTTCTCGCGTCGCGCCGCCGAAGAGATGACGCGGCGCGCGGCACGGATCGCGGGCGAACTCGCTGCGCCGGGCGCCGGCTGCGCGCTGCCTTGGTCGGGCACCTTTCACAGCGTCGGCGCGCGCCTGCTGCGCGAGTACGCGCCGCGCGTCGGGCTCGATCCGGCCTTCACCATCCACGACCGCGGCGACTCGGCCGACCTGATGAATCTGGTCCGGCACGAACTGGCGCTGTCGGCACAGGCGCGGCGCTTCCCGCTCAAGGCGACCTGCCTCGCGATCTACTCGGCCGCGGTGAACACCCGCGCACCGCTCGCCGAGGTACTGAAGACGACGTTCCCCTGGTGCGCCGGCTGGGAGGCCGAGCTCAAGCGACTCTTCCACGCCTACGTCGAGGCCAAGCAGCGCCAGCAGGTGCTCGACTACGACGACCTGCTGCTCTACTGGGCCCAGATGGTGGCCGAACCGGCCTTCGCCGCCGAAGTGGGCGGACGCTTCGACCACATCCTGGTCGACGAATACCAGGACACCAACCGGCTGCAGGCGGCGATCCTGCTCGCGATCAAACCCGACGGGCGCGGCCTCACCGTGGTCGGCGACGACGCCCAGTCGATCTACGCGTTTCGCGGCGCGACGGTGCGCAACATCCTCGATTTTCCCCATCACTTCGACCCGCCCGCGCGCTGCGTGACGCTCGAGCGCAACTACCGCTCGACCCAGCCCATCCTCGACGCCGCCAACGGCGTGATCGCCTTCGCCCGCGAGCGCTACACCAAGAGCCTGTGGACCGAGCGCGCCGCCTCGCGCAAGCCGCGCCTGGTGAGCGTGCGCGACGAGGCCGAGCAGGCGCGCTTCGTCGTCGAGCAGGTGCTGGCACGGCGCGAAGCGGGCGTGAGGCTCACCGCGCAGGCCGTGCTGTTCCGCGCGGCGCACCACAGCGCCGCGCTCGAAATCGAGCTGGGGCGCCGCAACATCCCGTTCGTGAAGTTCGGCGGCCTGAAGTTTCTCGAGGCCGCCCACGTCAAGGACGTCCTCGCGGCGGCGCGCTGGGCGCACAACCGGCGAGACCGCGTCTCCGGCTTTCGCGCAGCGCAGCTCGTCGCCGGCATCGGCCCGAAGAGCGCCGGCCGCATCCTCGACAACGTCGCCGCCGCCCCGCCGGGCTGCGCGCTGCTCGCCGAGCAGCCGGTGCCGCCGGCGGCGCGCGAGGACTGGCTCGCGTTCTGCGCCGTGGTCGAGGCGGTGGCCGCTCCTGCGGCGCCGTGGCCGGCCGCCTTCGATGCGCTGTGCCGCTGGTACGGGGCCGAGATCGAGCGCCTCCACGACGACGGCGCGATCCGCCGCGCCGACATCGAACAACTCGCCCGCATCGCCGCGACCTACCCGAGCGCCGAGCGGTTTCTCACCGAGCTCACGCTCGACCCGCCCGCGGCGACCAGCGACGAGGCCGGGCCGCCGCTGCTCGACGAGGACTATCTGGTGCTGTCGACGATCCACTCGGCGAAGGGCCAGGAGTGGCACGCCGTCACTGTGCTCAACGCGGTCGACGGCTGCATACCCTCCGACATGGCGACCGGCAGCGCGGCCGAGATCGAGGAGGAGCGGCGCCTGCTCTACGTCGCAATGACGCGCGCCCGGGACGAGCTCGATCTGGTGGTGCCGCAGCGTTTCTACGTGACCCAGCAGTCGGGGCTGGGCGACCGCCACGTGTACGCCGGGCGTACCCGCTTCATCCCCAACGCGCTGCTCGCGCGCTTCGAGCAGTCGAGCTGGCCGCCGGCCTCGGCCGATGCGGGCGAGGCCGCGGCCGCCGGGACGAGCGTCGTCGACCTGCGGGCGCGGCTGCGGGCGATGTGGGAGTGAGCGGCAAAACTTCAGCCCGCATGGCTCACCCGAGCGCGGGGCGGATGTCACGAGCGTCACCGCGGCGCACGCCCGCGCGGGAGCGCCGGCGCGGGCGGGCCTGGACCGACCGCAAACCCTATGACGTCGACAAGCACCGCGCCGCCCGACCGTTCCTTCAAACGACAGGGGGGTGACACACAAGGTGACTCAGCCGCAAAGCCAGACCTCGACGCAGGCGCCGCCGAGTTCGCTTCGGCCGATGCGCAGCTCGCCGCCGTAGGCGAGCGCGATGTCGCGCACGATCGCCAGCCCGATGCCGTGGCCCGGCACCTGCTCGTCGCCGCGTACGCCTCGCCCGACCAGGCGCTCGGGCTCGGCGATGCCCGGGCCGTCGTCCTCGACCGTGAGCAGCAGCCCGCCTTCGCGCGCCGCCGCGCGCACCCGCACTGCGGCGACGGCCCACTTGCAGGCGTTGTCGATCAGGTTGCCGAGGAGTTCCATCGCGTCGCCCTCGTCGATGCACGCGCGCAAGCCTTCGGGCACGCGGTTTTCGAGCCGCAGGCCGCGCGCGCCGTGCACCTTTTGGAGCGAAGCGCATAGTCGCCCGACCAGCGGCGCGAGCACAAGCGGCGGTGCCGACTGCGCGGCGCCCGCGGTCGCGGCGCGCTGCAGCTGATACTGCACGATCTCGTCCATGCGCCGCGTCTGCTCGCGCACGGTGGCGGCCAGCGCATCGTCGGGGGCTGCGGCGCGCAGCACCGCGAGCGGGGTCTTCAGCGCATGGGCGAGGTCGCCGAGCGCCTTGCGGTGGCGCTCGAGCATCGCGCGCTCGCGCGCGAGCAGGCGGTCGAGGTTGCGCGCGAGCGGCGCCAGCTCGCGCGGATAGGGTCCGCCCAGGTCGCGCGCCTCGCCCGCCTCCATCGCCGCGAGCCGGCGCGCCAGCACCCGCAGGGGGCGCAGGCCCCAGCGCTGCACGACGACCAGCGCCGCGAGCAGCAGCACCGCCATCAGCGCGAGCGCCGACCACAGGCTGCGGCGGTAGGCCTCGACGCCGGTGCCGGTCGAGGCGAGCGGCGCGGCGACACTGAAGCTCACCGGCACCGGCTCGGGGCCGATCGCCCACAGCACGCCGCGACCAGCTACGCGCCAGCGCATACCGTCCGGGCCGAGGTGCACCTCCGCCGACGCCTCGCCGGGCGCGAGCGGAGCGGCGAACGGCACCTCCAGTCCGAGCGCCGAGTCCGACACCCACCGCACGCTTCCGCCCCCGTCCGGTTGCCCCGGATCCGATTCGGCGCCCGCTCCTGCGCCCCCAGGCTCCGGCCCAGGGGGCTGCGCCGCCGCAATGGGCCCGCGCACGATCTCCGCATAGAGGCCGGAGGCCGGCGTCGCAAGCCGCGCCTCGGGCAGCATGGGCGGCATCACCGGGGCACCGTCTGGATCGAGCTCGAGCGCCCCCATCAGCAGGTAGAGCAGCGCCTCGAGCCGCTCCTGCTGGGCCGCATCGGCGCTGTCGCGAAAGGCGCGGTCGAGCGCCGCGCCGGTGAGCACGACGAAGGCGAGCAGCACGGCGAGCGACACCGCCAGCAGGCGCGCGCGCAGCGACCACGGTGCGCTCACCGGACGACCGGCCTCCGGCCGAGAGCACAACGCCGCGGCTCACCCATCGGCGAGCACGAAGCGGTAGCCCCGCCCGCGCACCGTCTCGATCGGC
>JARFTX010000021.1 GCA_029289265.1 Gammaproteobacteria bacterium
CAACGCCGGTCTGCGCGAGGAGGAGGACATCTTCGCCTCGGTCTGGGATTCGGTGAAGAACCGCTGGGCCTGGCTCGCGATCAACATGGTCACGGCGATCATTGCCTCACGCGTGATCGGCCTGTTCGAGGACTCGATCGAGCAGCTCGTCGCGCTCGCCGCGCTCATGCCCATCGTCGCGGGCATCGGCGGCAACTCGGGCAATCAGACGATCACGATGATCGTCCGGGCGATCGCGATGGGCCAGGTCGAGCAGTCGGCGCTGCGCCGGCTGCTGCGCAAGGAGGTCGGTGTCGCGCTGGTGAACGGCCTCTTCTGGGGCGGCTTTCTCGGCGTGCTGGCGTGGGGGCTGTACGGCAACGTCGCGCTCGGCGTCGTGATGACGGCGGCCATGACGCTCAACCTGCTGCTCGCCGCGACCGCCGGCGTGCTGATCCCGATGATCCGCACACGGCTCGGGCGCGATCCGGCGCTGGGCAGCTCGGTGATGATCACCGGGTTGACCGACTCGGGCGGCTTCTTCATCTTCCTCGGGCTGGCGACGATCTTCCTGCTCTGAGGCCCGCCTGCGAGCAGGGCTCGCACACGGCGGCGGGAAATCGCAGTCCTGCCGCGGCCTGGCCCGCTGGTCGGCGAGCGAAGCAGGCGGCCCGCAGGCCGCCCCGCCCGTTTCAGCCGCGCATCGCCGCGAACACCTCGCCCGCCGAGGCAATCGTCGCCGCGATGTCCGCCTCGGTGTGCGCGCTCGACACGAAGCCGGCCTCGAAGGCCGAGGGCGCGAGGTAGTGGCCGGCCTCGAGCATCGCATGGAAGAAGCGGTTGAAGGCGTCGCGATCCGAGGCCATCACGTCGGCGAACGAGCGCGGCGCGGCCGCGCTGAAATACACGCCGAACATGCCGCCCAGGGCGTCCGCGCTGAAGGTGATGCCGGCCTTGCGCGCCGCTGCGGCAAGCCCCTCGACGAGTTGTGCGGTGCGCGCCGCAAGCCGCTCGTAGAAACCCGGCTCGAGCAGGAGTTGGAGCGCGGCGAGCCCGGCCGCGACCGCCACCGGACTGCCCGAGAGCGTGCCGGCCTGATAGACCGGCCCGAGCGGTGCGATCGCCTCCATGATGTCGCGCCGGCCGCCGAAGGCCCCGACCGGCATGCCGCCACCGATCACCTTGCCCAGCGTGGTCAGATCCGGCGTAATGCCGTAGAGCCCCTGCACCCCCTGCGGGCCGACGCGGAAGCCGGTCATGACCTCGTCGAAGATGAGCACCGCGCCGTGGCGGGTGCAGATCTCGCGCAGGCCTTCGAGAAAGCCCGGTGCGGGTTTCACCAGGTTCATGTTGCCCGCGACCGGCTCGACGATGATCGCCGCGATCTCGCCCCCGCGCGCCTTGAAGACATCCTCGACCTGCTGCAGGTCGTTGTAGTCGAGCACGATGGTGTGCTTGGCAAAATCGGCCGGCACGCCGCCCGAGGACGGGTTGCCGAAGGTCAGCAACCCCGAGCCGGCCTTGACCAGCAGGCTGTCGGCGTGGCCGTGGTAGCAGCCCTCGAACTTGACGATCGCGTCGCGTCCGGTGAAGCCGCGCGCAAGCCGGATCGCGCTCATGGTCGCCTCCGTGCCGGAGCTCACCAGTCGCACCATCTCCATCGACGGCAGGCGCTCGACCAGGCACTCGGCCATCTCGACCTCGGCCTCGGTGGGCGCGCCGAAGGACAGGCCGCGGGTCGCGGCCTCGCGCACCGCCTCGACGATCGCCGGGTGGGCGTGACCGGTGATGGCAGGCCCCCAGGAGCCGACGTAATCCACATAGGCCTTGCCGTCCGCATCCCAGACGCGTGCGCCCTCGGCGCGTGCGATGAAGCGCGGCGTGCCGCCGACCGAACGGAAGGCCCGCACCGGCGAATTGACCCCGCCCGGGATGGTGCGCTGGGCGCGCTGGAAGAGAGCTTCGTTTCTGCTGTTCATGGCAATCGAATGAGGTCCGGTGATGGCAAGGGCGTCATTGTCGCCCCGGCGAGCATTCTGGGTCCAGCCTGCAGCTCAGTCGGCGAACAGCGACTGGTAGGCGCGCGCCCGCGCACCCGGATCGGCCGACGCGAAGACATCGCTGACCACGGCCACCAGGTCGGCGCCCGCCTCCACCACGGCCGGCGCATTGTCGAGCGAGATGCCACCGATCGCGGCAACCCTCACCGACAGTTCGCGCCTTGCCCGCGACAGGAGCGCGAGCGGCGCGCGCACCGCCGCCGGCTTGGTGGGCGAGGCGAACATCGCCCCGAAGGCGATGTAGTCGGCGCCCGCCGCGGCAGCGGCCTCGGCCCGCCCCCATTCGTCGTAGCAGGAGATGCCGAGGATGCGATGCGGCCCAAGGGCGCGCCGCGCCGCGACCGGGTCGCCGTCGTCGCGCCCGAGGTGTACGCCGTCGGCATCGAGCGCGAGCGCAAGGTCGACCCGGTCGTTGACGATGAAGGGCACGCCGCCAGCCCGGCACAAGGCGCCGACTCGGGCCGCCTGTTCGCGGCGCAGACCCTCGTCCGCAAGCTTGCTGCGATATTGCAGGAGTGCCGGCCGGCCGGCGAGCGCCCAGTCGACCGCCCGCAGCAACGCGTCGGTATCGGACATCTCGGGCGTCACCAGGTACAGGCCGCGCGGTGCGGCGGCGCGCTCAGGCATCGCTTCCGCCCTCCGGACGCATCCAGAACATCCGGTCCGGCAAAGCCCGCCCCATGCCGGGACGGAACGCGCTGCCGAGCGCCTGCCAGGTGAACTCCTGCGCTTCGCGGACCGCCTCGGGCAGGTCCATGCCGTGCGCGAGCGAGGCGGCAAGCGCTGCTGCGAGGGTCGCCCGCGCGCCGAAATGATGTCCCCCGAGCCGCTCCCAGGCATCGGTGCGGAGAATCCCGCGCGGGCCGTACAAGCGATTGACGACTTGCGGCCCGGGGTCGCCTGCGCCCGTGAGCAGAACGTGGGCGACCCCGATCCCGGCGAGGTGTCCCAGCGCATCCTCGTCGGACAGCTCTTCGCCGCCTTCGCCATCGTCACCCCCGGCGAGACGCAACACGTCGTGACGGCTTGCGACCAGGATCGTCGCCTGCGGCAGCACCAGTTCCAGCAAGGCTTCGAGAAATTCGTCGGCATCGGCCTCGTCGCGGCGAATCTGTCCAAGCGCGGGTTCCACCACCAGCGGCACCTCCGGATAGTCCGACAGGATCTCGGCAATCGCCGCGAGGTTCTCGACGCTGCCGGCCATGCCGAGTTTGAAGGCCTGCACCGGGATGTCTTCGAGCACGGCACGGGCCTGGGCCGCGACGAGTTCGGCATCGAGCGCGACCAGCTCGTCGAGCCCGCGCGTATCGCACACCGCGACCGCGCAGACGATCGCGAGCGGATGACAACCCATGCTCGCCAGCGTCAGCGCATCGCACTGGATGCCGGCGCCGCCGGTTGCGTCCGACGCGCCGAAACTCATCACCATCGGAGGCTGCTGCTCGGCATTCGGGCGGGTCATGGTCTCGGCGTAGTTCGGCATCGGAGCCGCGCCGCCCGGTCTGGCGGCACGTGCAAAATGCGGTAAGATGCGCCGGATTCTACCGCCAAACCGCAACAGGCAAGCCGAACATGGCCGCTCCGCATCTGAAGACCTACATGTGTCTGATCTGCGGCTTCATCTACGATGAGGCAACTGGACTACCGCAGGACGGCGTCGTGCCGGGCACACGCTGGGAAGACCTGCCGCCCAACTGGACCTGCCCTGAGTGCCAGGCGCGAAAGGAAGACTTCGAAATGGTCGAAATATGACAGTCGTGCCAGGTTGATGTATGCTTGCCGACTTTGTCTAGAGACCACTCTTCCATTAAGGTTACTGCGCACCATGCGCACCCGACACCGAGGTATGACCGCATGGATCTGACCGGCCTCAAGGTGATGGTCATCGATGACAGCAATACGATCCGCCGCAGCGCGGAAATCTTTCTTACCCAGGCAGGCTGCCAGGTTCTGCTCGCCGAAGACGGCTTCGATGCGCTGGCAAAAATCGCCGACCATCACCCCGACGTGATCTTCGTCGACATCATGATGCCCCGGCTCGACGGTTATCAGACCTGCGCCCTGATCAAGAAGAACCCCCGCCTGTCGTCTACCCCCGTGATCATGCTGTCCTCCAAGGACGGCCTGTTCGACCGGGCCCGCGGCCGCATGGTGGGCTCCGACGAGTACCTGACCAAGCCGTTCACCAAGGACAGCCTGCTCAAGGCCGTCGCCAGTCACTCCGCCCAATCTTCACGCTGACTCTACCCCGGGAGGCAAGCACCGCATGTCGATCAAGAAGATCCTCGTCGTCGATGATTCGCCCACCGAGCGCTTCGCCATGACCGAGGTATTGACCCAACATGGCTACGAAGTGGTCACCGCCGAGAACGGCGAGGAAGCCGTGGCGAAGAGCAAGAGCGAAGCCCCCCAGCTCATTCTCATGGATGTCGTGATGCCGGGCATGAACGGCTATCAGGCGACCCGCACGATCTCGCGCGACGCGGCCACACGCTCCATCCCGATCATCATGTGCACCACCAAGGGGCAGGAAACCGACCGCATCTGGGGAATGCGCCAGGGCGCCCACGACTACCTCGTCAAGCCCATCGACCACGTCGAACTGCTGGCGCGAATCAAGGCGTTCGGCTGATCCGCATGGCCCGCCGAATCAGCCTCAGACAGTTCCAGGAGAACCTCGCGCGCCGTCTTGCCGAGGCCCGCACCGGCGACCGCCGCACCCTGCTCGGGGTCGAGGCCGGGGACGAGAACTGGCTGATCGACCTCACCGACACCGGCGAGATCCTGCCCGTCCCACCGCTTGCCTCGGTGCCCCTCACCCGGTCGTGGTTTCGCGGCATCGCCAACGTGCGCGGCTCGCTCTACGGCGTCATCGATTTCTCCTGCTTTCACAACGGCGCACCGATCGTCCCGGCCGGCCGCGCGCGTCTGCTGCTGATCGGCTCGCGTCACGGCGTCAATAGCGCCTTGCTGTTCTCCCGCACCACGGGCCTGCGCAGCGTGGACGAATTCGAGCCCGACGACTCCGCGGCCGACGACCGCCCCTGGATTGCAGCGACCGTGCGTGACATGTGGGATCGGCGCTGGCACCGCCTGAACGTGCGCACACTGCTCGCCGATCCAGCCTTTCTCGAAGCGGGCTCGAGCAGCCGCTGAGCGGACCACACGATTACATCAAGACTACTGATTACTGAGGCGGAGCACTCGATATGGCATTCAAGCTTTCCGAACTGACCCTTGGACACGGGAAGGCAGCCGAGCACGAGGCGTCCTCGGACACGACCATCATGGAAACCCGTGCGCCGGACGAATCGGCGCGTCCGGCCCCGGCGCCCGCAACGAGCGAGCAGCCGATCGCGAAACGGCTGCGAACGCTCGGTCTGCTGTTCGCCGCACTGGTCGTGGCGACCATCGTTCTGGCGATCTATCAGGCACGCCAGTCGGCCCATGCAACGCTCTACGTCGCTGCCTCCGGTGAGCTTCAGATGCTCTCGCAGCAGATCGCAAAGGCGGCACAGTTGTCGCTGCTCGGCAACGAGACCGCGTACGCCGAGTTGCGCACCGCGACGAGCAGATTCTCCAGCCTGCTCTCCGCGTTGCAGAACGGCGGCGAAATCGCCGGGCGCAGCGTGCCCGCGAGCCCGAACGCCGTCGGCGACCGCCTGGCGAGCCTGCGCGAAGCCTGGACCAAGACCGAGGGCGACGCCGCCCAACTGCTCAGCCAGGCCGAGAACCTCACCCGGCTGAACCGGGCGGTCGACGTCGTCAACGAACACAACGGGTCGCTGCTCGCGCTCACGGAAGAGGTTGCCGCCCAAAAGCTGCAGAGCGCTTCCAGCCTGCGCGACATCGCCTCGGCCAACATGGCGGTGATGCTCACCCAACGCATTGCCAAGAACGCCAACGCGCTGCTCGTCGCCAACGCCATCGACCCGGAAACCGCCTTCACGCTCGGCCGCGACGCCAACACCTTCGCCGACCTGCTCGGACGCCTGAAGCAGATGCCGATGGACGGCCAGTCCGACCAACGCCTGCGCGAACTCGACGCGCTCGCCGGCGAGACGCTGGGCGCGGTCACGGGCATTCTCGCGAGCATGCAGCCGCTGGTGCAGGCCAAACAGGCCGGCAGCCGCATCTTCGACGACTCGACCGTGCTGCTCGAGCGCACCAGGGCTCTGTCCGCCGGCTACGACCAGGCCTTCGGCGGCTTCAATCCGGTCACGGCCGCGATCGCGCTCTCGGCGCTGCTCAGCCTGATCGCACTGCTGCTGATCGCGCGCACCTACAACCAGGACCTGGTCGCCCGCCGCACCGACGCCGAAGCGCAACGGCAGACGGCCGAGGACGAGCGCAACGTCTCGCAGCAGGCGATCCTGCGCCTGATGAACGAAATGGGCGATCTCGCCGACGGCGACCTGACGGTGCGGGCCACCGTCACCGAGGACATCACGGGCGCGATCGCCGACTCCGTGAACTACACGATCGAGGAGCTCTCCGTGCTGGTGCGGCGCATCAACGACGCAGCCAACCGGGTAACCGCCGCAACCGAATCGGCGCGCCGCACCTCCGGCGAACTGCTCGACGCCACCGAGCGCCAGACGCGCGAGATCGAGGAGGCCGGCACCGCCATTCAGAACATGGCCCAGTCGATGTCCGAGTCGTCCGAACGCGCCCTTCAGTCTGCCCAGGTCGCGCGGCGCGCGCTCGACTCCGCGCAGAAAGGCGCCCATGCGGTGGAGAACACCATCAAGGGCATGAACGGCATCCGGGGCCAGATCCAGGAGACCTCCAAGCGCATCAAGCGCCTGGGAGAGTCCTCCCAGGAAATCGGCGAAATCGTCGAGCTCATTTCCGACATCACCGAGCAGACCAACGTGCTGGCGCTCAATGCTGCCATTCAGGCTGCGTCGGCCGGTGAAGCAGGCCGCGGCTTCACAGTCGTCGCCGAAGAGGTGCAGCGGCTGGCGGAACGCTCGGCCGAGGCGACCAAGCAGATCGCCGCCATCGTCAAGACGATCCAGACCGATACCAAGGACGCGGTCGGGGCCATGGAGGCCGCCACCCGCGACGTGGTCGACGGTGCCCAGCTCTCGGACGCTGCCGGCCAGGCGCTGGCCGAGATCGGCGAGGTCTCGACCGAAACCGCCGAGCTCATCGAGCAGATTTCCAGCGACACCCAAGCCCAGGCCGCAACCGCCGTGCGCGTTGCCGAAATCATGAAGGACATCCTCTCGATTACCGAGCAGACCACCCGCGGCACGCAGCAGACGGCCGTGTCGATCGGCCAGCTGGCCGACCTGGCGGTCGAACTGAAGGGCTCGGTCTCGGGCTTCAAGGTCTGAACCCCCAGCTCGGAAGCCGCACACGGACAGTGTTCATGACACAATCAAGCGAACTGGACCTCGGCCCACTCACCTGGGTCAAGAGCGAGATCGATCTCGCTCTCGCGCGCACCGACGAGGCGCTCACCAAGGCGGCAGACCCGTCGGTTTACGCGGACAACATTCAGTTCGCCCAGACACACCTTCACCAGGCCTGCGGCGCGCTTTCCATCGTCGGACTGGACGGCCTGACCCGGTTCACCGAATCGCTGGAGTCCTTGCTCGCCCACCTCGCCTGCAATGGGCAGAGCGATGCCGGTGCGGCGCTGGAACTCGCCCGGCGAGCAGTCGCGGCGATCGGCAATTATCTCGAAGAGCTCTCGCACGGCACGCCTGACCAACCGCTTCGACTCTATCCGCTGTTTGCGCAGATTGCCCAGGCCCGCGGCGACAGCGAGGCGAGCCGGTCAGACCTGTTCTTTCCCGACCTGGGACGGCGCCCGGCGCGCCGCCAGGATGCCCCCCCCACCGCTCCGTCCGATTGGCCGCAGCGCTTTCGCCCCGTGCGCGCCCAGTTCGAGCGCGGCCTGCTGGAATGGCTGCGCGGCACCGGCAACGGCAGCGGCGCGCACGCAATGCGCGAGGCCGCTGCAGCACTCGAGGCGATGGTCGCTCACCCCGCCCCGCGTGCCTTGTGGTGGGCGGCTCAGGGGCTCTTCGATGCGCTCGCGCACGGCGATGGCGATTCGACCGACGAAGCGGCCGTCAAACGCCTGTGCACGGCCTTGGCGAAGGAGTTCCGCCAGACTTCGGCCGACACCCGCAGCGTGCCGGACAAGCTCCTGCGCGAGGTCCTGTACTGGGTCAGCCAGGTACCCGAGCACACCGAGACGCAGCGGGCTGTGCGTCGCGCCTGGAGCCTCGAGACGCTGCTGCCGGAGGACGGAGCGAGCGTCACCGAGATCCCGCTTGCCCCCCTGATCAAGACCCTGCAGACCGAACTCAATCTCGCCAAGCGTGCCTGGGACGAATTCAGCAGCGGCGCGGCGGCAGCGCTGCCCCGCTACGTCACCCATCTGGACCAGATGGCGGGGCACTCCGCCCGCCTTGGCCGCCCGGCCGTCGACCGGCTGCTGCAGGGCATGGCCGGCTTTGCCGCCTGGCTGCGCCAGGACCCGTTGCGCTTCAACGATGCGATCGCGCTGGAGGTCGCCGCGGCACTGCTGCTCGCGGAGAGCGCATTCGACCGCGGGGCTCCCGATCTGGGCTTTTCCACCCAGGTCACCGATACGCTGCAGCGCCTCGCGGCGCTCGAACGGGGCGAGACGCTGCAACCGGCCGAACAATCGGCCACCATCGAGACGGGCCGGCGCGTCCAGGAGCGTGAAGCCCTTGCGCAGGTCGCGCATGAAATCCAGTCCAATCTCGCGCACGTCGAGCAGAGTCTCGACGACTTCTTCCGCAATCACGCCAAGCGCGGCCCGCTCGCCGCTTTGGCCAAACCCCTCAAGCAGATCGAGGGGGCACTCGCGCTGATCGGGGACGAACAGGCGATCGGCCTGGTGCGCGATGCCGCGGGAAGCATCGCCCGCCTCGCGCAGGACGACACCGAGCCCGATCAGGCGCAGTTCGAGGGCCTCGCGCGTCACCTGTCCGCACTCGGCTTCTACGTTCAAGCCCTGCAGCACGGGCGGAGCACGACCCTCGACGCGTTCCTGATTCCGCAAACCGCCCGCGACCTCCCGGGCGAGCCGGCGCCAGAGGTCGCGCCCACGCCCGTCGCCCCCGAGGCGGCGCTTGCCGCGGGCGGCGAGGCGGCCGCCGAGGCGGTCGCACCGACGCCCGACGAGCAACCTGCCGGCCCTGCCGAGCCCGTACCCGAGGCGGCAGATGTGGTCGAACCCATGCGGCCCGCCGAACCGGCCGCCGTGCAAACGCCTCCGGCCCCGGCTGCTGCGCCGGAGGCCCGCGACGCCGGGGTCGACGCGGAGTTGCTCGGCATCTTCATCGAGGAGGCGCACGACGTCCTCGCCAACATGGCGACCCTGCGCGAACAGACGGGCGCGGGTCCGACCAATCTCGAAGATCTACGGACCATTCGGCGGGGCTTCCACACGCTCAAGGGCAGCGGTCGCATGGTCGGGCTGCAGGATCTGGGCGAAGCGGCCTGGCAGGTCGAACAGACCCTCAATCGCTGGCTGCAGCTCGACCTGCAGCCGACGGTCGACCTGGACCGTTTCATCGACGACGCCCGGGCGCTGTTCAGCGCATGGGTGAGCCAGATCGAGGACGGCGGCAGCCTCGCACGCGACGCCTCGAACGTAGTTGCCCAAGCCGCGCGCTTGCGCGAAGACGCCCCACCGGCGACGACGCCGGCCGCAGCACCGGTCACTGCACCGGTCACTGCACCGACCGTGGCCTCGCCCCCTGCATTGCCCGAGGCGCCCAACGAAGACCTCACGATTGCAGAGAAGTACTTCGAGACCTCGCTCGATATCGAAGGCCTGGCCTTCGAAGAGACGACCGAAGCATCCGAATCCGGCGATGCGCGGCTGGATACGACACCGTTTCTTCCCGACGAGATCTCGCTTGAAGGGTTCGAGGAGCCCCTGCCGGAACCGGACATCGCATGGACTGGGGACGACTCCGGGGTGCTCGCCGAGGAGGCCCAGGCAGAACGCGCCGAGGCCGGCAGCGTGCAGCCGATGGAGGCGCCTGCCGAACAACCGAGGGTCGAACCGGCCGAAGATCTGATCGATGCGCCGGCAGAGGAGCTGCTCGAGGAGTGGGCCGAGGACCTGAGCGATGTCCCAGCCGAGGAGCTGTCCGGGGAAGTATCGACGGAAGTGTCCGAGGATCTGACCGAGGAGATCATCGAAGAGCTCTCCGAAGAACTTTCCGAATCGTTGGCCGAGGATTCGGCCGACATGGGGAAAACGCTGCCCGTCGACGAAGTGGCCGCACCCGAGTGGCCGGCCTTCGATTTCGGCGACCTCCCTAGCGACGCGACTGCGGCCGAGGAGCTCGCCGCCAGGCCTGAAGAGCCATGGCTCGAGGAAGCTGCCGCGCCTTCCGAGGTGCCCCAGGTCACCATCCCCGAATTGGCGCGCGACCTGGAAGCAAAGCCGGTCGAAGAGCCTGCCGCAGCGCTGGCCGACGAGCCGCTCGCGGAATCGATCGACGAGCTGTCCGAGGAGCTGTCCGAGGAACTGTCCGAGGAACTGTCCGAGGAGTTGATCGAGGCTCTGTCGGAAGCGCTGTCCGAGGATCTCTCCGAGGGGCTGGCTGGCGCGTTGACGGAGGAACTGGCCGAGGCTCTCCTGGTCGAGGAGCCGGCCCCCGAACCGGCCGAGGCGCCGAGTGATGAGGGGCCGCTCCCCGCCAATGCCGTCAAGCTGGGCGACACCCAGATTTCGCGCGGTCTGTACGAGCTCTTCCTGCAAGAGGCCCGCCAGCATCTTGCGGCGCTGCACGGCGAGTTTGCGCACCTGCGGACCAATCCGACCCGCGTTCCTTCGGAACCCAGTCTGCGCGCCGCTCATACCCTCGCCGGCATTTCCGGCACCGCCCACGTGATGGCGATGCACCATCTCGCGCGCGCCCTGGAGCACGCGCTCGAGCGACTGCGCGAAGCGGCCAGGGCCCCGAGTTCTGCCGAGACTGATCTGTTGTGTGCGGCCAACGACCACCTGGAGGCGATGCTCGCCGAGGCATCCGCGCTCCGGAGCTCGCTCGCGGTGCCGGATCTCGAGGAGCAGCTCGCGACGGTCGGTGCTGCGCCGGCGATGGAACCGCTGGGCGAAGAGCTGACAGAGCCGGTTGCCCCCGCAGTCGAGCAGATCTCGGCCGCCCTGGATCAAGCGGCGACCGCGGAGCCGGAGCCCGAGCCTTCACCGGCCGTGCACGACGACATCGACGAGCAATTGCTGCCGATCTTCCTCGAGGAGGCCGCCGAACTCATGTCGTCGCTCCACGGGGCGCTGCGCCGGTGGCAGAGCGACCGCGACGGCGAAGACCACGCCAAAGCAACCGCCCGCCTGCTGCATACCCTCAAGGGCAGCGCCCGAATGACGGGCGCGATGGTCCTCGGCGAGCACGTCCATCAGCTCGAGTCCCGACTCGAGACGGCGCTCAAGTTCGGCCACGACCACGCATCGATCATCGACGACCTGCTTGCCGGCCTCGACCAGATCGAGCACATGGTCCAGGCGCTCACGGCGCCCCCCGCTCCCGAGCCCGAGGCACCCACCACAACTCCGACGGCCGAACCGACCGCCGTGGCGATCGAAGGGACCGCTGCGGCCGAGAGCGGCAGCGGTACGCTGCGCGTCCGCGCCGACACCGTGGACCGGCTCGTGAACGAAGCCGGCGAGATCGGCATTGCGCGCACCCGCATCGAGGGCGAATTGCGCACGCTGCGCAAGTCGATGCTCGACCTGACCGAGAACGTCATCAGGCTACGCAACCAACTGCGCGAGGTCGAGATCCAGGCCGAGATCCAGATGCAGTCGCGCATCGCCCAGGCCGAATCGGCGCACTCCGAATTCGACCCGCTGGAGATGGACCGCTTCACCCGGCTGCAGGAGCTCACCCGCATGATGGCGGAGAGCGTCGGCGATGTGACCACCGTCCAGCAGAGCCTGCTGCGCAACCTCGACGGCGCGGAACTGGCCCTCCACGGCCAGGCGCGGCTGTCGCGCGACCTACAGCAGGCGCTGATGCGCGTCCGCATGCTCCCCTTCGACAGCCTTGCCGATCGCTTGCACCGGGTCGTGCGCCAGAGCGCCAAGGATCTCGGCAAACGGGCAAACCTGGACATCCGCGGCGGGCGCATCGAGGTCGATCGCAGTGTCCTGGAGCGCATGACCACGGCACTCGAGCACCTGCTGCGCAACGCGGTCGCACACGGCATCGAGCCGACCGAGGTTCGCCGTCAGGCCGGCAAGGACGAGATCGGGCAGCTTACGCTTCAGGTCAGCCAGGAAGGCAACGAAATCGTCATCGTGCTCTCCGATGACGGAAGAGGACTCGACTACGACGCCATCGCCCAGCGCGCACGCAGCAAGGGCTTGCTCGCCGAAGGCGAAGCCCCCGACCACGCGCGACTGACCAACCTGATCTTCGTTCCGGGCTTCTCGACCGCCGACGCGCTGTCGACCTTGTCCGGGCGGGGGGTCGGCATGGACGTCGTCAAGGCGGAGACGGCCTCCGTGGGCGGGCGCATCGACGTGCATTCCGCTGCCGGCCGGGGCACCGAATTCCGCATCTATCTGCCGCTCACGCTCGCCGTGACGCAGGCGCTGCTGATCCGGGCGGCGAATCGCAGCTACGCAATTCCATCGAGCATGATCGCCCAGGTGCTGGAACTGCGACCCGACGCCATAGGCAAGCTGCGCGAGGAAGGCGGCATGGACTGGGGCGGCGCACGCTTCGCCTACCGCTACCTGCCCAACCTGCTCGGCGACGGGCACGCGCAGCCCGAGATCCAGCGCTTCAACTGGGTGCTGCTGCTGCGCGCCGGCGCGCAGACCCTGGCGCTGCATATCGACGGGCTGCGCGGCAACCAGGAAATCGTCGTCAAGAATGCCGGCCCGCAGCTCATCCGCATCATCGGCATCTCGGGTGCGACCGTGCTCGGCGACGGCGAGATCGTGCTGATCCTCAACCCGGTTGCGCTCGCAAGCCGCAGCCTCACCACCGATGGGGTCGGCGCCGAAGCGCAACCACCAACGCCCCAGGCGCCGCAGATCGAAGCCCCGGTGAGCCTGCCGACCGTGATGATCGTCGACGACTCGGTGACGGTGCGCAAGATCACCGGTCGCCTGCTCGAACGCGAGGGTTATCGCGTGCTCGCGGCGAAGGACGGCGCGGACGCGCTCGAGAAGCTGCTCGAGACGGTTCCCGACGTGATCCTGTCCGACATCGAGATGCCGCGCATGGACGGCTTCGACCTGCTGCGCAACATCCGCGCCGACGACCGCCTGCGCGACGTGCCGGTGATCATGATCACCTCGCGGCTCGCAGACCGGCACCGCGAGCACGCCGAGTCGATCGGGGCCAACCACTACCTGGGCAAGCCCTACGACGAGGAAGAACTGCTCGGCCTGCTCAAGCGCTACACGGCCACGGCGACCGCCTGATCAGTCCTTCGCGACGGCGAAGCGCGCAAGGGTTCGGCGGCGCGCCTCGGTGTGATCGACGCAAGGCATCGGATAGTCGCGCCCGATGAGGACGCCGGCCGCGCGCTGCGCTTCGGTACTCGACAGCCAGGGCGCATGGATCCCCGCCGCCGGAACGCGCTCGAGTTCCGGCACGAAGCGGCGAATGAAGACCCCGTGCGGATCGAAGCGCCGCGACTGCGCGACCGGGTTGAAGATCCGGAACCAAGGCTGTGCATCGCAGCCGGTCGAGGCGGCCCACTGCCAACCGCCGTTGTTCGCGGCGAGATCGTAGTCGGCGAGCTGCTGCGCGAAGTAGCGCTCGCCGAGCCGCCAGTCGATCCCCAGATCCTTGGTCAGGAACGATGCCGCCACCATCCTCAGGCGATTGTGCATGAAGCCGGTGGTGTTCAACTGGCGCATCGCTGCGTCGACCAGCGGATAGCCGGTGCGCCCCTCGCACCAGGCAGCGAAGTGCTCCGGTGAGTCGTCCCAGCGCACGGCATCGAAGCGCGGCTTGAAGCTCCGGCTGACGACGTGCGGGTGATGCCACAGGATCATCTGGTAGAACTCGCGCCAGACGAGTTCGGCAAGCCAGCTCTCCGCACCCGCGCCGCCCCGCGTCCAGGCGAAGGCCACAAGCCCGCGCACGGAGACCGTGCCGAAACGCAGATGCACCGACAGGCGCGAGCCGCCCTCGGTCGCCGGAAAATCCCGCCGCGCCGCGTAGTCTTCGAGCCGATCCTGGAAGCGCTCGAACTGGATGGCTCCTCCCGACATGCCGGGCGTGATCCCGGCCGATGCAAGATCGGTCGCCTGAAACCCGATTTGGGCGAGTTCCGGCACACGTCCGCCCGGCGGCTTGGGCGCGAGCCGCACCGCCAGCGGCCGCACCGGAAACGGCGCGAGCCGGCCCGGCTCGAGCGCACGCAGCCAGGCGTTGCGGTATGGGGTGAACACCTCGAACGGACGGCCGCTGCGGGCGAGGATCTCGTCGGTGTCGAAGATGACCTGATCGCGCAGCCGCTCGAATGCAATCCCCGCCGCCGCGAGCGCCTGGCCGACGCGCCGGTCGCGGGCGCGGGCCACGGGCTCGTAGTCCCGGTTGGCGAACACGACCGAGACGCCGAGTTCAGCGGCGAGCGCCGGGATCTCGCGGTCGGCCGCGCCGTGGCGCACAATCACGCCGGCGCCCGCACCACCGGCAAGCCTCGCCATGCGATCGAGCTCGGCATCGAGTTCGGCGACGCTCGCGCGGATGAAGTCGACGCGCCGGTCGGCCCGCTCGGACAAGCCGTCGAGAATCTCGGTATCGAAGACGAAGGCGCAATGAACGCGCTCGCAGTGCGCCAGCGCGTGGCTCAGCGCGGCGTGATCGAAGCACCGCAGGTCGCGGCGAAACCAGACGAGGGCGGCAGCCATAGGTCGATGCGAAAGTACAGGGAGTGTGCTTCGAGCGGCCCGTCCGGCCGAGGTTCCTGATCCGCTCGCTCGGCGAAAAGGCTAAAATGCGCACATGAGCGAAATCATCGCAAATCTCTCCCATCATTTCCTGATCGCCATGCCGACCATGGCCGATCCCAACTTCACACGCACGCTGATCTATGTCGCCGAGCATAGCGATCAGGGCGCGCTCGGCGTGATCGTGAACCGCCCGGTCGATATGACCCTGACCTCGCTGTTCGAGCGCGTGGATCTGCCGCTTGAAGTGGACCGCTTCTCCGGCCAGCCGGTGTACTTCGGTGGCCCGGTGCAGACGGATCGGGGCTTCGTGCTGCACCGGCCGGTCGGCGCGTGGCACTCCACGCTCGCGGTCAACGACGAGGTGGCGCTCACCAGCTCGCGCGACGTGCTGCAGTCGATAGGCAAGTTCGGCGAGCCCGCGGAGGCGCTGGTCACGCTCGGCTATTCAGGCTGGGCCGCCGGTCAGCTCGAACAGGAACTCGCGCAGAACGCCTGGCTCACCGTCCGGGCCGACATGTCCATCGTGTTCGACCTCCCCCCCGAGGAGCGGCTGGTCGCCGCGATGCAGTCCCTCGGCATCGACTTCACCAACCTCAGCGACGTCGCCGGCCATGCCTGAAGCGGCAGGGCACGCATACTCCGCCCTGCCGGCCCGCGGTACCTTGCTCGGTTTCGATTTCGGCCTCGCCCGCATCGGCGTCGCCACCGGCGAGCTCGAAACCCGCCGCGCCGGTTCGCTCACCACGCTGCGCGCCGCCAGCGCCGACCAGCGCTTCGCCGAAATCTCCAAGCTGCTCGCCGAGTGGCGACCGGTCGCGCTGGTGGTCGGCATCCCCACTCATCTCGACGGCACCGAGCACGAACTGACCCGCCGCTGCCGCCGCTTCGCCAACCAGTTGCGCGGCCGCTTCGGTCTGCCGGTGTTCGAGGGCGACGAGCGTCTGAGCTCCGACGCGGCGGACGCCGTCTTGCGCGAGGCCGGACAGGGCAACTGGCGCGAACGCAAGACGCAGCTCGACGCGGTGGCCGCGCAACTCATCCTGCAACACTTTCTGGAAAGCCTCGACCATGATCGACCTTGACGCCGAAGCGCTGTGCGAAGCGCTCATCGCGCAGATGCGCCCGCAGGTCTCGCCTGAAACCGCCCTGGTAGGCATCCACACGGGAGGCGTTTGGCTCGCCCGGCGGCTGCACCAGGCACTGAAACTCACCACCCCGCTGGGTGCGATCGACGTCTCCTTCTACCGCGACGATTTCCAGTCGAAGGGCCTGCACCCGCGCCCGCAGCGCACCCAGATCCCCTTCGCGATGGAAGGCGCCGAGGTCATCATCGTCGATGACGTGCTCTACACGGGCCGCACCACACGCGCCGCCTTGAACGAGCTGTTCGACTACGGCCGGCCGGCGCGGGTCGAGCTCGCCGTGCTGATCGACCGCGGCGGGCGCGAGCTGCCGATCTGTGCCCGCTATTGCGCCCACACCCTGCCCGCCCCCCTGCCCGCCTCGCAACGGCTCGAACTCACCTGCGACGAGGCCGACAAGCTCTCCCTGAGGCTCCTCGATGCATAATCCGCAACTCAACAAGCACGGCGAACTGCAACACCTGCTGACGCTGGACGGCCTGCCGCGCGAGATCCTGAACGCGATCCTCGACACCGCCGCGCCTTTCACCGAAGTGGCCGAGCGCGAGGTTAAGAAAGTGCCGCTGTTACGCGGCAAGAGCATCTTCAATCTGTTTTTCGAGAACTCGACGCGCACCCGCACGACCTTCGAGATCGCCGCCAAGCGCCTGTCCGCCGACGTCGTCAATCTCAACATCTCCACGAGTTCGGCGGCCAAGGGCGAGAGTCTGCTCGACACCGTCGACAACCTGTGTGCGATGCAGGCCGACATGTTCGTCGTGCGCCATGCCGCGAGCGGCGCGCCCTTCCTGATCGCGCGCCACCTGCAGGAGCAGGACCGCGACGATATCCACGTCATCAACGCCGGCGACGGCCGCCATGCGCATCCGACGCAGGGGCTGCTCGACATGTACACGATCCGCCATTTCAAGGGCGACTTCACCGGCCTCACGGTGGCCATCGTCGGCGACGTGCTGCACTCGCGCGTCGCGCGCTCGCAGATCAGCGCGCTCACGACGCTGGGCGTGCCGGAAGTGCGCGTGATCGGCCCCAAGACGCTGCTGCCCACCGACGTCGAGAGGATGGGCGTGCGCGTCTTCCACGACATGCGCGAGGGCTTGCGCGATGTCGACGTGGTGATGATGCTGCGCCTGCAGAACGAGCGCATGAGCGGGGCGCTGCTGCCCAGCCCGCAGGAGTTCTACAAGGTGTGGGGCCTGACCGCCGACAAGCTCGCGCTCGCCCGCCCCGACGCGATCGTGATGCACCCCGGGCCGATGAACCGCGGCGTCGAGATCGACTCGGCCGTGGCCGACGGCGCGCAGGCCGTGATCCTGCCGCAGGTCACCTTCGGCATCGCCGTGCGCATGGCGGTCATGAGCATGCTCGCCTCCTGACGGATTTGTGGAATCGAACCGGATGAACATCAAGATCGCCAACGGCCGCGTCATCGATCCGGCCAACGAACTGGACCAGGTGCAGGACCTCTACGTCGCGGGCGGCAAGATCGCAGCCCTGGGCGCGGCTCCGCAGGGTTTCTCCGCAGAACGCGTGATCGACGCGCAGGGACTGGTCGTCTGCCCCGGACTCATCGATGTCGCCGCGCGCCTGCGCGAGCCGGGCTTCGAGTACCGTGCCACGCTCGAGTCCGAAATGGACGCGGCGATGGCGGGCGGCGTCACCAGCCTCGCGATCCCGCCCGACACCGACCCCCCGCTCGACGAGCCGGGCCTGGTCGAGATGTTGTGCCACCGCGCCAAGAAGCTCAACCGCGCGCACGTCTATCCGGTCGGCGCGCTCACCCTGGGCCTGAAGGGCGAGCGCCTGTCGGAAATGGCCGAACTGGTCGACTCGGGCTGCGTCGCGTTCAGCCAGGCCAACGTCCCGATCGTCGACAACGCCGTGCTGATGCGCGCGATGCAGTACGCCGCGACTTTCGGTTTCCGCGTCTGGCTGCAGCCGCTCGCGCCGTTCCTGTCGCGTGGCGGCTTCGCCCACGACGGCGAGGTCGCCACCCGCCTGGGCCTGCCCGGCATCCCGACCGCAGCGGAGACGGTCGCGCTCTACACCTATCTCCAGCTCGCCAAGGTGACCGGGGCGCGGCTGCACATCACGCGGCTATCGAGCGCCGAGGGGCTTGGACTGATCGAGCAGGCTCGCGCCGAAGGCATGGATGTGACCTGCGACGTGTCGATCAATCATCTGCACCTGTCGGACATGGACATCGGCTACTTCGACTCCAACTGCCACCTGGTGCCGCCGCTTCGCAGCCAGCGCGACCGCGAGGCGCTGCGCGCGGGCCTGCGCGACGGGCGAATCGACGCGCTGTGCTCGGATCACACGCCGGTCGACGACGACGGCAAGCAGACACCGTTCAGCGAGTCGGAGCCGGGTGCGACCGGCCTCGAGCTGCTGCTGCCGCTCACGCTCAAGTGGGCCGACGAGGTGCGCATTCCGCTGGTGCGCGCGCTGGCGAAAGTCACCTCGGACGCCGCGCGCCTGGTGGGCATCACCAAGGCGGGCCATCTTGCCCCCGGCGCGCGGGCCGATCTGTGTCTGTTCGACCCCGAGGCGACGATCCAGGTGAGCCGCCGCGGCCTGCGCAGCCAGGGCAAGAACACGCCCTTCCTGGGCCTCGAGCTGCCGGGCCGGGTCCGCTATACGCTGGTCGAGGGCCAGGTGATGTTCGGCGACGAGGCCGCCTGAGGCGCGTTGCCGACGAACGCTGCGCCGAGCGCGCCGCTTGGGGCACGCGGATCGATGGCCACGCGGGGCGGCATCCGTTCAGCCGTGACGGCCGAGCCACTGGCCGCCCGAGACGCGCTCGGTGCCGGCCAGATCCTTCCATGATGCGATCGACGCAAATCCCGCGTCGGTGAGCAGGCCGCGCACCCGGGCGGCTTGATTGTAGCCGTGCTCGAGAAAGAGCCACCCGCCCGGTTCCAGATGGGGCGGCGCCGCGGCGACGATCTCGGCCAAGTCGTCCAGCCCCTCGGGTCCGGAGGCGAGCGCGGTCGGCGGCTCGAAGCGGACATCGCCCTCGGCCAGATGCGGGTCGTCGGACGCGACGTAAGGCGGATTCGCGACGATCAGCTCGAAGCGCTCTCCCTCCAGCGCCCCGAACCAGTCGCTCTGCACGAACGAGACGCTCGCATGCAGGCGCGCGGCGTTGGCCATCGCGACCAGCAACGCCTCGCGCGAGCGGTCCACCGCGGTCACGTCGGCACCGGCGAGTTCCTTGGCGAGGGCGATCGCCAGCGCGCCGCTCCCGGTGCCCAGGTCGAGCACGCGAACGCTGCGCCGCGCCGCGAAATGCGCCAGGGCAAGCTCCACCAGCAATTCGGTCTCCGGCCTCGGAATCAGGACAGCCGGCGTGACGAGAAACCCGAAACCGTAGAACTCGCGCTCACCGACCAGGTAGGCGATCGGCTCGCCAGCCTCGCGCCGCTCGATCAGCAGGCGATATTCAGCCCAGTCGCTGGGATCGAGTTGCGCCTCGGGATGCGCTGCCAGCCAGGCCGCCTGGCATTGGAGCACGTGGCGGAGCAGGATCCGGGCATCCATCCCGGCGACGCGCGCCCGCGCCCACCGCAGTGCGGTGGCGACATCGGGACGCGCGGGGGTGTCCAGTTCAGTCTCCCGCAAGCTCGGCCAGCAGACCGGCTTGATGTTCGACGGTGAGCGCGTCGATCAACTCGTCGAGGTCGCCGTCCATCACCGCATCGAGCTTGTAGAGCGTGAGATTGATGCGATGGTCGGTGACGCGCCCCTGCGGAAAGTTGTAGGTGCGGATGCGCTCCGAACGATCGCCGCTGCCGACCAGGCCCTTGCGCGTGGCCGCCTCCTGCGCCTGCTGGGCACGCACCTGGGCGTCGTGCAGGCGCGCGGCGAGCACCGACATGGCCTGGGCGCGGTTGCGATGCTGCGAGCGATCGTCCTGGCACTCGACGACGATGCCGGTCGGCAGATGGGTGATGCGCACCGCCGAATCGGTCTTGTTGATGTGCTGGCCGCCCGCGCCGCTCGCGCGGAAGGTGTCGATCTTGAGATCGGCCGGGTTGATGCTGATCTCCAGCAGCTCGTCGGCCTCGGGCATCACCGCGACCGTGCACGCCGAGGTGTGGATACGCCCCTGCGTCTCGGTCACCGGCACCCGCTGGACGCGGTGGCCGCCTGACTCGAACTTGAGCCGCGCGTAGGCGCCGTTGCCGATCACTCGGGCGATGACCTCCTTGTAGCCGCCCAGATCGGACTCGCTCACCGACACCAGCTCGACTTTCCAGCGCAGCCGTTCCGCATAGCGCGTATACATGCGAAGCAGGTCGCCGGCGAACAGCGCCGCCTCCTCGCCGCCGGTGCCGGCACGTATCTCGAGGAACAGATTGCGATCGTCGCTGGGGTCGCGCGGCAGCAGCGCGCGCTGCAGCTCGGACGCGAGCGCCTCGAGCCGCAACTCGGCGTCCTCGACCTCGGCCTGGGCGAGTTCGCGCATCTCCGGATCGGCGAGCAGCGCACGCGCACCGGCCACGTCGCCCTCGGTCTTGCGATACGCCGCATAGAGCGAAACGACCGGCTCGATCTCGGCACGCTCCCGCCCGAGTGCGCGAAACGCGTCCATGTCGCGGCCCAGCTCCTCGGAGGCGAACTCGCGGTCGAGTTCCTCCAGACGGCTGGCGAGTTGTTCGAGCTTGTCTCGGATGCTGGATTTCATGGTCTTGGAGGAAGAGCGAGCCCCGACCGACGCGCGCCCGAGCCCGGCGCGGACGCCGCAGCCCGGGACGGCAGCGCGCTACTCGTGGGCGTTCAGATTGAAGAGCTGCCGCACCACGCGGGCCGCGTCGGCCTGCCCCTCGCCCTCGGCCTGATTGAGGAAGCGCGTCGGACCATGCAGGAGCTTGTTGGCAAGACCCTGGCTCAATGCTTCGAGCACCTGCCGGGGATCATCACCCTTTGCGAGCAACTTCAGTGCGCGGTCGAGCTCGGCCGCCCGCAGCGACTCGGCATGACTGCGCAGCGCCCGGATGGTCGGCACCGCATCGCGGGCATGCATCCAGTGAAGAAAACCGTCGACGCGTCCGTTGATGATCTCCTCGGCCTGCAGCACTGCCTGCTGGCGCGACTCCAGGCCCGCGTCGACCACTTGCGCAAGATCGTCGACGGTGTAGAGGAACACATCGTCGAGCTTGCCGACCTCGGGCTCGATGTCGCGCGGCACGGCAAGATCGACCATCACCATGGGCCGGTGGCGGCGCGCCTTGACGGCCCGCTCGGCCATGCCCAGACCGAGGATGGGCAAGGGCGCAGCGGTACAGGAGACGACGATGTCGAACCGCGGCAGCATCTCGCCGATCACATCCAGACGCATCACCTCGGCATTGAAGCGGTCCGCCAGGACACGCGCCCGCGCCTCGGTGCGGTTCGCCACCGCCATCTGCCTGGGCTGGGCACCGGCGAAATGCGCTGCGCACAACTCGATCATCTCCCCGGCCCCGATGAAGAGCACGCGCTGATCGGAGATCCGCTCGAAAATGCGCTCGCACAAATGCACCGCCGCCGCCGCCATCGAGACGATGTTGGCACCGATCGCCGTGCTCGATCGCACTTCCTTGGCGACCGCGAAGGTGTTTTGGAAGAGCTTGTGCAGCAGCGTGCCCAGCGTCCCGGCGTCTTCGGCGCGCCGGACGGCTTCCTTCACCTGGCCGAGAATCTGTGGCTCGCCCAACACCATCGAGTCGAGACCGCTGGCGACACGAAAGACATGGCGCACCGCGTCGCGCTGCGGGTAGGAATAAAGATACGGGGAGACCTCGGCGAGCGGCACGTGGTGGAACCGCGCCAGCCAGTCGGCCGCCCGCTGGGGCTGCTCGCTCGCGAAATAAAGCTCGGTGCGATTGCAGGTGGAGAGGATCGCCGCCTCGCGCGCTGCATCGGACTTCGTCAGATCCTGCAGCGCATCTTCCACCCGCTCAGGCTGAAACGCCACGCGCTCACGAATGTCGAGCGGCGCGGTGTGGTGATTGAGGCCGAGGGCGAAGAGCTGCATGCGTTGGAGCGGTGACGCGTAAGGGCGAAGTATATCATCCGCGCATTCCGCCGCCGGCAGCCTGCCCGCATGCAGGCGAGGGGAGGCACCGCCGGTATAATCGCGCCCTCTCGTCCCACAAACGTGCCGCCATGTCCGACCGCCTCGCAGTCCTGCCGCAATACCTGCTGCCCAAGCACGCTCTTACGCGCCTCGCGGGCAATCTTGCCGACGCGCGCGCAGGTCGCCTCACCACCCTGGCGATTCGCTGGTTCATCCGCCGCTACGGCGTCGACATGGCGGAGGCGGCGAACCCCGACCCGGCCGCCTACGCGAGCTTCAACGATTTCTTCACCCGCCCGCTGCGCGACGACGCGCGCACGCTCGCCGAGGCCGGCTTCATCTGCCCGGTCGACGGTGCGATCAGCCAGTGCGGAGCGATCGACGGCGATCAGGTCCTGCAGGCCAAGGGGCACGGCTATTCGACCACGGCACTGCTGGGCGGCGACGCCGAGTTGGCGGAACGGTTCCGTGGCGGCCGCTTCGCGACCCTGTATCTGAGTCCGCGCGACTACCATCGCGTGCACATGCCTTGCGCGGGTCGCCTTAAGCGGATGATCCACGTTCCCGGCACGCTGTTCTCGGTGAACCCGCTCACGGCAAGGGGCATTCCCGGCCTGTTCGCTCGCAACGAGCGCGTGGTCTGCATTTTCGAGGGGGAATCGGGTCCGTTTGTCATGGTGCTGGTCGGCGCCACCATCGTCGGCAGCATGGCCACCGTCTGGCACGGCATCGTCAATCCGCCTCGCCCGGGTCAATTGCGCGAATGGCGTTACGACGACGAAACCCGGGTCCTCGAACGCGGCGAGGAGATGGGGCGCTTCAGACTGGGATCGACCGTCGTGATGCTGTTCCCGCGCGATCGCCTCGCGTTCCCGCCGGACTGGCACCCCGGGCGCCCGGTGCGGATGGGCGAGGCGATGGGGGCTGCCTGACGAACGTCAGGCTCCGCCCTGCCCCGGCGCGGCCGGCTTGTTCTTGCGCGGACGCCGCAGCGATTTTCTGAAGGGTTTGCGACCGGGATCGCCAGCAGCGGCCGGCGGCTTGCTCCCACCGGGCTGCCCCGACCCGCCCGACGGCTTTCGCCGCGCGCCGGGCTCCGGTGCACCTTCGCGATTGACCGGCGACAGCATGATCTCGAGCTCGTTGAGCTCGTCCCACTGCTCGTCGGTTCGCTGGCTGTCGGGTATCGCGAGCAACGCCTGCATGCGCTGGCGCGGCGATACCTGCTGTGGATCGTTCATGGTGTTTTCATCCCTGTGCAATGCCGGACATGCCGGTCGAGGCGCCGACCGCGGGGTGGGCTGCCTGCGGTCAGCGCCCGTCTTGCGAGCGCCCGCTCGGCGCGACGAGCGCGCCCACCCCAACCCGCACCGGCACCCGCGCGGCCACCTCCAAGCCTTGCCGACGCGGAAGCTCGTGCCCTATGAACCAGGCCCAGTGGGCTGTGGTTACTGCGCCGGCTTGATGCTGGTCTCTTCCATCAGCAACGGGTACGTATAGCCCGAACCGAACACCCGGTCCAGCACGATCCGCCCCGTCACGGTCACCTGGTCGCCAATCCCAGCGGTATCCTGGCTGGTCACCGTCAGGTCATCGGTTCCGGGGCCGCCCGTGCCGTCCTGAACGTGCACGAAGTTGCGGCCCATGATGCCGTTATTCACCTTGACGACCTTGCCCGTCACGCTGACCAGCTGACCTGCAAGCGCCGCACGCTCTTCATAGAGCCCGCCCACGGTCTTGACGACCGCCTGCTCGGCGTGAGCACCCATTGCCCAAATGCCCAGAACCGCCACCACCAGTGCTGCACGAATCCTTCTCATCTAGCCGCTCCCTTCCAGCGTGAAAATCCTGAACAACGCTCGTGAAAATGCGCGTTCATTATAGCGCCGGCCCGAGCGCTCCGAACGTGCGACCTGCGTCGCCTCCGATCACTTCGCCGCCCCAAAAATGGGGCAAATCACGCACAACTTAGGGCCTGTGCACCCAGGCGATCACCGCGGCAACCGCGCCGACCGCTGCGGCAGCGAACGGCACAGAATGAATTTTCTTTTTGTTCAGACAATTAGCCTCGCACACGGAACGCAGGGCGACTCTGGCACGCGCCCTGCTTAGTTGTTCTCGCGTGGGAAATTTTTCCTCATACACCCATGACGGCCCAACACCCCGGCCGGACCGCAACCCCCTACCCTCGACGGAGATCACCATGAAAACACCGACCCAGACCCTTCGCCTGCACCTCCTCGCCCTCGCAATCTGCGGCCTTGCCGCTACGCCAGTCCTCGCGCAAGCGATTGACGACAACCTCACCGCCGACGGCATCAAACTGCGCGGCGACGGATCGGTTGACGACTCACAGCGTGCCGGTTTGCCTTCGACACTGAAGCTGCGCGGCGACGGCTCGATCGACGACTCGCAACCGGGCGGCGTTCGTGACGGACTCAAGCGACGCGGTGACGGCTCCATCGACGACACGCAGCCCGGCGTGTCCGGCGTCGCCATCAAGCTGCGTGGCGATGGTTCGATCGACGACAACCACGGCATGCGCGTCCGCGAAGCGGCGACCCGCTTGCACGTCGAACGCAGCGAAAACGGCGAGCGACCCGAGCGGGCTGAAAGAGCGGAGCGTGCGGAGCGTCCGGAGAAGGCCGAACGTCCTGAAAAGGCCGAGCGAGCGGAACGAGCCGAGCGCCCCGAGAAGGTGGAGCGCGCCGAGCGTCCCGAGAAAGTCGAGCGCCCCGAGAAAGCCGAGCGCCCCGAGAAAGCCGAGCGCCCGGAGAAAGCCGAGCGCGCCGAGCGGCCGGAAAGAGCCGAACGGGGCTGAACTATCTCGGGCCAGCGGCCACGGCTGAACCGACCGGCGCAAGGCCCGCCTCCACGGCCGGGCCTTGCGCCAGCTCCGCACCGGGCATGGCGACCGGGTGCCGAACCTGGGTCCGGCCAGCTTTCCGAATCGGCGCGCGTCAGTTTGCGTTTGACGGGCCAGCCCCCTGCGGAGCGATCGCGCGGATATCGGCGAGCAGCGCGTCCACGCTCTGCGGCTCGGTATCCCAGCCGCACATGAAGCGCGCGCCGCCGGCACCGATGAAGGTGTAGAAGCGCCAGCCGCGCGCGCGCAGGCCGTCGAGCACCGCCGTCGGCAGTTCGCAGAAGACGCCGTTGGCCTCGACCGGGAACATCAGCCGCGCACCCGGGACCTGCTCCAGCCCGGCGGCGAGGCGCTGCGCCATCGCGTTGGCGTGGCGCGCATGCTTCAACCACGCGCCGTCCTCCAGAATACCCAGCCAGGGCGCGGACAGAAAGCGCATCTTGGAGGCGAGCTGCCCGGCCTGCTTGCAGCGGTAGGCGAAGTCCTCGGACAACTTGCGGTCGAAGAAGACCACCGCCTCACCCACCGGCAGGCCCATCTTGGTGCCGCCGAAGCACAACACGTCCACGCCCACCTTCCAGGTGAGCTCGGCCGGAGTCACGCCGAGCGAAGCGAGCGCGTTGGCAAAGCGGGCGCCGTCCATGTGCACCCGCAGGCCGTGCTCGCGCGCACAGGCCGAGATCGCCGCCACCTCGTCCGGTCGATACACGGTACCGACCTCGGTGCTCTGCGTGAGGGTCACCACGCGCGGCTTGGGGTAGTGGATGTCGCTGCGGCGCGAGACGACCTCCAGCACCGACTGAGGGGTGAGCTTGCCCTGCGCGCCGGGAGCGGGCAGCAGCTTCGAGCCGTTGGAGAAGAACTCGGGCCCGCCGCACTCGTCGGTCTCGACATGGGCCAGTTCGTGGCACACCACGCTGTGGTAGCTCTGGCAGAGCGAGGCGAGCGCGAGCGAGTTGGCCGCGGTGCCGTTGAACACGAAGTAGACGTCGCAGTCGGTCTCGAAGAGCTCGCGCAGGCGGTCGGACACCGTGCGCGTCCACTCGTCCTCGCCATAGGCCGGGGCATGACCGGTGTTGGCCGCCGCAAGGGCGGCCAACGCTTCCGGGCAGACGCCGGCGTAGTTGTCGCTGGCGAAGTGTTGCATGGCGCCCCCCCGGTTCAGGCGCGTTCCAGATTCAGCGGCTCGCCGCTTTCAGCGGCACAAGCGGCAGCGGTGAAGATGACGTCGGTCGATGAATTGAGCGCGGTTTCGGCCGAATCCTGCACCACGCTGATGACGAAACCGATCGCGACCACCTGCATCGCCACGTCGGCGTCAATGCCGAACAGCGCGCACGCCATCGGAATCAACAGCAGCGAGCCGCCGGCCACCCCCGACACGCCGCAGGCAGCGAGCGCGGAGACCACGCACAGCAGCAGCGCCGTCGGGATGTCGACCGGGATGCCGAGCGTGTGGGCGGCCGCGAGCGTCATCACCGTGATCGTGATCGCGGCGCCGGCCATGTTGATCGTCGCGCCTAGCGGGATGGAGATCGAGTAGGTGTCCTCGTGCAGACCCATGCGCTTGCACAGCTCCAGGTTGATCGGGATGTTGGCGGCCGAGCTGCGGGTGAAGAAGGCGGTGACGGCGCTTTCGCGCAGGGCCGTGAAAACCAGCGGATACGGGTTGCTGCGCAGCTTCCAGAACACGAACAGCGGATTGACCACCAGCGCAACGAACAGCATGCTGCCGACGATCACCAGCAGCAGGCGGCCATAGCCGAGCAGCGCATCGACACCCGTCTCCCCCATGGTGGCGGCGACCAGGCCGAAGATGCCGATCGGGGCGAAGCGGATCACCCGCTGCACGATGGACGAGACCGCGTCGGAGAAGTCATTGACCACCTTGCGCGTGCCCTCGCCGGCGTGGCGCAGCGCGACACCCAGACCGATCGCCCACGCCAGGATGCCGACGAAGTTGGCTTCCATCAGCGCCTTGACCGGATTCGCGACGACGTTGAGCAGCAAGTTCTTGAGCACGCCGAGAATGCCCCCCGGCGGATTGCCGGCGACGGCCGGCGCATCGAGCACCAGCGCGGTCGGAAAGGTGAAGCTGGCGAGCACCGCCACCAGCGCCGCGGCGAGCGTGCCCAGCAGGTAGAGGACGAGCACCGGCCGAATGTGGGTGGGCTCGCCCTGCTTGTGGTTGGCGATGGCGGCTGCGACCAGCACGAACACCAGGACGGGAGCGACCGCCTTCAGGGCCGCAATGAAGAGGTCGCCGAGCAACGCGACCGACTGGGTCGCCCCGGGTGCGATCAGCGCAAACGCGATGCCCAGCGCCAGGCCGATGGCGATCTGGGAGATGAGGCTCAAGCGCAGCACTTGATGCAGCGCCGTGGAGGTGGCAGTAGTCATCGGGGTGTCTCCTCGTGAGTGACTTTATGCTCAGGGGTGCCGGGTAGGCGTGGCCCCGGCGCTGCCGCAATGGGCGACGTCGGGGTGAAGTGAATCGGTGTGGGTAGCGTTCCGTCGTGCTGCACTCAGCACTCCGGGAAGCTCACGGCCAGGCCGCCGCGCGAGGTTTCCTTGTACTTGTCGAGCATGTCGCGGCCGGTGTCGCGCATGGTGCGGATCACCTGGTCGAGCGACACCGTGTGGGCGCCGTCGCCGCGCAGGGCGAGCTGGGCGGCGTTGATGGCCTTGATCGAGGCCATCGCATTTCGCTCGATGCACGGCACCTGGACGAGCCCCCCGACCGGATCGCAGGTGAGGCCGAGGTTGTGCTCGAGGCCAATCTCGGCCGCGTTCTCGACCTGTTCGGGGGTGCCGCCCAGCACCTCGGCGAGGCCCGCCGCAGCCATCGCACAGGCGGAACCGACCTCACCCTGGCAACCGACTTCGGCACCCGAGATCGAGGCATTCTTCTTGCACAACACGCCGACCGCCGCGGCGGCGAGGAGGAAGTTCTCCACGTCGCGCTCGCCGGCGCCGGGCATGAACTCCATGTAGTAGTGCAGCACTGCCGGGATGATTCCGGCCGCGCCATTGGTCGGCGCGGTGACCACACGGCCGCCGGCGGCGTTTTCCTCGTTCACTGCGAGCGCGTAGAGATTGACCCAATCGAGCGCTGCCATCGTGTCGCTGATCAGGTTGCGGCCGGTGGCCCGCTCGCTGAGCTTGCGGTGCAGGGCCGCGGCACGGCGGCGCACCTTGAGCCCGCCCGGCAGCACGCCCTCCCGGGCGATGCCGCGCTCGACGCAGGTGCGCATCACGTCCCAGATGCGCCACAGCGCCGCGCGGGTTTCCGCCTCGCCGCGCCACGCGGACTCGTTGGCGAGCATCAGCGCGCCGATGCTCAAGCCATGGCGACGGCACTGCTCGAGCAATTCGGCGCCGCTATCGAAAGGATAGGGCACCGCCACCTCGGCCTCGACCGAGGCGCGCGACTGCGCTTGCGCCTCATCGACGACGAAACCGCCGCCTACCGAGTAATAGGTGTTCTCGTACACCACGGCTTCGTCGCCATGAGCGGTCAGGCGCATCGCGTTCGGGTGATAGGGCAGGCTTACCGGCAACAGGCGAAGGTCACGCGACCAGTCGAAGAGCAGCGTGTGGCTGCCGCCGAGCCGGAGTTCGCCGTCGCGCCTGACCCGATCGACCGCTTCAAGAACGAAATCGGGGTCGACCTCGTCCGGACGCGCGCCCATCAGGCCGACGACCACCGCACGGTCGGTGCCGTGGCCGATGCCGGTCGCCGAAAGCGATCCGTACAACCTGACCTCGATGCGGCGCACACGGTCGAGCACGCCCTGGCGCGCGAGGGCCGCAACGAAATCGCTGGCTGCGCGCATCGGACCTACCGTGTGCGAACTGGACGGGCCGATGCCGATCTTGAACAGGTCGAGGACGCTGATGGACATTGCAGGGTTCCGGTCTGGAGGTGTATTGCTTTAATTCCGCTAAGCATCAAAATGCTTATCGATCCATAAGTCGAATTTTCCAGTGGAGCCTGCGGACGTTCAATCGATAGTTTTTCATCTTATGTTTAGTTTCACTAAACCATGACCCAGGCCACGCCGTCTCAGATCCACACCCGGCTGCGCGTCTTCCTCGCCGTAGCCCGCCACCTGTCCTTCACCCGCGCAGGGGAAGAGCTGCACATCACCACCGGCGCGGTGAGCCAGCAGATCAAACTGCTCGAGAACTGGCTTGGTCAACGCCTGTTCCGCCGCCTGCCGCGCCGGCTGGAGCTGACCGATGCCGGCAACCGGCTACTCGCCGCGGTCGATCCGGCCTATGCCGCGGTGGAACTGGCCATCGGCCGCCTGCGCGGCGGCGCGTTGAGCGGCGTGGTGCGGGTGCGCACCCTGCCCTCCTTCCTCGCCACCTGGCTGGTGCCGCGCCTGCCACGGCTGATGGCGCGCTATCCGCAGATCGAACTGCAGGTCGAGGCCGAGGACAGCACCTATTCGCTGCGCGACGGCGAGTTCGACCTCGCCATCGACCTCAACGACGGCACCTACCCCGGCTTCCAGAGCACGGTACTGCTGGAGGAGGAAATCTTCCCGGTGTGCTCGCCGCACCTGCTCGAAGGCCGCCCGCCGCTGCGCGTGCCCGACGACCTGTGCCATTACCCGCTGCTGCACGACATGACGGCCTGGCGCGGCAGTCCGCCCTACGCCGAATGGGAGCGCTATCTGAAGGCCATCGGGGCGGCGCAGATCGAGGTGCGCCGCGGCTACATGTTCAACCGCAACCACATCACCATGCAGTGCGCCATAGCCGGCATGGGGGTGGCGATCGCCCGCCGCACGCTGATCACCGACGAACTCGCCAGCGGCAGGCTGATGGCGCCGTTCGAACAGACAGTGGCCACCGGCAAGCGCTACTGCCTGGTGTACTCGGCCGGCGCACTCGCAGACCCCCGCGTCGCCACTGTCCACGACTGGCTCGTCAGCGAAGCACGCGGTCTCAGCCCGTCATCGGTCGCGGCGGCCACGTGACCAACCTGGGCGGCGACGCACGCCTTCACGCCCGCGGTGCAGGCATCGGACTCGGGGCGCCATCGAAAGTGAAGCAGGGTCGTCCGCACCCCGCTCAATGACAGCAGCGTCAGAAGAACGTCGGAAGCGGGCGCTGAAAGGCACTTAGCCCAGCTCGGTGGCTGGGCTAAGTGCTTGAATCCCGATGGTGGCCAGGGGCAGAATCGAACTGCCGACACGCGGATTTTCAGTCCGCTGCTCTACCAACTGAGCTACCTGGCCGGGAGAGCGCGCATTATAGCCAATCGGGCGAAGGCGTCAAACAGATTTGCATCGACGAATCGCGTCGGCGGCTTCCCGACGATGCATCCGTCTTGGGCGCTCGGCCCATGCCGGGTGTGAGCGGGCTTGGCCGCCAGCCGCGCGCCCGGGGCGACTCGGCCCGCTGACTCGGCGCACGCAGGGCCGTCTACTCGAGCGCGCGCAAGGCCTCGGGGGCCGCGTTCGAGACCGGCAGCGAGGCCATCACGCCGCGCGGGAACAACACCTGGGCGATCGTGCCCTGCCCGGCCGGATTGGGGTTGAGACTGACCGTCGCACGATGGAGCTCGGCGATCTCGCGCACGATCGGCAGCCCCAGGCCGGAACCGTCCTCACCGCTGCCCAGGACGCGGTAGAAACGCTCGAACACCAGCTCGCGATCGGACTCCGGGATGCCGACGCCGGTGTCCTCGACCTCCAGGATGATCGCCCCGGCGACACGAGTTCGGGCCGTCACGCTGCCGCTGCGCGGTGTGTACTTGATCGCGTTGTCGATCAGATTCTTCGCCATCTCCCGCAACAGCACCGCATTGCCTTCCACGACCAACTGCTGGCCGCAGGCCTCGACGCCAAGGTCGATATCCTTGGCGAGAGCGCGCGGAAAGAGTTCCAGGGCGACGTCGCGCACCAGTGCCTCGAGATCGACCTGTTCGACCGCGTAGACCTTCTCGAAGCTCGACTCGGCGCGTGCGAGCGAGAGCAGCTGGCTGATGAGGTGGCTCGCCCGATCGGCGCTGTCTGCGATGTGCTTGAGCGACCGGAGCAACTGCTCGGGGTCGGTCTCCTGCATGGCCAGTTCGGTCTGCATCTTGAGTCCGGTGAGCGGGGTGCGCATCTGATGCGCTGCGTCGGCGATGAAGCGCTGCTGCGCCTGAAGATTCTCCTCGAGCCGGGCCATCATGTCGTTGAAGGAGACGATCAGCGGCCTGACCTCTTCGGGCACGCTGGCTGGGGCGATCGGCGACAGGTCGGTGGGGCGGCGGCGCCGGATGCGACTCTGCAGGCGATTGAGCGGCGCGATGCCGCGCGTGAGCCCGACCCAGACCAGGATGACCGCCAGCGGGATGATCGCGAACTGCGGCAACAGCACGCCGGTGACGACCCTCGAGGCGAGATCGCTGCGCTTGTTGCGGGTTTCGGCCACCTGCACCAGCACCAGCGGCGTGCCGGGGTCGGAGCCGGTGCGCAGGAACTGATACGCGACCCTCACCTGCTCGCCGTGGATGTAGTCGTCGCGGTAGTGGATCTCCTCCGGGATCACGATCATCGGCGGGCTGGAGCGTGCAATCTCCGCGTCGCCGGTCACCAGGGGACCGTCGTCGAGGGCGACCTGGTAGTACACGGTGTCGTCCTGGTCCGAACGAAACAGTGCGCGAGGCGGCGCGGGGAAATCGACGCGGACCTCCCCCTCCTGGAATGCAACCAGCCGCGCCAGCGCGCGCACGCTCTCGGCAAGCGCCAGATCGTAAGGCTGGTTGGCGATGTTGTCGGCGACGTTGTGCGTGACGATGATGGAGATCGGCCACAGAAACAGCAGCGGCGCGAGCATCCAGTCCAGAATCTCGCCGAACAGCGAGTTGGGGGGCGCACTCGGCCCCTTCGCTGCCGCCGTCCGATCAGGCTTTCGCCGCCTGCGCAGCATCCGGGCTTTCCAGGCAATAGCCGAGACCGCGCACGGTCACGATACGCAAGCCGCTGTCCTCGAGTTTCTTGCGCAGGCGATGGACATAGACCTCGATCGCGTTGCTCGATACCTCCTCGCCCCAGCCGCACAGGTGATCGACCAGTTGGTCCTTGCTGACCAGCCGCCCGACTCGCAGGAGCAGCACTTCGAGCAGGCCGATCTCCCTCGCCGAGAACTCGACCAGCTGACCGTTGATCTTGACCACTCGGTCCGCCTGATCGTAGCTCAAGCTGCCGATCTCGATGCAGCGCGGCTGGCCTGTGCCCCGCCGTGTCAGGGCGCGCACGCGCGCTTCCAGTTCGGGCAGCGCGAACGGCTTGGTGAGGTAGTCGTCGGCCCCGGCGTCGAGCCCGCGCACCCGCTCCTCGACGCCATCCTGAGCCGTGAGAATCAGCACCGGCATGGCGGACTTGCGCCCACGCAGACGCTTCAGCACGTCGATCCCCGGTACCTTGGGCAGCCCGAGATCGAGGATCACCAGATCGTAGGACTGCGAAACCAGCGCCACATCCGCCTCGGCCCCCGAGGCGACATGGTCGACGGCGTAACCACCACGCCTGAGGGCGCGTCCCAGCCCATCTGCGATGACTGGATCGTCTTCAGCGAGAAGAATCCTCATGAGGACCCGAATGTAAGTCGGTCGTAAGCGAGCTCCGCTAAAGTGGAACACGCCCCATTCTCTGGGCCCAGGACTTCGGGTGTGCCGAAAAGCACGCCCGGTAGCGTCGTGCGCCCCTCCCCTTCGGCCCCTTGCGAGCCGACGGCAAGCTTAACGCATTTACCCATCCCCTGCGAAGGGCCGATGCGCGCGCTCGCGTCGATCGGCAACCGAATCGCCCATGGCATTCGCACCGGCAAAGGGTAAGCAGGCGGCTGCGAGGCGCCCTCTTGCGGAGCGCCTCCGAAAAAGCCACGGCCCCGCCGAGGCGGGGCCGTGCAGTTTGGCCACTAAGGGCCAAAGCGGTCAGCGACCGGACATCACATGCCCATGTCCATGCCGCCCATGCCGCCCATACCGCCCATGCCCGGCATGCCGCCGGCGGGCTTGTCTTCGGCCAGCTCCGCCACCATCGCGTCGGTGGTGAGCATCAGGCCAGCGACCGAAGCGGCGTTCTGCAGCGCGATACGCTCGACCTTGGTCGGGTCCAGCACGCCCATCTCGACCAGATCGCCGTACTCGCCGGTGGCGGCGTTGTAGCCGAAGTTGCCGGAACCTTCGACGACGCGGTTCACGACCACCGAGGGCTCGTCACCCGCGTTGGCGACGATCTCGCGCAGCGGCTGCTCGAGGGCGCGCAGCACGATCTTCACACCGGCGTCCTGGTCGTGGTTGTCGGCCTTGAGCTCGCCCAGATTGCCACGGGCGCGCAGCAGCGCGACGCCGCCGCCCGGGACGATGCCCTCTTCGACCGCGGCGCGGGTCGCGTGCAGCGCATCCTCGACGCGGGCCTTCTTCTCCTTCATCTCGACTTCGGTGGCGGCACCAACCTTGATCACCGCAACACCGCCGGCGAGCTTCGCGACGCGCTCCTGCAGCTTCTCGCGGTCGTAGTCGGAGGTGGCCTCCTCGATCTGGGCGCGGATCTGCTTGACGCGCGCTTCGATGCGCGCGCCTTCGCCGGCGCCGTCGATGATGATGGTGTTTTCCTTGCCGATCTCGATGCGGCCGGCCTGGCCCAGCTCGGCCAGCGTCGCCTTCTCCAGCGTCAGGCCGACTTCCTCGGCGATCACCTGGCCGCCGGTCAGCACGGCGATGTCCTCGAGCATGGCCTTGCGGCGGTCGCCGAAGCCCGGCGCCTTGACCGCGCAGGTCTTGAGGATGCCGCGGATGTTGTTCACCACCAGGGTCGCGAGCGCCTCGCCCTCGACGTCCTCGGCGACGATCAGCAGCGGACGGCTGGCCTTGGCGACCTGCTCGAGCACCGGCAGCAGGTCACGGATGTTGGAGATCTTCTTGTCGAAGAGCAGGACGAAGGGGTTGTCGAGAATGGCGACCTGCTTGTCCGGGTTGTTGATGAAGTAGGGCGACAGGTAGCCGCGGTCGAATTGCATGCCCTCGACGACGTCGAGTTCGTTCTGCAGGCTCTTGCCGTCTTCGACGGTGATCACGCCTTCCTTGCCGACCTTGTCCATCGCGTCGGCGATGATCTGGCCGATGTCGGCGTCGGAGTTCGCGGAGATGGAGCCGACCTGGGCGATCTCCTTGCTGGTCGAGCACGGCTTGGAGAGCTTCTTCAGCTCTTCGGTGATCGCGATCACGGCCTTGTCGATGCCGCGCTTCAGATCCATCGGGTTCATGCCGGCGGCGACGTACTTCATGCCCTCGCGGATGATCGACTGAGCCAGCACGGTCGCGGTGGTGGTGCCGTCACCGGCGACGTCGGAGGTCTTGGAAGCGACTTCCTTGACCATCTGCGCGCCCATGTTCTCGAACTTGTCCTTCAGCTCGACTTCCTTGGCGACCGACACACCGTCCTTGGTGACGGTCGGGGCGCCGAAGGAGCGCTCCAGCACCACGTTGCGGCCCTTGGGACCGAGGGTGACCTTGACGGCGTTGGCGAGGATGTTGACACCGGCCACCATGCGGTCGCGGGCGGAATCACCAAACTTGACTTCTTTTGCTGCCATTGTGCATTACTCCTTGAATTCGTTATTCGGCGAAGGGTGAAGGCTCAGCCTTCGACGACGCCCATGATGTCTTCTTCGCGCATGACGAGCAGTTCCTCGCCCTCGACCTTCACGGTCTGGCCGGCGTACTTGCCGAACAGGACCTTGTCGCCGGCCTTGACCGCCATCGGCCGGACCTTGCCGTCCTCGAGAATCTTGCCATTGCCGACGGCAATCACTTCACCCTGGTCGGGCTTCTCGCCGGCGGAATCGGGAATGACGATGCCACTGGCGGTCTTGCGCTCGGCTTCAAGGCGCTTCACGATCACGCGATCATGCAAGGGACGGATCTTCATCGAGCTAACTCCTCTTCTATCGGATTCGATACTGACGGGTGCGGGCTCGCGGCCCGCATCGGGTTCTTGACTGAGAGCCGGACGCGAGCGACACGGCCGTTAGCACTCACTGCCAACGAGTGCTAATAATAGGGACGGCCTCCCGCGATTTCAAGGCGCCCCACGACGAAAAAATTTCGGCCGGCGCCACATCGGGCTCGGTCAGGGCAAACCACGACCACAGGTGCGCCGGCCACAGGGAACCGGGCCGGTCGCACCCGTATTGCCGCGAAGGCACGCAAGCAGGGCGATTGCTCGCGGATTCGGGAGAGCCTTCGCAACGGCTGATGGGCGGCAGGTCTCGATCACGGGGTCCAGACACCCACACCGCAGTCGACAGCGGCGCGCTGCAAAGCCTTGTCCCTCGTCGCGAGCGGCAACCCGGTGGCCAGTGCGGCGTCGAGGTAGAGCGCGTCGTACGCGGTGAGCCCATGGCGCAGCGCGACTGCATGCAGTTCGAAGGGCGATGCCTGCGAGTCGTGCAGACGCACCGGCAGCGCCTGAACCAAGCGCAGCAGTTTGACGCTCTCGCCGGGACTCAATCGCTCTCGTCGTTCCAGAGCCAGCAGGACGTTGAGCACCTCGACGTGCCACCAGCGAGGGGCCACCGCGAACCGGCCGACCAGTCCGTCCAGCGCGGCCTCGGTGTAATCGTCGGCCTGACGCTCGAACAACCACGCGACGCTCACCGAACAGTCGACGACGAAGATCCCTCCAGCCACCATCACCGCCGGCCTTCGGCGACCAGCTCGTCGATATCGAACGTCTCGACCGCGTTCGCACGCCGAAAGGCCCGCAGGGCGGAAACGGCCTGAAGGGTCTGATCCTGGGCCGCGTCGCCCTCGGGTGGGCGAATCTCGGCGATGGGCTTGCCGCGCCGGGTCAATACGACGACCTCACCCTTGGCTGCCGATTGGGCGAGTTTCCCGAGATGGGCCTTGGCTTCGAAGATTCCTACGGTGATCACGTCATCGATCCTGTTGAACAATCCTGTTCACTCTAGCCGTCCATACGATGGGCAGCAAGCACGGCGGACCACCGGTTACGCGCGCCGGAGGACCTGCTCCATCACACGCTGATCCACAGCGAAGTCTGCCTGGTGGGCTGGCGCGACTGGATGCGGCTGCATCGCAAGGTGCCGCCGGACATCCCGCGCCGACCTGCCCAAGGTCAGCAGCTTCCAGGACTGGCTGTTCGACCAGCTCGAGAGGGATGGATCCTATTGATGCTCGAGCTTCCAGTCGGCCCATACCCAGACGCCAAGGCAGCGTAGAGCGAGAGATGGGGCTCGTCGATCACCGCTGCCGTCGACAACGGCGAGGGCCCGACAGGCAAACGCTCAGAACGCGATCGCGATCGCGAAGTGCAGGCGTAGGCGCTGGTCCTGATGGCCGTAAGCGAGATCGAGCGCGAGCGGGCCGGCCGGGCTGCGCCAGCGGGCGCCCAGGCCGTAGCCCAGCTTGATGTCGAGGCTCGCGCGGTCATCGGCCGCGTCACCGGCGTCGACGAAGGCCGCGACGCCCCACTGCGGCCTGAACCAGCGCACGTACTCGGCGCTGGCGGTGCCGAGGAAACGTCCGCCGAGCACTGCGCCACCTTCCTGCACACCGAGACTCTGGAAGGGATAGCCTCGCACTGACTGCGCCCCCCCGGTGCGGAACAGGAAATCCTGGGGGATGCCGTCGCGGCGCTCGGCAAGCGTTGCGCCGAGCTCGGCGCGGGCGATGAAGACATCGCGCTCGCCGACCGGCTGGTAGTGGACGTAGCGCCCATAGGAGCGGAAGAAATCCTGATCGGACAGCGCCGCCCGCGCCCCGCCGCCGAGCTCGACGTGCAGCACGTAACCCGTGCGCGGATCGAGCACGTCGTCGACCTTGCGCTGGATCCACGACCAGTTGGCGGTGAGCGCGTTGCGGCTGCTCGCGCGCAGGCCTTCGGGGCGCAGGCTCTCGTGCTGATAGCGCAACGCGATCGCCGTCTCGATGTCGCCGCGCTGGCGCGAGCGGGTCGCGCCCACCGCCTGCACCGTGGTGCGCAGCCCTTCGATGTCGCTGGTGTTGATCAGCGCGCCGACGCTGTAACGATGGCCGGCGCGGGCCGGCGGAAAGAAGACGTCGGCATACATCGACTGGCGCAGTTGCTCGATACGCAGACCGGTGGAGAGCTCCCAACCGCGCCCGCGCAGATTGACGTCGCGCCAATTGACCTCGACGCGCGCGCCGGTGTTGGTCGAGTAGCCGCCGCCGAAGGAGAGATGCCGCGAACTTGCCTCGGTCACCTGGACGCGCACCGGCACGGCGGCGGCGAGTGCGGGGTCGCGTTCGATGTCGACGACGACCGAGGCGAACTGGGGAGCGTTCTGCAGCAAACCCTGAAAGGCGAGCAAGCGCTCCTGATCGAAACGCTCACCCGGCTGCAAGGTGCCGTGACGTTCGATGAAGCTGGCCGGCAAGCGGTCGATTCCCGTGACAACAATAGGCCCGAGGACGAAGGGAGGGCCGGAATCCACCGTGACCGTCACCCGCACGCTCGCCCGCTCCGGGTCGACCTCGGCGCGGCTTGCGGCGATGCGGGCCGCGGCGTAGTCGCGCAACGCAACCCCGTCGAGCAGCCGCTGCTTGGCGGCGTCCCAGTCCGCCTGGCGGAACGGCTGCCCGACGGGCAGCGCCCAGTCCTCCCGCAGCAGCGCGCGGCGTCGCTCGCGCTCGGCTCCGGGCTCGGTGAGATGGCCCTCGAAGTCGATCCTCACCTCCGAGATCGTGGCCCTCGTACCCGGCTCGACCGTGAGCCGCCAGCGCCCGCGGGCTTGTCGTTCGAGGCGAACTTCGGGACGGAAATAGCCTTCGGTGGCGAGCAGATCGGCAACCTCCTGGCGGGTGCGGCGCATCATCGCGATGCGGTCGGCACGGGCCTCGGGGATCGGCTGATCGGCGCGCCGCAGCACGCGAAGATGCTGCTCGAGCAGCGGCCGCACGGCTTCGGGGGCGACCAGTTCGACCTGCAGGCTGTCCTGGGCGCGGCTCGGCAGATGAACGAACAGCAGCATCGCCACAACCGCGAAGGCGCACAGCACACGCGCCGTCGGCCGGACCGGGCGAACGGTCATCGCGCCCCGCGCTCCCACATCCCCGCGCATGGCTCGCCGGCCGGCCGAGCCTGCCCCGCCGGTTTCAAGGCCCACGAGCGCGCGTCGTCCGCCAATCACCCCTCCCGATGGTAGGCCGCCACCCGCTCGACCTCGCTGGCCGAGCCGAGGATCACCGGCACGCGCTGATGGAGCTTGTGCGGCACGACATCGAGGATGCGCTCGCGGCCGGTGGTCGCGGCGCCACCGGCCTGTTCGACCAGCATCGCCATCGGGTTGGCCTCGTACATGAGCCGCAACTTCCCGCCCTGCTTTCGGCACTTCTCGTCCATCGGGTACATGAAGATGCCGCCGCGGGTGAGGATGCGATGCACGTCGGCGACCATCGAGGCCACCCAACGCATATTGAAATCCTTGCCGCGCGGGCCGGTGCTGCCCTGCTGCAACTCGGCGACATAACGCTGCACCGGCGGCTCCCAATGGCGCGCGTTGGAGGCGTTGATCGCATATTCGTGCGTCTCCACCGGGATCGTCATGAACGGGTGAGTGTAGGCGAAACTGCCCATCTCGCGGTCGAGGGTGAAGCCGTGCACACCGTTGCCGACCGTAAGTATCAGCAGCGTGGACGGGCCGTACAGGGCGTACCCCGCGGCGACCTGTTCGCGTCCCGGCTGCAGGAAGCTCTGTTCGCTCGGTTCGGTATCCTTGCCCGGATTGCGCAGGACCGAAAAGATCGTGCCGACCGAGATGTTCACATCGATGTTCGACGAGCCGTCGAGCGGATCGAACAGCAGCAGGTAGCCGCCGCGCGGATAGTCGAACGGAATCTGATGCACTTCCTCGACTTCCTCCGAGGCCATCGCCGCGAGATGACCACCCCACTCGTTCGCCTGGAAGAGGATCTCGTTGGCGATCACGTCGAGTTTCTTCTGTGCCTCGCCCTGGATGTTGTCCGTGCCCGCCTCGCCGAGCAGGTCGGCGAGCGCGCCCTTGGAGACGTTCACGCTGATCGCCTTCACGGCACGGGCCACGACTTCGATCAACAGGCGCAGATCGGCATTGATTCGCCCGGCACGCTGTTGCTCGATCAAGTACTGGGTAAGGGTGACACGTCGCATGAAAAACCTCTCGGCTGCGGTTCCGCGCGGAACCGGAAGAAAACGTCGAGTCGGGATTATCCCGCGTGTCGGCGGTCGGCGAAAGCGCGTGCCTTCACCGGAGCGGGTATGATGCCCTACTCATTCCACAGCGTTCCGATCCGACTGCACCATGCATGTGATGGTTCTCGGCGCGGGTGTGACCGGCGTCACCACCGCATGGTATCTCGTCAATGCCGGATTCGACGTGAGCGTCGTCGAGCGCCGGCCGGCCGCCGGCCTCGAAACCACTTTCGCCAACGGCGGCCAGATCTCGATCAGCCACCCGGAGCCCTGGTCGAGCCCCTCGGCACCGCTCGAGGCGCTGCGCGCACTCGGGCGCGCTGACGCGCCGCTGCGCTGGCGACTGTCGCGCGATCCGGCCCAGTGGCGCTGGCTCCTCGCCTTCCTGCGCGAGTGCCTGCCGCAACGCCATCGCCGCAACGCCCACGCGATCGCTTCACTGGCCGCCTACAGCGGACAGTGTCTGCACGCCCTGCGCGACGAAACCGGCATCGCCTACGAACAGCAATTGCGGGGCATCCTGCACCTGTTCCGCACCGGGCGGGAGCAGGCGCGCGCCCACGGCAAGGCCGAGTTTCTCGCCGCGCACGGCATTCGCGGACGGCTCTGCAGCGCGGACGAGTGCCTCGCCATCGAGCCGGCGCTCGCCCGCCACCGCCTGCAACTGGCTGGCGGTTTCTACGCGCCCGACGATGAGTCGGGCAACGCGCTGCTGTTCACCCAGGCGCTGGCCGAGCGCTGCCGCGCGGCCGGCGTGCGCTTCTACCACGACACCACAATTCGGCGCCTGATCGCCGACGGGGGGCTGATCGAAGGCATCGAAGTCGCCGACGGCACGGGGCGCGCCGGCCGGCTCGCAGCCGGTGCCTATGTCGTCTGCCTCGGCAGCCACGGCGCGCCGCTGCTCGCGCCGCTGGGCCTGCGCCTGCCGGTCTATCCACTCAAGGGCTATTCGGTGACCGCGCCGCTCATCGACGCCGAAGCGGCGCCGGTGGTCAGCCTCACGGACGAGTCGCGCCGAATCGTCTGCTCCCGTCTGGGCTCGGCGCTGCGCGTAGCCGGCACCGCCGAGCTAAATGGATTCGACACCAGCGTCGCTCCCGAGCGCTGCGCGCCGCTCTCGCGCTGGCTCGCGGACATGTTTCCCGGCGTCGCCGACACGACCCATGCGCAACTCTGGGCCGGCCTGCGTCCGGCCACCCCAGGCAATGTGCCGCTGATCGGCAAGGGCCGCGGCGTGAATCTCTGGCTCAACACCGGCCACGGCTCGCTCGGCTGGACGCTCGCCTGCGGCTCGGCGAGCAGCCTGGCCGCACTGATGTCCGGCCGTGCGCCGCCCGTATCCGGCTTTCCATTCCTGCGTCCGCCGCGGTAGCATCGACCCGAGCCGCTCCCGGCCGTGCCAGCGCCGGCAGCCACTCGGACCACCTTGCTGCGGAATCTGCCCGATGACCCGACACTCCCTTCGCCCATTTCTCGCCAGCGGCGCGCTGGCCCTCCTGGTCGCTGCGAGCGGCCAGCCGACGCCTTCGTGGGCGGCGCCGCCGCCGCATGCGCCGGCCCACGGCTGGCGCAAGCAGCACGACCCCTATTATCTCGGCTACACCGGCAAGCGTTGGGAAAAGGACTACGGCATCCTGTCGGGACGCTGCGATCGGGCGGCCGTCGGGGCGGTGATCGGCGGTGTGCTGGGCGCAGCCGTCGGCAGCCAGATCGGCGACGGCAGCGGCCGGCAGATCGCGATCCTGGTCGGGACCGTGCTCGGTGCGGTGGTCGGCGCCGAGATCGCCCGCAGCATGACCGACGCCGACCGCGCCTGCATTGCGCACGGCCTCGAGCTTGCCCCGCCGGGCACACGGGTGCGATGGAGCGCACCCGAGACCGGGCTCGAGTATGCGCTGATCCCGGCCGGTGCCCGGCCGGGCCGGCCGGAATGCCGGGAATTCACACTCGAGGTCGAGGGTGCGCGCCGCTCGACCTCGCGCGCCCTGGGGTGCCGCCGCGCCGACGGCTCATGGGACTTGCACGGCGTGTGATCCGGCGTTCGCGCCCGCAGCAGCCGGTCTCGACCGGCGCTACTTGACGACCTTGAGATGATTGCGGCGCCCGCCCGCGGGCTCGCCGCCATCGTCCGGGCCGGATGGCGGCGATGAATCGCCGCGTGCCGACCCGTCATCGGCCGCATCGCCCTCCAGCGTGCCCACGCCCGCCCCGGCGAATTCGGGCTCGAAGGGCATGCCCTGACCGTTCTCGCTGGCGTAGATCGCCAGCACATGGGTCACGGGTATTAGCAGCGAGTGGGCGATGCCGCCGAAACGCGCCTGGAAACTGATGGTGTCGTTACCGAGCGAGAGCTGGTGCGTCGCATCCGGGCTGATGTCGAGAATGATCTGCCCGCCTCTTGCATAGCCCGGCGGAATCACGACCTTATCATCGACCAACACCGCCAGATGCGGCGTAAGCCCGTGGTCGAGACACCAGTCGTAGATAGCCCGAATCAAGTAGGGCTTGGTCGAAAGATATGCCATCGATCCCTCATTCATGGCCGTCCGCTGCCGGACGGCCCGATACGCTCAACGGCGCATCACCTTCTCGGAAGGCGTCAGCGCATCGATGAAGCCCTGGCGGGTGAAGATCCGCTCGGCGTACTTCATGACCGGGGCGCCGGTCTTCGGCAACTCGATGCCGTAATGCTCGAGGCGCCACAGCAGCGGAGCGATTGCGACGTCCAGCATCGAGAACTCCTCGCCGAGCATGTACTTCTGCTTGGCGAGCGCCGGGGCGAACTGGACCAGATGATCGCGCAGGTGAGCCCGGCTCTTGTCCGCACCCTTTTCGTTGTTCTCGAGGACACCGACGTGGGAGAACAGTTCATGCTCGAAGGTGTGCAGCAACTGGCGCGCGCGCGCGCGCAGGATCGGATCGGGCGGCATCAACTGGGGATGCGGAAAGCGCTCGTCGATGTACTCGTTGATGATGTTCGACTCGAACAGGATCAGATCGCGATCGACCAGCACCGGCACGCGGTTGTAGGGATTGATCACCGCGATATCTTCGGGCTTGTTGTAGAGGTCGACATCGATGACCTCGAAGTCCATTCCCTTCTCGAAGAGTACGATTCGGCAGCGATGACTGAACGGGTCCGTCGTGCCGGAATACAGCGTCATCATGATGGTGCAACTCCGGATTCGAAAAACAAAAAGCGCACCACGCGAACATCACGTGGTGCGTCTCGGGGGGAAGCCGGCCGCGACGCTGCCGGCTTCGCCGCGCCCTGCTAGTGGATGTCCTTCCAGTAGTTCTTCTTCAGTGCGTAGGTCAGAACGAAGAGTCCGGCAAGGAAGATCAGAACATACATGCCGATGGTCTCGCGTTTGGCAGCGACCGGCTCGGCCATCCAGACCATGAAGGAAACGAGGTCGGCGACCGCCTTGTCGTAGGCTTCGGGCGACAGCTTGCCGGGCTTGGCAAGTTCAAGACGGTAGTTCTTGGTGCCGTCCGGATTCTCCGTCACGTGCGCAATCTGGTCGCCCTGCAGTTCCCAGAACACGTGCGGCATACCGACGTTCTCGAACACGACGTTGTTGAAGCCGGAGGGCCGCTCGGGATCGCGGTAGAACTGTCGCAGGTAGGTGTACAACCAGTCGGCGCCACTGCCGTAGCCGGAGGCGCGCTGGCGCGCGACCAGCGCGAGGTCGGGCGGCGCGGTACCGAACCACACCTTGGATTCGGCCGGACGCATCGCAATCTTCATCAGGTCGCCGACACGCTCGCCGGTGAAAAGCAGGTTGTCGCGGATCTGCTGCTCGTCGAGCCCGATCTGCTCGAGCGTGTTGTAGCGCACGAAGCTCGCGCTGTGACAGTTGAGGCAGTAATTTACGAACAGCTTCGCGCCGTTCTGCAGTGCGACCGGATCGCGGCTCACCGGAGCCTTGTCCAGATTGAGCGCAACCTCGGCCGAGAACGCGAGCGTCGGTGCAAGCAGCGCGACCGCCGCGAGGCGCTTGAGGGTCTTGATCACATCGATTCTCATTTGAAGTTCACCCTTTCCGGTTCCGGTTTGCACTTGTCGATCTTGCTGTACCAAGGCATCAGCAGGAAGAACGCGAAATACAGCACCGAGAAGATCTGCGCCGCGAGGGTGCGGCCCGGGGTCGGCGCGAGCACACCGAGGTAGCCGAGCACGAAGAACGAGATCACGAAGATCACCAGCGCGGCCTTGAAGATCGGGCCCCGGTAGCGGATCGACTTGACCGGACTGCGATCGAGCCACGGCAGGAAGGCGATGATCACCACCGATGCACCCATCGCAACCACGCCCCAGAACTTGGCGTCGATGCCGAACAGCGGATAGGTGACGGCACGCAGCACCGAGTAGAACGGCGTGAAGTACCACACCGGTGCAATGTGCGGCGGGGTCTTCAGCGGATCGGCCGGGATGAAGTTGTTGTACTCGAGGAAGTAGCCGCCGAACTCGGGGGCGAAGAACACCACGGCCGAGAAGAAGAACAGGAAGCCGACGACGCCGACGATGTCCTTGACCGTGTAGTAGGGGTGGAACGGGATGCCGTCGAGCGGAATGCCGTTCGCGTCCTTCTTCTTCTTGATCTCGACGCCGTCCGGGTTGTTCGAGCCGACTTCGTGCAGCGCGACGATGTGCGCGAACACCAGCGCGATCAGCACCAGCGGCACGGCGATGACGTGCAGCGAGAAGAAGCGGTTGAGCGTCGCGTCCGAGACGACGAAGTCGCCACGGATGATGAGCGCCAGATCCGGACCGATGAAGGGGATCGCCGAGAACAGGTTGATGATGACCTGAGCGCCCCAGTAGGACATCTGGCCCCACGGCAGCAGGTAGCCCATGAAGGCCTCGGCCATCAGCACCAGGAAGATCAGGGTGCCGAGGATCCACAGCAGTTCGCGCGGTTTGCGGTAGGAGCCGTACAGCAGGCCGCGGAACATGTGCAGGTAGACGACCACGAAGAAGGCCGAGGCGCCAGTCGAGTGCAGGTAGCGGATCAGCCAACCGCCGGGCACTTCGCGCATGATGTACTCGACGCTGGCGAACGCGATCGAGATGCCGGCATCGTTGAGCGTGCCGTCCGGCTTGTAGTGCATCACCAGGAAGATGCCGGTGACGATCTGGATCACCAGCACCAGCAGGGCCAGCGAGCCGAAGAAGTACCAGAAGTTGAAGTTCTTGGGCGCGTAGTACTCCGACAGATGCGCCTTCCAGGTCGCGGTCAGCGGGAAGCGCTCGTCGATCCAGTTCAGCAGAGCCTGTGATTTGGTCGTCATCGCTTAGGCCTTTCCGTCTTCACCCACGAGAAGCGTCGTCTCGGTGAGATACATGTGAGGAGGAACTTCGAGGTTGGTCGGCGCCGGCATGCTGCGATAGACGCGCGCGGACAGGTCGAAGAACGAGCCGTGACAGGGGCACAGGAAGCCGCCCGGCCAGTCGGCACCCAGACCGCTTTCGACGCCGGGGCGGAACTTGTCGGTGGGCGAGCAGCCGAGGTGGGTACAGATACCGACCACCACCAGGTACTCCGGCTTGATCGAGCGGTACTTGTTGCGGGCGTACTCGGGCTGCATCGGCTCTCTGGAGTCCGGATCGCTCACGCGCGACTCCGTGACTTCGAGCGTTGCCAGCATCTCGGGCGTGCGCCGGAGAATCCAGACCGGCTTGCCGCGCCACTCCACCGTCATCATCTCGCCCGGCGCGAGCTGGCTGATGTCCACCTCGACCGGCGCACCCGCCGCCTTGGCCCGCTCGGACGGCGTCAGGCTGGCCACGAACGGCACCGCCGTTGCCACCGCGGCAACCCCACCGGCGGCCGACGTCGCCACCAGCAGCGTGCGACGGCTGCTATCCATCTTTTGATCCACGCTTATGCCCCCTTGCTAAACGAAACCAGAAATACTTCGGTTCAGAAATCGGGGGATTATAGGGGAAAGCGCCATCGATAAAAAGCGCTGCCTCGGCGCGAACGATCGCAGACGCTGCGTTTCAGGCTGGTCGCGCACCGCGCCGGGGCGCGATTGTGCGGCGCCGCATCAGGATTGGGTGAAGTGGCCCAAATCGCCGGGCGGAAGGGCCATGAAACCTGCCCAACGGCCGCTAAAGCGAACGGCGCTCGACCAGCGCCTGAGCGATGGTGCCCGAGTCGGTATGCTCCAATTCGCCACCCACCGGCACGCCGCGGGACAGTCGGCTCACCTTGAGCCCGCGGGGCACGAGCAGCTCCGAGATCATGTGGGCGGTCGCCTCACCCTCGTTGGTGAAATTGGTGGCGAGGATGACTTCGCGCACGCGGCCGTCGGTCGCACGGGCGAGCAGCTTGTCGAGGCGCAGCTCGCGCGGCCCCATGCCGTCCAGCGGCGACAGACGTCCCATCAGGACGTAGTACAGGCCACTGTAGGCATGCGTCTGCTCGATCATCGCCAGGTCGGCCGGCATCTCGACCACGCACAACAGTGCCGCATCGCGCTGCGGGTCGCTGCAACGCCGACACACCGTCTCCTCGCTGAAGGTGTTGCAGCGCTCACAGTGCCGCAGCGCCGCGAGCGCGCGCTCGAGCGCCCGCGCCAGACGCCCGGCACCGGGCTGGTCACGCTGAAGCAGATGATAGGCCATCCGATGGGCGGACCTCGGGCCCACCCCCGGCAGGCAGCGCAGGGCCTCGATCAGTTCGTCGAGTGCGGAGGGGGACATTCAGAAGGGCAGCTTCATCCCCGGCGGGAGATTCAGACCCGAGGTGAAACCGGCCATTTTCTCCTGGGTGGTGGTCTCGACGCGGCGCACCGCGTCGTTTACCGCGGCAGCGAGCAGGTCCTCGAGCATTTCGCGGTCATCCATCACCGACTCGTCGATGCTCACGCGGCGCACGTCGTACTTGCAGGTCATCGTCACCTTGACCATGCCGGCGCCGGACTGCCCCTCGACCTCGACCGAGGCGAGTTGCTCCTGCATCTTCTTCATGTTTTCCTGCATCTGCTGGGCCTGCTTCATCAGCCCTGCGATTCCGCCCTTCATCATCTTGCCGTTCTCCTGTTCAAAGAGGTCTCACCGACGCCTCGTCGAGCGTCGCGTCGAATCGTTCGATCAGTTCGCGCACGAACGGATCGCCTTCCAGCGCGGCGACGGCCTCTGCGTGGCGCGCGAGCCGATGCGCCGCGTCGCGCTGGGCCGGGGTCTCCCCGGCGATGTCGCCGATCTCGGCCCGGATCCGCAAGGGTCGGCCCAGCCGCGCCGCAACCACTTCGCTGAGCCGCTCAACCAGCGTCGGGTTCATGTCGAGCAGGTGGCGATGGGCCGTCGACAGACGCAGCCGCAGCACCTCGCCGTCGAGCGCGACCCATTCGCAGTGCTGCGCCAGCTCGCGCACCATGCCGCGCAGGCCGAGTGAACGCTCGACCGCGTGCCAGTCGCCTTGCGCCAGTGCAAGCTCGCAGGCTGCGGCCTCGCCACCCGACGCCGATCGCGAGATCGATACGTCGCGCGGGCTCACGGCAGGCCGCATCGAATCGGGACCGGAGGCAGTCGTCAACTCGGACGCGCTCACGCTCGGGCGCACCTCGCCCACGACGATCTCGCCTGCGGCAGCATCGCGCGGCGCGGCCGCCGTCGATGCGGTCACGGGCGCACCCGACGTGGAAGCGCCTGCAATCGGACCCGATGCACTGACACTGCCCCCCGGACGGCGTCCCAGGCTGCCTCCCCCGGCGCCCGACGCACCCAGCGGTGGCGCCTGCTCGGGGCGGAAGGCATGCAGACGCAGCAGCGTCATGGTGAAACCCGCGTAGTCGTCGGGCGCGAGCGACATTTCGTCGCGGCCGTGAATCGCAATCTGGTAGGCGAGTTGCAGGAACTCGGCCTCGAACGCCTGGGCGTAGGGCTCGATGCGGTGGCGCTCGTCCTCGTCGGCGATCGCCCCCGGCGCAAACTGCGCGAGCGCGACGCGATGAAAGAGCGCCGCAAGCGTCTGCAGGGCCGCATCGAAGGACAGGCTGCGCGCGGCCATGGCGTCGGCGATCGCGAGCAACGCCGCGACATCGCCCGCGCTCAGCGCATCGAGCACGGCGTAGAGGTGGTCGTCGCCGACCGTGCCGAGCATCAGCGTGACCTGCTCCTCGGCGATCGCGCCGGCGCCATGGGCGATCGACTGGTCGAGCAGCGACAACGCGTCGCGCATCGAGCCCCCCGCCGCCTTGGCGATGTGGCGCAGGGCAGCCGCCTCGAAGGGCACACCCTCGGCCTCGAGGATGCGCGAGAGATGCTCGACGATGTGGCCGGACGGCATCTGCTTGAGGTTGAACTGCAGGCAGCGCGACAGCACCGTGACCGGGATCTTCTGCGGATCGGTGGTGGCGAGGATGAACTTGACGTGCTCGGGCGGCTCTTCGAGCGTCTTCAGCATCGCGTTGAAGGCGTGCCCGGTGAGCATGTGCACTTCGTCGATCATGTACACCTTGTAACGCCCTTGCACCGGTGCGTACACGGCCTGATCGAGCAGCGCCGCCATGTCGTCGACGCCCCGGTTCGATGCCGCGTCCATCTCGACATAATCGGGGAAGCGGTCGGCGTCGATCGCGACACAGGCGGCGCAGGCGCCGCACGGCTCGGCGGTGACGCCGGTCTCGCAGTTGAGCGCCTTGGCGAGGATGCGGCTGATCGTGGTCTTGCCCACGCCGCGGGTGCCGGTGAATAGCCAGGCATGATGCAGCCGCCCGGTCGCCAGCGCGTGCGTGAGCGCCCGGACGACGTGCTCCTGTCCGACCAGCGTGGCGAAGGACCGGGGCCGCCACTTGCGCGCGAGTACCTGATAGCTCATGGCTGCGGATTGTACACCGTCACGCCCGGGCGTCGCGTCGGCGCACAGAACCGCCGGCGATCGCCGTGATCATTCAAGCATATCGGCGTACGGCGTGTCTGTGCGCACCAGCGTGTGATCACTGCAGACGGCGCCGCACTTGTCCATGCCGCGGTGTCGGCTATATTTGAAATAGATGGACGGTGGTTCGTGCACGCCGCGTGAAGGGCGGCCCGAGCCACCTGGCGACCTCTGCAGCGAGGATCACGATGGAACGGGTTGATACTTCGCGGTCCGAGTCGACCCTGATGCGCTCGGAACCCGCGCACGATCGGGCGACCACGCGGACGTCGCGCGGGTCGCGGGATGCCGCCCACGCGGCGTTCACATCGCTGCTCGCGCGCGCGGATGTCCGCGTGGACGGCGATCGCGATTGGGACATCACGATCAACGACGCGCGGACCCCTGCACGCATCCTCGGCCACGGCAGCCTGGGCCTGGGCGAGAGCTACGTGGACGGCGGATGGGACTGCCCGCGCATCGACGAATTCGTCTGCCGCTTGCTGCGGACACGGCTCGACGAATACGTGGGCACCGCGGCGATGGCCTTGCAGGCCCTGCGGGCGCGCCTCTTCAATCTGCAGAACCTGCGCCGCGCCTGGCAAGTCGGCAAGGTCCACTACGATCTCGGCAACGATTTCTTCGAGGCCATGCTCGGCCGTCAAATGGCCTATACGTGCGCGTACTGGCAGCGCACCACGGCGGCCGCGGGTGGCCTGGATACCGCCCAGGAGGCCAAGCTCGACCTGATCTGCCGCAAGCTCGGGCTCGAACCCGGCATGCGCATGCTCGACATCGGCTGCGGCTGGGGCAGCCTGATGAAGCACGCGGCCGAGCGTTATGGCGTGTCCTGCGTCGGCGTGACGATCTCGGCCGCGCAGACCGAGTACGGACGGCGCTGGTGCGCTGGCCTCCCGGTCGAGTTCCGACTGCTCGACTACCGCCGGATCCAGGGGCGCTTCGACCGGATCGCCTCGGCAGGCATGTTCGAACACGTGGGCCACAAGAACCACCGCAAGTTCTTCGAGGTCGCCCGACGGGCGCTCGTCGACGACGGCCTGTTCCTCCTCCACACCATAGGCAAGAACCGGCGCGACACCCCGACCGACCCGTGGATCGATCGCTACATCTTCCCCAATGGCGACCTGCCCTCGCTCGGCCAGATCGCCGACGCCTCGGAAGCGGTCTTCGTCACCGAGGACGTGCACAATTTCGGCGCCGACTACGACCGCACGTTGATGGCCTGGCATGCCAACTTCGAGGCTGCCTGGCCGCGCTTCGAGGCGCAGTACGGCGAGCGCTTCAGGCGGATGTGGCGCTACTACCTGCTCGCCTGCGCTGGCACCTTCCGCGCCCGCACGACCCAGCTCTGGCAGATCGTGCTGTCGCCGTCAGGGGTGGCGGGCGGCTATCGGCGCCCGGGCTCGCCAAGTATTTGCATGTAGCTATCGCTATACTCAAATAATTCAATTGGAGCTATCAAGGCGAGCCCCCGATACTTGAATCGTAGGCGGCCGTGGCCATCTGCCGGCCGCCGCCCACGCCGGATCGGAGGATTACGCCCATGGTTGCCAAAGTCGCCCGGATGCATTTTCTTCCCGCCAGTGCGGGGGGCATGCTGCGCGCGCTCGGCGGATGGCTGGTCGCGCTCGCCGGGCTGCTCATCCTCGCCTCACAGATCGCCGACGGCGCCGCCGCCCTCGAACCGCTGAGTCGCGACGCCTTTCTCGGCGGCCTGATGGCTGCCGGCGCAACCGCACTCGGGGCGGCCCCGGTGCTGTTCATGCGCCGCATCGGCGCAGGCACGCAGAGCCTGCTGCTCGGATTCGGCGCCGGGGTGATGCTGGCAGCGAGCGTCTTCTCGCTGCTGCTGCCGGGTTTCGACGCGGCGCGCGCGCTGGGTGCGGGCGAAACGAATGCCGCCTTCACGGTCGCAATGGGGATGGCGATCGGTGCCGCGCTCCTGCTCGCAATGGACCGCGCCCTGCCGCATACGCACGCGCCGGGAGGCTCGCGCTCGGCCGCCGCAGTGTGGCTATTCGTGTTTGCGATCGCGGTTCACAACATTCCCGAGGGGCTTGCCATAGGCGTCGCGGCCGGCGAACCGGGCACCGGCAACGCGGTAGCAACCGGCATCGCGCTGCAGAACGTGCCGGAAGGTCTGGTCGTCGCGATCGCGCTGGTGTCGGCGGGCTATTCGCGCCTGCTCGGCTTCGCCGTGGCGGCGGTGTCCGGCCTGGTCGAGCCGGCAGCGGCGCTGGTCGGTTCGCTGCTGATCACGGTGTCCGCGCAACTCCTGCCCTGGGGGCTCGCCGGCGCTGCGGGCGCGATGCTCTTCGTGGTCAGCCACGAAATCATCCCTGAGTCGCACCGCCGCGGCCACGAGACACTCGCGACGGCGGGGTTGATCGGGGGCTTCGTCGTGATGATGATGCTCGACACGGTGCTCGGTTGAGCATCGCTCGGACCGAGCGGCCCGGCCGCCCAGGAACTGGGCGCGTCGGGTCTTTGCCGGCCCGCCGCCGTGACGGCGCAGAAGAATTCGGGGTGGCGAGCCCGACCCCCGGCACTTGCAGGATACGGCTGTGGCTGCTGCCTTCCGGCCCTGACCAG
>JARFTX010000022.1 GCA_029289265.1 Gammaproteobacteria bacterium
GGTTCTCCGCCACCGAAGCGCCGACCTGGCCCGCGCCGAGGATGATGATTTTCACGGCTGGGAGGCCCCGCGCAGGACGGGGCAAGGCGCCGTCGCAGCGTACCGCGGCGCGAGGCGGGACAGATATCGGGCGGTCTTCATGGGCGGCCAGTTGCAGGCTCGATCAGGACAGTGCGAGCGTAGTGACCGCGGCGTAAAGATGTCGTAAATATTGCGGTGCAGCGCGGGCCCCGATGGGTTTGAGGCGGACCCTCGAATGACGCGAGCTGCGCGCCAACCTCAAGCGCTGCTCGGACAGCGAACTCGCGGCGGGATCAGACCACGCGTTGTGCGCGTAGCGCGCCGATCTCCATGGCCGAGAGCCCGAGCACCGAGGCGAGCACCTCGTCGGTGTGCTCGCCCAGCAGCGGCGGCGCCTGGCGGTAGTCGACCGGGGTCGCCGACAGGCGCATCGGATTGGCGACCTGGGGCACGGCACCGAGCACCGGGTGGGGCATGTCGACACGCAGGCCGCGCGCCTGCACCTGCGGGTCGGCGAAGACCTCGTCGAGCGTGTTGATCGGCCCGCAAGGCACGCCGACCGCCTCGAGCCGGGCAATCCAGTCGGCGGTGCTGCGGCGGATCGTCAGCTTGTTGAGCAGCGGGACGAGCGTCGCACGGTTCGCGACCCGCGCCTTGTTGGTCGCGAAGCGCGGATCGGCGGCGAGCTCCGGGCGCCCGGCGGCCTCGCAGAAGCGCGCAAACTGGGCGTCGTTGCCGACGGTGACGATCATGTAGCCGTCGTCGGTCGGAAAATCCTGGTAGGGGACGATGTTGGGATGCTCGTTGCCGAGGCGACGCGGCACGACGCCCGAGGCGAGGTAGTTCATCGCCTGGTTGGCGAGGCAGGCGACCTGTACGTCGAGCAGCGCGAGGTCGATGTACTGGCCTTCGCCGCTGCGATCCCGCCAGGCGAGCGCGGCCTGGATCGCGTTGGCGGCGTAGAGGCCGGTGAGGATGTCGGTGAGCGCGACCCCGACCTTGACCGGGCCGGCGCCGGGCGTGCCGTCGGGCTTGCCGGTGAGGCTCATCAGCCCGCCCATGCCCTGGATCAGGAAGTCGTAGCCGGCCCGCGGGGCGTACGGGCCGTCCTGGCCGAAGCCGGTGATCGAGCAGTACACCAGCCGCGGGTTGAGCGCGGCGAGCGTGGCATAGTCGAGCCGGTAGCGAGCGAGCCCGCCCTGCTTGAAGTTCTCGATCACGACGTCGCTCTCGCGGGCGAGCCGGTGCAACAGCGCCTGGCCGTCCGGGCGGGTCATGTCGACCGTGATCGAGCGTTTGTTGCGGTTCGCGCACAGGTAATAGGCCGCGACCGGGGTGTCGGCGCCGTCCTCGTCCTTGAGGAAGGGCGGGCCCCAGCCGCGGGTGTCGTCACCGGCGCCGGGGCGTTCGACCTTGATCACGTCGGCGCCCAGATCGGCCAGGATCTGGCTCGCCCACGGCCCGGCGAGGATGCGCGACAGGTCGAGGACGCGAATGTGCGACAGGGCGCCGGCCATGATCGCCTGCTCAGTTCGCGAACGCGGCGATGCCGGTGATCGCGCGGCCGAGGATCAGCGCGTGGATGTCGTGGGTGCCCTCATAGGTGTTCACGACCTCGAGGTTCACCAGGTGACGCGCGACGCAGAACTCGTCCGAGATGCCGTTGCCGCCGAGCATGTCGCGGGCGACGCGGGCGATGTCGAGCGCCTTGCCGCAGGAGTTGCGCTTCATGATCGAGGTGAGCTCGACCGGCGCGTTGCCCTCGTCCTTCAGGCGCCCCAGGCGCAGGCAGCCCTGCAGGCCGAGCGTGATCTCGGTGAGCATGTCGGCGAGCTTCTTCTGGACCAGCTGGTTGGCCGCGAGCGGGCGGCCGAACTGCTTGCGGTCGAGCACGTACTGGCGCGCCGTCTCGTAGCAGGCCTCGGCCGCGCCGAGCGCGCCCCAGGCGATGCCGAAGCGGGCCGAGTTGAGGCAGGTGAAGGGCCCTTTCAAGCCGCGCACCTCGGGGAAGGCGTTCTCCTCGGGGCAGAACACCTCGTCCATGACGATCTCGCCGGTGATCGAGGCGCGCAAGCCCACCTTGCCGTGGATCGCCGGGGCGGAGAGGCCCTTCCAGCCTTTCTCCAGCACGAAGCCGCGGATCTCGCCGGCGTCGTCCTTGGCCCACACGACGAACACGTCGGCGATCGGGCTGTTGGTGATCCACATCTTGGTGCCGGACAGGCTGTAGCCGCCGTCGACCTTGCGGGCGCGCGTGACCATCCCGCCCGGGTCGGAGCCGTAGTTCGGCTCGGTCAGCCCGAAGCAGCCCACCCACTCGCCGGTGGCGAGCTTGGGCAGGTACTTCCGCTTCTGCGCCTCGGTGCCGAAGGCGTTGATCGGCACCATCACCAGCGAGCTCTGCACGCTCATCATCGAGCGGTAGCCGGAATCGACGCGCTCGACCTCGCGGGCGATCAGCCCGTAGGAAACGTAGTTGAGGCCGGCGCCGCCGTACTCCTCGGGAATGGTCGCGCCGAGCAGGCCCAGCTCGCCCATCTCGTTGAAGATTTCGCGGTCGGTCTGCTCGTGGCGGAAGGCGTTCTGGACACGCGGCGCGAGCTTGTCCTGGGCGTAGGCGCGGGCGGTGTCGCGCACCATGCGCTCGGTTTCGGTGAGCTGGGCGTCCAGGTGGAGCGGGTCGGCCCAGTCGAAGGTGATGCGTTGTGATGCCATGTCCGTGGTCTCCTCGGCGCTCGTGGTCTGAGTATAGGTGGGTCGTGGACCGCCCGTGCAGGCGGGCAGCCTTGCGAAGCACTGTAGCGAAGCCGCGCCGCCCGCCGCAAGCGACAATTCGGTAGTATCTTGTGCGAAATGATCACTTCGACAATCGATTAACGCGGCACCCAGGGTCATCGACGCCGGCGCTTCATTCCATCCGCGTGGCACGCATGCGGCCAATCATGCCGAAGAATACCTCCGAATCGGCCTAGCCGGCAGACCGATGGGGATGTCGCGAAGCGTCGAGGGGTGGCCTGCTCCAGTCGATCTGATTTGATGATTTCGCACTTTTGGAGGAATCGACATGCGTCGCCGGATTCCCAGTACCGCCGCGCTCACGGCCTTCGAGCTGGCGGCGCGGCACGAGAGCTTCACGCGCGCAGCGGAGGAACTCGCGCTCACGCAAAGCGCGGTGTGCCGCCAGATCGCCGCGCTCGAGGATTACCTGGGCGTGCGCTTGTTCACCCGCACGCGGCGCGGGGTGCGGCTCACCGACGCGGGGCTGTCGTACAGCCGCAGGATCGCGGCGCGGCTCGACGCAGTCGAGCGCGACACGCTGGCGGTGATGGCGCACCAGGGGCGCGGCGTGACGCTGGAACTCGCCGTGGTGCCGACCTTTGCGACGCGCTGGCTCCTACCGCGGCTCGCCGCCTTCACGGCGCGCCAGCCGGATGTCACGGTCAATCTGACCACCAGCACCCGCCCTTTCCTGTTCGCCGACACCGAGTTCGACGCGGCGCTCTACTTCGGCGATGCCGGCTGGCCGGGTACGGTCGCGCACTTTCTGATGCGCGAGAATGCGATGCCGGTGTGCCGGCCGGAGCGCCTGGGCGTGGCCGCGGCGCTTGCGCCCGAGGCGATCGCGGCGCTGCCGCTGCTGCAGCAGACGACGCGCCCCTATGCGTGGCGGCACTGGTTCGAGTCACTCGGCCTGCGCGTGCCGCAGGACATGGCGGGCATGCGCCTGGAGCTCTTCTCGATGCTCGCCCAGGCGGCGATGCATGATCTGGGGGTGGCGCTGGTGCCGCCCTTCCTGATCGAGGACGAACTGGCGGCCGGACGGCTGGCGATCGCGCACCGCTACGCCGCGCCGAGCGACAAGGGGTATTACTTGATCATTCCGGAGCGCAAGTCGGAGACGGCGGCGCTGAGCGCCTTTCGGGACTGGCTGGTCGAGGCGGCGCGCGACTATCGCACCGGCGCCGGGCTGGCATAGGCTGGCAAGGCCGGCGTGGTCGCGCCGGACCCGCGCCGGGGGTTGCCCACGTTCAGCCGCAGCGGCAGGAGCCGCAGCCGCCGCAGGATTGCTTGCGCGTCAACAGGTAGCTGGCGATCTGCTCGCGGTCGAACTCGAACTGTTCGGGGCTTTCGTAGCCGATGCCCGGGAGATGCGTCTGGCCGTCGATCACGATCGCCAGCGCATGCAGTTCGTTGGCAGGATCGCGCACCACGGACAAGTCGTAGCGGTCGCTGCGGGGCAGGCTGTCGAGCAGGGAGCGGGTCGTTTCGTCTATCATGGGTGTTCCTTTGCGGCAGGTTGTAGCGGAATGGCTCGAGGCGAGGTTGGCGGGCAATGAGCGGTCGGCCCGCGTGACGGCGTGCGGCGTGATGTTAGGGTCGGGCGGCGCAGCCGATGTTGCGCTGTGTCAAACCGATGTCGATTTCCGGAGATTGGCCATGGATCCGGTGGATCTTGCGTTCGGCTTCATTCGGCAGAATCCGGCGTCGCTCGCCCGCTCGCGCCGTTCCCTGCAGGCGGCATCGCGGCGGGTGCTGGCCCATGTCGTGGCGGCCCTGGCCTGCCTTACTGCAGCAGGCACCGCGGTGGCCTTCGGTGGACGTGCGCCGGCCGGTGTCGAATGTCCCCCGCCCGGCTGGACCGTGCTCGATGGCGCCGCCTCTTCGGGCGCGGAGGCCGCGGCCAACCTGCTGGCCGATATGGCCGGACGTGCGATCGTGCTGCTGGGCGAACAGCACGACGAGGACGACCATCACCGCTGGCAGGTGCATACGCTCGCGGCCCTGCACGCCCGACGGCCCGACATGGTGATCGGCTTCGAGATGTTCCCGCGCCGCGTGCAACCGGCGCTCGACCGCTGGGTCGCGGGCGAGCTCACCGTCAAGGCCTTCCTCGAGGAAGCCGACTGGGAGAAGGTCTGGAACATGCCGGCCGAGCTCTACCTGCCGCTCTTCCAGTTCGCGCGCATCAACCGGATTCCGATGATCGCGCTCAACGTCGAGCGCTCGCTCACCCGGGCGATCACGGAGAAGGGCTGGGACGCGGTGCCGGAGGCCGAGCGCGAGGGCGTCGGTCGCCCGGCGCCGCCGACCGAGGCCTATCGCGCCTATCTCGAGCGCGTCCATCGCGAGCACGTGCGCATGGGCGGGCGCGGCGGCGCGGACGAGCCGGAACGGGATTTCGAGCACTTCATCGAGTCGCAGACGACCTGGGACCGGGCCATGGCCGAGGCGTTGGCCGCGCGTGCCGGCGGCAATGGCGCGCCATTGGTGGTCGGCATCATGGGCAGCGGCCACATCCGCCACGGACATGGGGTGCCGCACCAGTTGCGCGCCCTCGGGATCGACGCGATCGGAACGCTGGTGCCGATGTCGCCGGGGTTCGGCTGCGCGGAGCTGCGCCCGGGGTTCGCCGATGCGGTGTTCGCGCTGCCGGAGCAGGTCGTGGCGCAGCCGGATCCGCCGCGCCTGGGCGTGCGCCTCGAGGAGCGCGACGGCGCCGTGCATCTCGTCCAGGTCAGCACCGACAGTCTCGCCGAGCGCAGCGGTCTGAAGACCGGCGACCGGGTCGTCGAAGCCGCCGGACGGCCGGTCGAGGCGATGCGCGGCTTCATCGCGCTGGTGCGCGGGCAGCCGCCCGGCACCTGGCTACCGCTGGTGGTCGAGCGCGAGGGCGAGACGCTGGAACTGCTCGTGAAGTTTCCGCCGCAGCGCTGAGCGGGTCTCGCCCGCGGCTCCGCGACCGGTCGGTCATGGGCCGGCGCCGGCTCCGGTCGCTCGTTGCGCAGCGATCCGCGATTCGGCGTGGAGCTAACGCCGAGTGTGCGCCGCGAATCCTTCAGGCGAGCTTCACCCCCGGCAGCACGCACAGCATCTCGAACAGCAGATTGGCGGCGAGGAGCGCCGTGTTGCCGCTCGCGTCGTAGGGCGGCGAGACCTCGACCAGGTCGGCGCCGACCAGCGCGAGGCCGCGGCAGCCGCGGATGATCTCGAGGGCCTGGTGGCTGGTGAGCCCGCCGGGCTCGGGAGTGCCGGTGCCGGGCGCAAAGGCGGGGTCGAGCCCGTCGATGTCGAAGCTGAGATAGACCGGCCCGGCGCCGAGTTGCGCCCGCACTTCCTCCATCAAGGGCGCGAGCGAGCGGTACCAGCAATCCTCGGCCTGCACCACCCGCACGCCCAGCCCGCGTGCCCAGTCGAACTGGTCCGACGTGTAGCCGCTCGCGCGCAGGCCGATCTGCGCCATGCGCCGCGGCTCGATCAGGCCTTCCTCGAGGGCACGGCGAAACGGCGTGCCGTGGGCGATCGGCTCGCCGAACATCTGATCGTTCATGTCGGCGTGGGCGTCGACGTGGATCACGCCGAGCGGGCCGAGGCGGCGGTGCATCGCGCGCAGGATCGGCAGCGTGATGGTGTGGTCGCCGCCGAGCGTGAGCGGCACGCAGCCGTGGCCGAGGATCGCGTCGTAGGCGCGCTCGATGAGGCGCACGCTCTCGATGAGGTTGAACGTGTCGACCGCGACGTCGCCGATGTCGGCGACCTGAAGCGAATCGAACGGCACGGCCCGCGTGGCGAGGTTGCAGGGGCGGATCAGGCAGGACTCGGCGCGGATCGCGCGAGGGCCCAGGCGCGTGCCGCTGCGATTGGAGGTGCCGATGTCGAGCGGCACACCGACGAAGCAGGCGTCCAGTCCGGCCGCGCTCGGCTGGGTGGGCAGGCGCATCATCGTCGCCGGGCCGCCGAAGCGCGGCATCTCGTTGCCGCCGAGCGGCTGGTTGAGGGGGCGGGTCATGGGCGTGCTCCTTCGCGTCGGTCCGGGATTCGTGCGGTCGGTCGGCGCAACGCGGCGGTGCCTGCGATGCGGACCGTCTACTCCGTACTATGACATCGGCAGCGGCCTGGCGGTGCCCGACTGCACCGCCGGATCGAATCAATCAGGCAGTTCGAGCGGTGCGAGCGCGTCGAAGCGGTCGCCCGGGCCGGGATTTTCGGGCGCGGTCGCGCCGCCGAAGTGATGGACGATGCCCCACACCGCGTTCAAGGCGGTCTGCACCGCGCTCTCGACCCAGCCCGGCATCCAGCCGATGTCGTCGCCGGCGAGGAAGATGCCGCGCTCGGCCGGCGGCAGCCCGTCCTGCATGAAGTGGCAGTACATGCGCCGGTTGTAGCGGTAGTGGCCGGGCAACGCGCCCTTGAAGGCGCCGAGGAAGTTGGGGTCGTCCTCCCACGACACGGTGATCGGCTCGCCGACGATATGGCGGCGCAGGTCGACGCCGGGGTAGATGGCGGCGAGCGCATCGAGCGCGAGGCGTACGCGGCGGTCGACGTCGAGCGGCAGCATCTTGAGCGCATCGCCCATCCACGCGTAGGACAGGCAGATCACCCCGGGGCGGTCGTCGCCGAGGTCGAAGAGATAGGTGCCGCGGGTGAGCCGGTCGGTGAGCGTCATGCTCATGCGGTCGCGCCCGGTCGCGGGGTCCTTGTCCTTCCAGAAGGGGCGGTCGACCATCACGAAGGTCTTGGCCGACTGCATGTAGCGGGTGCGGTCGAGCGCCATCCACAGCTTCTGCGAGAACAGCCGCTCGTCGGTGCGGATGTGGGTGGTGAGGAGCCAGCTCTGGCAGGTCACCAGCACCGCGTCGTAGCTGCGGCGGTCGCCCCATCGGTCGATGACGTCGATGCGACGTCCATCGGCGTTGCGTTCCAGGCGCGCGACGCCGGGGCGGGTCGCGCCGCCGTGCAGGCGCTCGAGCGAGGTGCCGGGCGGCCAGTGGGCGAGTCGGCTCGGGGCGTCGCGCCACAGCGCGCGCGGCACCTGCTCGACGCCGCCGACGATGAAGTGCTGGTCCTCTTCGCAGTCGGTGAACACTACGCGCAGGATCTCGAGCATCGAGTTCGGGAAGTCGGTGTCCCAGCCGCCGGTGCCGAAGCCGACCTGGCCGAAGACCTCGACGTGGCGAAAGGACAGGCGCCGGAAGGCGTTCGAGGTGGCGAGGAAATCGTGGAAGCTGCGCTCGTCCCAGCGTGGCACCAGCTCATTCCAGAGCGCCTTGATGCGGCCGACGTCGCGCGCGCGGATCGCCTGCTGCATCGCCGAGAACTGCGCGTGCTCCTCCAGCGCGGCGCGCCAGGCGGCGGCGACCTCGGCGAGCAGCACCGGCAGCTCTTCGGGGCGCTCGACGTAGACGGACTCGCCTTCGAGGTCGATGACGGTGCTGGGCGTGCCCGGTGCGAGCGGATTGGGAAAGGGGCGGGTGGCCAGGCCGAAGCGGTCGACGTAGTGGTAGAACGCCGCCGACGAGCGCGGAAAGCGCATCCCGCCGAGCTCGGCGACGACCCCTTCGGCGCATTGGAAGGGCTCGGACTGCAGTCGCCCGCCTATGCGGCGCGACTCGTAGATGACCGGGCGCAGGCCGAGCTTCATCAATTCGTATGCTGAAGTCATGCCGGCCATGCCGGCGCCGACGATCGCCACCTCGGCGCCGAGGCGCTCGGCCGGCACCCGCCCGAGCCCGGCCGGCTGGCGCAGCCAGTCGTCGTAGGCGAAGGGAAAGTCCGGGCCGAATACCGTGATCGGGTGCGTTCGGGCGTCGGCGCGGTCGGCAGGGCGGTCGGCACGCGTCATGGCGGGCCATCCTCGGTCGGCCGACGCGCAAGGCCCGCACCCGCCGCGCATGGGGCGGCGTCGGATTCGCTACCTGGGGGCGGGGCCGCGGCGAGCCCGCGGTAGAGCGCCGGACGGCGGTCCGCGAGGTAGGGATTGGTGCGGCGCGAGGCGTCCAGGCGGGCGTGGTCGAGCGCTGCGAGGAGCAGCGCCTCGTCCGGGCCGGCGCGTGCAAGCTCGGTGCCGTCGGGCGCGACGATGCAGCTTGCACCGACGTAGGCGAACGCGCCCTCGGTGCCGCAGTGGTTGGCGTAGGCGACGTAGAGCTGGTTCTCGAAGGCGCGTGCCGGCACCAGCGTGCGCGCGACGAACTCGTAGGGCCGCATCAACGCGGTGGGCACCGCCACCAGCTCGGCGCCGGCGAGCGCGAGCAGGCGCACCGTCTCGGGAAACTCGACCTCGTAGCAGATCAGGATGCCGACGCGCACGCCGTCGAGCTCGGCGAGCGTCGCCGCGCTCGCGCCGGCGTCGAAGCGGCTGCGGTCGGTGTCACCGAAGAGATGGCTCTTGCGGTGATTGGCGAGTCGCCGGCCATGGCGGTCGATGAGCTGAGCGGCGTTGTAGACGCGCCCGCCGTCGAGCTCGGCGTAGCCGTAGAGCAGCGCGAGGCCTCGGCCCCGGGCAATCGCGCCGAGCGCCCGGGCGCTCGGGCCGTCGGCCGGCTCGGCGAGCCGGTCGGTCGTGTCGCGATCGAGTGCGTAGCCGGTCAGGCAGAGTTCAGGGGCCACCAGCAGGCGCGCACCCGCTACGGCTGCCCGGGTCGCCGCTGCGTCGAGCGCCGCCAGGTTTGCGGCGACATCGCCCGAACTGGGGTGGGACTGCAGGAGCGCGATCTTCATGGGCGACCTCCTGAAGGCCTCGCCCGGCGCCTCGCGCGAGGCGGGGAGGTGGTCAGGCGTTGCCGCCCGCCGTCTCGATCCACGGCCGGTAGTCGCTGTCGGTGCCGCAGATGTGGTGGATCAGCCAGTCGCCGTAAAGAAACAGCATCATCTCGGTGAGGCTGTCGGCGTCGCCCTCGTCGAAGAGCTGCTCGAACTGGCGCACCTTGGCGCGCATGAAGTCGTGCTCCTCGATGTGCGACATCAGACGGTCGTCGGGATAGCCCGCGTCGACCATGAGTTGCTCCTCGAAGACGAAGTGCTCGTTCACATAGTGCGCGAGCCGGTCGAAGATCGTGCGCGTTTCGCCCTTGGCGGGGAGCCTGCCGCCCTGGAGCTGTGCGTACAAGTCGTTGAGGATCGCCAGCAGCCGCTGGTGCTGGCGGTCGATCTCGTCATGGCCGACCGAGTAGTCCGCCTTCCATTCGAATGTCGTCATCGGCGCGGTCCTGGCGCTGGAATTCATGGCGAAGCGGGTCGTCCGCCGAACGGGGAGGTCGCCGCCGCAAGGCGTCGCGCAAGTCTCCCACGCTCCGGCACGGCAAGCCCACGTCGGAACGCAGGCACGGGTAGCAGGCGGCGGGCCCGGCGAGCATCTTGCCATATTTTCCGGGTCGGGTTCGTGCCCGATTGCACATTGAGCCGGCGGGTGCGCCACGGTGTTCAGCCGATCGGCGCCAGCACGACGTCGAAGCGCCCGCGGGCTATGCCCTCTTCCATCTCGAAGCGCACCCAGCGGCAGTCGTCGGTCCCGCGGTCGACGAAGTCGAGCCGCTCGCGCAGCGTGCCGCGCTCGTCAAGCCAGTATGACTGGGTGACCAGTGGCCGGTGCCCCTCGGCGACGAAGCGCCAGTGGATGTGACGACGGCGGTTCCCGTAGTGGCCGGGCACGATGCTGTCGAAGCGGAAGTCGCCGCGCGCGCCCGTGAGGCCGACGCCGCGCAAGTTCACCTGCTCGGGCGCGTAGCGGCTCACGTCGCCGCTGCCGTCGGGGTGGTAGTCGCCGTCCGCGTCGCAATGCCAGATTTCCACCACCGCGCCGGGCAGCGGCCGTCGGCCGTCGGGTCCGCCGAACACGGTTCCGGCGATGCGCATGGGCGTGCCGGTTGCGCCGTGGCGGTTGATGTCGGCGAGTGACGGGGCGTTGCCGACGTAGAACGGCCCGGCGGTGGTGGCGGCGGTGACGCCGCAGGCGGCGGCGCGCGCCGACGTGGCGCGCAGCAGCCCGGCCGCGACCAGCGCTGCGCTGAGCGCGTGCAACACGTCGCGCCGTCCCGGGTTCGAAAAGCGGTCGTCCATGGGCAGGAATCTCCGTGGGGTCGGGTGTTGGGGCCGGGGGTGTCGGGCGTTGTTGGGCAGGCACAAGGCCTGCCCCTACGGTCGCTGTGGGGTCGGAAGCGGGAGCCGGAACCCAGGGTCGCCGGCCCCGCCGTCGCCCGGTCCGGGTGTGGCGGCGGGACCGCGAGTCGGGCAGCCGCTCAGTGCATCTCGGTCGGATGGTGCCGCTTCAGAATCGAGCTGATCTCCGGCTCGATGGCGTTCGGGATCATGACCTTGACCTGGAGGTGATCGTCGTCGAGGTAGATCTTCTCGCGGTCGAGCCCGTCGTTGATCAATTCGTCGAACACGTTGGCGAGTGCATCCCTGTTCTCGTATGTCGCGGTGATGGTTCTGGTCATGCGTGTCTCCTCTTGCCGTGACGGCCCCGATCGGGGCAATCGGCCCGGCCCGCCGCAAGTCCTGCGGTGCTCGGACCGTCCTGGAGCGCGATGCGCCGCCGCGCCGGTCGAACGGCCGGGGCGCGGCACGACGGCGACGTGTCCGCGAAGTTGGATTGCGCGGCGGGCGCCAGGTTCAAGCCGCGGGGGCGAAGCCGCCCCGCGCGGGAGTCCCGCAAGCGCGGCGGCGCAGCCTGGTCCGTGCCGGGCTCATGCCGAGTGCGTGCGGCGGATGCAAGCGCGCCAGGGACGCGTCGTTCACAGGCCTTCGCGGACCGAGCGGCTACTCCGGTGGCGTCCCGAGCTCGGGGAAGAGCACATCGGTGAATCCGAAGCGCGTGAAGTCGCGCACGCGCATCGGGAAAAGCTTGCCGATGAGGTGGTCGCACTCGTGCTGCACGACGCGGGCGTGAAAGCCCTCGGCCTCGCGCTCGATCGCCCGCCCCAGGGGGTCGAAGCCGCGGTAGCGGATATGACGGTGGCGGGGCACGACGCCGCGCAGACCCGGCACCGACAGGCACCCTTCCCAGCCCTCCTCCTCCTCGTCGCCGATCGGCACGATGGTCGGATTGACGAGGACGGTGCGCGGCACCGGCGGCGCCACCGGGTAGCGCGCGCTCGACTCGAAGCCGAAGATCACGACCTGGAGGCCGACGCCGATCTGCGGCGCGGCGAGCCCGACCCCACCGGCGGCTTCCATGGTGTCGAACATGTCGGTGATCAGCGCGCGCAGCTCGGCCGTGCCGAAAGCCTGCACCGGATGGGCGGACTCGAGCAGACGGGGGTCGCCCATCTTGAGGATCGGTCGGGCGGACATGGGTATTCGACTCCAGGCGGATGCGCTCGCGGTGTGCCGATTGTGCCCGCGTTGGGTGGCGCGGCCAAGGGCACGTGGGCGCGCGTCGCACAGCGTGCGCTGTCCGCGCTATGGCGATCCTGGTGCGAGAGGGGTTTCGGACGCCGCAACTTAGCCTGATAATCGGCGTCCTATACCACGCATATGGTAGCGACGAGATTCGAACAAGGTGAGGGCGGATCCCCCAGGTTCCGCGCCGAGCGGCGGACACCAACGCCGTGGAGACAACAACGTTCGTCCCCGACAGGCGCCCGGCTGCGGCATCGCCGGCCCGAGGTCGCGTGCGGGGACTCGGGAGGGTGCGCGGTGACGGCACGAATCCTGGTCATCGACGACGACCCGGCGATCCGTTCGATGCTGGGCCTGTACCTGCGCGGCCTCGGCTACGAAGTGGCGACCGCGGCGAGCGGCGAAGAGGGGCTCGCCGCCGTCGGGCGCGACGAGCCGGCGCTGGTGCTGTGCGATCTGCGCATGCCGGGCGTCGACGGCCTGGACGTGCTCGCCCGGCTGCGGCGTGGTCATCCCGACCTGCCGGTGATCGTCGTCTCGGGCACTGGCGCGATCGCCGACGCGATCGCCGCGCTCAAGCTGGGCGCAGCCGACTACGTCACCAAGCCGATCGAGGACCTGGAGGTGCTCGACCATGCGATTGCGCGCGCCCTCGAGCGCGTGCGCCTAGTCGAGGAGAACCGTGCCTACCGCGAGCATCTCGAGGCGGCCAATGCCCGGCTCACCCGCACGCTGCGCCAGCTCGAAGAGGACGAGGCCTGCGGCCGGGAGATCCAATTCGCCCTGCTGCCGGCGCCGAAGGTGGTGCTGGGCGGGTTCGAGTGCAGCAGCGTTCTGGCGACCTCGGCGATCCTGAGCGGAGACTTCGTGGACTACTTCACGATCGACGACGACCACTTCGGCTTCTACATCGCCGACGTATCGGGCCACGGTGTGCCCTCGGCGGTCGTGACGGTGCTGCTCAAGGGCTACGTCGGCCGCTATCTCGAGTACTTCCGCTGCTTCGGCGATCGCAGCATCGCCGAGCCGGCGACCCTCCTCGGTGCGCTCAACCACGACGTGCGCGCGGCCCAGCACGGCAAGTACCTGACGATGTTCTACGGCTGCGTGACAGTCTCGAGCGGCCGGCTCGACTACGCCAACGCCGGCCAGATGCCGTTTCCGTTGCTCTACGACGGCGAGGGCGTGCGCGAGATCGGTGGCCGCAGCCCGCCGGTGGGGCTGTTCGAGTCGCCGCGCTATGCCACCCAGTCGCTCGAAATGGGCGCAACCTTTGCGTTGCGGATGTTCTCCGACGGCGTGCTGGAGCTGCTTCCGGACGACGGGCTGCAGGCGAGAAAGGACGCGCTGCGCGCGCTCGCCGGCGAGCCCGGCCGCGACGCGGCGCAGCTCGCGGCGGCGCTGGGGCTCACGCAAGGGCGCGTGCTTCCCGACGACGCCAGCATCCTGTCGGTGCGGAGGCTGAGCGGCCATGACTGACGAGGGCCGGGTGCTCTACGCGCGGCAGGGCGGACAATGGGTCCTGCGCTTCGAAGGGTCGATCCGCTACACCATGGCTCACGCCGTCGATCGCTTTCTCGACGAGCTGTTCGCTCGCGAACATCCGGAGGTGGTGAGCGTCGATCTGACCGCCGCCACCGCGATCGACAGCACCGGTATCGGCCTGCTGGCGAAGATCGCCGACGGTCTGCGCCGTGCCGGGCGCCGGGTGCCAGTGGTGTTCTCGACCAACCCAGAGATCACGGAGACGCTCACCGGCCTGTGTCTCGACGAGGTGTGCGCGATCGTCGAGCAGCGGCCGCAGCCGGGCGAGGCGACCGAGATTCCGGCCACCCATCCGGACGAGCGTGAACTTGCGCAAACCATCACGGCGGCGCACCGTTTGTTGTGCGACATTGGAAGCCGTAACCGTGCCGCCTTCGAGAGCGTGCTCCAGGCATTCTCAGGCGTGGCGGACGGATCCGGCGCGACCCCTGCGGGAGGTGCCCAGGATGAAGGACGACGTGCGTGATTCGCTGCACGGCCAGGCCGTGCGGCTAAGGGCGGAGCTCGAGCGCACCCGCGCGCAGGAGCGGCGCGCGCGGGCGCTGATCGATGCGGCGCCCGACGCCATCGTCGTCGTCGACACGGCCGGACGCATCGTGCTGGTGAACAGCCAGACCGAGCGACTGTTCGGCTACGAGCGCGCCGAGCTTCTGGGCCAGCCGATCGAGATGCTCGTGCCGCTGGCGGCCCGGCCGACGCACGTGGCGCGGCGCGACGCCTTTCTGAAGAATCCGGCGGTGCGCCCCATGGGCAGCGGGCTAGACCTTTCGGGTCGGCGCAAGGACGGCGCCGAGGTGCCGGTCGAGATCAGCCTGAGCCCGCTGCACACCGAGGACGGGCTGCTGGTGTCGGCAGCGATCCGCGATACCACCGAGCGGCGCGCGAGCCAGCGCGCCCTGCACGAGGCGCGCGACGAGCTCGAGCGCCGGGTCGGGGAGCGCACCGCCGAGCTGGAACAGGTGAACCGCACCCTGCAGGCCGAGATCGCCGACCGCCACGAGGCGGAAGGGGCGCTGCGCCAGGCGCAGAAGATGGAGGCCGTCGGCCAGCTCACGGGCGGGGTCGCGCACGATTTCAACAATCTGCTGACGGTGGTGATGGGCAACCTTCAGATCCTCGCCCAGCATCTGCGCAACGACGCCTTTGCCACCGAACTCATCCAGGCCGCGCTGGGCGCCGCCAAACGCGGCGCCGACCTCAACCGCACGCTGCTCGCGTTCTCGCGCAAGCAGAGGCTCGCGCCGGCGCCGGTCGATCTGAACGAGCTGATCGGCTCGATGGAGGCGATGCTGCGCCGCACCCTGGGCGAGCACGTCAGCATCGTCGTCAATTGTGCCGAGCCGCTGCCCCGGGCGGTCGCCGATCCGGCCCAGCTGCAGGCGGCGCTGCTCAATCTGGCGGTCAATGCGCGCGATGCGATGCCGCGTGGCGGCACGCTGACGATCGAGACGGCTGCGGTGGTACTCGACGAGCACTACGCGGCGCGCGAGGTCGACGTTGTGCCGGGGCGCTACGTGATGCTGGCGGTGTCGGACACCGGCACGGGCATGACGCCGGAGATCGTTGCGCGCGCCTTCGAGCCCTTCTTCACGACCAAGGAGGTCGGCGTCGGCAGCGGGCTCGGTTTGGCGATGGTGTACGGCTTCGTCAAGCAGTCGGGTGGGCACGTCAAGATCTACAGCGAGCCGGGCATCGGCACCACGGTCAAGGTCTTCCTGCCCGAGGCGGGCCAGCCGGTCGAGGCGATCGCGCCGGCCGCCGAGACGGCCGCGGTGCATCCGGCCGGGCACGAGAAGGTGCTGGTGGTGGAGGACGAGGACGACGTGCGCCAGCTCGTCTGCCGGCTCCTCACCGCGCTCGGCTACCGCGTGCTGCCGGCGACCCAGGGCCGCTCGGCGCTCACCATCCTCGACCAGGAACCCGACATCGCGCTGCTTTTCACCGATGTCGTCCTGCCCGGCGGCATGAACGGCCCCGAGCTCGCGCGCCGTGCCACCGAGCTGCGGCCCGGGCTCAAGGTGCTCTACACCTCGGGTTACACGGGCAATGCTTTGCAGCAGTTCGAGGCGGTCGAAGGCGAGGTGGCGCTCGTCAGCAAGCCGTACGCGATCGAGGAACTCGCGCACAAGGTGCGCGCCGTGCTGGATTCGTGAGGGCGGCGCGGGTCAACCGAACAGGCCGAGCCCGCCCACGGCGATCAGCACCGCGACGATGGGCGCGGCGATCAGGGCAACACCGGTGCGCATGCGCAGCGACGGGTCGTTCCAGCCGGGCGCCGCGGAAGTCTTGCCGCCGTCCTGGCGAGCATCGCGCAGTGCCGTCATGCACAGCGCGATGCCGGCTGCCGCCGACACGAACACCAGCGGCCAGGCGAGAATCGACAGGAAGACGCTGAGCGGAAAGACCAGCGTCGGGACGAAGAGGTTCAGTTGGATCGGCGGCATGGCGGGGCTCTGCGGTGCGTGGCGGTCGTGCGCCGCCGGGCATGGCGGCGGCGCGTGCGGCGATGGTATCACCGCGGCGCGCGTGCCGGACGGACCGGCTGGCCGACGCCGATGCGCGGCCACGGCGCGTACGACGGCCTCATGACGTTCCCTGCGTGGCGGCCGTGCGCCTACTCGGGCAGGCTGAGGTCGGCGATCACGGCGGCGAGAAAGCGCGCCGCCTCGCCGCCGGTGACGACGCGGTGGTCGAAGGTGAGGCTGAGCGGCAGGACGCGATGCACCGCCGGGCGTCCGCCGACCGCGACGACCTGCTGGTGCAGGCGGCCGGCGCCGAGGATCGCCACCGTCGGCGGCACGACGATGGGCGCGGCGTACTTGCCGCCGATCATGCCGAAGTTGGACAGCGTGATCGTATTGCCGCGCAGCTCCTCGGGCGGGATCTTGCGCGCGGCGACGTCGGCGCGCATGCGGTCGAGCCCGCGGCGCAGGTCGGCCGCGTCGCGGTTGGCGACGTCGCGCAGCACCGGCACGAAGAGCCCCTCCGGCAGGTCGACGGCGATGCCGACGTCGATCTTCCGGAGCACGCGCCGCGCCGTGTGCGCGCCCTCGTACCAGGCATTGAGGCCGGGCGAGGCGCGCACGCCGGCCACCAGCGCGCGCACGAGCCGGATCGTGATGTCGGAGCCGGGCGGCCAGCCGTCGATGTCGGCGTCGTCGATGACGGTCGCGGCGGCGACCTCGCGCTGCGCGAGCGCCATGTTCTGCGCCATCGCCCGTCGCACCCCGCGCAGCGGTTCGGCCGGCCCGGCCTCGGCGAGCAGCTTGGCGACGCGCCGCACGTCGGCGGCGGTGATCACGCCGTCGGGCCCGGACGGGGTCACCATCGTCAGATCGACGTCGAGCTGGCGCGCGAGCGCGCGCACCGCGGGAATCGCCTTGACCGCCGCCGCGCCGGCGCCGACCGCGGCCGGCGCCTCGGCCTGGACCTCGCGGCCGACCGGCACCTCGCCGACGACGGTGCCGGTATCGCCCTCCTCGGCCGCGCCGGCAAAGCCGACCAGCGGCGCGCCGACATGGACGAGCTGGCCGGCCTTGGCGTAGAGCTTCTCGATGCGCCCGGCCTGTGGGGAAGGGATCTCGACGATCGCCTTGGCGGTCTCGACCGATACCAGCGGCGCATCGGCCGCGACTTCGTCGCCGGCCGCCACGTGCCACTCGACGATCTCGGCTTCCTGCAGTCCTTCGCCCAGGTCGGGCAGCTTGAAGATCTTCATGAGGCCTCCAGCGTCTGTCTGACCGCCGCGACGATGCGCTCGACGCTCGGCAGGTACTGCATCTCGAGGCGGGCGAGCGGCATCACAATGTCGTAGCCGGTGACGCGGCGCACCGGCGCGAGCAGCGTATAGAGCCCGTGCTCGGCGAGCCCGGCGGCGATCTCGGCGCCGAAGCCGCCGGTGCGCGCCGCCTCGTGCACGATCACGCAGCGCCCGGTGCGCGCGACGGACTCGAGGATGGTCGTCAGGTCGAGGGGCTTGAGGGTCGCGACGTCGATCACCTCGGCCATCACGCCTTCGGCGGCCAGTTGGTCGGCGGCGGCGAGGGTCTCGTGCAGCATCGCGCCCCAGCTCACCAGGGTCACGTCGGAGCCGGCGCGCAGCGTGAAGCAGACGTCGAGCGGCAGCGCCTCGCCGTCGTCGGCGACCTCCTGGCGAAAGAGCCGGTAAAGGCGTGTCGGCTCGAGAAAGACGACCGGGTCGGGGTCGCGCATCGCGGCAAGCAGCAGCCCATAGGCGCGCCCGGGCGAGGACGGCACCACCACGCGCAGCCCCGGCACGTTGGTGAACATCGCCTCGGGGCTCTCCGAATGGTGCTCGGGGGCGTGGATGCCGCCGCCGCACGGCGAGCGCAGCACCAGCGGGCAGGCGAGCCGCCCGCGGGTGCGGTTCCTGAGCCGCGCGGCGTGATTGACCAGGTGGTCGAGCGTCGGGTAGATGAAGCCCGAGAACTGGATCTCGGCGACGGGCTTCAAGCCCATCGCCGCCATGCCGATCGCGGTGCCGGCGATCGCCGTCTCGGCGAGCGGGGTGTCGATCACGCGGTCCTCGCCGAAGCGCTCCTGCAGCCCGACGGTGGCGCGAAAGACGCCGCCATTGACGCCGATGTCCTCGCCCAGCAGCACCACCGCCTCGTCGTGCGCCATCTCCCAGGCGAGCGCGCGATTGATCGCTTCGACCAGATTGAGCTCAGCCATGGTCGCCTCCTTGCGCGGGGGCGAAGGCGAGCGCCTCGGCGCGCTGCGCCGCGAGCGCGGCCGGCAGTCGCGCGTGCAGGTGCTCGAACATCGCCTCGGTGGTGGGCAGCGGGGTCGCCAGGTAGTGCTCGACGGCGGCGTCGATCTCGGCGCCGATCTCGTGCAGCAACTGCTCCTCGCGCTCGCGGCTCCAGGCGTCGCGGGCGAGCAGATGGTTGCGCAGCCTTGCGATCGGTTCGAACGCCCATTGCTCCTCGACCGCGGCGGCGTCGCGGTAGCGGGTCGCGTCGTCGGCCGTGGTGTGGTCGCCGAGCCGGTAGGTGAGCGCCTCGATCAGCGTCGGCCCGCCGCCGTCGCGCGCCTTCTCGATCGCGCGGGCGGCGGCGTCATGTACCGCGACGATGTCGTTGCCGTCGACCTGGCGCCCCTCGATGCCGGCCGCGATCGCCTTCTGAGCGAGTGTCCGGGCCGCGCTCTGGCGCGTGCGCGGCACCGAGATCGCCCACTGGTTGTTGTTCACGACCATCACCAGCGGCGCCTGCCACAGCGCGGCGAAGTTCATCGCCTCGTAGAAGTCGCCCTTCGAGGTCGCGCCGTCGCCGAGCACGCACACCGCCACGCGCGCCTCGGCGCGCAGCTTGAAGGCGTAGGCGGCCCCGGCGGCGTGGCAGACCTGGGTGGCGATCGGCACGCAGATCGGGAAGTCGTCGCGCGGCCCGGCGAAGGCGCTGCCGCGCTCGTCGCCGCCCCAGTAGAGCAGGCTCTCGGCGAGCGTCACACCGCGCACGAACTGCGCCGCGTGGTCGCGGTAGGACGGCAGGAACACGTCCTCGATGCGCATCGCGCTGGCGACGCCGACGCCGATCGCCTCCTGGCCGAGCGCCGAGGCGAAGGTGCCGAGCTTGCCGGTGCGCTGCAGTGCGATCGCTTTGGTATCGAAGGCGCGCGTGAGCTGCATCGCGCGATAGAGCGGGATCAGCCTGTCGGGATCGCGGGCGAACTCGGGCAGCGGTTCGTGGGCGGTGCCGTCGGGTTCGAGATAGCGCGTGAACTCGACCTCAAACCGGGCTACGGTGGCCATCGGCTCCTCCTTGTTGTTGTCTTTACCCCTTAGTCCGGGCCGCGGCGGGGGTGTTCCCCGCGGCACTGCGGGTCGCTCGCGCAGGGCGCGCCCGCGTGGAGGCGTTCGTCAGGCCCGCGGCAGCACCAGCGTCGCCCGCAATCCGCCGGCCGGCGAGGCGTCGAGCGTGACGTCGCCGCCGTAGAGGCGGGCGAGCTCACGGGTGATCGCAAGGCCCAGGCCGGAACCCGGGGCGCGTTCGTCGGCGCGCACGCCGCGGCCGAACACTTCCTCGCGCAGTGCCGGCGCGAGTCCCGGGCCGTCGTCGTCGATCTCGACCGCGAACAGGCCGTCGCGCTTTAGGGCGCGCACCTCGACCCGTCGCCTGGCCCACTTGCAGGCGTTGTCGAGCAGGTTGCCGAGCATCTCGTGCAGGTCCTGCGCCTCGCCGCGAAAGGCGAGGCCGTCCGGACAGGGTGCGAGCTCGAGCGCCAGGCCGCGCTCGCCGTGCACGCGCGCCATCACCCGCATGAGGCCCTCCAGCACGGGCGCGAGCGGCGTGCGCTGGCCCGGTGAGGCGACTGCGGCGGCGGCGCGTGCGCGGGCGAGGTGGTGGTCGACCTGGGTGCGCGCGGCGCCGACCTGCTCGGCGACGAGGGTGGCGAACGGCCCCGATTCGCCGGCCGCCGCGTTCGCCAGCACCGCCAGCGGGGTCTTGACCGCATGGGCGAGGTTGCCGGCCTGCGTGCGGGCGCGGGCGACGATCTCGGCGTTGCGGGCCAGTACGCCGTTGAACTCGTCTACGAGCGGCTGGACCTCGGTCGGGAAGCGTCCGTCGATGGCCGCCGCGCGGCCCTCGCGCACGTCGGCGAGCACCTCGCGCAGCCGCGCGAGCGGCCGCAGCCCGATCCAGACCTGGGCCACCGCCGCCGCTGCGAGCCCGGCGCCGAGCAGTGCGAGTGCCGCCGCGAGCATGCCGTTGAAGCGTTCGACTGGTTGCGTGAGGTGCCGCTCGTCGGCCGCGACGACGAGTCGAAGCGGCCGCTCCGGTTGCTCGGCCGGGCGCAGCACGCGCTCGATCATGCGCAGCGGCTCGCCGTCGGGGCCTTCGACGCGGTGCACGTGGCGCTCGCCGTCGGCAAGCGCGTCGGCGGGCACGACGAGCACCGCGTCCCACAGCGAGCGGGCGCGCAGCACACCGCGCTCGGCGGGGCCGGCGTCGTTCGCCAGCCGGTCGGCCTGCCAGTAGAGCCCCGAATAGGGTCGGGCAAAGCGCGGATCGCCGAGCGGGCCGCGCAGCGCCGGGGCGCCGGCGGCATCGACGACGAGGTTGGCGGCGAGCTGGTCGAGGTGGGTCGAAAGTTCCGCTTCGAACTGGCGCGTGAGGTGCTGGCCGAAGAGCTGGGCGAGCGCCCAGCCGGAGACGGCCAGCGTCGCGACGATCCAGGCGAGGGTGCCGGCGAGCAGGCGCAGCCGCAGCGAGCCGCGCCAGCCGCCCGCAGGCGGCGGGGTCAGGTTTGTGGCGGACATGCGAGCCGATAGCCGAGCCCGCGCACGGTCTCGATCATTCCGGGCGGCAGCTTCTTGCGCAGGCGCCCGACGAAGACCTCGATGGTGTTCGAGTCGCGGTCGTAGTCCTGGGCGTAGATGTGCTCCACGAGCTCGCTGCGCGAGACGATCTCGCCGGGGCGGTGCATCAGGTAGTCGAGCACGCGGAATTCGTGGCCGGTCAGCGTGAGGACGCGCCCGTCGACCGTGACGCGGCTCGCGCGCGTGTCGAGCACCACCGGGCCGCAGGCGAGGCGCGTGTCGGCCTGCCCGGCGGCGCGGCGGATCAGGGCGCGCACGCGGGCGAGCAGCTCCTCCATGTGGAAGGGCTTGGTGAGGTAGTCGTCGGCGCCGGCGTCGATGCCGGCGACCTTCTCGTGCCAGGCGTCGCGCGCGGTCAGGATCAGCACCGGCATCGTGCGACCGGCCGCGCGCCAGCGCTGCAGCACGGTGAGCCCGTCGATCACCGGCAGGCCGAGATCGAGCACGACTGCGTCGTAGGGCTCGACCTCGCCGGCGTGCAAGGCGTTGCGGCCGTCCGCGGCGAGATCGACGGCGTAGCCGGCCGCCCGCAGCGCCACGTCGAGCTGCACCGCCAGCCGGGGTTCGTCCTCGACCACCAGAATGCGCATCAGCGTCCTCTCCGGTCCTTGCGCTCCGCCCGCACGTCATCGCCGCGGATGCGGACAAGCGTACCATCGCGTGCGTCGAGCTTGAGCTTGAGCATGCGGCCGCCCGCACGCACCAGCTCGAGCTCGTACACCCAGCGGCCGTGCTCGCGTTCGAGCTCGACCTCGATCACCTCGCCGGGGTAGTCCTCGCGCACGCGCTCGAGCAGCGCGCGCAGCGGCAGGATCTCGCCCGCTTCGAGGGCGCGGCGGGCGTGCTCGTGGTCGTCCCGGTCGCTCGCCGCCGCCGCGCCCGGCAGCAGCGCCGCCAGGCACAGCGCTAGCGTCATCGCGCGCGTCCCTTTCAGGGTTGGGTTCATGCTGCCTCCTCGTCGACGCGGGCCCGCTGCCCGCCCGCCTTCCTGCGGGCCTTGCCCACGGTGCTTCCGTCGCCTCGCTGCGCGCCGATCCGGCGCCCGCGCGGCGCGGCTCATCGCGCGCTGTCCGTGTCCGTCGTCAACATAGGCCGACGTTGCTGAATCCAGGATGAACGCGGGCTTCAGATCGCGTTCAGCGTTGCACCGGCAAGATGGCACCACGGTCGGACGAAGGACCGCAATCGATCAAAGGAGATGTCACCATGGAAGCCAGAACCCTGCTCACCACCCTTGCCGCCGGCGCCGCATTGCTCGTCGGGGGCGCCCTGCTCGCCCCGGCCATCGCGCAGGACGGGTCGCCCTCCGCGACGGCGGCCGCACCGGCGGGCGACGGACTCACCATCCCGCAGGTGCTCGAGCGGCTCGAAGCCGCCGGCTATCGCGACTTCAAGGAGGTCGAGCGCGAGCGCGACCGCTACGAGGTCAAGGCGACCGACGCCGAGGGCCGGCGCGTCGAGGTCTATGTCGATGCGGCGACCGGCGAGATCGTCAAGACCGAGGTGAAGCGCAGCAAGTAGGCGGAATCGCTGCGCGCGCGGCGGGTCCGGAGATGGTCCCGCCGCGCCCTCGTCGTGGCCTCACCCTTCATCGCGGCAGGCCCTTTCGGGAGGTGGCACGACGCACCTCTGCCGTGCGTCGCCCTGTCTCCGCATTGGGCGCGTCGGTCGGAGCGATGACGCATCGACGGAACCCCGCCGCGCTCCCCCTGTCGTAAGTCGAAATCCCCGATCCGGGCAGTCGCACGGCGGCCGCCTGCTTGACAAGAGGAGCCCACCATGTCTTCGACGCCCCCACCGTCGACCCGCCAGGAAGAGTTTCGCACCTTCCTGTTCCTCGCCGTCGTCATGGCGCCCGTGCTTGCCGTGCTGATCGTCAGCGGTTACGGCTTCGCGGTCTGGATCTTTCAGATCCTCACCGGGCGCCTGCCGACCGGCTGAGGCCGCCGGCCGCAGCCGACAGGAGCCGAGGCGGAGCCCCCCGCATGGAGCCCGAGGTCCATATTGCCGGAGTGCTGGTGCACGCGCTGCCCGAGCGGGTGGAGGCGGTTGCGTGCGCGCTTGCCGGCTGGCCGGGGGTCGAGGTGCCTGCCGCGTCGGAGGCGGGGCGTCTGGTCGTGGTGTGCGAATGCGCGAGCGACGCGGCGATCGTCGCGCTGATCGCGCGCATCCGGGAGCTGGCGGGCGTGGTGGATGCGGCGCTGGTCTACCAGCACGCCGAGAGCGCCCGCGCAATGGAGGAGGAGATTGGCGATGACGCTGACCCGGCGCGAGTTCATTAAACAGTCGGCGGTGGCCGCGACGGCGGCGGCGGCCGGCATTCCCGGCTTCGGCCAGGTGGTGACCGATGCGACGCGCACCCACATCGACTGGGCCAAGGCGCCGTGCCGCTTCTGCGGCGTCGGTTGCGGCGTCAATGTCGGCGTCAAGGACGGCCGCGTCGTCGCGACCCACGGCGACATCAACGCCGAGGTGAATCGGGGGCTCAACTGCGTCAAGGGCTACTTCCTGTCGAAGATCCTGTACGGCGCCGACCGGCTCACCCAGCCGCTGCTGCGCATGACCGACGGCCGCTACGACAAGGCCGGCACGCTGCAGCCGGTGCCGTGGGAGCGCGCCTTCGACGAGATGGCGGCGCAGTTCAAGCGCGCCCTGCGCGAGCGCGGGCCGGCCGGGGTCGGCATGTTCGGCTCGGGCCAATGGACGATCTGGGAGGGCTATGCCGCCGCCAAGCTGATGAAGGCGGGCTTGCGCTCGAACAACATCGATCCCAACGCGCGCCACTGCATGGCTTCCGCCGTGGCCGGCTTCATGCGCACCTTCGGCATGGACGAGCCGATGGGCTGCTACGACGACATCGAGCAGGCCGACGCCTTCGTGCTGTGGGGCGCGAACATGGCCGAGATGCACCCGATCCTGTGGACGCGCGTGACCGACCGGCGCCTGTCGGCGCCGCACGTGCGGGTGGCGGTGCTGTCGGTGTTCGAGCACCGCTGCTACGACCTCGCCGATCTCACGCTCACCTTCGTGCCGCAGACCGATCTGGCGATCCTCAACTACTGCGCCAATTACATCATTCAAAAGGGCGCGGTGAACCGCGACTTCGTCGACCGTCACACCCGCTTCATGCTCGGCAATACCGACATCGGCTACGGGCTGCGCGCCGAGGATCCGCGCCAGCGCGCGGCCAACGTCGCGGCGCCGGGCGGCGGGCGCGAGATCGGCTTCGACGAGTACGCCGCCTTCGTCGCGCGCTACGATCGCGCCAGCGTTGCGCGGCTCGCCAACGTCGCGCCCGAGCGGCTCGACCGGCTGGCCGAGCTCTACGCCGACCCGGCCGTCAAGGTGATGTCCTTCTTCACGATGGGCTTCAACCAGCATACCCGCGGCACCTGGTGCAGCCACCTGCTCTACAACCTCCATCTCCTGACGGGCAAGATCGCCGAGCCCGGCAACAGCCCGTTCTCGCTCACCGGCCAGCCCTCGGCCTGCGGCACGGCGCGCGAGGTCGGCACCTTCGCCCACCGCCTGCCGGCCGACATGGTGGTGACCAACCCGGAGCATCGCGCGCTGGCCGAAAAGATCTGGAAGCTGCCGCCCGGCACCATCCCCGACCGGCCCGGCTTCGACGCCGTGCAGCAGGACCGCAAGCTCAAGGACGGCGAGCTCAACGCCTACTGGGTGATGTGCAACAACAACATGCAGGCCGCGCCCAACATCCTCAATGAGACCTACCCCGGCTACCGCAATCCGGCCAACTTCGTCGTCGTCTCCGACGCCTATCCGACGGTGACGACGATGTCGGCCGATCTGGTGCTGCCGGCGGCGATGTGGGTCGAGAAGGAGGGCGCCTACGGTAACGCCGAGCGGCGCACCCAGTTCTGGCACCAGATGGTCGATGCGCCCGGCGAGGCGCGTTCCGACCTGTGGCAGCTGCTCGAGTTCGCCAAGCGCTTCACGATGGACGAGGTGTGGCCCGAGGAACTCCTCGCGCAGAAGCCCGAGTACCGTGGCCGCTCGCTCTACGAGGTGCTCTACGCGAGCGACGAGGCGCGCGCGCGCTTTCCGCGCGAGCAGGTCGACCCTGCCTACAAGAACGTCGAGGCCGAAGCCTTCGGCTTCTACGTCCAGAAGAGCCTGTTCGAGGAATACGCCGAGTTCGGCCGCGGCAAGGCGCACGATCTGGCGCCGTTCGACACCTACCATGAGGTGCGCGGCCTGCGCTGGCCGGTCGTCGACGGGCGCGAGACGCTGTGGCGCTACCGCGAGGGCCACGACCCCTACGTCGCGCCGGGCAAGGTGTTCGACTTCTACGGCATGCCAGACGGGCGTGCGGTGCTCTACGCCCTGCCCTATGAGCCGCCGCCGGAGGCGCCCGATGCCGAGTATCCGCTCTGGCTGTGCACCGGGCGCGTGCTCGAGCACTGGCATTCAGGCTCGATGACGCGGCGCGTGCCCGAGCTCTATCGCGCCGTTCCGCATGCGGTGTGCTACATCCACCCCGAGGACGCGCGCGCGCTCGGCCTGCGCCGTGGCGACGAGATCGAGCTCGCGACGCGGCGCGGCGAGATGCGCATCCGGCTCGAGACGCGCGGGCGCAACAAGCCGCCGCGGGGGCTGGTGTTCGTGCCCTGGTTCGACGCCGGCATCCTGGTGAACAAGCTCACGCTGGACGCCACCTGCCCGATCTCGCTGCAGACGGACTTCAAGAAGTGCGCGTGCGCGATCCGCAAGGTCTAGCCGCGGAGCGCACGCCCCAGGCGCCCGCCGCAGCGCACCGTTGCCGCGGGCCAGAGGAGGTCATCATGCGTTGTGCCCTCGCCGTGATTTTCGTGCTCGTCTCGACCGCCGCGCTCGGCGGCAGCCACTTTCCCCCCGGCCACGTCGACCGCATGCGGGGCATGACGCCGATCACCGACGAGGCGACGCCGCCGCCCTTCGTCGATCCCGACGACAGCAGCGTGCGCCGCGCCCGCAACTACGCGATGCAGCCGCCGGTGATCCCCCACAAGATCGACGGCTACCAGCTCGACACCCACGTCAATCGCTGCATGTTCTGCCACGCCCGCACCCGGGTCGAGGACAGCAAGGCGCCGATGATCAGCGTCACGCATTTCATGAACCGCGACGGCAATTTCCTCGCCGAGCTGTCGCCGCGCCAGTACTTCTGCCTGCAGTGCCATGTGCCGCAGGTGCCGCTCGCCCCGCTCGTCGAGAGCCAGTTCGTCGACGTCGACGTGCTGCTGCGCCGCGCCGGCTCGCCGTCGGCGACGCTGCGCGAGTAGAGGTGGCGCCATGATCGCCTTGCTCAAGCGCTACTGGCAGGTGCTGCGCCGCCCGAGCACCCACTACAGCCTGGGTTTCCTGACCGTGGGCGGCTTCATCGGCGGGGTGCTGTTCTGGGGCGGCTTCAACACCGCGCTCGAGCTCACCAACACCGAGCAGTTCTGCATCGGCTGCCACGAGATGCGCGACAACGTCTATCAGGAGCTGCAGCCGACCATCCACTTCACCAACCGCAGCGGCGTGCGCGCGAAGTGCTCCGACTGCCACGTGCCACACGAGTGGACGTCGAAGATCGCGCGCAAGATGCAGGCCTCGAAGGAGGTCTGGGGCAAGGTCTTCGGCACCATCGACACGCCCGAGAAGTTCGAGGCGATGCGGCTCCCGCTGGCGATGAACGAGTGGCGCCGGCTCAAGGCCAACAACTCGCTCGAATGCCGCAACTGCCACGACTTCCCTTATATGGACTTCACGCGCCAGAGCCCGCGCGCCCGCGACGCCCATTCCACCGCGCTCGCCCGCGGCGAACGGACCTGCATCGACTGCCACGTCGGCATCGCGCATCGGCTGCCCGATCTGCGTGGGCTGGACGAGATGATCGCGGTGCATGGGGTCGACGCCGTGCCGGCCGTGCTGCTCGGCGGTGCGGCTGAAGTGGCGCAGTGAGGTTCGGCCCACGTGGCTCCGGGTCGCCCTCGCAGGCGATGCCCGTTCGGCGTCCGTACCTTGCGCGGCGGCATGGTCGCACGGTCTACCGGGGCCAGGAGGCGTGCGGCACGTCGGGAGTCGTCGCTGCGCGGGAACCCTGCCGTCGTGCCGCACTCTTTCAGCGGTAGGCCCGAAAGCGCGACCGGCGCGTGAAGTGGCCTGTAGGGGGGGTCGATGCTGCACAGCCTCAGGGATTTGTTCAACGCCGTCACGGCGCCGCCGGCCGCCGAGTCGGAGCGCGAGCACGAGCACATGCTGCAGCTCGCCACCGCGGTGCTCCTGGTCGAGGTGATGCGCTCGGACCCCGAGATCGGTGCCGCCGAGCGCGACACGGTCGTCGCGGCGCTGCGGGAGAAGTTCGCACTCGGCGACGACGAGGTGGCGCGGCTGGTCGAGCTCGCCGAGCGCACGTCCGAGGACGCCAACGACTTCCACCGCTTCACCTCGCGCCTCAACAAGGGCTTCGATGTCGCGCAACGGGTGCGCATCGTCGAGTACATGTGGCAGGTCGCCTACGCCGACGGGCAGCTCAGCGCTCACGAGAACCACCTGATGCGCAAGATCGCGGCCCTGCTCTACGTCCCGCATGCCGACTACATCGCCGCCAAGATGCGGGCGCGCGAGCACAGTCGCAGAGCCGTGGGGGGTGGCACGGCGAGGGCTTGAGCAGCGCGGCGGACGGCGTGCAGCAGCTCCGGATTCGGACCGGGCGGTCGATTCGCGCTATTTGTGACGCATTCGGTGGCGAGGCGCGGGGCATTCCACCTACAATCCGTTGGTGCCCTGCTATCACGAAAGTCATGGCGAAATCCTTCGTACCGGTCGACCGCGGCGACATCGAGCTCGGCGTGCCTCTGCCCTACTCGGTGTATGACCGAAGCGGCGTACTGCTGCTCAAGGCCGGATTCGCCGTCAACCTGCAGCGCCACCTCGACATCCTGCTCGGCAATGGTGCCTTCGTCGAACAGGACGAACTCGCTCGCGTGCGCGCCGCTGCGGCTGCCACCGCAGCGGGTATGCGGCCGAGCGGTTACGGCACGCTGCCGCGCACGAAGCTCGAGGAGCAGAACACCTACGAACTCATCGAAATCGTCAAACTGCGTCTGCAGCGCCTTTTCCAGCACTACAAGCTCGGACAGGGCAAGGACGAGTTCCTGCCGCGCATCGAGGATCTCGGCATCACGGTGCAGGAAGCCTGCACGCACGACACCGACGCCGTGCTCGCCTGCCTGCATCTCGACTACGAGATGCCCTACGAGGTCGTGCATCACCTGCAGGCCGCGATCCTGTGCGAGCTGATGGGCAAGAAGATCGGGGTCGGTGAGGATGCGCGCCTCACGCTGGTCAAGGCCGCGCTCACCCACGACATCGGACTGATCGACCTCCAGGACACGCTCGACCGCCAGACCGCGCCGCTCACGCCGGGGCAGCGCGCGCGCATCGACGCCCATCCGCGCGACAGCGCCGACATCCTGCGGCGGCTCGGGGTCACCGACCCCGTCTGGCTCGACGCGGTGCTGCATCACCACGAGCGCATCGACGGCAGCGGCTACCCGGACGGGCTCGCCGACGAGGTGATCCGGATGCCGGTGCGGGTGCTGGCGGTGGCCGACATCTATAGCGCGATGATTCGCGACCGGCCCTACCGCAAGGCGATGGTCTCCCGGGCGGCGATGCGAGAGCTCATGCTCGAGCAGGGCGACAAGGCCGATCAGCGCCTGATCCAGGTGATGATCAAGGAAGTCGGCGTGTTTCCGCCCGGCGCGATCGTGCGGCTTGCCAACGGCGAGATCGGTGTCGTGAAGGAGCGCCAGGAGAACAGCGCCTATCCCGTCGTCTATGCCTTCGTCAAACCGGGCGGGATGCCGATGCTCACGCCGGTGCGGCGCGAGACGGTGCGGGCCGAGTTCAATGTGTCCGGCATCGTGCCGTTTTCGCAGTACCGTAATTGCATCAGCCTGATCCGAGGGCTCTGGCGTGGCGACTGAAGGAGAAGCTTGCGTGGATTCATTCACCTGGAAGCCGGAGTATTCGGTCGGCGACGCCGCGCTCGACGGTCAGCACCGCGGCCTGATCGGCATCATGAACCGCCTGCGCACGCTGCTGCAGTCGCCAGCGCTTGCTGAGGCGGGCGGCGAGGTCGAGGCGGTGTTCGATGACCTCGCCCGCTACATCGCCGAGCACTTCGCCTACGAGGAGTTGCGCATGGCCGATGCCGGCTATCCGCTCGAGCGGCTCGCCGAGCACCGGCACGAGCACGACGAACTGGTCCGCCACGTGCGGTCGTTTCACGCCGAGGTGGCCGAGGGCCGCTACGACGGACTCCAGGCGCTGCTGCCCTACCTGTACGGCGAGTGGCTGATCCATCACATCTGCACGAGCGACATGGACTACCGGCCCTATCTCGGGGCGGATTGAGGCGGTGGTTCACGAAGGCGTAGCTCGAACTCCTCGCCGGCGTTGGCAACATCCTTCCCGTGACTGAGGACAAAGCCGCCTCTGCGGCCCCGGACTCACCCGAGCCGAGACGCTGGCTCAATCGCACCGTCGCCGGCGCAGGCCTCACCAGCGCGCTGGGCGATTTCTGCTACGAGACGACGACCGTGCTCTTGCCCGGCTTTCTCGCCGTGCTGGGTATTCCTGCCGCGGTGCTGGGCCTGATCGAAGGCATTGCCGATGCGATTGCCGCCTACACCAAGATGGTCTCGGGCTACATCGCCGACAAGCTGGGACACCGCAAGCTGCTGGTCTTGTTCGGCTATGGGCTTACGCCGCTCGGGCAGGTGCTGATCGCGCTGGCTGCGAGCTGGCCGCTGATCCTGCTCGGGCGCATGGTGTCGTGGTTCGGCAAGGGGCTGCGTGGCCCCCTGCGCGACGCCATCGTGGCTCAGGCGGTATCGCCCGAGACGCGCGGTCGCGCCTTCGGCTTCCACCGCGCGACCGACACCGTCGGCGCCGTGCTCGGCCCGCTGCTCGGCGTGGCCCTGCTGGGCTGGGCGCAGGGGCTGCACTGGCAGGATGAGAGCGGGCCGTTCCGGCTGGTGCTGTGGCTGTCGGTGATTCCCGGCATGCTGGCGGTGCTGGCCTTCCTGACCCTGGTGGCGGACCCGGGGCACTCCCCGAACCCGGCGCTGCGCTTCTTGAGCACACTGCGCGGCCTGCCCTTGCGCTTCAAGCGCTATCTCGGCGCGGTCGGCGTCTTCGGCATCGGCGACTTTTCGCACACCCTGCTGATCCTGGCCGCCACCACGCTGCTCGCGCCTTCGCTGGGCGTGATCCAGGCGGCGCAGGTCGCGGGCCTGCTCTACGTGGGGCGCAATGTGGTGCAGGTGGCCGTGTCCTACCCCGTGGGGGTGGCAGCGGATCGCCTCGGACACCTGCCGGTGCTGGTCGCAGGCTACGTGCTGGGCGCGCTCACCGCGGCGTTGACCGCGCTGGCGTTCTGGATGGAGATCGACAGCATCTCCGTGCTGGCCGGCATTTTCTTCATCGCCGGTCTGTATGTCGCGGTCCAGGAGACGCTCGAATCCACCGCCACGGCGGAGATGGTCGAGCCGGGCACGCTGGCGACGAGCTACGGCGCGCTGGGCACCGTGAACGGCACTGCCAAGTTCGTCTCCAGCGCCACGGTGGGCGTGATTTGGACGGCCGTCTCGCCGGTGCTGGGTTTTGCCCTGGCGGCACTGTTGATGGCGGCCGGCACGCTGGCCTTGCTGCGCGTCCAGGGGCGCTGAGCGCGCGGCTGGAGGCGTTTTCCGACCGGCGTCAGTCCGCCGCCCGCCGCTCGCTCGCCAGGCGCTCGCGCAGCCAGTCCGCATCGCGCCGGGCGGTTGACGCCTCTCGGAGTTCGCCGACGCCGCGCAGCAACATCACGCCGTAGGCGCACACCACGAAGATCGCCGGCACCGAGGTCCGGCCGTCGCCGCTGGTGAACATGCTGGAGATTTCCCCGAACAGGCCGGTCACGATCATCCAGATGAAGAACATGATCATCGCAACTGCGGCCGTGGTCGAACTGCACCGGCATCTCGTTTCCCCTACCGCAGCAGCCGATCGAGCCGATTCGCGAAGGCTTGCCGATCCGCGGCCCCGAAGGCCGCGGGGCCGCCGGTGTCGACACCGGTGCTGCGCAAGGTGTCCATGAAGTTACGCAGGTCGAGCAGTTCGCGGATGTTCTCCTTGCCGTAGAGCTCGCCTCGGGGTGAGAGCGCGTGGGCGTCGCGTGCGACGACTTCGGCGGCGAGCGGGATGTCCGCGGTGACGACCAGGTCGCCGGGCTGCACGCGCTCGGCGATGTACTTGTCGGCCTCGTCGAAGCCTCCCGGCACCTGGATCATGCGGATCAGGGGCGACGCGGGCACGCGCAGATACTGGTTCGCGACCAGCGTCAGCGGACGCCGGGTGCGCTCCGCGGCGCGGAACAGGATGTCCTTGACGACGCCGGGGCAGGCGTCAGCGTCGACCCAGATGTGCATGGCGCGTGCTTTTCTCGAGCAAGGTGGACATCGTGCGACGGAATCCCCATGCCTCGCTCACACCAGACAGGATCATTGACGCCAGGCATGCGAGCGAATAGCGCCTGCAAGCTCAAATGCCATGAGATCGGGCCAAGGCGCCACCGGAAGGAAGCTAACCACCGATACGCCCTTCGGTGAGTGACGGAAGAGATCCGGCGAGCGCACTGCAATCACACGTCGATATTGCGGGCGTACAGCGCGTTGCCCTCGATGAAGGCCCTCCGGGGTTCCACGTTGTCGCCCATGAGCGTGGTGAAGATCTCGTCGGCGGCGATGGCATCGTCGATCTGGACCTTGAGGAGGCGGCGCACGCCCGGGTCCATCGTGGTTTCCCAGAGCTGTTCGGGGTTCATCTCGCCCAGGCCCTTGTAGCGCTGCTTGGCGAGGTTGCGCTCGACCTCGGCGAGCAGCCAGCGGATCGCCTCGGCGAAGCGGGCGACGGGCTGGCGCTTGTCGCCGCGCTGGATCTCGGCGCCGGGGCCGATCAGGTCGGAGATCGATTCGGCGGCGGTGCGGATGCTGCGGTAGTCGCCCGAGACCAGGAACTCCTCGTCGAGCCAGCCGGTGCGGCGGTTGCCGTGGTGCATGCGCTCGATGGTGAGTCGCCAGGCTTCGGTCTCGTCGTGGTACTCGGCGCGGACCTGGACCTCGGGGGGCAGGTGCGGCTGGATGCGCGCGGCGGCCTCGCGGGTGGTGGTCTCGTCGTCGAGGACGACCGGGATGTTCTGGGCGAGCATCGCGTGCAGCACGGCCGGGTCGACCCAGCTCGCCAGCCGGTTGATGACGGCCTCGGCGAGCAGGTAGCTGCGGGCGAGGCCGGCGAGCGCCTCGTCGCGGATCGGCTCGGCGCCCTCGCGCGGCAGCAGCGCGGCGTTGTCGAGCGCGAGCTTCAGGAGGTGCTGGTTGAGCTCGTTGTCGTCCTTGATGTAGAGCTCGGTCTTGCCGTGCTTGATCTTGTAGAGCGGCGGCTGGGCGATGTAGATGTGGCCGCGCTCGACCAGCTCGGGCATCTGGCGGTAGAAGAAGGTGAGCAGCAGGGTGCGGATGTGGGCGCCGTCGACGTCGGCGTCGGTCATGATGATGATGCGGTGGTAGCGCAGCTTCTCGGGCTTGTAGTCGTCCTTGCCGATGCCGGTGCCGAGCGCGGTGATCATGGTGGCGATCTCCTGGCTCTGCAGCAGCTTGTCGAAGCGTGCCTTCTCGACGTTGAGGATCTTGCCCTTCAAGGGCAGGATCGCCTGGAACTTGCGGTCGCGGCCCTGTTTGGCCGAGCCGCCGGCGGAGTCGCCCTCGACCAGGTAGATCTCGCACAGCGCGGGATCCTTCTCCTGGCAGTCGGCGAGCTTGCCGGGGAGCCCCACGCCATCGAGCAGGCCCTTGCGGCGCGTCATCTCGCGTGCCTTGCGTGCGGCGTCGCGGGCGCGCGCAGCCTCGACGATCTTGGCGCAGATGGTCTTCGCGTCGATCGGGTTTTCCTGCAGGAAGTCGGTGAGCTTGTCGGCGACGACTTCCTCGACGGCCGGGCGGGCTTCCGAGGAGACGAGCTTCATCTTGGTCTGGCTGGCGAACTTGGGGTCGGGCATCTTGACCGAGAGCACGCAGGCGAGGCCTTCGCGCATGTCGTCGCCGCTGATGTCGACCTTCGCTTTCTTGGCGATCTCGTGTTCGTCGATGTACTTGTTGATGACCCGGGTCATCGCGGCGCGCAGACCGGTAAGGTGCGTACCGCCGTCGGCCTGCGGGATGTTGTTGGTGAAGCACAGCACCTGCTCGGCGTAGGAGTCGTTCCACTGCATCGCGACCTCGACCGCGAGCTCGGCGTCGTGGCCGGCGCCGGTGGGGATGCGGGTGGTGCCGGCGGCGTGGAAGACGCTCGGGTGGAGCACGTTCTTGGTGCGGTTGATGTACTCGACGAAGCCCTTGACGCCGCCGGCGAAGGCGAAGTTCTCCTCCTTGCCGGTGCGCTGGTCGATCAGGCGGATCTTGACGCCGTTGTTGAGGAAGGAGAGCTCGCGCAGGCGCTTGGCGAGGATGTCGTAGTGGAACTCGATGTTGCCGAAGATCTCCTCGTCGGCGAGGAAGTGCACCTCGGTGCCACGCTTGGTGGTCTCGCCGGTGACGCGCAAGGGGCTCACCTCGACGCCGTCGACGCGCTCGATCACGCGGTCCTGGGGCGCGCCGCGGTGGAACTCGATCTGGTGCTTCTTGCCGTCGCGGCGGATGGTGAGGCGCAGCCACTTGGAGAGCGCATTGACGCAGGAGACGCCGACGCCGTGCAGGCCGCCCGACACCTTGTAGCTGTTCTGGTTGAACTTGCCGCCGGCGTGGAGCACGCACATCACGATCTCGGCGGCGGAGCGCTTGGGCTCGTGCTTGTCGTCCATCTTGACGCCGACCGGGATGCCGCGGCCGTTGTCGGTGACGGAGATCGAGTTGTCGGCGTGGATGGTGATGACGATGTCGTCGCAGTAGCCGGCGAGCGCCTCGTCGATGGCGTTGTCGACGACCTCGAACACCATGTGGTGCAGGCCTGTGCCGTCCGAGGTGTCGCCGATGTACATGCCGGGGCGCTTGCGCACCGCCTCCAGCCCCTCGAGCTGCTGGATGCTGGATTCGTCGTAACCCTGGTTGAGTGAGCTTTGCGTATCGGACATGGTGTTCTCGGTGTGTCGGTCAGCCCTCGGGGCTGGTCAATCCCTTGATCGGAAAGGATTCAGGCGACGGGGCGCCGGCCCCGCCGAAGAGTCGGGACGGATCTCGCCGCCCCGGGGCTCGCTGCAGCGGACGCAGCGGCCGTCGCGCCTAGATCCGCATCGGCATCACGACGTACTTGAAGCGCTCGTCGCCGGGGAGCGTCAGCAGCGCACTGGAGTTGCCGTCGTTGAAGCGCCACTCGATCGCGTCGCCCTGGACGTTGTTGAGCACATCGAGGAGGTAGGTGACGTTGAAGCCGATGTCGAGGGCGTCGCCCGCGTAGTCGACCTCGAGCTCCTCCTGGGCTTCTTCCTGCTCGCTGTTGGCGCTCACCACCTTGAGGCGGCCGTCGTCGAGCACCAGGCGCACGCCGCGGAACTTCTCGTTGGTGAGGATGGCGACGCGCTGGAGCGCGGCGAGCAGCGGCGCGCGCTCGAAGGTGATCATCTTCGGGTGGTTGTGCGGGATCACGCGCTCGTAGTCGGGGAACTTGCCGTCGATGAGCTTTGAGATCAACTCGATCGGGCCGAAGCGGAACACCGCCTGGTTGCCTGCGAGCACGACCTCGAGGGCGTCGTCGGCATCGGCGAGCTGGCGTGCGAGCTCGAGCACGGTCTTGCGCGGCAGGATGACCTCGGTTCGCGGCACCTCGGCCTCGAGCGGGCTCGCCGCGTAGGCGAGGCGGTGGCCGTCGGTGGCGACCATGCGCAGCTCGTCGCCGGCGGCGATCAGCAGCAGGCCGTTGAGGTAGTAGCGGATGTCCTGCTGCGCCATCGCATAGGCGACCTGGGCGAGCTGGCGCTTGAAGGCCTTCTGGCTCACCGTGAAGCGCACGCCCTCGCCTTCGGGCGGGTTGATGCGCGGATAGTCGGCGGCCGGCAGGGTCTGCAGTGCGAAGCGGCTGCGGCCGGCTTTGACGGTGAGGCGCTTGTCGTCGAGGTTGAGCGTGACCTCGGCGCCGTCGGGCAGCGCACGCAGGATGTCCTGGAGCTTGCGCGCGCCCACGGTGAGGGTGGCGTCCTCGCCGCCGAGGTTCCCCGCGGTCGTGGTCCGGACCTGAATCTCGATGTCGGTGGCGAGCAGCGTCAGGTGCTCGCCCTGCTTCTCGATCAGCACGTTGGACAGGATCGGCAGGGTGTGGCGCTTTTCGACAATGCCGGCGACGGCATGCAGGGGGCCGAGCAGCGCGTCGCGCGAGGTGGTGAGCAGGTGCATGGCGTGTTTGTTGTTCCGTCTCGTGTGTTCTCGGGTGGGTCGGGTGCCGGTTTGAGTCTCCGGCCTGCGTCAGCGTCCGGCGTTCATCCGCGCAGCACCTGGGTGAGCACGTGCACGTCGTGATTGAGCTGGTGATCGGCGAGGCGCAGTTCCGCAATCGTACGACATGCGTGCAGCACGGTGGTATGGTCGCGCCCGCCGAAGGCTTCGCCGATCGCCGGCAGCGACATCGGCGTGAGGTCCTTGGCGAGCGCCATCGCGACCTGGCGCGGGCGGGCGATGATGCGGGTGCGCTTCTTCGAATGCATGTCGGCGACCTTGATCTTGTAGTAGTCGGCGACGGTCTTCTGGATGTGCTCGATGGTCAGTTGCCGGTTGTGGGCGTTCAGCAGATCCTTGAGCGCTTCCTTCGCGACCTCGAGCGAAATGCCGCGGCCGTGGAAGCGGGCGAAGGCGACGACCTTGTTGAGCGCGCCCTCGAGCTCGCGCACATTCGAGCGCAAGTTCTTGGCGATCAGGAAGGCGACGTCGTCATTGAGGTCGACCGCGAGGAGCTCCGCCTTCTTCTTGAGGATGGCAACCCGCATCTCGAGCTCGGGCGGCTCGATCTGCACGGTGAGGCCCCAGTCGAAGCGCGAGATCAGCCGGTCCTCCAGCCCCTGGATGTCCTTGGGGTAGGTGTCGCAGGTGATGACGATCTGCTTGCGCGCTTCGGTGAGCGCGTTGAATGCGTGGAAGAACTCTTCCTGGGTGCGGTTCTTGTTGTTGAAGAACTGGATGTCGTCGATCAGCAGCAGGTCGAGCGAGCGGTAGTAGCGTTTGAAGGCGTCGAAGCTCTTCTGCTGGTAGGCGCGCACCACGTCGGCGTAGTAGTCCTCGACATGCACGTAGCGGATCACCGCGCGCGGGTTGTGCTGAAACACCGCGTTGCCGATCGCATGCACGAGGTGGGTCTTGCCCAGGCCGACGCCGCCGTAGATGAACAGCGGGTTGTACGAGGTGCCGGGATTGAGCGCCACCTGCATCGCGGCGGCGCGGGCGAGGTCGTTGGCGCGGCCCGTCACCAGCGTGTCGAAGGTGAAATCGGCGTTGAGGCGCGTCTTCTCGTAGGCGGTGTCGCTCGCCGTGGCTTGCGGCTCGATGGTCACGAGCGGCGGGCGCAGGGGGGCGACCGCTGCCGGCTCTTCCGGCCGTGCCGGTGTCGCCGCCGGCGCCGCCGCGGGGGCGGGCGCGGGCAGCGAGGGCGCGGGAGCTGGCTGCACACTCGCTGTGGCGCCGCCGGTCGGCAGTGCGAGTTCGAGCGCCACCGGCGCGCCGGCAAACTCTTCGCCCAGTTCGCCGATGCGGCGCAGGTAGCGCTCGCGCACCCACTGCAGGACGAAGCGGTTGGGCGCGAGCAGGCGCAGGCAGGCCTGGCCGTTGGCCGGCGCGGGGTGATCGGCCTGGAGGGCCTTGATCCAGGTATTGAACTGCTGGGCGGGCAGTTCGGTTTGCAGGCGCGACAGGCAGAAGGACCAGAGATCTTGAGTCACGAGTCGACCGTTGTGTGCGTGCTGCAAGGCGGTTCGTCTAGGCAACAGCGATGAACGACAATGCGTCGGCGCAATCGAGCGGAGGCGATCGCCGCGACGCGATGGGTGATTCGACCGGATGCCCGGGGCGGCGGGACGTGCCGTACGCAAGCTCGATGCTTTGCGACGCGTCGCCGGCCGGGAGTTCGAGCGTTGGATTGTACCCCCACGAGGCCGACTTATCCACAGCCTCGGGCAAAAAGTCGGCTTGACAAACATGGCGTTATGGCATTAAATGCGTCGTTTGACCTAAGCACTGGCAGAACACCATGAAACGCACTTATCAGCCTTCCGTCGTACGCCGCAAGCGCACCCATGGCTTCCTGGTTCGCATGAAGACGCGTGGCGGCCGCGCCGTGATCCGCAACCGTCGGGCCAAGGGCCGGCATCGTCTCGCCGTCTGAGGTGACGCAGCGCCCGGGCGTCGACGAGCGGTTTCGAGGCGCCTACAGATTACGAAAAACGGATGAGTACTCATCCGTTTTTGCTTTTCGCAGGGTGTACAGGGGGCGTTTCTTCATGCTTCACTGTCGTCCCAATGCGTTGTCGACGGCCCGAGTCGGAATCGTCGTGGCCAAGCGGCTGGCGAGGCGTGCTCATGTGCGCAACCTGGTCAAGCGCATCGTCCGGGAGCTGTTCCGCAGGAACCGGACGCGCCTTCCGTCACTCGATCTGATCTTCAGGCTCAGCGCGCCCGTCGAGGGTGCGACGCGGGCGACGATCAATGCCGACGTGGCGCATTTGCTGGAGCGCTTGCAACGATGATGAGCAGAGTGATTCTCGGGGCGATCGGCGCGTACCGCTACGCGATCAGCCCCCTGCTCGGGCGCAACTGCCGCTTCTATCCGTCCTGCTCCGAATACGCGATGGAGGCGGTGCGCCGCCACGGCGCGCTGCGTGGCAGCTGGCTCGCGCTGCGGCGCGTCGGCTGCTGCCATCCTTTCCATCCCGGCGGGTATGATCCCGTTCCCGAACCCTTCAAAGGCAAGAAATAGTCCGATGGATCAGCGACGCATCATCCTCTTCCTGGTTTTTTCGTTCTCGCTCGTCATGCTTTGGGATGCGTGGCTGAGGCAGGGGCAGCCTCCGCGTGTCACCGAGGCGCCGCCCGCGGTCGAGACCGCCGGCGTGCCGACTCCAGGTGTGCCGTCGCCGGGAGTGCCGTCGCCGGGGGTGCCGTCGCCCGCGGCCGGGGCCGGTCCCTCGGTCGGGGTGCCGGAAGCGCGTGCGGCGATTGCGCCGGTGGGCACGCAGCGCACCATCGTCCGCACCGACGTGCTGGTCGCGGAGATCTCGGCGCAGGGCGGCGACATCGTCCGTATGGAACTGCTCAGGCATCGAGCCGGCGACGACCGCAGCCGAAATTTCGTGCTCTTCGACGATGGTGGCCGGCACATCTATGCGGCCCAGTCCGGGCTGATCGGCAACGGACTGCCGACCCATCGCACGGTGTTCAGCTTGCCCGAGGGCGAGCAGGTGCTTGCCGACGGGCGTGATTCACTGACCTTGCGGCTGGAGTCGACCGAAGGCAACGGGGTGCGGGTCGCCAAGCTGCTCACCTTCCACCGCGGCTCCTACCTGATCGACGTCGCCTACGAGATCGTCAATGAAAGCGAGGAGGCGCTCGCGCCGCACGCCTACTTCCAGTTCATGCGCGACGGCCAGCCGGCGGAGGCGGTCGAGGTGTTCGGGGTGAGCACCTTTACCGGGCCTGCCGTGTATACCGAGGCCGAGAAGTTCCAGAAGGTGCAGTTCGAGGATATCGATCGCGGTCGGGCCAAGTTCGCGCGCTTCTCCGCCGACGGCTGGATCGCGATGGTGCAGCACTACTTCGTCGGCGCCTGGCTGCCACAGCAGGGCGTGCAGCGCGAGTACTTCGCGCAGCGCGTCGGCGAACTCTACTCGACCGGGGTCATCCTGCCGGTGGCCGCGATCGCGCCGGGCGAGACCCGCGAGGTCGCGGTCCGGTTGTACGCGGGTCCGCAGGAGCAGGGGCTGCTGTCGGAGGTAGCGCCGGGGCTGGACCTGGTCGTGGACTACGGCTGGCTCACCATCATCGCGGCGCCGCTTTACTGGGTGCTGGCGTGGTTCTATGGCCTGACCGGCAACTGGGGCTGGGCGATCGTGCTGGTGACGGTTGCGATCAAGCTGATCTTCTTCCCGCTGTCTGCGGCGAGCTACAAGTCCATGGCCAAGATGCGCGTGCTGGGCCCGCGCATGCAGCGCCTGAAGGAGTTGTACGGCCACGACAAGCCGCGCATGCAGCAGGAAATGATGGAGATGTACAAGCGCGAGAAGATCAACCCGCTCGGCGGGTGCCTGCCGATCCTGGTGCAGATCCCGGTGTTCATCGCGCTGTACTGGGTGCTGCTCGGCAGTGTCGGCCTGCGTCACGCCCCGTGGCTGGGCTGGATCCAGGATCTCTCGGCGCGCGACCCGTACTTCATCCTGCCGATCGTGATGGGCTTGTCGATGCTGGTGCAGATGAAGCTCAATCCGACGCCGCCCGACCCGATCCAGGCCAAGATCATGATGGCGCTGCCCATCGTGTTCACCTTCATGTTCATGTGGTTCCCGTCGGGGCTGGTGCTGTACTGGGTGGTCAACAACATTCTGTCGATCGGGCAGCAGTGGCAGATCACGCGGATGATCGAAGGTGGCAAGAAAGCCGGCACCTCGACCGCCTGAGACGGTTGCGGCGGTCGCGACCGCACCGGGGCGCGGCGGCATCGGCGTCGTGCGTGTCTCCGGACCGGCCGCGATGCCGATCGCCCGGGCGCTGACCGGGCGCGAACCCAAACCCCGCCTGGCGGGGTTTGTTCGCTTCTGGGACGGAGATGCGGCGCCCATCGACGAAGGGATCGTGCTGTACTTTCCCGGCCCGGCCTCGTTCACTGGGGAAGACGTGGTCGAGTTTCAGGGGCACGGGGGGCCGGTCGTGCTCCAGATGCTGCTGGCGCGCTGCCTTGAACTCGGTGCACGGCTCGCCGAGCCCGGCGAATTCTCGCGCCGGGCCTTTCTCAACGGCAAGCTCGACCTCGCCCAAGCCGAGGCGGTCGCCGATCTGATCGAAGCCTCTACCGCCGCAGCGGCTCGTTCGGCCGTGCGCTCGCTGACCGGCGCATTCTCGGAGGAGATCAACCGACTCCGGGACGAGTTGATCGATCTGCGCATGTTGATCGAGGCGACGCTCGATTTTCCCGAAGAGGAGGTCGAGTTTCTCGAAAACACGCGCGCCTTCGAACGGTTGGCGCGGGTGCGCGCCCATTTGGAGGGTGTGCTCGAGCGCGCGAGCCAGGGAGCGCTGCTGCGTACCGGGATGAATGTGGTGCTGGTCGGGCAGCCCAATGTCGGCAAGTCGAGCCTGCTCAATGCGCTGTTCGGCGACGAGCGCGCCATCGTCACGGATATCGCCGGCACGACGCGCGATGCCCTGCGCGAAACGATACAGATCGACGGCATTCCCGTGCACATCATCGACACGGCGGGCCTGCGCGAGTCTGAGGACGTCGTCGAGGCGCTCGGTGTCGAGCGGACCTGGCGCGAAGTCGAGCGGGCGGACGTGGTCGTGCGAATCCTCGATGCCGGCGTCGGGATCAGCGAGGAAGACCTGCATATCGATGCTCGGTTGCCGCAAGGGGTCGAGCGGCTGACTGTGCACAACAAGATCGACCTCTACGGCATCGAGCCCGGACGCAGCGAGGTGGACGGACGAGTGGTGATTCGGCTCTCGGCGAAGGATGGGGCAGGGGTGGACCGGTTGCGTGCCGAACTCCTGCGTGTTGCAGGTTGGCACGCCGATGCCGAGCATGCGCTGCTCGCGCGCGAGCGGCATCTGGTGGCACTGCGGGCGGCGCTTGAGCATGTAGTTGCCGCCGAAGCCTTGGGCGGCTCGCTGGAACTCTTCGCCGAGGAATTACGGTTGGCACAGGAGCGCGTGTGCGAGATCACCGGCGAGTTCAGCGCGGACGACCTGCTCGGCGTCATCTTCTCGCGCTTCTGCATCGGCAAGTGATGAACGAGGCCAGGCTGGCGGCAAGCAAAGTTTCACGTGAAACATCATCGCGTGAGGCATGCGGGGGCGTGATGCGTCGGCGGGGAGGCGAAGGCGTGATGGTTCGATCGCCCGGCGCTGACTTGCCGAGGAGGTGTGCGTGGCCCCGGTCATCGCGAAACGAAGCGTTGCAGTCCGGCCGGCCCTTGACAGCTCGTGCCCCAGCCCTCCCCGAAGCCCTGAGACTTGAAGCCGTATGAACGAAGTCGATGCCTTGCTGCTGGCGCTCGGACTGGCAGCGCTCTTTGCCGGCTTTGTCGATGCCGTTGTCGGCGGGGGTGGCCTGATCCAGATTCCCGCGCTGTTTGCCGCCTTCCCACAGGCCATGCCGGCGACGCTGTTCGGAACCAACAAGATTGCGAGCATTGTCGGGACCGGCTCAGCGGCGATCCAGTATGCGCGCCGTATCGCCATCCCCTGGCGCACCGCCCTGCCCGGTGCCGTGGCGGCCCTGATCGGTGCTTGGTTCGGCGCGCGCGCCGTGAGCTATCTCCCGGCCGAGTTTCTTCGCCCATTCATCCTCGTGCTGCTCGTATTGGTCGCGGTCTACACTTTCATCCGCAAGGACTTCGGCGTACACGGCCGGTCGGGTGTCGGGGCCAGGGCCGAGGTGGCGCTGGCCGTGGCGATCGGCGGAGGCATCGGCTTCTATGACGGGTTCTTTGGTCCTGGCACAGGAAGCTTCTTCATCTTCCTGTTCGTGCGCTTCTCCGGGATGGATTTCCTTCGGGCATCCGTGACGGCCAAGATTCTCAACGTCGCGACCAATCTCGCCGCGATCGGCTACTTCGCCTTCAACGTCGAGATCCTCTGGAAGGTGGGTCTGGTCATGGCCGGGTGCAACATGCTGGGCGCGGTGATCGGGTCCAGGCTTGCGCTTCGGCATGGTGCCGGTTTCGTTCGCAGGATGTTTCTTGCTGTGGTGACTGTACTGATCGCGCGCCTCGCGTACGACCTATTGTGGGGAGCCGCTGGCGGAACGTAGCGCTTGTTTCACGTGAAACGCCGAGGTGTCCTCGAGTCATCGCGCCGGCATAGTCCCCGCAGCCATTGGGCATTGGGGGGCTATCGTGCTAGAATCCGTCGTTTCCTTGTCTGTAATTGGATCGAAGCGCTAAATGAACGGACTTCATCTGATTGCCGATCTGTACCGCTGCCAGTGCTCAGGTCGGATCATGCTGGACCGGGCGGTGCTCGAAGATCTGTGTGTCCGTGAATGCCGAGAATCCGGTCTCACGCCGCTGGGTGCCTACTTCTACCAATTCACGCACGATGACGGGCAGCAGGCCGGTGTGACCGGGACCGTGGTGTTGGCCGAGTCGCATCTCGCCATTCACACTTGGCCCGAATCCGGCGACGTGACGCTCGACGTGTATGTCTGCAATTTCTCGCAGGACAACAGCGAGCGCGCACGGCGGATCTTTGCCCGGATCCAGGAACTGCTCGATCCTCAGGACAAGTGCTGCCATGAGGTGATCCGGGGCAAGCTCCCCGTGGAGGCCTGAGGCATGGCGGCCGAGCAGGGTCCTCTGCGCGACCAGCGGTTGACCGAGCACCTCAACGAGCACGCCGGCTACTTCGTCAGCGCCGGGGCGCTCCTCGATTCCGGTACGACGCCGTACCAGAGCTACGAAGTCTGGCAGACGCCGCAATACGGCAAGCTCTTCCGGCTCGACGGCTGTTTCATGACCTCGGAGCGGGACGAGTTCTTCTATCACGAGAATCTGATCCACGTCGCTGCAACGGCTCATCCCGGACCCGCCCGTGCGCTGATCATCGGCGGCGGTGACGGCGGATCGGCCGAGGAGCTGTTCAAGTATCCGAGCATGCAGCGCGTCGTGCTGGTCGAGCTCGATGCCAAGGTGGTCGACATCGCGCGTGAGCATCTCGAGGCGGTGCATCACGGGGCGCTCGACGACCCCAGGCTGGAACTGCGCATCGAGGACGGGCTGCACTATGTGCGCGAGGTTGCCCCCGCGGCCGGCGAGCGCTTCGACCTGATCGTGCTCGACCTGACCGACCCGATCGGACCGGCCGAGGCCCTCTACACCGAGCGTTTTTTCCGCGACTGCAAGGCCCTGCTGGCGCAGGGCGGCGCCGTCACGCTGCACATCGGCGCGCCGCTCTTTCAGCCGGAACGCATGCTGCGGCTGATGGGCAATCTGCGCGCAGCGTTCACCCACGTCGCTCCCTATTTTCTCTACATCCCGCTGTACGGTGCCCAGTGGGGCATGGCCTGCGCATCCGACGCCCTCGACCCCCGCACCCTGTCCGAGGACGAGGTCGAGGCACGCCTCGCCGTGCGCCGTATCGGCGCACTGCAGTACTACAACGGCGCGGTGCACCGAGCCCAGTTCGCGCTGCCGAACTATCTGAAAGCCTTGCTGGGCTGACACTTGATACGTCGAGTCGACACCGGGCGTTCGCCCCGCCGCGCCGATCGGCCGCACCCCGCTCGCCGCACCGGCTCGCCGAGCGTGACGCTGCCGCCGGACAGCCTGGGCCAGGCGATGCGCGACGCCTCCATCCTGGTTGCCGCGGTGCTCGAAGGGCACGCCCTCACCGATCAATTTGCGCAAATGTTGCGCGAGCGTCCGGCTTGGACCGACAGCCAGCGGGGCGCCGTGCGCGATCTCGCCTGGGGAGCCCTGCGCGACTACGGACGCGGTGAGGAGCTGCTCCGTGCGCTGCTGCACAAGCCGGCGCCGGCCCCGGTGCATGCGCTGCTGCTGGTCGCGCTGCATCGGCTCGAGAGCCGACCGGATCACGCTTACGCGATCGTCGACCAGGCCGTCCAGGCGGTCACGAGCTTCGCACCCGGCCTGGCCGGGCTCACCAACGCAGTGCTGCGCAACCGCCAGCGCGAGGCCCCCCGGCTCGATGCCCGCCTCGCTGCCGATCCGGTCGCGTGCCATCGTCATCCGCAGTGGTGGATCGAACGGCTGCAGCGATCGTTCCCGCAGGACTGGGAGGCCGTGCTCGCGGCCGGCAACAGCCGACCGCCGATGGGCCTGCGAGTCAATAGCCGGCGCACGACCCTGACCGAAGTCGAGGCCCTGCTGGCCGCCCAGGATCTCGCCTGCCGCCGTCTCGACCACGATGCTCTGGTGCTGGAGACACCTGTTCCGGTCGCCCGTCTGCCGGGTTTCGCCGAGGGCCGGGTCTCGGTGCAGGATGCCGGCGCACAGTGGGCCGCAGGCTGGCTCGATCTCGCCGACGGCCAGCGCGTGCTCGACGCCTGCGCGGCGCCCGGCGGCAAGAGCGCGCACATCCTCGAGTGCGCCGACGTCGATCTGCTTTCGCTTGAACTGGACCGAGGGCGGATCGCGCGCATCCACGAGAACCTGTCCAGGCTGGGGCTGGCTGCGCAGGTCGTGCAGGGTGACGCCCGTGCGCCGGCCGACTGGTGGGACGGCCGCCCCTTCGACCGCATTCTCGCGGATGTGCCCTGCTCGGCCTCGGGGGTGGTGCGCCGCCACCCCGACATCAAGTGGCTGCGCCGGCCTGCCGACATCGCCGGCTTCGTCCGTCAGCAGGCCGGGATTGTCGACGCGCTTTGGCACACCCTCGCGCCAGGTGGCAAAATGCTCTACGTCACCTGCTCGGTGTTCGACGAGGAGAATCAGGATCAGATCAGCCGCTTCTGCCGCGGGCACGAAGACGCCGAACTCATCCCCATAGATGGCCAGAGTTACCGACAGTTTCTGCCTGGCGACGACCATGACGGCTTCTTTTACGCGCTGCTGCGCAAGCGCGTTTGAGCGGGCGCTGCGCGGGCTGCTGGCGCTTGGGCTGGTGATCGTCTTCGCCTCGGCGGCCTTCGCCGATGCGCAGGTGCGTTACGCCGAGATCGTCGCGAGCGAGGATGGCTATGTCGTCAATGCCGACATCGACGTCGAACTCAACCCGCGTCTGGTCGAAGCCGTGATGCGCGGGGTGGCGCTGCACTTCGCCACCGAGTTCGTCATCGAGCGGCGGCGCTGGTACTGGTTCGACGAAGTCGTCGCCGAACGCCGTCTCGCCTACCGGCTCTCGTACCACGCCATCACCCGAAGCTACCGGCTGACGGTCGGCAATCTCCACCAGAATTTCGACAGCCTCGAGGCAGCGCTGCTGGCGATGCAGCGGGTGCGCAATTGGCACATCGTCGAAAGCGAGGGGCTGGAGGCGGGCGTGTCCTACAACGCCTCGCTGCGCTTCCGCCTCGATACCAGCATGCTGCCCAAGCCCTTCCAGGTGACCGCCATCGGCAGTCGGGACTGGAACCTCGCGACCGACTGGATGCGCTGGACCTTCCTCGCCGGGACCACGCGATGAAGCACGCGACCCTGATCATCGTCGCGGCGGTCGCGGGCATCTCGCTGTTCCTGCTCGCTTCGGCCAGCGCCAACACCGACCTGTTCGCGGGCGCCTATCCGTACCTGCTCGCGGTCAATGGCGTGGTCACGGTGGCGCTGGCCGCGCTCGTCGGCGTGCAGCTGCGGCAGCTCTGGCGCGAGTACAAGGTGCGCCAGTTCGGTTCGCGCATGAAGTACCGGCTGCTGCTGATGTTCTCGCTGATGGCCCTGCTGCCCGGTGTGGTGCTCTATGCGGTGTCGCTGCAGTTCGTCGTCAAGAGCATCGACTCGTGGTTCGACGTGCGCGTCGAGCGGGCGCTGGAAGGCGGCATCGCGCTCGGCCAGAATGCGCTCGACTATCTCGTCTCGCAGGTCGTCGACAAGGCGCGCGACATCGCCATCGAGCTCGACGGCGTGCTGATCGTCTCGCCCACCCAGCTCAACCGCCTGCGTGAGCAGGCCGGAATCGGCAGTGCGACCGTGATCGCCGCCAACGGCCAGATCGTCGCGACGGCCTCCGACGGCGTCGGCGCCTTGCTGCCGAGCCTGCCGACCGCAGCGCAGATGCGCCAGGCCCGCCAGAGCCAGCGCTACCACACTGTCGACTCCCGCCCGGGCGAGGGCTTCGTGATCCGCGCCGTGGTGCCGATCGCCTCGCGCAGCCTGCTGGTCGAGCCATCCTATCTGCAGCTCACCCAGGTGGTGCCCGAATCCTTCGCGCGCCACGTCGACGCGGTCCATGAGGCACACCGCGAGTACCAGCAGCTCGTCCTCGGGCGGACCGGCCTGAGCACCATCTACTCGCTCACCCTCACCCTGTCGCTGCTGCTCGCACTGCTCGCCGCGGTTGCGCTCGCCTTCGTGCTGACGCGGCGGCTGGTCGCGCCGCTGCTGATTCTCGCCGAAGGCACGCAGGCGGTCGCGCAGGGCGACTTCAGCCCGCGTCAGGCGCTGCCCGCACGCGACGAGCTCGGCGTGCTGACCCAGTCCTTCAACCAGATGACGCGCCAGCTCCAGGAGGCGCGCGGGCAGGCCGAGCGCAATCGCGCGGCGGTCGAGGCGGCCCGCGCCTATCTCGAAAGCGTGCTCGCGCACCTGTCGACGGGCGTGCTCGCCTTTGCCGCCGACGGCACCCTGAGGGCGGCCAACCGCGGCGCCACCGACATCCTTGCCGATCGGTTGGAGGGCTTCGAGGACTGCCCGCTCGCCGAGTGGCCGCGCCACGCCGCCTTTCGCGACGCGCTGCTGAAGGGCTTCGCCGAGCACGAAGGCGACTGGCACGAGCAGATCGAACTGGCCCGGCCCGATGCCGCACCGCAGACGCTGCTGATCCATGGCGCGCGTCTGCCCGAGGCCTCGGGCGGCGGCATGGTGGTGGTGTTCGACGACATTTCCAGCCTGGTGATGGCGCAGCGCACTGCCGCCTGGGCCGAGGTGGCGCGCCGCCTTGCCCACGAGATCAAGAATCCCCTCACGCCGATCCAGCTCTCGGCGGAGCGGCTCGCCTACAAGCTCGCCGACCGCCTCGCTGAGGCCGACCGTGCCGTGCTGGAGCGGGCGACGCGAACCATCGTGGACCAGGTCGAGTCGATGAAGAAGCTGGTCAACGCCTTCCGCGACTACGCCCGCATGCCCAGTCCGGCGCTCGGCCGTCTCGACCTGGGCCAGCTTGTCGCCGACGTGCTGCATCTCTATGAGAGCTCTGCGGCGACGATCCGCACCGAGATCACCCCTCGCCTGCCGGAGGTGCTGGGCGATGCGGCGCAGATCAGGCAGATCCTTCATAATCTGCTGCAGAACGCCGAGGAGGCGCTCGCCGGGCAGGATGACGGCGAGATCATCGTGATGGCCCGCCGCGACGGCGACGATGTGCTCGTGATCGTGCGCGACAACGGGCCAGGTTTTCCGACCGAGGTGCTGGCGCGCGCGTTCGAGCCCTATTTCACCACCAAGAGCCGCGGCTCCGGGCTCGGTCTGGCGATCGTCAAGAAGATCGTCGACGAGCACGGCGGCGACGTGCGGTTGCTCAATCGGGACGGCGGTGGCGCCGAAGTGCGCATCCGGCTGCGTCTCGCGGCCCCCGCTCAGTAATGGATACAGATGGCCAACATTCTCATCGTTGACGACGAAGTCGGCATTCGCGAACTGCTCTCCGAGATCCTGCGCGACGAGGGTCACGACGTGCAGCTCGCCGAGAACGCCGCAGCGGCGCGCGCCCTGCGCAACGCAGCGCGCCCCGACCTGGTCCTGCTCGACATCTGGATGCCCGACACCGACGGCATCACCTTGCTCAAGGAGTGGTCGGCGAGCGGACAGCTCACCATGCCGGTGGTGATGATGTCCGGACACGGGACCATCGACACAGCGGTCGAGGCGACGCGCATCGGGGCGATCGATTACCTCGAGAAGCCGATCGCGCTGCAGAAGCTTCTCGCCGCGGTCAAGCGCGGCCTCCAGCGGCCCGACATGCCGGGCCAGCCGGCGCCGCTCACGCTCGCCGCCTTCGTGCGCTCGGTGCCGCTGCGCGAGCTGCACCGGCGCCTGCAGCAGATTGCGGAGAAATCGCGCGTCCTGCTGCTGCGCGTAGGCGCAGGCAGTCTTGCCGAGCTGGCCGCGCGCAGCGTCAAGGCCGATGGCGCTGCCTGGCTCGACCTGTCGACCATTGCGCAGCCGCTCGAACTCACCCAGCTGCAGGCCTGCCACGGCGGCCTCTTGTACGTTCCGGAGCTAGTCCGGCTGAGCCGCGCGCAGCAGAAGAATCTCGCCTTCGCGATGGACCGGCTGGAGCGCTTCAATCAGCATCTGGTGGTCGTGACCGAGCGCAGCAACGACGAATTGCTCGCGGCCGGTGTGGACGGCGCGCTGGTTGCGCGGCTTTCCGAGATCAGCCTGGTTCCGCCCTCGCTTGCCGAGGTGCAGGACGACGTCCCGGAGCTGGCGGCGCAGCTCCTGCTTCACCTGGTCGAGGCTGGCGAGGTGCCGCGTCGGCGTTTTTCGACCGCCGCACTGAACGCGCTGCGCACGCAGGTCTGGCGGGGGGGGTTTGCCGAGTTGCGCGCGGCGGTCAAGTCGCTCGCGCTCGGCACGCTCGAGGAAGAGATCGGCCCCGCCGAGGCACGCCGGCTGCTGCCCCAGCCCGCGGACACCTGCAACGAGGTGTCGCTCGATCAGCCCCTGCGCGATGCCCGGGAAGCCTTCGAGCGGCTCTACTTCGAGCACCACTTGCGCCAAGAGGGCAACAACATGACGCGGGTGGCGGAGCGCTGCGGGCTCGAGCGCACGCACCTGTACCGCAAGCTGCGGCAGCTCGGTCTGCAGGCGGGTCGCCGCGCCGAGGATGGCTGAGATTCCGCCGGCCGCGCGCTCCGTGCAGGCTCCGGTCGGTGGGTGCGACCGGGACGGCCGGCTGGAGGCACTCGCGGCGGTCCTGCAACCCTTCGGCTTGTGCCTGCGCGGCCACTTTGCGCCCGCGCGCGAGGATGCGGTGCCGAGCTTTGGACAAGCTCGGCCGGCGCGCGCGTTGGTGCTGGTCGGCAATATCGGCTCATCGATGTGGGAGGCCTTCGCGGCTTCCCGCGAGCGGGGCGACGGCGCGGCGCACCCGCTCGATCGATGGAGTCGCCGCATCGGCGCGCGCGTCGCAGCGCAGTTCGGCGCGCGCGTGCTGTTCCCCTTCGGCGGCCCGCCCCATCATCCTTTCCAGCGCTGGGCGATGAAGGCCGAGGGGCTCGTCCCGTCACCGCTGGGCCTGCTCGCGCACCCGCGCTTCGGGCTGTGGCACGCCTACCGCTTCGCGCTGGCTTTCGCCGAGCCGCTCGAAGCGTGCTTTTCCGAGGCGCCATCCGAGATCCTACCCGATTCCAGCGCGGCATTCTGCGCAGGGCTCCGCACCGAGCCGCAGCCCGTCGGTGGGCACGCTTCGCCGTGCGCGGGCTGTGTCGAGGCGCCGTGCCTTGCCGCCTGTCCGGTCGGCGCGGCGGCGCGTTCGGGCTTTCGCTGGCGGCATTGCGATGCGCACCTGCGTAGCCCGGCCGGGGCTGCCTGCATGGCCGACGGGTGTCCGGCGCGCCGCGCGTGCCCGGTGGGGGTGGGCTTCAGGTATCGTCCCGAGCACATGCGTTTTCATATGCAGGCCTATCTCGGCGCCCCGCCGCCAGGCTGAGCGCTCGTGGTGCACCGCAGTATTCCGCGCCGCAGCAAGGGCCATTCGGCGTACAATGACCGCCAATCGTGGTTGGAGGCGGGGCCGAAGTGAAAATCATCATCCTCGGCGCGGGCCAGGTCGGCGCTTCGGTGGCGGAGAACC